>CAZXSK010000005.1:73626-95802 GCA_964642855.1 uncultured Planctomycetaceae bacterium | reverse complement strand
CGGTCGGGATCTACCCCCACCAGAGCGTGCTGGCGTACGTGAACTGGCCGATCGGGCTCGAGCCGGTCAACCCGGCCGAGTGCATGCCCCGTGCGAGCGTGGACCATCAGTACAACTACATGATGTTCCGCAACCGCTGGAAGGACGAGAACGACATCGTGATGACCTGCCTGGCCACCCGGCCTCGGCGGCACACGAAGAACCAGGTGATCGGCCCGCTGTGGATTACCGCCCGGGGCAAGCGCTACGCCTGGGGCGCGATGGGCGGGAAGGTGACGCATTTCGAGGTCATGCAGGACGGCTGCGCTACGGCTACGACGTCGGACGGAACCAGCCTGGCGGTGGACTTCTCGGGCAACTCGGGCGTGGAGGGGATGCTCGTGATGATCGGCAAGGGCGCGCCGGACGGCAGGCAGGTCAAGGCCGGGGACGTCACCTACAGCGTGCACTTCATCCCGGACACCAAGAACGCCCCGACCCCCAAGGCCGATGGCGAAAAGCTGGTGGTGGGCAAGCAGACGGTGTCGGTCAAGGACGGAAACCTGGTGCTGCACAACACCGCCGAGCCGTGGGACGGACCCACCGACAAGGCCAGCAAGGCCGTTGAGAAGTGGATGAAGCAGCGTGAGCAGGCTGAGGAATAGCGTCAGCGAAGAACTTCCCGGTCGCGAAACAGTTCAGGCCCCGCGGGTCCCCCCGGACCCACGGGGCCTTCGTGTGTTGTCACGCTATGGCTGGCTATCGCCAGACGGCGTGCGATCGTGCGAGGTAGAGACTCCTGCGGAGGCGTTTGACGCCGTCGCGGTCCAGGCGGATGCGCTTGACCTCCCAGTGCGGCGCGCGAATTCCCAACTCGCCGCGCGGGCCCGACATTGAGAGCGTCAGCTTGAACGCCTCGTGGACGTCGCATTCCTCGTGGCGGTAGTTGGTGTGATAGATCAACCGCTCGGAGGTAACCACCAGCCCGCTGACGCCGTCCTCGGTGCGGCTTCGGTCGCGGTCGGGTGAATAGCCGAAGAACTGCTCGCCACGCTGCGGCTTGAACCACTGCTCGATGCGGTGTCGCACGGCCTCGGGCAGGTTCACCCAGGGCTGCTCCTCGCGCGCTTCGAGCTTGCGCTTGAGGCTTTCGTGCCCGGGCGTTCCCGACCCTCCCGCGGCCACGATGAACGCTTCCGAGGCGGTGAGGTTGCGGATCTGGAGCTGACACCACCCCTGTCCGGTTTCGCTGTTGACGTTGATCTGTGCGCGAACGGCATTCTGTCCGCTGCACATGTCGCAGATCCAGTAGGGCATCGGCAGGCTGCCCGGGTAGGGAACATTGGGCACGCGGGGCAGGCGGGCGAGCACCTGTTCGCCGGTCAGGCCGCGGACCTCGGCGTCGGAGAGGACCATCCCGCCGGCTTGGTATTCCTCCTCCAGCGACAGGCTGTCGCGCAGCTCGGGCGTGTAGATGATCACGTGGGCCTTCAGGTGCGATCGCGTATTGCAGCTGAGGCATTCACGCGGCATGGCGCAGCGGAAGCGCGGGTCCTCCAGCCGGCTTGCGGGGAACTCGAACAGCGCGCTGTGGTTGGTCAGTCTCACCAGGCGGACCTGGTGGGTGGAATCCTCGACGGTGGAGATCGCCGGTGCGATGCGGGTGTCGCCCTGGACAGCGGCCGGGCTTTGGCGGATCGCCTCATCGAACTCTTCCTGCTCGGAAGGTCGATCGATGCCCTCCAGCACGGCGTCGCCTTCGGGCGTATGGCTTGGGTGGCCTTCCTCTTCCATCAGCCAGGAGGCGATGGCGTCTTCGGTCGTGCGGATTCGCCGGGGCAGGCGAAAGCGCGAACGACACTGCCCACAGCGCACATGACAGTCGCAACAGCCCGGCGGGACCGCGAGAATCGATTTACACTTCGGACACACCGCATGACGAACCTTCATGGGCCGCTCCTTTTTGCCTACAAGAGAGACAGACGTGACCGCAACCCAATGGGTGACGAGAATCCCGCCGACCTGCGGGACCCACTGCCCAGTCAATATATCATATCACCAATGCCGACCTTCATGAAACCCTACGATTCGTTTTCGGTTCCCGCAAAACGGAAAAAGTCGACCGGCTACATCCCCCGGCAGAAACCCCTCAAAAGGCTGTGGCGCTGCCTGTCCGACAGGGCAGGCGGCGCCACGTTGCCCTGGCCCTCCAACCTGGGCTCGGTCGGAGCCGTGTCGCGATACTCCTCACACAAACCCAGACACCAGAATATCGGCTCGGCCACTCCAAATGCCCCGGCTGGGGTCACGAAACGGAGACACATCACCGCTCAGAAATCCGTCGTCCGTTGCTGTCGAGCCCAGCAGGAAGTGGCTGCTGATTCCTACGTGCCATGATAGCCGCAATCAGGAGCAATTCCTAAAAAATCTGCCCGTTTTTGAGACTTTGCATGGAATTCAGAGAAGCGCCATAGGGCGAAGCACCCAGGCCAAGCATCGAAAAGCGTGTAGTTCCCCATTCCTGCATCTGCAGCGAAGGAGCAGTCAGCCGGCAGGATGCATTCCGAGCTCCGATGAGCGGGTGGGCAGCGAGGCAACGCCCCGCGTGACACTCGCAAGACGGCTTCCCGGCCAGCGAATTATGGCCCGCCCTTGAAGGGCGCACCGCAGCCGCTATCATCGGCTGCTCGACTACCACACGGGAGCAGACATGGCTACGTTCAAACTGAATATCGCACGCATCCAGGGATCCCCCCAGCCGGCCGAGGTCGGAGAGCTTCTGGCTGAGTACGGCCTGCCCGAAGGCGACGAGTTCGGCGTGCTGAATCACACCGTCTCGGACGTCGCGGTGTTCGGCACGGTCATCCGCCGGACGCAGACCGCCGTCCAGAAACTCGACCCGGAGACCCAGGAGGTCCTCTCCCAGGCGGTCGAGCGCGTGCAGCTGCTGCCCTTTGGACTCCGACCTGGCAGCGAGACGCTCGAGGTCTACCAGGGCGCCAAGAGCGCCATCGAGCAGATGGGCGTGTTTCTGGGCTCGTGTCTGGCCTTGCCGACCGTCGTCGAGCCCCTCACGCTGGACATCCCCGCAGCGATCGATTACCTGCTGGCCAATACCCAGCGGTTCCAGCTCAAGAGCGTCCGCGTCAACGAGTACGCCCACAATTCGTTCATGCTGGGCCCGTACACCCCGAAATTCCTCGACAGCGAGCACGGGCGGGAGTTCATGGAGCAGTATGCCGAGTTCGTGACGTCGGCGTCGGTTCGTTTCCAGGGGCCCACCGGGCGGGTGAATGTCACGCTCAAGCCGCTGGCGTGCCTGTCGTTCTCGTGCAACGAGGACGATCAGCCCCAGGTCCAGAGCCTGCTGCGCAAGCTCGTGAACTGACCGGCGGCGGGGATCACTTCACGCGGAACTGGTCGCGGTATTCGCTGGGCAGAACGCCTTCGAACTTCACCATCAGCCGGCGGAGGTGTTTCTCGTCGGACAGGCCGCTCTCTCGGGCGATGGCGTGGGTGGACAGGTCCGTCTCGGCCAGCAGCATTTTTGCGTGCTCGACGTGGGTGCGGTGGATCTCCTGCAGAATCGTTCGCCCCAGTTCGCCGCGGAAGCGGCGTTCCAACGCGCGCCTGCCCAGCGAAGCGGCCTGGGAGACGTCCTCGACCGAGATCATTTCGCCTGCGTGGGTGCGGATGAACCGCATCGCCTCGCGCAGGTACTCGTCTTCCACGGCTACCTGGGACGACGATTCGCGCTCCACGATCCCCAGAGGCGGCAGGAGTACCGAAGCGGCCGGCGTGGGGTCCACCTCGCCCCGGGCAGAGGCCACCGCAAGACGGGCCGCTTCGTAACCCCACTGATCTTCCGGGATCTGCACCCCCGAAAGGCTGGGTTGGCAGGGGGTGTCCATGTCGTGTCCGCTGACCATTGCGAACCTTCCGGGCAGGTCGAGCCCGACGATGCGGGCGAGGTCGCAGATCGCCAAGGCGGTGTTGTCGTCGTCGGCGAAAAGCCCGGTCCGATCGGGCAGTTGTTCCACCCAGTCCAGCAAGCGGCGGTTGCGTTCGGACAACTCCTCCTGATGCAGGATCGAGCCTCGGTCCTGGATGCCGTGCTCCCAGAGCTCCACCTGGAACCCCTTGCTCTCCACCTGCTGCCGGAAACCATCCAGCCTCTGCAGGGCGAAGTGTGCCCATCTCAGGTCGCCGATGAAGGCGAACCGGCGGTATCCCTTGCCCAGCAGGTGGTCGGCTGCGAGGCGACCGATCTGCAGGTTATCAGGCCCGACAGACGGAATGGGAAGTCCCGCCAGCAGTCCCGAGGTGTTGACCAACGGACAGCCGATCTCTGTCAGCTGCCCGTAGAGGTCCTTGCTGCTGATATGGGCAATGATCGCGTCGGGCTGCCAATCGGCCAGCGCCGCGACCGCATGTTCCCGGGGGTCGAACGCCCGGAAGAGACATTTGGGGATCCGTCGGAGAAAGCGCTGGGCGTTGAGCCACAGCGACTTGACCAGCCTCTCCTTGGTCCGCATCACGCAGGCGATGCGAAGCCCCGATGTGCCCTTCGGATTCGTCACGGGGTTACGATACCACACCCGGAGGCGGACAGGGAAGAGGTTAGACGCAATTTGGTTGGTAAAGGTCGCAAAACTCGTCTGTTCAGCAGCCGGATTGTGAGTATGCTGGGCTGTGGAAAATCCGGCAGTGGGTCGGTATCGTCATAGCAGGCTCGGCCGATCCTTCCTGCTCGATTCTCCGGTAGGATCAGACATTTCTTTCTCAATTCAATCTCCAGAAGGAGGAGGCATCATGAAACACTGTGCAGTGATCCTGGCAATGGCAGCAGTTCTCGCGACGGCCGGACTGGCCGGAGCCGACGTCATCGTCGAAAGCACCTTTGGCCCAAACGCGACCAGCCGGGGCGGTGGTACTCAAGGCGTTCCGTCGGTTGGCGACGTCTCGTGGGACATTGATCTGGTCGCTTCGAGCAACACCGTCCTCCTGCTGGGTACCAGCGAACCATGGGATGGGGTCGATGCCACAGCGGCATCGATAGGCGGCTCTTCGATGACTCAGTTGGTGGATGATGGGTCGGAGAACACGAGTTTCGAGATTTGGGCGATTGATCTGGGTACGGTTGTGGCCGGCACGCAGACTGTCACGGTTGAGATTTCAGCGTCAAGCGCTACTACCAATACCACATTGTTTGCCGTGCAGCTTTCCAACGCCACGCTGGATGGTTCCCTCAGTGACACGGGATCCGGCGCCGCCGCAAGTGCTACCCTTTCCAGCGTTTCGGCCGGTTCGTACGTCTTCGGCGTCGGCTCGAATACAAAGGGCAGCGCGGTGAGCTTCACCGGCCTGAATGAATATGCTTCCGGGAGCAATGGCGTCGACAACTTCGTATTCGGTGGTGATGTCATGGCTGCCAGCGGTGACGTGACCGTTGATCTGGTGCAAAGTGACGACGGCAAGGGCGCAGGCATGGGTGTTGTCGCGATCCAGGAAGTCCCTGAGCCTGCGACGATGAGCCTGCTGGCCATCGGCGGGCTGGGCGCGCTGATCCGCCGTCGACGGTAGTCGGTTACCACGAAAGAGACTCCCTCCGGCAAGGCCGGGCGCTGCTTAGGACGTCCGGCCTTGCTTGCAGAGGATCTCCGAACCGCCATTGCGGATCCGGTTCGCTCGGAGGCCGGGTCCGGGAGGATGATTCCATGAACAGCCCTGTTTCCCGCTCCATCTGCGCACTTGCAGCCGTCACTCTCTTGCTGGCTGTGCTTTCTCCCGCCGACGAGCCGGTCGTACGCTTCGTCAGCGCACCGGACCTGATCAACGCCGACGTGGGATACCACGCCGGGCGCGCATTCGACATGGACGAGACCGACCCCGACTACGAATCCAAGCGGCAGATCATCCTCGACGCGCGGTCGCGAGCGGGGCTGCCTGAGCTTCCCTGGCAGGACTCGGACTACGACCATCTCAACGACGTCGACGGAGACGGGATCCTGAGCGTGCAGGAAGGCTACCGCGGCGGATTGCAGGCGATCTACCAGGCCATCGCCGCCGAGAATCCTGCGTTCATGACCGTAAGCGGCGACATAATCGACGGCAGTTACGGACTGAGGAACTACGACACCACCACGGTTGCACAGCGCCGGGCCGAGGCCGAAGCCCAGGCGGACATCTACTACGGCGCGTACTACCAGCACCTGGCCGAGGCGGGGATCGGGAAGATGTACACCGTCATCGGCGACCACGAGATCGGCGACAACAACTGGGATGGAAGGCGCCTTGACGTCATGCCCAGCTACCTGGGCAAGTACGGCCAGTACACCAACATGCCCTCCACCGTCGCCAGGGGCGGCTACGTCGACGCGCCGACCCGCTACCAGGCCGACGGGCGGGTTTGGGCGAAGCAGGAAGGCAACGTGCTGCTGATCGGCATCGAAACGTTCGACATGACGTATGATTCGGCCGGCAACATCATCGACGTCTACGACAGCACCAAGAGGAGCAACGTGGAGCAGGAGCAGCTCGACTGGTTGGCCGACACGCTTGCAGCCGCCAGAACCGACCCGGCAATCGAGCACGTGATCACCCTCGGCCACCTGCCGGTCGACGATCCGAGCGTTCGCAAGCAAAGCAGTTCGGACATGCGTATCGCCGACGGGGCAGACAGCGCCTTCTGGCAGACCCTCACCGAGGGCGGGGCTGATCTCTACATCGCCGGGGAGGTCCACGCCCAGAGCGGGTTCACCAAGCAGGGCGTAACCCAATTGGTCGGCGGGGGGAACTTCTTCTCGACCAGGGAGACCGAGTACACCGTCGTGGAGGTGTACGAGGACCGCATCGAGTTGACGCTCAAGGGCATCACTCCGATCTACAACGGCGACCGTCACATCAACGGGGACCCGATCAACGAAGACAAGTCCAAGACGCGCGAGTGGCGTGTCGCTGACGGGGATACCTTCGAGGTCCTCGGAACGATGACCATCGACACCTCGGGCGACCAGCCCCGGGTGGTCTCGATGACCGGTAAGATGGGCAACACATTCCGGGACTACGACCGGGCGACCCCCCAGCAGGCGCTGTTCGATCTGGGCGACGCCACAAGTGCTCTGCAGGACGGCTTTGTCAAGCTGGCGGGCAGCTACGACGGCACCAACGTGCAGGTGAGTTTCAGCAGCAACGCCTCCCGTATTCTCGGCGAGGGCAGCGGGCTCAAGAGCTTCTGGGACGACGGGGAGGACCTGACCGCGCTGTTGGAAGACGGCTTGGAGGTCAAGCCCTGGGAAACCTCGGGGGATTACTCGGCCGGTACCAACGAGCAGGCCTACCTGAACGTTCGCGTCTCGGGACTCGAGGCGGGTGAGTATCAGTTTGTCGGGATGTTCCATAATTCCAAGACGGCCGGCGACGGCGAAAGCGCCGAGGTATGGCTGTGGCCCGGCGGCGGGACATTCGAACTGATGGGCACAACGCCCTACTCGGGGGGCGAGAACCCCGGCGTGGTCGGCGAGATCAGCTTCAGCTTCGTCACTGACGGAAGCGGCGACGTGATCTTCAAGATCCTCAACGACGGCACGCGGGGCCGGGTCATGCTCAACAGCATGGAACTGACGCTCATTCCCGAACCTGCCACGCTGAGCCTGCTGGCTGCAGGGGGAGTGGCAGCGGTGCTCCGACGCAGAGGCAGGTAGGGTAGAAGCCTCCTCCCGGGCCGGCCGGCGAGCAGACCCCTGCCGTTCAGGCCCGACGGTTTCAGCCAGCGCCCTGCGGGTGAATCCGCGGGGCGCTTTGCTGCGCGAGCAGGGGCACAGGCGACTGGCCGGGCAGGACACTTGCACTGCAGCGTTGACGCCCGACGGGCCGATAGGGAACATACGGCAAGCGGAACGGAGGCCGACGCTGATCTACGCTGCATTCACAGTCTGGCTGTTGCTGGTGCTCTTCGCGAGCGTGGGGGTGTATCGCCTGTGGGCGGGCATGCTCAAGCCCGCGCACGTCAACTGGGCGTTGCTGCCCGGGACGGTGGTCTCGGAGATGGCGTACATCTTCGGGTGCCTGATCACCGGCGGGGAGATCCGCCGGGCCAGGCTCATGCCCTCCAAGTCGCGCGGCGGCCGCCGTGGTGACGATTCCGAGCCGGCAACCGAGGACTCCCCCGGCGTGAAGGTTCTCGGGCCCATCGTCGCTGCGCTGCTGGCGTTGGTGGCCTGCCTGGCCGCGATCCTGGTGCTCCGCTGGCTGCTGGGGTCGCCCGTGATCGACCGGTTCATCCTCTCGGGTGGGGTGCTTTCGACCCCCGAAGTTTCCCGCAGCCTGCCGGGCAGTTGGGACGGCTTCTGGGCGATCGCCGTCGACCAGGTCCGCCTGCTGCAGCATACCTGCGAGTTCTGGACCGAGCTGGAGTGGCTCAACTGGCGCGTGCCGCTGTTCGTGTATCTCTCGATCTGCCTGTCGGTGCGGCTTGCCCCGGCCGGGCGGGACCTGCGCTGGACGCTCGTTGGCGCCGCGGCCGTGGCGGCCGTCATCGCGCTGGTCGGAGCGATCAGCGACCGCTTCACCGACCTGATCCGCGACCTCTGGCCGCTGCTGACGTACGTCTGGGCGGTCGTGCTGTTCCTGCTGGTCGTCACGCTCCTGATCCGCGGGCTCATCGCCCTGGGGAAGGTTCTGGCGGGCAGGGGGTGATCGGTCCGGGGTGGTTTCGCTTCGCCGGAACCCGGGCATCTGCTACACTGACGGTTTACCCGGAAGCCATCGGGAGGCCGACACCAGATGACCGACGACATCCGCCCGTTCAACATCATGGCCAAGCCGGTCTGCGGGGTGTGCAACCTCGACTGCCGGTACTGCTACTACACCATGAAGCCGCGCGAGCTCTACCCGGACACGCCGCGCGGCGAGTTCCACATGTCCGACGAGCTCCTGGAGAGCTACACGCGCCAGTATCTCCACGCCATGCCCGAGCGATGCGAGTTCGGCTGGCAGGGGGGCGAGCCCACCCTCGCCGGACTGGACTTCTTCCGGCGGGCTGTCGATCTCCAGCAGCAATACAAAGCCGAAGGCCAGGAGACCACCAACGCCCTGCAGACCAACGGCACGCTGCTGGACGAGGCGTGGTGCGAGTTCCTGGCCGAGCACAACTTCCTGGTGGGTCTGAGCATCGATGGCCCGCCGCAGTGGCACAACGCCTACCGGGTGGACCACGAGGGGCAGGGCAGTTTTCACCGCGCCTGGGGGGCCGTGGAACGGATGAACCGGTACGGGGTGGAGTACAACCTGCTGGTGACGCTCAACAGCGTCAACGCCCCGCACGCCGGCGACATCTACCGCTACTTCACCAACCGCGGGGTCCGCTACCTGCAATTCATCCCGATCCTGGAGCGCAAGCCCGGCACCGACGAGCCGACCGACTTCTCCTGCACCGGCGAGCAGTTCGGGCGGTTCCTGCTGGACGTTTTCGAACTCTGGGCCACGCGGGACATCGGGCGCGTCAGCGAGCGGTTCATCGACAGCGTGCTGCATCAGCTCATCTTCGGCCAGTCGGCGATGTGCTGCTACGCCGACCGCTGCGCCAACGCCCACGTGCTGGAGTTCAACGGCGACCTCTACGCGTGCGATCACTTCGTGTACCCCGAGTGGAAACTGGGCAACATTCTGGAGACACCCCTGGCCGAACTGGTTCGCAGCGAGAAGCTCGAGGAGTTCGCCTCGCTGAAGACCGAGCTTGCCGAGGAGTGCAGGGAATGCGAGTTCTTCGAATTCTGCCGCGGGGGCTGCCCCAAGCACCATCGTCCGATCGGTACGGATCCGTCGCGGTACAATCACTTCTGCGAGGGCTACAAGCTGTTCTTCCGCGAGTCGCTGCCCGAACTGCGGCGAATGGCTGAGTACTTCAAGCGCAACCAGATGCCTCCGCTGAAGAAGACCTCGGGCGGGACGCAGCAGGACCCCGCCGCCGAGCAGGCCCGGCAGGCTGCGTTTGCCAGTGGTCCGGGCGCCGGAGCCCCCGCCCCGGGCAAGATGGCCGGGACGGCCGGCGGGCGATCGCCCGGCCGAAACGATCCCTGTCCGTGCGGGTCGGGCAGAAAGTTCAAGAAATGTTGCGGACGGTAAGCACCTTACGAGACTTCTGTCTGTATAAGTCGTTCAGAGATATGCTCTTGCATCGTGGCTATGCCGGCGATCAGTGGGGGCGCGATGTTTTCTGGGTGAATCCCGCGAAAAGGTGAACCCAGCAGCGGCCTGGGGCGTATGGAAGAGTGAAAGAAAACGTGACGCCCCGCAGATCGGCGGGTCCTCCTCCTGCCCGCCGACGCGATGTCACCCACGAAGCGACGCCGGTTTCTCCCTCCTTTCCCGGCGTCGCTTTCTTTTGCGCCGCCCGGGAGCGTTACAGCTCGAAGATCATCCCCGCGATGCCGAAATACGTCGGCGGGTCCCGGTCGGGATCGTCCGACTCGAACGTAAATGTGCTGAACAGGAAGTAGTTCGTCCGCTGGACCGTCCACCCGGCAGAGATGCCCGCGACGTGGCCCAGAATATCCCCGATCGTCTCGCTCGTTCCGCCTTCCCCGCCCACCTCGGCTTCGGTGGTCTCGCGGATGTAGTCGCCGAAGTCGCCTTCGTCGGGATTGGTCGCAAAGAGCAGCCCGCCGGCGAACAGCAGCACAGCCGCTGCAATGAGCTTCTTGATCATGGTGTCCTGCCTTTCTCCCCGGGGCCGATCCCGCCCGATCAGCTTCCGCGATAGATGCACCGCGAGGCGTCGGACTCCCAGACCACCACGGCAGAGAGTTCCGGCAGCGACGGCTTGATCCGCTGCCAGAGATACCGCGCGATCAGCTCGCTGGTGCAGTTCTCCAGGCCGGGCAGGTCATTGAGATATCTGTGGTCGAGTTCATCGATCACGGGACTGACGGCCTGTTTGATCTCGCCGAAGTCCATCACCCAGCCTGTGTTCTCGTCGACCTCGCCGGTGACGTGGATGTCCACGCGATAGCTGTGGCCGTGCATGCGCCTGCACTTGTGGCCCCGGGGAATGTTAGGCAGGGCGTGGGCGGCTTCGAATCGAAATGTCCGTACCAGTTCGGCTTCCATGGGGGCGTGGGGTTCCTTTCTCAGACGCCTCGCTCGATCTGCGGCCAGATGATGCGGTGCAGCTGTAGTCCGAGGCGGATGTCGGGGGAGAGGTCCGGCTCGTCGAGCATCCATTGGGCGAGTGTCGCGGGTTCGAGGCGGTCGGTCACGGGTGAGAAGAGAATCGTCCGGCCCCCCAGGCCGGGCCTGCTCGCCAGCGACTTGCGGGCGTAGACGAAGTCTTCCCGGCTTGCGATGACGAACTTGATCTCATCGCGCGGGTTCAGATTCTCGATCTGGTCCCAGAGTGTTTCCTCCGCGCAGCCGGACGACGGGCATTTGACGTCGACGATCTTCACCACGCGCGGGTCGACCGCATCCAGCGGCTGAGTGCCGTTGGTCTCCAGCAGCGTTTCGTAGCCGGCGTCGCACAGGGCGCGGAGCAGGCCGTCAGCAGGCTTCTGGAGCAGGGGCTCTCCGCCGGTGAGTTCCACACGCGGACATTGCAGGCGGTCGACCGCCCCGAGGACCTCCGCGACGGACATTTCCCTGCCTTCGTCCCAGGCGTAGCGGGTGTCGCACCAGGTGCAGCGCAGGTTGCAGCCGGCGAGGCGAACCATGGTGCACGGCAGGCCCGCGCGGGTTCCCTCGCCCTGGATGCTGCGGAAGATTTCGCTGACCTTCAGCAGGTCGTGCTTGCCGGACATACGGGGCATTGTAACCACCCGACGGAGCTTCTACGATGCCGATTATGAATCGACTGTGGCTGTGGGTCATCCTGGCTGTTGCGCTGGCGATTCGGCTGCCGCTGCTGCCGCCCGTCGCCAATCCCCCGACTGCCGGGATCTACGACGTGCAGACGCCGGACTCCGATGGGTACGCCGAGCTTGCCCGGCGGGTTTCCGAGGGCAGGTACGGCTGCGATCTTCTGGCGCTGTATCGCGTTCCGGGGTACCCTGCGCTGCTGTCGCTGGGTGTGAAGCTCATCCCGCGGCTGCCCCTCATGCTGCAGGTGGGGCTGGACGTGTTGCTGGTCGGGCTTGTCTACGTCCTGGGAACCCGTCTGTTTTCGCAGCGCACGGGGCTGATCGCAGCGGCGATCCAGGCGGTTACGCCCCTGGCGGTGGCGTCTTCGGTGCGCGTGCTGTCCGACAGTGTATTTGCGGTGGTGCTGATGGCCTCGCTGGTGGCGATGGTCGTTCACCTGAAGGAAGGCCGGTGGCGGTCGTTGGTTGCGGCTGCGGTGCTGGCGGGGCTTTCGTGCTATGTCAGACCGACCGGGCTGGTGATGGCAGCACTGATGGCTGCGGCGCTGCTGGCCGGGCGCAGGCGGTTCCGGCGGGCGGGGGCGTTTGCGGGGATCGTGCTCCTTGCCGTTGCCCCGTGGATTGTCCGCAACGGCGTTCGGTGTGGTTACTGGGGCCTGTCGACCAACATCGTCGCGAGCATGCACGCCTACTCGGCGCCGAAAACTCTCGCTGCGGCGGAGGGAATCTCACCCCACGCAGCCGAGGCCATCGTCCATCGGCGAACCTACGAGCGATTTGGCAGCCAATACGACCGGCAGGAGGCTGCCCGGTACTACCGGGCCCAGCGCGACGTGACGCTGGAGATTCTCTCCGCCCATCCGGTGACGTACCTCGGGTTGCACCTGAGGGGGTGTCTTGGGTTCTGGCTGCCCGGGGCGACGGACCTGCTCGAGGTGGTCGGACTATCAGCAGGCCAGCAGGGGACGCTGGGCGTGCTGCAGTCGCAGGGCCCCTGGGCGGCGGCGAAGCACTACTTCGGTGGCAACCGGCGGGCGATGATTGTGGCCGTTCCGCTGACGCTGTTCTTCGTAATCAAGCTGGTATCGGCAGGGTTTGCCTCCGGGCGTGGGTTGGTTGTCGGGCGACTTCAGCTGCCCATGTGGGCGTGGCTGATGGGGGCGATGGTGCTGGTGAGTTTCCTGCAGGGCGGGCCTGCCAGCACGCCGCGGTTCCGCGTGCCGGTGGAGGGGATCCTGAGTCTCGCAGCGGCGGTGGGTGGAAGCCGGCTGTCGACGTCTTCGCGGCGCAGAAGAAACCCGCCGAACGACATCGCCGGCGGGCGGGGTGTTTCGAGCTGAGTTGCACTGCGACGAGATGGGGTGCGGACGTGTTGCCGATCGGGTGTCAGAACTCGGTCAGGATGGTGGCCACCATGGTCGCACTGACGGTCACGATCGTGCCGGCCAGGATGCCCAGGGCAAGGATCTTCCTGAGGAACTCTTTCTTCTGGTTCTCTTCAGTCATGGTCCCTTCCTCGTTGAGGGTGTCCGCGATGGGTTGCTCACGGAGCGTTTCCCCGCTCCGGGGCCGGTCCCGCGCCGGCGAGCAACCACTTCCCTTATGTCGGCACATGGTAAGTTCGGTTTACAAAAAAGGCGCGAAGCAGACGCTAAGATAGGAAAATCAAAAGATTTGGGCCCGTCGGGCGGTCAGGAACGCACGCCGCGTAGAAACCGCAGCCGTTTCTGTCCGAGCACGCGGGGCCTCCACAGGGCGTCGATCAGGGGGGTGAAGGTGTTCATTACAAGCACGGCCATGTAGGCGGGGATGGGGTACGGCGAGTACATCTGCAGGATCATTGCCAGGGCGCCTGCCGACAGGCCGAAAACCACCTGTCCGCCCGTGGTAACAGGTCGGGAGGTCATCTCGGGGGCGAGCAGGAACGCCGCCAGCACAAGCCCTCCGCTGAAGAGTTGGTAGTTGACGTAGGTGAAGCCGATATCCAGGCCTTCGTGGGTCAGAGGCCACCAGACCACGTCCGTTGTACCATTGGGTCCGACCAGTTGGACGGGTGCAGCTGCGACTACCAGCCAAGCCGCTGCGAGCATCGAGACCGGCAGCTGCCACTTGACGTAGTTTCGATACATCAGGTACAGGCCCGCGACGACAATTACGACGACGCAGGTCTCTCCGATGCCACCCGGACGTGCGCCGTAGAGGTAGTCGTTGAGGGGGGGCAGCTTGGACAGCGCCGAGGGCGCCCATCGGGGGATGTCGGTTCGGGGAGTGACCAGCCCCGTGTACTCGGGCGCGTCGAGGGTCAAACCCCGAAGGACCGTCCGGGCCTTGGGAACCATGAACCCGTCCGCTCCCGGCGGGGCGGGGGTGACCTTCCAGCCGTGGTAGGGTTTGGTTCGCTTGACGTTCCGCACGTCTCCGACGACGATCTTCTCGCGTGCCAGAACCGGGCCTTCCATGGGGTTGAAGCTGCCGACCAGGAGGACCGTAACGGCCAGCCTGCCGACCAGCGCGGGTTGCCAGAGGAAGTGTCCCACGCCGCCGAAGATTGCTTTGCCCACGAGCACCGCGAACGCTCCGCCGACGACGGGCACGTACCACGGGGCATCGGCCGGGAGGGTCAGTGCGAGCAGCAGGCCGGTCAGGAATGCGTGCGACCGACCTGTCAACGCCGGAACGCGCGTGATGCGGAAATAGAGCTTCTCCACCGTTGCGCAGGTCAGGATGGACAGCGTTGCCACCCACAGCGCCCGCCAGCCAAACAGCGCCAGACCCGCGATAAGCGGCCCGGCTGCTGCACCCATGGTCACCAGGTACACGGTGCGGACGCCCTCCGGAGCCCGCATGAAGGGCGACTGGATGATGCTGTATCGCTCCGGGCGGCCGAGCGCCTGGACTGGCGTAGGTTGCGCGGTCATCGGCCTCCCTCCGTGCCGGCAGGAGGAGACGCCTTCCGGGCTTCGGTGGCCCGTCGGAGGACGTAGATCGATCGCTTGAGTTCCTTGACCCTCTGGGCGAGAGGAAGCCTCGCGGGGCAGACGTAGGTGCACACCCCACAGTTCACACACGCCAGGGCGCCCAGTTTCCGGGCGGATTCCACGTCGCCCAGTTCGAACATGTCGTTCAATGCCGACACGTTCAGGCGTGCGGGGCAGTGGTCGGTGCACCAGCCGCAGCGGATGCACGGGCCCGGCATCGGCGGCGCGTCGGCATTGAGTGAAAGCACCGCAGAGGTCGTCGGGCCCACCACCACGCCCTCTTCCATTGACAGTCCCGTCATCGGCCCGCCGTGAATATGCGTGGCGTCCCGGGGGGCGGTCAGATCCGAGCAGGGCGTGCCGAACGGCACCCAGTAGTTGCCCGGTCGCTCGACGTGCTCGCCCGCCACGGTGACCACGCGGCCGCTCAGGGGCGCCCGGCAGCAGACTCCGCGGTAGGCAGCCATGCAACTGGCCGGGTCGATCACCGCAGCCTGGAGGTCCAGCAGCGTGCCCTCCAGGGGCACTTCACGTCGCAGAAGCACCTTTCCGAGCATCGCGTCTGCCCCGGTGGGGTACTTGTGGGTCAGCGCGACCCGCTCGATGGAGAACAGCCTTGCCGGCCCCACGAGCTGGCGGTACTCGTACGTGCGTCGCTGATCGACCGCGAGGATCACGTTCGGTGCCTCGATGGCCATGGACAGCAGCGCTAACCCGCGAATGACTTCCGTGCCGTATTCCACCAGCAGCCGATGGTCGGCGGTAACGTAGGGCTCGTGCTCCATGCCGTTGCAGATCAGCGTTCTGCACCCGGCATCACGGGCGCGGCGGACCCACTGGGACAGAAGCTGGGGCCTCATGCGGTGTGTCACGAGCCCGCTTTGATCGATGCGGCGTCTGAGTTCGTCGCAGGCGGCGGTGCGGAAGTCGAAGACGGCTTCCAGCGGCGCGACGTCCGTGGGGGCTCGCAGGTCGGTCATTTCCAGGGCGGGGACGGTCACGAAGCCGTCACGATCGGCGACGCACGCGCGGGAGATCGCTGCGATGCGTCCTGCCAGTGGGGCATGGACGATCAATCCGCCCGGCTGGGAGCCCTGGGCGATACGCTGTCCCCCCGAAACATCCTCGCCGATCTCGACGATGGGCTGGGCGGGTTCGTTGCCACTGAGCACCAGGGGCACCAGGAGTTTTTCGGGGGTTTCCGGCCAGGGCTCACAGGCCGACTGGAGCGTCTGGTGCTTCTCGTCGGGAAGATCGATGCCCCCTTTGAATGTTCCGTATCGACGAAGGATCATGGCCTGGCGGTAACGCTCCCGGCGTGCAGTCAGCCTGATTTGCGTCGGACCTTGCTGGCCGACGGGGCCTTGATGCCCTTGTTCAGCGCCCGGTCGATCTGTCGGATCGCCTGCCTGAGGCGCTGTTCGTTCTCGACCAGGGCGACCCGCACGTATCCCTCGCCGTGCTCCCCGAACGCCCGCCCGGGCGAGACGGCGACCTCGGCTTCTTCCATCAGGCGAAGCGAGAAGTCGATCGTGCCCTGGCCGGCGAGGTGCTCCTCGGCGACCTTCGCCCACACGAACATGCTGCCCCTCGGGCTGGCGACATCCCACCCGACACGTCGCAGGCCGTCGACCACGATGTCTCGTCGGACCTGGTAGACCCCGGCCTGGGCGGCGGAATCTTCGTCGCATTCGCGAAGCGCGATGATGCTGGCGATCTGAATCGCCTGGAAAATGCCGTAATCGTAGTAGCCCTTGATCGTCGCCAGGGCGCGGATCATCTCGGCGTTGCCGAGACAGAAGCCGATCCGCCAGCCGGCCATGTTGTAGGGCTTGGACATCGTGATGAACTCCACGCCCACGTCCTTGGCGCCCGGTGCCTGGAGGAACGAGGGCGCCCGGTAGCCGTCGAACGTCGTTCGTCCGTAGGCGAAGTCATGGATGACCTTCACGCCGGTTCGTCGGGCGAGGTCGACCACGGCGTCGAAGAAGCTGACATCTTCGACGGTCATGGCCGTGGGGTTGTGGGGGTAGTTGAGGATGAGCATCTTCGGCTGGGGGTAGAGATTCTCCACCACGTGGGCGACGCGGGCGAGGAAGGCTTCGTCGTTGCCCAGCGGAACCTGGATCACGTTCCCTCCCGCCAGCGCCACGCCGTAGACGTGGATCGGGAAGTAGGGGTCTCCGACCACGGCGGTGTCGCCCGGGCCCATCATCGCAAGGCACATGTGGCTGAAGCCTTCCTTCGAGCCGATCGTCGCGATGACCTCGGTCTCCGGATCAAGCTCCACACCGTACCACCGCTGGTAGTTGCGGGCGACCTCGCGACGGAGGTTGTAAATCCCCGCCGAGGCACTGTACCGCTGATTCCTCGGGTCGCGGGCGGCTTGGCAGAGCTTCTCGACGACGGCTTCGGGCGTGGGGTCCATCGGGTTGCCCATGCCCAGGTCGATGATATCGATGCCCTGGCGGCGCTTGCGGTACTTCAGCGCGTTGAGCTTGCCGAACAGGTATGGCGGCAGGCGCCGGATCCTGGGCGAGACATCGATGTTCCACTCTTTGCTCACCGGGTGCGTTCCTTTTTCCGCTGCTCGCGGGCCTGCTTCTTCAGGCCCGGATCGACATATTCGATCAACTCTTGCCGATGCGCCTCGGCCAGGAGCTTTCGAAGGATTCTCTGTCCTTCGGCGGCAGCCAGCCTCGAACGGATCGATTCGGCCAGCTTGTCGCGGACCTCGTCAAGCTTCACGTCCTTGGGTTCGATGGTTTTCTCGAGCCTGAGGATGTGGAAGCGCGTCTCTACCTTGATCGGGTCGGACAGGTCGCCGGGTTCATCCAAAGCCAGCGCGGCTTCCCGAAGACTCAGGGGCACCATGCGAGACTGGGCGGAGATCGGCGGAAGCAGGCCGCCGTCCGCGGCGGAGGCGTTAACCGATTTCTTGTACGCCAGCTGGGCGAAGTCCGCGCCCTTCTTGAGTTGCTGGAGAATCTCACGGGCCTCGGCGAGCGTCCCCACCTCGATGTGCCTCACCACCGCCTTGGTGCCGTACACGCGGTCGAACTCGTCGCGGATCATGGCCTGCGAGACGGCGACGTTCTTACCGGCAATCTTGCGCAGCAGGGCGTTGCGTCGCATCGTCAGGTTCCACTCGAGTTCCGTCAGGCCTCGCTGGTCGAGCAGCTGCTGGAGGATTTCTTCACGATCGGCGCCCTGCACCTGAACGCCGATGATGCGGTCGAATGTCTCTTCGGACTCGCGCTGAACGTCCTTCTCGGTAATCGTGACCTTCCGCAGGGCTGCTTCCTGGCGGACGAGCTCATTGGCGATCAATTGGTTCGAGATCTTCAGGCCGTAGGTCTTCACGAGCAGGTCGTGGAGTGCGTCCATGTAGATCGGCTCGCCGTTGACGTAGGCCATCACGGCTCGCTGGCCATCCGTACTCCTGACGGGCTGGGAGTCGCTGGCGTCCGCGGGGTCAGTAGTTTTCGGGGCCGGCGGGTCCGGGGGCGGCTCAGGGTCGGCTTCGACCGTCGTCGTGGGGGGCTTGGGATCCGGTCTGACGGAGACTTCCTCGGGCCCGCATCCAACGGCAAGCAGGGCAAATATCAGCAGCAACGGGACGTAGCGCATGGGCATCTTTCCTCGAACGTAGAGGCTTGGTGTTTCCGTGGGATGACGCTTCCCCAGCGTATCGGCCGGTGTGGGCGGAGTCAATCGGAACTCGCGTTCGGGCGAACTCGCAGAGACCTGCCCGACCCACTTGCCGCGGCGGGATCTGAATTGCATATTGCCCGATGGGCCAGAACCATTCGACCCTCGTAGCCGCAAGGAGGCGGACGGTATTTCCGTGAGGCCAAGCCATGAAGAAAGCTGATTTAAGACAAGGGTTTACACTTGTCGAGATTCTGGTGGTCGTGGTAATTCTCGGCGTGATCGCAGCGATCGTGATTCCGGCGTTCTCCACCAGCGCCGAAGATGCGACTTCCAGTGTATTCACCCAGAATATGCGCATCGCCCGCAACGCGTTCAACCTGTACTTCCACGAGCACGAAGCCTATCCTCCCGACCGTCTGCCGGCTGTCTTCCCCGAGGAGATGGGCACGCATCTTTCCCGCGAGTCCTGGGTTCGGGAGACCTCCCTCGGCGGCAACTGGGACTGGGACTACCTGCAGTTCGGGACAACAGCGGGGGTCTCGGTGCACACGCCCACCTGCAGCACTGATCGCCTGGTCGAGGTGGATACGCTTCTGGACGACGGGAATCTGGAGGTCGGCTCATTCCGTCGTCGGACGGACGGATACATCAGTGTGATCGCCGAATAGTAGCCGGCCCGCTGTTCCTGAAAGAACCCCTAGCTGAACTTGCCGCCGCGTCCCGTGCGGCGGGTGAGCACCACGAACGCAGGCAGCATCAGCGGGCGGACGACGAACGTGTCGATCAGCATTCCCAGCGCCAGGGCGAAGCCCAGTTCGATCATCAGGACCAGCTCGCCGACCATCAGGCTGCCCAGGGTTGCAGCCATGATGATCCCGCACGACGAGATCACCGGCCCGGTGTGAACGACAGCCCGTCGTGTCGCGCGGACGGGGTCGAGCGTTCGGGCTTCCTCGGCCAGCCGGGCAGCGAGGAAGATGTTGTAGTCCTGCCCGACAGCGACCATGACCACGAACAGGAAGATTTCCACTTTCCAGTCCAGCCCGCCCGAGCCGAACCACCAGCTCATCGCCCAGTACGCAATCCCGAGCGTTGCGAGGTAGCTCAGCACGGTCGATGCGATCATGAAGCCCGAGAGGATCGCATCGCGGAGCAGGATCAGCACGATCACGAAGATCACCCCGAGTGTCAGTGACGCGATCAGGAGGAAGTCCTTCTGGGTGACGCGCCTGGTGTCGAGCGTTTCGGCGGTGGCCCCGGAGATGTAAACTTCTCCCGCGAGTCGCATCGCGCGGAGTGCATTCTGCGTTTTCTCCCGGATGGCTGGAATCTGCTGGAGAGCTTCGTTGCCCAGTGGGGGCATCGAGAGCACGACCTCCAGCCGGGCGGTTTTCTGGGCCTTGCCCAGGTACGTGGTGACGGCCTTGTCGAACCCCAGCTTGCGGACCATGAGGTTCTGGAAAGGCGTGGCGTTCCGGCCATACGGGGCGGAAAGACTCCGCACGTTGCTCACGCCGGGCAGGTCGCGCAGCGCGGCGGTGAGTTGCTGGGAGACCGTAACCCACCGTTCCCTGGTGAGGGGCTCGTCGAGCTGGACCATGACGTTGCTCGCCGCGATATCGCCTGCCGGCCAGTGCCTGTGGGCGATCTCCACCCCCTTGGCGGCGTTTCCGATGTTGTTGTCGGTCTCTGCCCGGAAGCCGCTGAGCGCGTCGTACAGCCAGGGGATCCGTGCCCCCTGGATGGCCGGGGCGACGAACACCAGGATCGTCAATGCAATCACCAGGGCGGGCCTGCGGGTGACGAATCTGGCCACGCGAGGCCAGAACCACCGGCGGTCGAGTGCGTCTTTGGCCCGGCCGTCGGTCCAGAGTCCCGCCCGAACCGGCCAGAACATCCGCGGGCCCACGATGGAGACAAGGGCCGGCACGAGCGTTATCGAGGCGAGCATGGCGACCATCAATGCAAGGCCGACCGCCGGCCCGGTGGTCGCGAAGATTGCGAACTGCCCGAAACTGAGCATCAGCAGCCCGGCGGTGTCGGTTCCGGCCGAGGCGAAGATCGCCGGGAACGACGCGTTCAACGCCCTCGCCGACGCGTCCTTGTGATCCAGGGCGTCCTGGAGGCATTCGCGGTACCGGCTGACCAGGAGCAGGCAGTAGTCGATGCCCGCCCCGTACATGAGCACAAACACGAAGATGCGCTCCGCGGTACCCGTGTGCATGCCAAACGCCTCAGCCACCCCGAGCAGCTTGAGCACCACCACGGACGCCAGCCCCACCGAGACCAGCGGCACCATCGCGGCCAGCGGCGCGCGGTAGACGATCAGCAGGATCACCACCACGCAGATCAGCGTGACCTTGGAGGTCAGCTCGTGGCTTCGGTTGGCTGCGTGGGCGTAGTCGTGACCGAACCCGGCCGTGCCCGTAACTGCCACCGAAAGCCCTTCCGGGAGCGTTTCCTCTCTGAGCATGGCGCGGATTGCGCGAACCATGCGGTCTGCGCGGATGGAGATGAAATTGCTCGGCAGGTGGACGTGGACCACCGCAGCCTGGCCTCGCGGTGAAACCGGGGACAGCTGGGGGTTGGGCACCAGGGGGGTGCCCAGGCCGGGCATGGTCGGAACGCCGATCGACCCGGGCGACACGACGTTCACTTTCTCCATGTCGCCGGGCTCGAGCAGGGGCAGATCGCCCCGCCGGATGCGCGATGCGATTCGCTCGATCGCGTCGCGGTCGCTGTCGGTCAGGGCTCCGGTGGAGCGTTCGAAGACGAGGATCGCCCGGCTGAGCGCGCCATCGCGTGGGAAGGACTGCTCCCATACGCGAACCGCGCGGACGTAGTCGGTATCTTCCGGGAGGAACTGGTCGCGTTCATTGAGGCTGGGGTCGATCTCGGGCGTCAGCGCAATCAGGAGGATCGCTGCCAGCGTCCATGCTGCCACCACCCACCACCGAAACCGATAGATCCGCCCGCCCAGTTTCATTCGCCGTCAAAGCCCTTACGCGCAGGGAAGCGTTGGGCAGTCAGTGTAGGCAACACGCGGGCGATTGCAAGCGCGGGCTACTTGAGCTTGATCGGCACGCCCGTCTTCTCCCATGCCTTGACCAGCGTGCGGATCTCCTTGAGCAGCTTGTCCATCTGCTCGGCCGATTCGACGAGGCTGTTGTAGAGCTTGGGGTCGTTGACGAGTTTGCCCGCCGACCCCTTGCCCTCGTTGACCTTGCTGGCGACTTCGTTGACGGTGGTCATCAGCTCGGAAAGCTTCTCGGCATCTTCGATGACTTTCTCGGATACCTCGGCGAGATTCTTCTTCGCAGCGACGGCGGTGTCGGAGATGTCTGAGAAGGCGCCCCGCGCCTCGACGAGGGTGGCGTTGGCGTCGCTGACGGTGGCTTTGAGAGCGTCCATCGCGTCGGACATCTTGCTGCTGGCGTCGGCGAGATTGGAGAAGGTAGTCTTGAGGTCCTGCTGGCTGTTGGGGTCTCCGAGTATTTCGTAGAGCGCATCGAGGGTGCGGTTGAGACGCTGTACGGTTCCGGCGAGGTTCATGGAGGGACGTGTCTGAGACCCACTGCCGGGTTGATTGGCGTCGGCGGGGGTGTTGGCATTCCCCTTGTCGTTGTCTCCGTCGGATTTGCCTGCCGAGGTGTCGCCCAGCATGCGGTTGAGGTTGTTGGCCAATCGGGCGAAGCTTCGCACGGCCGGCC
>CAZXSK010000005.1:37963-73526 GCA_964642855.1 uncultured Planctomycetaceae bacterium | reverse complement strand
CCCAGCATGCGGTTGAGGTTGTTGGCCAATCGGGCGAAGCTTCGCACGGCCGGCCTGAGGTCATTGGCCATGCCCTCCACCATGTTCAGCACGGGTCGGATCTGCGCTACCGGGTCCATGTTCTGGGTGATCCCGCGGATGGCGATCGTGCGGTCCTTGGGTATCGTTTCGAGCTTGCGCCCCTCGCTGTCGAACCGCTCCGGGCCTCCCGGGTACATGTTGATGTACGAGCCGCCGAACATGTTGCGCTGGATGACCACTTCGATCCGCGCGGGCAGCGTGTATTTCTCATCGATTCGCAGGGTGATGGTCACCCCCGATGCCAGGCTGTCGGGGTCCGTGAAGTCCACGCCCGTTACCCGCCCGATCACGATGCCCTGGAAGTTGACCTCGTCGCCCGGCTCGATGCCCCCGGAGGAGTCCAAGAGCACGTGCAGGTCGTAGCCGCCGCGGAATCTCTCGGGCAGGGAGGCGAAGACCATGATCAGTGCGCCCAGGATCAGGATGCCCCCAATCACGGTCATTCCGACGGTCACATTCCGAGCGTTTTCCTTCATCATGCTCTCCAGACTGGGGCGCAGCGGTTTCTGGTGTATGCTCAGCCCGAGGTGCTCTGTCCCAGCCAGGTGTCGCCCTGGATCTGGGCGAGTTCCTCCTGACTGGCCTTGCCTTCCACGAAGCGGAGCACCACGTCGTTGGTCACGCGGTCGAGCTGCTCCGGTGTGGTATCGGCAATGAAATCTCCATTGTACAGCATGACGATTCGATCGGCGACTTTCCTCGCCGAACTCATGTCGTGCGTGACTACCACCGCCGTGGTCTGCAGGGTCGACTGCAGTCTCACGATCAGTTCATTGATCAGGTCCGAGCGGATCGGATCCAGCCCGGTGGTCGGTTCGTCGTAGAGGATGACTTCCGGATTCATGGCGATCGCCCTTGCCAGGGCGGCGCGTTTTTTCTGGCCTCCCGAGAGTTCCTCGGGGAACCGGTGCTCCAGGCCTTCCAGACCGACCAACGCCAGGACCTCCAGGGATCGCTCGACCCACTGTTGTTCGGAACCCTCACCGTGTTCCTGCAGGGGGAACAGGACGTTTTCGAGAATGGTCATCGAGTCGAACAATGCCCCACCCTGGAAGAGGAAGCCCATCCGCCGTCGGATAGTCCGCATGCGGCGCTCGGAGAGACGGGTGATTTCCTTGCCGTCGAAGAAGACTTTCCCGCGATCGGGTCGGAGCAGGCCGATCATGTGTTTGAGAAGCACACTCTTGCCGCAGCCCGACGGACCGATGATGACCGTACACTTGCCCCGTTGCACGTTCAGACTCACACCTTTCAGCACATGGGTGCCGTTGAACGACTTGCGAACCTTCTCGAGGCGGATGATGGGTCTGTCTTCGGTCATGCCTTGACTGTCCCCTGGAACGTTACTCGGGCTGGGGCTCCATCGTCATCGCGATTTCGTCGCACTGGTCTGCTTTGGGGCAATGGATGCACTCGCGCCAGACCTTCTCGGGCAGTTTCTGGCGATCGGCGACGGTGAAGCCGAGTTTCTCGAAGAAACGTTGCTCGTAGGTCAGCGTGAAGAACCGCCGGACACCCAGATCGCATGCGATCGCAAGCCCTTTGCGAACCAGCTGCGAGCCGACGCCCTTGCCCCGCGCGTTGGGCGAAACGGCCAGCGATTTCACCTCGGCCAGGCCGCCCGGGAAGATATCGACAGCGCAGCAGCCCAGCAGTCTGTCTGCTTCTTCGGCGACGAGGAACTCCCGCAGGGCATCGAAGACGCTCTCCATGCTCCGATGCAGCATGAGCCCCTGTTCGGCGTAGTCGTTGATGAGGCTGCAGATCCCGGGAACGTCCCGGGAGTGGGCCTGGCGGATCTTCATGTCGTGGGCATTGTACACGGCTGGAGGGTGGGCTTGCGAAGCAAAATGCCAGCAGGTCCCGCGAGTTGTCCCCGGGCAGAGCAGAATTCGCCGCGGGCGCTATCTTCCAGCTGCAGCTTGACGTATAATGCCGCGCCAGCAGGAGCGAGGCGCATGAAGACCCGATTCGAACACGCATACGTGATCAACGTTCTGGCCGATGACCATCCGGGGATCGTCGCTGCGGTGGGCTCTGCCGTCAAGGAGTTGGGGGGCAACATCGACGCCTGCAGCCAGACCGTTCTGCGGGGGTATTTCACGCTGATCATGGTGATCTCCCTGCCGGACGACACCGCCGCTGACGACCTCGCCACCCGCGTTCGCGAGCTGGCCCACGAGAGTTGTCTCCTGCAGGTAATGGCCCGCAAGCTCGACCCCGACGTGGCCGCCGACGATACCGACCAGGCGGAACGGTTTGTGCTGACGGCGTTTGGGGAGGACCGGCCCGGCTTTCTGCTGCAGTTCAGCCGGTATCTGGCGGGCAAGGACATCAACATCGTCGACCTGTACGGCCAGCAGAGCGAAGGCGAGTTCGTGCTGATCAGCCAGGTCGAGGTCCCGCGATCATGGGACGTCCGTCAACTGCAGGCCGACCTGCAGGAGATGGGACAGGCGGGCAGCTTCACCGTGCGGTTCCAGCACGAGAATATTTTCGTGGCTACCAACCAGCTTCGCCTGACGCGTGAGATGGCGCCAGGCCGGATGCATCAGGGATCCTGAACCGTGGAAACAGCAGCCTGAGATGCTACAGACCGACGAAATTCTTTCGACCATCGAGATGTTCCACGCCGAGCACTTGGATGTGCGCACGGTGACATTCGCGCTGAACGTTGCGGACTGCGCCGCTGCGACGATGGATGGCATGTGCCAGAAGCTCGCGAACAAGATCACGTCTCGTGCGTCCCGGCTGGTGGAGGTGTGCGACCGGATCGGGGCGAAGTACGGCATCGGGGTGACCAACAAGAGGCTGGCGATTTCGCCGGTGTCGCAGCTGCTGGCCGGGCATGGCAAGGCGGCGGCTTTGGAGGTCGCACGGACGCTCGATACCGCCGGCGAGCGGTGTGGGGTGGATCTTATCGGGGGCTTTACCGCGCTGGTCCAGAAGGGCATGACCCCGGCGGATCGACTGGTGATGCAGTCGCTGCCTGAGGTGCTCTCCCAGACCCAGCGTGTGTGTTCGTCGGTAAATGTCGCGACGCGCAAGGCGGGCATCAACATGGACGCCGTGCGGGACATGGGCGAGATCATCTCGCGAATCGGCGAGGCGACGGCCGACCAGAAAGGCTTCGGGGCTGCCAAGCTGGTGGTGTTCGCCAACATCCCCGAGGACAACCCGTTCATGGCCGGGGCATACATGGGCTCGGGCGAGCCGGAAGCGACCGTCAACATCGGCGTCTCCGGGCCCGGGGTGGTCAGTAGTGCGCTGCATCGAGCGATCGAGCAGAGGCCGGACATGACCCTCGGCGACCTGGCCGAAGAGATCAAGATCACCTCGTTCCGCGTGACGCGCGTAGGTGAACTGATCGGGCGGGAGGTCGCCGGCGAGTTGGACGTCGCTTTCGGGATCGTGGACCTTTCGCTGGCTCCGACGCCCGAGGTGGGCGACAGCGTCGGCGAGATCCTCCGTGCGCTGGGGATTGGGCGCATCGGCGCCCCGGGGTCCACCGCGGCCGTGGCCATGCTTAATGACGCCGTCAAGAAGGGCGGGTTATTCGCCTCCAGTTCGGTGGGCGGTCTGAGCGGGGCCTTCATCCCGGTCAGCGAAGACGCTGCCCTGGCCGGGGCGGCAAGGCAGGGGCACCTGACGCTGGAGAAGCTCGAAGCCATGACGAGCGTCTGCTCGGTCGGGCTGGACATGATCCCGATTCCGGGAGACACGCCCCCCGAGACGATCGCAGCGATCATTGCCGATGAGATGGCCATCGGCGTGATCAACAACAAGACCACCGGTGTGAGGCTGGTTCCGGTGCCCGGCATGAAGCCGGGCGATACAGTGGAGTGGGGCGGGTTGTTCGGCTCGGCCCCGGTGATGGAGATCCGCAACGCGGGCTGCTCGAAGCAGTTTGTGCAGTTCGGCGGGCGGATTCCCGCGCCGATCCAGTCGTTGACGAACTGAACCGCCTCTCCTTCGAGGTCAGGCCAACCCGACGAGCAAGAGCGAACCAAACAGGAAGACGCGATGAACAGCCAAGCAGACCCAGCACGCAAGGTCGTTGCCCGGAACAACTCCCTGGAGGCGACGCGCTACGTTTCCGACCTGCTGAAGTCCGTGATCCGGGCGGCCGTCGACAGCCGAGGCTGCTGCCAGATGGCGCTGTCCGGCGGGACCACGCCCTACGCCCTGTACCAGCTTCTGGGCGGCGAGGGGATGCTCGGGGAGGTCCCTTGGAACAATGTCGACGTGTTCTTCGGCGACGAGCGGGACGTTCCCCACGACCACGTGGAGAGTAACTACCACATGGTCCAGCGAACGCTGCTGGACAACGTGCCCATCGTGCCGTCCCGCGTGCACCCCATGCCCGCCGATGCCGAGGATCTGGATGCAGCTGCGGAAGCATACGAGAACACCATCCGCCAGCTCGTGCCGGCCGGCGATGACGGCGTGCCCGTGCTGGACATCGTGCTGCTGGGCATGGGTTCCGACGGCCACACCGCGAGCCTGTTCCCGGGCGTCGATGCGTTGGACACGTGCGACAAGCTCATCGAGGCGTACCGCGTGCCCGTTCTGGGTCGCAACCGCATGACGTTCACTTATCCGCTGATCAACGCTGCCCGTCACATCGTGATGCTTGTCACGGGCGAGGACAAGGCCGAGGCGGTCGAGAAGCTTCTGGCCAGCCCGCCCGGAGACCTGTCAAGCATCCCGGCCGCCCGGGTCAAGCCGGTCCACGGAGAGATGGTCGTGGTACTCGACGCTGCCGCTGCTCGACGAACACCACATTCCTGAAGCCTCCACAACCGTGCATTGTCCGATGTGCTGTCCGTTTCGGATCGGCGCACTTTGAGCGTCTACTCGACCGAGCCTGGTTCCTGAGGCATGGCCGGGGGCGTGCACTGTTTTTCATCTTCCTGGCGGATGGTACATGCGTGGAAGTGGCCTGCCTCTCCGGACATGGCAAGGAGCTCGGGCGTATGGCGGACGCAGCCGGCTACTACGCGAACGGGCTTGTCTCCCGAGCGGATGGTCACGGTCTTGGAGTCCGGCAGGCCTTGGGCACGTTCCCGTGTGAGCATGCAACGCGGATGGAACGGACAGCCTGACGGGGGAGAAATGGGGGAGGGCATTTCGCCCGGAAGTTTCTCGGCGGTCTTCAGGCGAC
The DNA here is from genome assembly GCA_964642855.1 of uncultured Planctomycetaceae bacterium. GTDB lineage: Bacteria > Planctomycetota > Phycisphaerae > SM23-33 > SM23-33 > CAZXSK01. The sequence goes on along the minus strand of CAZXSK010000005.1, from coordinate 68,281 downwards.
CGGGTTCGGGCCTGGGTACCGCGGCCATCAGGGCCTTGGTGTAGGGGTGGACGGGGTTGCTGTAGAGCGTATCGCGCCGGGCGATTTCGACGATCCGCCCGAGATACATCACGGCTACGTCATCGGCGAAATGTTCGACCACCGAGAGATTGTGCGCGATGAACAGGTACGCGATGCCCAGATCGTCCTGGAGGTCGTCGAGCAGGTTGAGAATCTGCGCCTGGATGGAGACGTCCAGGGCACTGACTGGTTCGTCGCAGACGATGAAGTCGGGGTTGGTCGCCAGGGCCCGCGCGATGCCGATGCGCTGCCGCTGGCCGCCCGAGAACTCGTGCGGGTATCGGTTGATGTATTCCGGCGCGAGTCCGACGCGGTCCATGAGGTCCCGCACGCGCTGTCTGCGCTCGTGACGGTTCCCGATGTGATGGACCTTCAGCGGCTCGGCGACAATGTCCCCGACCGTCATCCGGGGGTTCAGCGAGCCGACGGGGTCCTGGAAGATGACCTGCATCCGTCGGCGAAGTAGCTTCATCCGCCAGCCGGAGAGACTGAAAACGTCGTCGCCCTCGAACTGCACGTCGCCGGCGGTAGCGGGGATCAGTCTCAGCAGCGTCCTGCCGACGGTCGTCTTGCCGGATCCGCTCTCGCCGACCAGGCCGAGGGTCTTGCCCCGACCCACCCGGAAGCTCACGCCGTCGACGGCGCGGACATATCGCTTCTGGCCGAAGAACCCCCCGCGGACGGGGAAGTAGGTCTTCAGCCCGGTGACTTCCAGAATCGTGTTATTGCTGTTGCTGGCCATGTTGCTCCGGTGTCTGCGTCAGGAGGTCGACGCGACCTGTTGCTGTCGACGTGACTCGATCGACACCTCGCTGGGGTCGGTTTCGGGAGCGTCCTCGTAGCCGGGACACTCCCAGCAGGCGCACCAATGTCTTGGCTGTACCTCTCGAAGGGTGGGTTCCTCCCAGAGGCAACGCTTGAGCATATTGACCCGGCCTTCGGACGTATCGAGGGAGACCACGTCGGATTCGCCGACTTCCAGGGCACGCTGGCGGGTCAGCGGGCATCGCGGGTGGAACTTGCAGCCCGTCGGGAAGTGCAGCGGGTTGGGCACGTTGCCCGGGATCGTCTCCAGACGGTCCTTCTTCTCCCCGAGTTTCGGCAGAGATCGGAACAGCCCCCGCGTGTACGGGTGCAGGGGATTGCTGAACAGCGAACTCACATCGGTCAGCTCGCCGACCTTCGAGGCGTACATCACCGCTACGACGTCGGCGGTTTCCGCCACGACGGCCAGGTCGTGGGTAATGAGCATGATACTCAGGCCGGTCTTCTGCTGGAGGTCGTTGAGCAGGTCAAGGATCTGGGCCTGGATGGTGACATCCAGCGCAGTGGTCGGCTCGTCGGCGATCAGCAACTGGGGATTGCAGGACAACGCCATGGCGATCATAACCCGCTGCCGCATCCCGCCCGAAAGTTGGTGGGGGTACTCCCTGAAACGCTGTGCGGGATCGGGAATGCCGACTTTGTCGAGCAGATCGACGGCTCTTCGCTTCGCCTGGTCTCCGGAAAGCTGCTTCTCGTGAAGGAGGATCGCCTCCACGATCTGCTGGCCGACGGTGAACACGGGGTTCAGCGAACTCATCGGCTCCTGGAAGATCATGCTGATCTGGCCGCCCCTCACCTGCCGCATCTGCTTTTCCCGCAGTTTCCGGAGGTCCTCGTAGCCCAGCAGGATGCTGCCGTCCACGATCCGCCCGGGCTTCTGGAGGATACGCATGATCGAAAAGGCGGTCTGGCTCTTGCCGCATCCGCTCTCACCGACCAGCGCGAAGGTCTGCTGACGGTCGATGCGGAAGCTCACCCCGTCGACTGCCCGCACCGTTCCGTCCTCGGTGGGGAAGTAGGTCTTGAGGTTCTGGACGGTAAGCAGGGGCGATGCTGCCCCTCCCAGGCCGGATTGTGTCGTCATCGAAGCGATGGGCAGGTCCCTCACACGTTCCTCAGTTTCGGGTCCAGAGCGTCGCGGAGACGATCTCCGAAGATGTTCATCGCCAGCACCAGGACGAACATGGCTGCACCGGCAGCAGCGATCTGCCACCATCGGCCAACGACAACGTCCATACGGGCTGCGCTGATCATGGATCCCCAACTCGGCTGGTCTGACACGCCCAGCCCGAGATAGCTCAGTGCGACCTCCGCCTTGACCGCGCCGATGAACCCGAGCGAGAAGTTGATGATGCCCAGGTGAGAGACATTGGGCACGACGTGTCTGCCCAGAATGCTCAGCCCCGGCCGGCCGCTCGCCCGGGCGGCGAGCACATAATCCAGCTCCCGCAGTTTGAAGGTCTCTGCGCGTACGAGTCTGCAGGTACCGATCCAGCCGGTGATCGAGAGGGCAAGGATGATGCCCGGAAGGCCGCCTAGATCGATCTCGAAGGGGGTGTTCTCCATCAGCACGATATCCTGGAAGGCGAACTTGATCGCAATCACGCGGATCAGGCCGGGTATCGAGGCCAGCGTCGTGAACAGCCAGACGATGAAGTCGTCCAATTTGCCGCCGTAGTACCCCGCGATGGATCCCAGCAGCATGCCGAGAGGAATCGCGATGACATTGGCCATCAAACCAACAGTCATCGAGACCTTCGCCCCCACCATGGTCTTCTGCAGGACGTCGTTGCCGAATTCATCGGTTCCGAGCCAATGGGAAGCCGACGGCGCCTCGTGCACGCTTTCATAGTCGTGCTTCATGGACCAGTTTGGGAACGCGATGGCGGCATAGATTGCGATGAGCGCAAAGGCTGCGATGATGATCAGGCAGATCACGGCTGCCGGGTCGCGCAGGATGCGCCGCACCGCGTCGGACCAGAGACTTCGCCCGATGCGAGGCTGAGTGACGGCAGCGGTTTGAGCAGCGGCTTGTGTCATGGCTATCTCAGTCGGACTCGCGGATCGAACACAGCGTACAGGATGTCGGTGATCAGCAGGGAGACCACGTAGATCACGGATGTCAAGAACGTCAGGCCGGCGATCAAAGGCACATCACGGTCGGAGACGCTGTTGACCATCAGGCTTCCCAGGCCCGGGATGCCGAAGAACCGCTCCAGCAGCAGGGATCCGAGGATCAGGAACGGGATGCTCACCACCAGGGAAGTCAGGATCGGAAGCATGCAGTTCTTCAGCACGTGGCGGAACATGATTCCAGGCAGCGGAACGCCCTTGGCGCGGGCGGTTCGAACGTAGTCGCGATTGACTTCGTCCAGGATCACGGTTCGGTAGAAACGAACCTGGTTTCCCAGACCCGCGATGACCGCAATGCCAATCGGCACGTAGATGTTCGCCGGACTCGAAAGCCCCCACGCTCGCTGCGGGGCGTATTCGAAAACAATCGCCTGGCCGGCGATCATGTAGATCAGGTAGGGCACGCACATGCCGAGTACGCTGACGAACACGCCGAGCTTGTCGATCAGGCCTCCGCGGTAGAACGCGACGAGCGATGAGATGATCATTGCCGTAAGCCAGCCCAGCGCCAGAGCGGGAACCGTAAGCGCGAGGCTGTATTTTGCGCGTTCCGCGACGATATCGACCAGGCGCTCGTTCGTCTTGTACGAGCGGTTCTGGAAGGTGATGCTGTACCACAGATGCCAGAAGAACTGGGAGTTGAAGATGTTGCTCAGATCTACATCGCTGATCTCTGCAACAAGCCTGCCTCGGTTCTCCGGGTGTTCATTGAGCATTTCAAGGAGATCGGCCACGGTGGCATTCGGGTCGATCAGACGCGGAGTTTCCTCACTGGCCAGGGGGGTCAGGTCTGCAACCATCGAACTGCCGTCGGCGAAGTGGATCCGGATTGCGGGAGCGACGGGCTGGGCATCATGGTCGCTCTCGTCCGTCCCGGTTTCTGCGGGTGCATTCGGATCCGCCCCCGGCGAGGCGTTGGGGTCGGGCTCTGGTTGCTTGGATTCTGTCGGGCGGTTGGGGTCGGCGGATGTTGCGACGTCTTCGCTGCCGGACGGGCTATTGGGGTCGGGGGATTCATCCTGACCACTTCCCGCCGACGAACTGTTGGGGTCGGTTGCCTTGGACCCTTGTTCACCCGGGGGTTCTTCTTCCGCGGAGCTCTGAGTCTGGGTGGCCCTTCGGGGCAGCCAGGGATCATCCGATGCTACCTCTCGCAGCTTCGTATCCGGAGACATCAGCTGGACACCGGCTGACTGGATGAATGCAACGGGCCTGCCTTGGGAGCCGGGTGTTGGCTCGGCGTTCTCGGTATCTTCGAAGACCGCCTGCAGCAGCAGAGCCGAAGTAACCTTGGCCGGTCCGACATCGTCGACGCTGAAAGTGCTGTTGCCGTCGGTGGTATCTCGCAGCGTGATATGCCGCTGGACGTTCAGGACCATCGGCAGATCCAGGTGGTGCCGGTGCAGCCAGGCTACCCGGGCTTCCTTGCCGAGTTTGACGTTCACGAATTGGGCTGTTACGTCCCCCGCAACCAGCCGGAACAGGACGAACGTCAGCAGCATCACACCGAATACGGTGAGAACCGCCTGGACCAATCGTCGGATGATGAAGGTACCCATCGGCTATGCTACTCCCTGCCGCCCATCTCGTGGCGAAGCTCTGTGTCCAACCGTCGGTATTTGATGTACCCGTAGCCGATCGGATGGGGCTTGACGTTCTTCACCCACTGATAGATCAAGACATACGTTTCGGGTTCGGTAAGCAGCAGCAACGGGACATCTTCGGAGATGATGTTGGTCATGTCCGCATACAGCTGGGTTCGCTCGGGAGAGTCCTGCATGACACGAACCTGTTCGTAGAGACCATCAAACTCCCGGTTGACGTAGTTGGTGTTGTTGGTCTGCTTTTCGATATTGGGGGAGTAGAACAGCTGCAGGAAATTTTCGGCGTCGGGGTAGTCCGCCTGCCAGCCCATCATGTACATCTGGACCTGTTTGTTATGCACCTTCTCCTGGAGCTTCGCCCAGTCGTTGGGCACGGTTTTGAGTTCGACGCCCAGCTTGGCGAATTGCTGCTTGACGAACTGACCACGACGGATCATTTCTCCGGTGTTCCCGGGCAGGTCCAGTACCAGTTCCGGGATCTTGCCATTCACCAGTTGCCCTACGTCGGCCAGTTCCTTCTTCGCAGCCTCGATCTTTTCCTTCGCCAAATCCATATCCAGGCGACTGTACGGCCCTGGTCCTGCCTCGGCGTGACCCTTGAAGGAACTGGGCAGCACGTTCACCGCCCTTTGCCCGCGTTCGTTGAACAGGACCTTGAGGTAGTTTTCAACGTCGAACGCAAGGCACAACGCCTGTCGCAACGACTTGCTCTGCCCGACGACGGGATCCTCCATGTTGAAGGCGATCCACGTTACCACAGGCCGGGAGTAGGTCTTCAGGCGGATCCCCTTCTCCTTCCATCGCGGGGCGAGTTCCTTCCCAGGCTGGACAACCTGCTCAAAAACGTCCTTGCCGATGCCGGAGATATCCCTCTGGCGGGTGAGGAACAGCATCCATGCGGAGTAACTCTCCTCGACGAACTCGTAGTGGAGGACATCGATGAACGGTACACGCTTGCCCGCATCATCCAGCAGTCCCCGCCCGCGATCGCTCGTGGCTGCGATGACTTGGTCATAGGCTTCCGAGGCCTTGTTCGGGTCGCCGGTTTCCTGCAGGACCGCGCGGCGGATCTCATTGGCCCGGTCGAGGTCGCCCGGATAGCCTTCAGTGGGGTAGTAGTCCTTGCGAAAGTCCGGGTTGCGTTCGAGGACGATCTTCGTCTTCCGCTGGAACTCCGTCCACATGTACGGACCGGTTCCAACGACTTCCTCGGCCTCTCGAAACTCCGTGCTCCGCTTCTCGACGGGGATCTCGACGCGGCCTCGCGGGCCGTCGCCTGATTCGGTGCCGAGGTGATAGTCCACGGCCTCGCGAGCGACGGGGGCTGTCACGTGCATCGCCAGAACGTAGATGAACTGCGGATAGGTTTCCGCCAGGGAAATCTGCAGCGTGTTGGCGTCGATGGCTTGGAGGCCCTCGACGGGCAGGTCATAGCGGGAGAAATCGCCGATTTTGTAGCTTCGGGTCTTCTCGCGGTACTCCTTGATGCCCGCGATTCGTTCGCAGAAAGCCCACGCCAGGCCGGTGTTGATGTGGTAGTCGGCGATGCGTTTGAAGGCCAGCACGAAGTCCTTTGCCTCGACGTCCCGCGTGCCCCACTGGTGCTGCGGGTCCTCTGACTTGCCGAAGCAGGGATTGCGGTGGAACTTGATGCCCTGCTTGATGCGGATGGTGTAGGTCTTCCCGTCTTCGGACACTTCGGGCATGCCCTCGGCAAGCATCGGGATGATTTCGAGAGGCCGTTTCAGGAAGTGATAGGTGTAGAGGCTTTCGTAGACATTGCCCTGAAATGACGAAGAAGTGGTGTCTCCGCAGGTCGCAGGGTCAAGGGAACGTACGGCGCTACCGTAGATGTCGTATCGGACGATCTGTCCCTCGTACTGGTCAGGGGGATTGCCCTCCAGCACCAGAAGCGGCCAGAGCGTCAGGCCCAATACGACCAGTAGCGCGATGGGATAGAACCACTTCATATTGGTCGGTCAGGAAACGAGCAGATGCTCGCTCGTGCTATGGCGGGAAGAGGGGTCAGGTCCGCCCGCCGGACCTCGCCACGGTAGCGTGGCGGCGGGATGATGGCAAGGATCAGTCGTCGGAGTCCTTTCCCTTCTCGGCGTCGAGAGGGTCCGAGGGCATCTCCACATCGGGCAGCAGAGCGATCCATCGGATGACTGCCAGACGGACCGCCTTGGTTTTCTCCTCTCCACCCTTGGTACCCACGAGCGAAGACTGGATGAGGTCCTTGGCATCCTCGCCGGAGAAGCCCATCATCGCATTGAGACCTTCTTCGCAGGCCAGCAGCAGTCCCGAGTTGGCCTGGGCGACCGGGCCTGTGCTGTTGGCGTCGGCGTAGGCCAGAGACGATGCGTTCATGGTTTCGACAATCAGCTTGAGCGATTCCGTGCGCGTCGTCTTGTCTTCCTTTACGGTTGCCCAGAGCGTGGAAATCGCCTGGATGCCCTCAACCGACGCGCCGGCCAGGCGTTCGTCACCCTTACGGATCCGAAGAGGCACGGTTGTCCAGGTCTTCTTGACCAGGGCGAAGGCTTTCTTCCGCGTGGCAACGAGGACCTCGTCGGGAACGCTCAGGTCCGAGCGAACCGCAAAAGCGTCCCACGCGGCAGACATGACTTCCGGCGATTTCTCCTGCTGGATACTCTCCGACCACGTCTTGAGCAGGTCGTCCGCCGCGGTCTGTCCCAGAGAGAGCACCTCCGTCCGGACCCGGCCGTAACCGCGCCAACCCAGGTATCGCAGACCGGGGTTGCTGTGGGTGACCATGCTCTTGAGGGCGTCGCGAACGTCGGCTTCGGGCATCTGCGAAAGCACGATGCCGACATTGATCTGCTTGACGGTATCGTCAAGCTTCAGCAGGGCAGGAAGAACCTGCATCGCCTGCCTGGCATACAGCCGCCGATACGCGCCGAGTTCGTACCGGTTGTAGCCTTGCAGGAGAGAGGTGCGCGCCTTGATGGTCAGCTCCTGGCTGTCGTAGTCTTTGATGGTTCTGGCCCAATGTTTGACCCATTGGAGAATGTCGTCGCGATAGGCGCGGACGGATCCCGACTCGAGGGCGAGCTCATCGACCTCAAACTGGGGTGGGTCGTTGGGATCGAAGTCCTGGGCCAGAGCCAGGCAGGGCAGTGCGGTCAGTGCCAGAAACAGCACGAACTTCGGGGCAACGCTGTTTTTCCGCATGTGTACGAAGTCCTATTGGGGGAGTGACGCCGAAAATCTGACGCCGATGGTAGACCGGTCGGGCTGGCGTGTCAAGCACAAGCTAACTCACAGCTGGGGGCGACGCACAGGGTCTTCTCGGGGTGCGGGCAGGGGACAGGCGGCGCCGGTCGACACCCGCTTGGCAGTGCAGAATGGCCGGGCCTACGTCGCCCGGGAGGATGCAGCAGGGCGTTTCCATAACCCTTGTCCCAACTAGGACTTTGCCCTGAAACTCCCAGCGGGCGCAGAAGGGGCGGGGTTTTTCCGTCGCAGGAGCCCTTTTGAGATAAAAAATTTCTATATATAGACTTATATGTTTCTATTCGTGGTCTGAACAAGGCGGTCCTCGGTCTTTTTTGTTGCATGCGCCGCGCAGGTATCTACACTTTCGGCCATTGAGACCTATCCTCACCTCGTCCAGCAGCCAACAGCAAAGCACGGGGATCCACAAATGGCTGAAGTCACATACGATGGCCGCAGCTTTGAGATGGACGGCAGGCGTGTCTGGTTGGTCAGTGGGTCGGTTCCTTACTATCGCATTCCTGCGGGTCTGTGGCAGGATCGGCTTCTCAAGGCCAGGCAGGCCGGGCTGAACTGCGTATCCACGCGCATCATGTGGAATTACCACGAACTGACCGAAGGCCAGTGGGACTTCCAAGGCCAGCAGGACATCGCGGAGTTCGTCCGTGTCGCAGGAGAACTCGGGCTGTACGTGATCCTCAAGCCCGGCCCGTACGTCGACGGCGACTGGGATTTCGGTGGCCTGCCCGGTTGGCTCGGGGGCAAAAGCGGCATGGCGTATCGATCCTCCAATGCCGCCTATACGCACTATTACGACAAGTACTTCCACAACGTCCTGCCCCGCCTGGCTGAGCACCAGGTGACACGGGAGGGGAACATCGTTCTGATACAGAACGAGCAGGACTATGTCGCGACGACCATGCCCGACCGGACCAGCTACCTGGAGTTCGTGAGCCAACTGTTCCGACGGAGCGGCTTTGATATCCCGATCATCACCGCCAACCAGCGCTCCGAGCCGTACCTTGAAGACGGCATCGAGACCGTGACCGGAGGCCCGGACGTTCTCGGCCAGGCCAAGCAACTGCGGGACGATCAGAGGCATGCGCCGCTGATGGTTTCCGAACTGTCGATGGTTCCCTCCGATATCTGGGGGGGCGAGCATCACACCTGTTCGCCTCGGACGGCTGCAAGGCGGGCGATGGAAGTCCTTGGTTGCGGCGCGATGTACAACATCCATCCGTTCCATGGCGGGACGAATTTCGGCTTCTGGGGCGGGCGGCTCGACCGCTCGCATGCCTCATTTCAGACGGCCAGTTACGACTGCGACGCACCCATCGCCGAAGGCGGAGCTCTGACCGAGAAGTACTACCTGCTTCGGCTCGTAAACCTTTTCGCCCGGTACATGGGGCCTTTCGTCGCTGAATCCGAAATGAGCGATCGCGGTGCGGTGCTCTGTGATGGGCCCTTGGTGATGAACCTCACCGGGCCCGCAGCGCGCTGGGTCTTCGTCTCCAACGGCGGACAGGACGAGATGACCGAAGCTACCGTGTATCTGCCCGGGGTCGGCCGCAAGACCGTGTCCCTCTCGCCGCTGGGAGCGGTCGCCATTCCGCTGGGCGTTCGTCTGACGGACAAGCATGTCCTGGGGTACGCCAACTGCATGCCGCTGGGTTTCTTTGGTCGCAAGCTCCTGGTGTTCCATGGGCCGGGCGGCTGGCAGGCTGACATCGAAATCAACGGCAAGAGACTGACCGCTGAAATCCCTGATGGCGGCGTGGATGTTATCGCCCACCAGGGGATCAACGTGGCGTTGCTCAGCAGCGATCTCGCCCGTACCGTCTGGCCTGAGGATGGCAGGCTTCTGATCGGCCCGACATGGATCGGCCTGGAGCCCGAAGATGTCATCATGCCCAAGAGCAAATCCAGCTACGACGTCATTGATCTGGATGGCAAAGTCAGTCAGCGGAAGGCACCCAAAGCAGCAGGCGTGCGGGCTCAGGCTCCCAGGCTGGGCAAATGGACCACCATTGACACGTGTGTCGAACCGTCCGGCGAGGCAGAGTGGACGAAGCTGGACAGGCCCCGCGAGATGGACCGGATCGGCGAGTATCGAGGGTATGTGTGGTATCGGATTCGGTGGGAAGAGATCCGCGCGAGAAAACGCGATCTCTACCTGCCCGATTGCGAGGATCGGGCGACGCTGTTTCTCAATGGAGATCTGGTAGGAACCTGGGGCCGGGGCGAGGACGCCCAGCGAGAGCCGCTGAAAGCCTCGGTCCGAAAAGGCGAGAACGTTCTCGTTGCGCTGGCGGACAATCTGGGGCGATTCAGCGGGGGTCCGCATTTCGGTCAGGCCAAGGGCATTTTTGGCCACGTGTACCACGCCAAGCCCTTGCCGAAGAAACGCTACCGCATCAAAGAGATGGACGGGTTCTCCAAGCGGATCGTCCCGCGCGCTCGAACGCACCTGATTTCGCAGCTGCAGAAGATGCCCGCTTACCAGGCGGAGGTGGATCTTGCGCTGACGAAGGTGTCTCCGGTGCAGATGACATTCACTTCGGTACCGCACACGTTCGCGGTGTTCTGCAATGAGCGGCTGTCGGGCTTCTTCGAGAACACCAACGGTGTTGCGTGGGGAGATCTGACCTTGGCTGGGGGGCTTAAGAAGGGCAAGAACCGCATTCGTCTGGTCGTGTGGGGGGACGTTACCCAGAAGTCTCTCGGTGACATTCGCTACTACCAACTGGCGGAACCTCTCTCGGGAGGGGGGGCTTGGTCCTGGGCGCCCTGGTCACTTCCCCAGGGTCAGCGCGCGACGAACGTCAAGAACAGCCAGGACTACCCCAAGTGGTTCTCCGCGAAGTTCAAAGGCCCGAACGAACCCACGCCGATTTTCCTGAAAATTAACGGTGCCCGCAAGGGCCAACTCTACCTCAATGGCAGAAATGTCGGGCGCTTCTGGAACATAGGCCCCCAGGAATACTGGTATCTGCCCGAAACCTGGCTGCAGGAAGAGAACGAGCTGTGGCTCTTCGACGAGACAGGTAGACGCCCCCAGCGGTGCACCCTGAGTCTCTGCCCCCATGGGCCGTTCGGTGCGTAGCGTTACGGCAGGCGGATCAATCTTCTTGCATTGCGTTGCAGAATCTCTTTCTCTTGTCCGATGAAAAGCTTACAAGCATTGCGGGGAGAGAGGCATTTCCGACAGAGGGGCTCTCAACCAAGCAGGCCCGGATGATCCTGGCAGTTTGAGTGTTTTTTCGGGTTTTCTGCGTGGGAATCCTCCGATCACAGTACAATTGACTGCAATAACGCAAGTTGCTGTTTGGTTTTGCGTGTCAGGCAGAACAGATCGTCACGATGGTCTGGCCACAAGGACCCTTGCAGGGCTTTGGCTGGAGCAATCGCGAGAAAGGGCCAGCCGCTCCGAAGAGCGATTCCGCTTGTTCGCAGGAATGGGTTGACCTAAGATAAGTTGCTGCAGATGGGTACACATTTCCGGATAGGACGATAGGTGTTTTTACACGGGATGAAAGCCCGGCTTCGGGGCCGAGACTGCAGAAAGGGTCTTTCATGCATACGGTAACAAAGAAGGAACTGGTGGACCGCATTGCCGATGTGACGGACACCAAGAGAGTACTGGTCAAGAAGATCGTCCAGCAATTCCTGGACGAGGTCATCGAGGAACTGGGCAAGGGCAACCGCTTGGAGTTCAGGGATTTCGGTGTCTTCGAGACCAAAGAGCGGGCCGCCCGCATCGCCCAGAATCCCAAGACGCTGCAGCGCGTGCACGTTCCTCCCAAGCGCACGGTCAAGTTCAAAGTCGGCCGGCTGATGAAGATCAAGCTGCAGGAAGGCATTGAGCGGGACAGGCAGCAACCGGAGTCGGCTTCTTCCGACGAGCCCGGCTCGCTGGGGTCTTCGACCCAGCCCGGCCCGCAGCAGCAGTGATCGACGCAGGTCGGTCTTCGCTTGACTTCCTCCCGGGGCGGTGTCATTCTGCGCTCCGCGGCTGGCATCCAGGCTTGTCGCAAGGGTTGGCAACCTGCCGCCGGGCCGAACCGGGGCGGCGGTCTTGCGTGGAGCATGCCGTCGGACAGGCATAACTGCAGCGGGCGATCATGGACGAACGCTACCAAAGGAATCTGGACTGGCTGATCTCAGCCCGCAAGACGCTTCGCAGGTTCGCGGGGCGATACAACATCCGGGTGACGCTGCGCGGGTTGCTGATCTTCCTTGGGGCCATCGTACTGGTTACGGCGCTGGCCGTGCTCAATGATGCCTGGAGCCGATACCCGGAGATCACCCAACGCACCAGCGAGTATTTCCCGAACCGACCGGAATGGGCCCAGCTCGTCTCCGAGCAGGTCACTCGATGGCGATCGGCCGCTCTGCTCTGGAAAGGTGTTTCTTACCTCCTGCCGGCCATGATCGCAGCGGTTCCGTTCGTGATCGTCAGCCTGGTCCGCGATGATCTGGCGTACTGGCTCTACGGACGCATCCTGCACATGCCGAGGCATCTGGCCGTGGGCTTCGTGCTGGAGTCGGTCAGCTTTCGCTTCCGGATGGCGGAATCCAGGCGTTTCGCTGTGCTGCTGTTTGCTTCGATCGGGGCGTTCACCGCATTCCTGGCGTTGTTCACGCTGGACCGTCGACTGGGGGGCAGTTGGATCTCCTGGTTCTGGTTTCTCCCGCTGGTGCTGGTCGTGCCGGTGACCATGCTCCTTCAGCGGTTCGCTTCCGTCTGGCAGCGGGTTTTGGCAAGGATGAAGCTTACCCAGCCCGACGTGGAGCGGTTCGGACTCGTCCGGCTGGTGGACGCAGCCATTCCCTTGCTTACCTTTGCATTTGTTCTGGGCGTACTGCTTCTGACGGTTCCGCATCTGCTGAGCATGGCCAATGAACGCGAACTCGAGGCTCAGCAGGTTGCCCGGGGAGCCCTGGACGAATACGTGCTTACCGAGATTCGGCCTGCCCAGGAGCGGCAGGTGCAGACTTTCCTCTCCGACCACTCGTGGGGGCATCGTGCCGGCGGAGCATCTACCCGATGGGCTCAAGTGATCGGGCCGACGGCCTGGAGGTTCTACGCAGGGGCCTTGATGGCCATGGTGGGTTCGTTCGTGATCCTGCTTTTCTGCAGAACCGCTCCCGTAGCAGATGGCAGGGAGGGCACGCCCGCGCCGCTGGTCTGGGGCGTTGGCTTCGCCGCCGCTGCTGCCATCAGCGTCTATTGGGCTATCGGGCATGATCTTTCCTCCTTGATGGTGGGGGCGTATCTGGCAGGATTTGTGCTCGTGTTCTCGGCTGTCGCTGCGTGGAAAACTCGTGTCAGCCTGACGCGGGCAAAGGAGATCTGCCCTTCATGCGATCGGAGCTTCGTTGTCCTGGGCAAAACCTGTCCGGTTTGCGGCGTGCAGGTAGACATCGCCCGTCGTGTCGGCCCGGAGGAATTCGTTGTCGGACACGGCCTGACCACCGTCCATCATCGAGACTGTCGGGTCGTCAAAGGCTCGCGAAGCCGGTCGTGGAGCCGCTATCTTACGTTCCGGCAAGCTTTGGCAGACATCGAAGGGGAAGGCTTGGAAGTGGCCCGGCCCTGCAAGATTTGTCTCGGCTCGGAGTCGGTCTGGCCGGGTGATCCGGTCTGGAGGTCGGCCCGAAGGTGGGCAAGCTGGGTTCGACGGACGCTCAAGACTCGCAAGGCGCCGGCCAAACCCGCCGGGCCCGCATTGTAGGCCAGATCGCTCGATTACTCGCATCCGGAGGACACCATGAAACAGTTCGTCGTCACAACGGCCATGGGCAAACGCCTGATCGGAAGGGCGATCGCCCGGGTTCCCGAGATCCAGGAGACGTTGCAGTCACGCACGGTTGCAATCATCGCCGGTACGACCAACGGCTATGTAGCCGAGGAAATACTCAAGACCATAGGTCAGTCGGACGGTTTCGATCGCGCCGGGTTCCGTCGCGGGCTTGTGGTGCCCAAGAACCTCAAGCAGCCCGGAAGCGTGCGCGAGTTTCCGGGCGATGTAATCATCACCGGCGGGAAATGGCAGCAAGGCAAGACGATATTCGACGTGGTCGATGACCTTGATCACGGGGATGTGATTCTCAAGGGCGCCAACGCCGTCAACCTGCCCACCGCCCAGGCGGGCGTGTATATCGGACATCCGCAGGGCGGGACGATCGGTTCGGCCTTGCCGGCTGTCATCGGTCGTCGGGTGCATCTCATCGTGCCCGTAGGTGTCGAAAAACGCGTGGACGCGGAGATTCACGCACTGGCGGAAATTGCCAATGCTCCGGACTCCGAGGGTCCCCGGCTCATGCCGCTTCCCGGGACGGTGTTCACCGAGCTCGATGCCATCGGACTTCTCACCGGGTGCGAGGCTGCGATCATCGCCGGAGGGGGCGTCTACGGTGCCGAAGGCTGCGTGTGGATCGGTGTCGACGGATCGAAGGAGGAAGTGGACCAGGCCGAGGAACTCATGTCCGAGCTTGCCGACGAACCCCCTTGCGAGGTATAACCCGCCGCTCGAAGACCGCCAGCCCGTCCTTTGGAGCAGAGCACGTGACGCAACGAAGAATTGCCGACATTTTCCAGGAGAAACAGCAGACCTTCTCCTTCGAGTTCTACCCCCCCAAAACCGATAAGGGACGCGCGAACCTCATGCAAGCGGCCTATGATTTCGCAGACTTCGGCGCAGACTACTTCTCGGTTACCTACGGCGCGGGCGGCAGCGGATCGCGGTCTACGCTGGAGGTCGTCGAGGGGCTTCTGGAACAGTTCGACGTGTCCGTGATGCATCACCTGACCTGCGTGAAGCATTCATTCGGCGATATCCGCTATGAACTGGAGACCATGAAACGCTCCGGTGTCCGGAACATCATGGCCTTGCGGGGTGACCCTCCCCAGGACGAGCCGGACTACAAACCAGGCCCGGACAAGCCCCACTATGGCTTCGAACTGATCAAGGTCATACGCGAATGGGGAGACTGGTTCACCATCGGTGTGCCCGGGTTCCCCGAAGGCCATCCGCTTGCGATGAACCTGGAGCTCGACAACATGGTGCTGCGGGTCAAGCAGGAGAGCGGGGCCGATTTCTGCGTTACGCAACTGTTCTTCGAGCCGGAATTGTACTTCGACTTCGTCCGACGTGTGCGCCAGGCCGGGGTAACGATGCGGCTGATCCCCGGCATCATGATCGTAACGAATTACAGGAGATTGGTGGACTTCTGCGAAATGTGTGGCGCGTCGGTGCCGGCGATGATCCACGACGCCTTCGGCCCGATCGCCGATGACCCCCAGGCCACGAAGGAACGGGGCATCGAACTGGCCACGCGTTTCTGCAGGGAGCTTCTGGACGGTGGCGCGCCCGGGCTGCATTTCTACTGCCTGAACCGTACCGAACCTGCGCTGACCATCTGCCGGAATCTCGGTCTCTGACGGGCCGCATTCACCTTTCCGCGCAAGCCAATGTGTTCCGCAGCAGCATGGCCACCGTCAGCGGTCCCACGCCACCAGGAACCGGTGTGACCGCTCGTGCGATCTCCTTCGCTGCCTCGAAATCGACGTCGCCGACGGTGATCATCCTGGCCTTGCCGTTCTCGTCGAGAAGGGGGGCTCCTTCCTGATCGAACCCGGCGGGGATGCAGTTGATTGCCACATCGATGACGGTGGCCTGCGGTTTGATCATGTCCCCGGACACCAGGGGAGACAGGTCGGGCGGGGTGGAGGCGTCGCCGGCTCTCTTCCTGCTGTAGGCCAGCCATTTCGCCTGCGATACTCCCGCTGCAACAATGAGCACGTCGGCTCGTCTGGTGTGGAAGGCAAGATCCCGCGTCGCTACGTGGCAGACCGTGACGGTGGGGGCAGCATCGCGGCTGGCCAGTAGCATGTTCGCCAGCGGCTTGCCGAAGATGTCGCTGTGCCCGACGATCACGACTTCCTTGCCGGCGAGGTCCGGGACGTGTTCCGAGAGAATCTCGACTACGGCCGATGGTGTGCAGGGCGCGACATTCCACTCGCCGTGGATCAGCCTGCCCAGATTCTGGGGATGCATCGCTTCGGCGTCCTTGCGAGGCGGAATGGCTGCCAGTGTCCTTCGGGCATCGACCTGCGGGGGAACCGGCATCTGCAGGATCAGGCCAGTCACGGAGCCGTCTTCCCCGAGGTCAGCGATCCTCCCCGCCAGTTCTGACTGTGAGATTCCCGCCCAGAGGATATCCAGCGTGTACCGAATTCCCACCCGCTGGCATGCCCGCTCCTGCATCGTCGTATACAGCCTGCTGGCCGGGTTGGCGCCGATCTGGACCGCAACCAGGTGGACCGGCCGGTCCGCTCCCTTCAGTCTGTCCACATCAACGCGGATATCGTCCAGGATCTCGTCGGCAATCGGCTTGCCCTTGATAATTTCTGCGGCCATCTACTCTCTGCCCATCTTCTGCTGAAGGAACTCTCGCAATTTGTCCGCCACGACGTCATCGATCTTACGCGCCTGCTGTGCCAACTCCACGGTCGCCATGCCAGCCGCTGCGTACAGAGACATCAATCCCGGCCGACGCGCCAACGCGGCAAGGTGCCTGCCGACCGTGTCGGCATCGCCTCGGGCGATCGGTCCGGTCAGCGCCTTTGCCGTCCCGAGTTCTCCGATGTTGCTGAGGGTGGCCTCGACGAGCGGCGTCAGGGCTTGCCATGCCGCTGTCCTGTCGATTCCCGCCTCCTGCATCATCTCCAGTGCAGCATGTTCCAGCGATACCAGGTAGTTGCTCGCCATGACGGCTGAGGCATGGTACATCGCTTTCCCACCGGTGGGAATGCGCGATACGCCAGCCGCTATGGATTCTCCCAGAGCAGAGAGCAGCCTGCAGGCTGTATCGTCTCCCTCGATGAACACCCTTGCCCGACCCAGTCGCGAGATGGCTGCGTCCACCGTGGGGAAGGTCTGCAGGGGGTGGAACGACGCGACGCTGCATCCGCAATTGCGGGCCGGTGCAAGCACTGCGCCGGGCAGCGCACCGCTGCAATGGGCGACCGTGGCGCCCTTGCGGAAACACTCGCCAGCTGCCAGATCTGCAGCGACAGGCGCGATCACATCGTCCGGAACGCACAGCAGGACGAGGTCTGCCTGTGAGGCAGCTTCTGCCAAGGGCAAAGACTCGACCTCCGGACCGATGCGCTCGGCTGCAAGGCGGGTTCTTCTCACATCCCGGCCGCCTGCGGCGCGAACTGTCCAGCCTGCCTTCCTGGCCAGGATCCCCAAGGCCGTTCCGACCTTGCCGGGCCCCAGGATGACGATGTCCGTCCGTGTGGTCAACGTTGCGACCTTTCCCTGGACAGTTCCTTGCCTTTCGACGGGACAGCTACAGTTGCGATACCACAACGAGGGTTAGCGGGTAGCCTTCACTCCGCCCCCGCCGGCGGCCCTCTTGACCTCGGCTTCGACGTTCGCCTGTTTGATCATCGTGATGTCGCCTGGCGTTTCCTGGACCAGCATGCCGTGTGCTGCTCCCCACTGGACCGCGGTATCGAGGTCCTTGCCTTTGAGCATCGCCGAGAGTACGCCCGAAGCAAACGAGTCGCCGCCGCCGGTGCGGTCGGCGATTGGAACGCGGCTGCGAAGCGTGGCTACGTGGAACGTGTCAGCCGCCGTATCGTAGAGCACGCCTCCCCAACTGATCGTGTCGGCATCGTGCGCGCCTCGCCACTGAGTTCCGATCAGGCTGAGATTCGGGAAGTCGCCAGCGACGGCCTTGACCGTCTTCTTGTACGCCTCAAGCCAGAGTTCGAAGTCGGCGCCTTTGTCTACCGTGGTGTCGTAGCCGAGCGCATCGGCAAGATCGGAATCGTTGCCCACCAGGAAACCCAGGTGCGGGGCGATCTTCTGATTGATCTCCCTGGCCCGGTCCTTGTTCGGCTCGACCTTGGAGCGGTAGTTCAGATCGGCGGCGACGAACGTGCCGGCTTCATTGGCATGCTTCACGGCTTCCAAGGCGACATCGGCGCTGGTCGGCGAGATCAGCGTGAAGATCCCCCCAGTGTTGAATACCCGTACGCCATCGCGGCCGAACAGGTCGGCAAACGGAATGTCCCCCGCCTGGAGTTCCCGAACCGCGGTGTGAGCCCGGTAGTAGAGGGTATCAGAGGGCAGCACCCCTTTGCCCGCGAACGTGAAGTTCACCCCGTTGGCGAGCGTACCCTTCTTGTCCGTCGACAGGCGCGTCCCGTCATTGTTGGTATTCACCCAGACAATGCTTCCGGTATCCACCCCGGCCGCTCGGAGCTGGTTCTCGATGTTCCTGCCGATGTGGTCGTCCACCAGTGCGGTCAGCACACAGCTTCGCAGGCCGAATGTATACGCCATGCCGCAGGAGACATTGGTCTCGCCGCCTCCCTGGAATACTCGGAACTGCCCCGCCCTCGCGACGGGGATGTCGAATGGGTCGAGCCGAAGCATGACTTCCCCGAGTGATGCTCCGTCGTAACGACAAGAGTCTGCGGATTTGATCTCCGTGTATTTCACAACGTTGGCCATCGAATTTCCTTTCGCGGTCTGGACGGATCGCAAGCAAACACAGCGCGGCCAATCTATCGAGCAAGTGTCCGGTCCGCAAGCTTGTGTCGCTCTGCGATGAATGCCCGTTGGTGCTCGTGGAGTCTGCACCATAGCACGGTAAGACGCCGGCTGCCCTTGCCGGACAGTTGCTTCTGAAGCCTATCGGTGTCGAGTTTGACCCCCCGGGTCTTGATCTCCACCGTTCCCGCGTCGAGTGCAACCAGGGAGCGTTTGACATCCCTGTCGCGGCCGGGGACAACGTCGAGGATCTCGAAGCTTGTCGCCAATGTGGTCTCGAGGGGATGGTCCCCGCTCAGCCAGACCAGCCCGGGCACCAGGAACCACAGCTCGTATTCCTCGGCCAGTGCTTCGCAGGCTCCCGCGGCGATGACGGCGGGATCCGGCTCGATGAGATACCTCCCGGGGGGCCGGACATTCACCGATCCGGCCTGACGGGCGTCGATTGATTCGGCAGCGGGATCATCCATCGGTCCCGTAAGAACAGTCGCCGTAGTCGCAGGCCTGCCGGAGGGGTTGCCTCCCCACCAGGCAAGCAGTTGTTTGCAGACGTTACCTTCGCTGACGTATTCCAACTCGGAGTAATCCACAGCAGGGAGTTCCTCCAGGTCGAGAGCGGGGGATAGTTTGACCATTCCCTGGCTGGTTTTCGAGGCGAGTTCCCGCAGGAAGCTCCCGCCCGGCTGATAGTCTTTGAGGCGTTGCACGCGGCGAGAGCCTGATCTCCGTCCCGGATCGAAGTGTACGATTGCGTTCGCAGGAACGCGTAGGTCCCGGACATCGGCCTGGTGGAACTCGCAGTGGTCCTCCAGGCCGGCAACCTTCACGTTGTGCTTCGCGCACAGCAAGGCCAATGGGTCGGTGTCGAATCCCTCGACCACCAGGCCGGCCAGCGCAAGACCGATCGAATCCAGTCCGATCCCACAGCACAGGTCCCATATGCGCGAGCCGGGGTACATCTGGCCAAGTTTTCTGCCCTTGTAGACAGCCAACCGGAACGAAGACGCCTGCTGCAGCAGGAGGTCGGTGGTCAGCATGGCCTCGGCCAGTTCGTCGGGGAAGCGTCCGCTGCCCGAGGCACGCTTACGGAGGTCGCAGAGCAAAGCGATCGCCGACGCCTGTTCGGCGTCGCATTTCTTGCGAAGTCGGGAGATCCGCCTCCAGGGATCGTCGGGCAGGGGGGCGGCAAGCAGTTCGCGGGCGAAAGGGGTCTGCAGGAATCGGAGCTGCTGGAGTGTCAGCGACATGGCCTACAGCAACCGCGAGATCCAGCTCTCGTGGCTGGTGTCATTCAGGTTGAATCGGTCACCTGGCTTTGGGATGACCACATTTTCGCAGCCGGCAGACTGGAGGATCTCCTTCATCGCGTCCGGTTGGGAGCCTTCGCCGTGGACGCAGAACGCGCCTTTGAGTCTACGGGCCAGTGGCGCAAAACTCTTCTTGAAGTCCTGGGAATCAGCGTGGGCGCTGAAACCGTTGAGCACTTCCACACGGCAGCGAAGTGCGTACAGCCTGCCGAAGATCTTCAGTTCTTCGCGACGCTCCACGATCCGCCGGCCGAGAGTGTTCTGGGCCATGAACCCCACTACGATGACCGTGTTCTTCTCGTCCTCGACGTTGTTCTTGAGGTGGTGCAGGATCCGCCCCGCCTCGCACATTCCCGCCGACGCGATGATGACGCAGGGCTGCTTGACGTTGTTAAGGGCCTTGGAGTTTGCGACGTCAGTGATGTACGTGACCAGCCCCTCGCCAAAGATATCTCCCTGCTGCATCCAGAAATCACGCGCTTCCTCGTCGTAGCATTCGGGGTGCTTCTTGAAGACCTCAGTTGCATTGACAGACAGCGGCGAGTCGACGTATATCGGCAGCCGCTCGAGGGAGCCCTCTGCGAATGCCTGGGCGAGGTAGTAGACCACCGTTTGTGTGCGACCCACGCTGAACGCGGGGATGACGACCTTTCCCCCCGCCTCCCGCGTCTGGTTGATAATCCAGACGAGCTGGTCCTTCATGTCGGTGGGGTTGTGGTGCCTGCGATCGGCGTAGGTGGTTTCGGTAATCAGGTAGTCGACCTCAGGCAGGGGGGTCGTCGGGTCCCGCAGGATTGGAACGTCGTAACGCCCCAAGTCGCCCGTGTACAGCAGACGGATCGGTCCGTCGTCGCCGGGCAACTCGATCAGCAGACACGCCGAGCCGAGGATGTGGCCGGCTTCGATGAACGTCGCGGTGCATCCGGGCGAGAACTGGAACGACTCGTCGTACTTCACCCGCTTGAAATGCTTCTGGGTTTCAATCGCGTCTTCGCGGGTGTATAGCGGGGTGATTTCGTCGGCTTTGGTCTTGGCCCGTTTCTCGTTCCAGTAGCGGGCGTCTTCCTCCTGGATGTGCGCCGAGTCCAGCAGCATGATGTCGCACAGGTCGGCCGTGGCCTCGGTAGCATAGACACTGCCCCTAAACTTCCGTGCAACCAAACCGGGAATCTTCCCGCTGTGATCGATGTGCGCATGAGACAGCAGCACGCTCCGAAGCTTCTGGGGTGGCATCGGCCACTTCTTATTCCGTTCTCGGGATTCGCTTCGTCGCCCCTGGAAGAGGCCGCAATCCAGCGCAACCGGTCCATCGGGGACATGCAGGATGTGCATGGATCCGGTGACCGTCTGGGCTGCTCCAAAGAACTCTAGCTCCGCCATATCATCTCCACGACACCGCCCGGCGGGGGCGTCTACTCCTCGTTCGATTCGGCAGGATCCGACAGAACGTCGGTCTTGAGGTACTGGTGCTTGTATTGCTCCGACCGCCCTCGAATCCTGCGAATGTTGTTGTCCTCCGCGCGGTCCAGCGTTCCATTCGGCAGGCGGATGGGCTTGATGGCTCCCAGCCGGCCACTGGTTCGCTTGGCGCGATACTCCATGTTCAGTTCTCCGAGCTCCTCGTCCATTCTGCGGGCGATGCTGTCGGCCTGGGATTCATCGACAGCTTCGAGGAGCAACTCGTAGTACGGCGTCCGGCCGAAGCGCCCCTGCACCACGAAACGGTCGATGCTGGCCTGCAACTCTCCGCTGGCCCGCTGCATCGCTTCCACGACCTGGTGTTCGGTGATTTTCTCCCCCGTGATATTCGCTGTGTGCTTGCCGCGGGAGAGGAATTCGATGATCGGGGTGTCGCCATGGAAGTCGTTGACACGCACGCGGTCGTCCAAGTCGTAGCGGAAAAGGCCCGCCCAGTTGGAAAGGACGACGAAGTACTCTCCGCCGATCTGCGTTTCGTGCGGCCTGAGAACGGTCGGATGCTCGCTGTGCCTCTCTTGAGCCGGTATGAACTCCAGCACATTTCCGGTGATTTCAGCGATTCCCTCGGGAGTGTTGTCCCGGATCGGCACGGAGATCCTGCCTTCGCTGGCCAGCAGCCCGACATCGCGGACGGGGACATCCCCGAAGAGTTCACGAAGCCTCTTGAGATAGAGCTTGAGTGTTCCGCCCGTCCAGTTGGCCAGAAACGACAGGTTCCAGAAGTGCCCGGGAAGAAGCCTTCCGTCGCGACGGATCCCTTCCTCCATTTTCGCAGCCAGCGCTCGATTCGGACGGAAACGGACTCGCCAGCCGATGTCTCCGGAGATCCCGCCTGGCGGGGTGTTCGTGCCATCAGCCACGTCGCGGAGCAATTGCTCGACGTGCGCCTGACCCGTTTCGATCAGTCGAATCGTGCTCGAGGGATTCGCGGTGGTGATGAATGCGACATCGCGCCCGATGCCGCATCGCAGCAGCGTGTAGTACTTCGCGACAGGGTCCTTGATGCCGGCGATTTCCGGAGGGGCGCAATACATCCAGCGAACGATGCGTTTCTGGCTTTCGGCGAGAAGGCCCGAGATTGCGCCGCAGGACAGCCCAGACGGACTCATGCTTTCCCGCTTGGGCGAGGCAATCTGCAGGATCGACCGCAGCCAGGCATCCGGATGGTCCTCCAACGCCTGCAGGCCGAAGACATTCCAGCCCCTTCTCATCGAGGCAAGGAACCTGGGTGTGACGGGAATATTCTTGGGCCGACCGGTGGTGCCCGAACTCTGTGAGAACATCAGTACGGGCTGACCGGGCGGGATCAGTGCGGTGGTTTCTCCGGCCAGCACGCGATCGAAGTAACCTCGCATGCCGTCATAGGACCGAACCGGCACGGCCGCTGCGAATTCTTTGTAGCTCTTGACCTTCCCGAAGCCATGATCCCGTCCGAAGGCCGTTTCGGTATGTCGCGCAACCAGTTCCATCAGAAGAGCATCCTGAACGGTCTCGGTTCGCCGGTGAGCAGAGAGAAAGCTCTCAAGCTGCTTTCGGGCGTGACGCGCAGCCAATCGGGCAATGGGTCGTAGAAGTGGTGTTGGAATTCTCATGCCGCCTCTGGTGCCATGCATCGGACAGTACAGGCCGGGTAGTATACCCTATTTCCCCCCAACTGGACAGGAATTGCAGGTGTCTCAGGCGACTTCGGCGGCAGCTTCTCCGGCGATTTCTTCCTGCGACACGTCCTCGTCAGCAAGGTACTTGCGAAAGAAAGCGACGGTACGCTGGGCGTACCGGCGAGGTTCGACGATGACCGACTGGTTGTGCTTGGCTCCCTCAACCACCCAGAGGTACTTCGGTGACGGCGCCAGGTCGTAGAGCATCTGGGTCTGGTCAAAGTGGATGTAGCTGTCGCGCTGGCCATGAACAAACAGGATCGGCCGGGGCTCCATTTCCCTAAGGGCTTTCCTGACGGAGAGGTATCGGCATCCCATCTTTGGCTGGGCGAGTTTGAGAATCAGCCACAGGAGGGATCGCCAGAACGATTCGGTGTGGTTTTCATAGACCAGGCGGATGCGAGCGAAAATGCTTGCCCAGCGTCGCATCAAGGCTGTCAGCGTGGTTTCCGTGCTGAAAGCACCGTCGGTGACGATCGCCTTGATGCTCGGGGTGATCGAGGCTGCAAGGAGTCCGGCTCCGGCTCCCCGGGAGATGCCGAACAATCCCACCTCAGGCGGCTTGCCCTCGGCAGCCAGTTGCGACTCGACATACGCGCATGCCCCGAGGACGTCCTGCATGTCCTTGTCGCTTGGCCACTGGAGAGGCCTGTAGCGCCCGGGACAACTGCTTTCACCATGGCCTCGGAAGTCGAACGTGAACACGTCGAAGCCCGAGTCGATCAGAGGCCTGGCATAGCGGGCACAGCTGTACATGTCGGAGTGGAACTCGTGGCAGAAAAGGATCGTGCCCTTGTACGCCGAGCGGTTCGGCGTCATCAGGTGCATGCCCCGAAGGCTTGTTCCGTCGAAACTACGGAAGCGGACCACTTCTCCGTGCAGCGGTTTGAAGTCCAGCGGGCTCATCGACATTGGCGGATAGGTGTCGATGAAGATGTTCAGGCAGATGCGGATGTACTTCGCCGCCAGCCAGACAAGAAACCCCAGCAGCGAGATGCAGGTGAACAGGATCGCGAGGAACGCCCAGTTCCTGGCCATCCATGTCCAGACGTCGGCGAGAAGGAAAGCGCCCAAGGTCATCGTCCCGATCTGGTTCTCCCGTGCCATCGAAACAGAGACAGTGGTTTCTGCTTCGGTGAAAATGGTACCGCCTGCAGGTAGGTTCGTTCAAGGCCGGCGCCGGTTTTCAGGACTTCCCGCCCGTGAGTATCAGCGTGTTATTCTGGCCCCCGAAGCCCATGGAGTTGCTCATGCAGATGCTCACGTCCGCCTTGCGAGGCTCGTTTGGAACGTAGTCCAGATCACATTCCGGGTCGGGGTGGTGCAGGTTGATGGTGGGGGGGAGCACCTGGTCCCGGATGGCAAGAATGCAGGTGATCAGTTCGGTAGCCCCGGCCGCTGCGATCAGGTGCCCAAGCATGCTCTTGGCGCTGGATACGGGAACCTTGCAGTCATCGCCGAAGACGACCTTGATTGCCCGCGTTTCTACCTGATCGTTCTGGGTGGTTCCCGTGCCGTGTGCAGAGACGTAGTCGATATCGCCGGGAGTCAGGTCCGCATCGGCAAGGGCAGCCTTCATTGCCGATGCTGCTCCGAGTCCCTGGGGATCCTGATCGGTGATCCGGAATGCGTCGGCACTGGCTCCATAGCCGATGATTTCAGCGAGGATTTTTGCGCCGCGTGCCTTGGCGTGTTCGTAGCTCTCCAGAATGAGAATGCTCGCCCCTTCACCCAGAACAAAGCCGTCACGGGTAAGGTCGAACGGCCTGGAGGACGATTCGATTTCGTCGTTGCGCGTCGAAAGGGCTGTCAGGCGATTGAAACCCGACAGGCCGTACGGGTGAATCATGCTATGGGCGCCGCCGGAGATCAGCACATCCACGTCGCCGCGTCGGATCTGCATGGCGGCCTCGCCGATCGCCTGGGTGGAGGCGGCACATGCGGTCAGCACGTTGAAAGCCGGCCCGCGTATGCCGAACTCCCCAGCCAGGTGCGAAAGCACCATGTTCGATTCCTGCTCCACCTCGCGGTACAGGTCCATCCGCTCGAAGGCGAGATCCGCCCAGCGTTTGGTATCGACCTGACGGTCGTCCCATGCGTCGATCAGCAGCGAAGTGAAGTTCTTGAAATCCAGGCTGCCTTCACCGGATCCCAGATAGATACCCACGCCGTCGCGGTCGAGCGACTCGTAGTCGTCCAGTCCGGCCTGCTTCCATGCCTGGGAAGCAGCGGCCAGAGCGAACGTGCAGTGTCGGCCTGCCGTGGCGTGCTTCTCTGCGTCATCGAGATGATCGGCCAGTCGCAGCCCTTTCACCTGGGCGGCAAAGGTCGTGGGGAATGTCGATGCATCGAACAGCTCGTTGCTGCTGACGCCGCTCCTGCACGCGAGAATCGCCTCCCAGGTCGATTCAACGTCGTGCCCCAGTGGGTTGACGGTTCCCATACCCGTTATGACTATCCGATGATCGCTCATGGTGTATCGCTATGTCCTGGCGGTCGGGTCGCCGGTATCATTTGCCCTCAATCACGCCTGTTTAAGCACGCAAACAGCGCTCTGGCCGCCCACGGAAAAAGCTCCGCTCACGAGGGTTCGTATCTCGCGAGCCGTGGGATCGGTCTGGAACTGCAGGCTGCAGCCTTCGGCGGGGGCAGAGTAATTCCGTGTCGGCGGGACAAGTTGCTCCTGCAATGCCCGAGCGGCTACGGCAAGTTGCACGCCTCCGGCTCCGGCGAAGAGCGACCCGATCGTTCCCGTGATCGACATGGCAGGGATGCTCGATACCCTCTCGCCTAGCGCCTTCTGCCAGGCCGCAGATTCCAGGGCATCCTCGCCAGGAACGCCCGTGCCGTGCGTCACGATCAGATCGACCTCGTCGGGGGTGACATTCGCGTCCTTCATCGCGCGGCGTATCGCAAGGGCCAGACCACCGTCGGAGGGGCTCGTTACGTTCATGCCATCAGGATCGCATGCCGCTCCGAAGCCGGCGATCTCAGCGTACACCCTCGCTCCCCGGGCCTTGGCGTGGTCGATTTCTTCAACCATAAGCAGCCCGCCACCTTCTCCGACGATCAGCCCTTGGTGCTGCCGGTCGAAAGGTCTGGCAGCGCTGTCCGATTGGTCGTTGTCCGTCGTACAGAGCCGCTTCAGCAGTTGCTGTCGCATCAGGCCCATGGGGTTGAGCTTGCTTTCCGCCCCGCCTGCAAAGGCAAGGTCCACCGCTCCACGAGCAACGTACCGGGCTGTCTCGCCCAAGGCCATGTGGCCGGATGCGGCCCCGCATGTAATGCAGTTGCTCGGCCCTTCCGCCCCGTGGATGATCGTCACGTGGCATGAAAGCATGTTAGGCAGGTATTTCAGCAGCCAGAGCGGATGGAGATTGTCCAGCCCCTCTTTGCCCCACTTGCGGAAGTCGAACTCGCCGTCGGTGACCGCCGTGTTGACAGCCATGCCAAGTTCATCGAGGTCGGTGCAGATCAGGCCAGCCCCAATGTTGCAGCCCAGCCGGTCGTTGGTGACGGTAGGTTCGCCTTCGTCGCAGGCCTTGGTGATTGCCGAGGCATCTTTGATTGCAAGATCGGCTGCAGCCACCGCGATCTCAATGTCCCGGGCCATGACCTTGACGCTCTTGCGATAGCTCTTGGGGACGAACTTGCGTGCGGAGAAGCCCTGGATCTCCCCGCCGATGGAGCAGGGGAAGTTGGCGGCGTCGAACAGGCTGATCGGGCCAATGCAGGACCTGCCCTCCACCAAGGCGTCCCAGAGCGCATCGATTCCGATGCCCGCAGCGGTTACCACGCCAAGGCCCGTAATGCCCGCGAGGCGCTCAGTCATGGGCGTCCTCCAGGAAGGGCGCTACGAGGCGTTCGAACTGACCGGTGAACACGAAGTTCTCTTCCGGAAATTCGATGCCGGCCAGATTCCTGTCGATGTGCGAGAACATCAGATTCACCTCGCCGAAGGGTTCACCGTTTCGCAGCACCGTTCCGCGGGTTGAGGCGGCTTCTTCGGAGACGACATCGATCTCCGCCCGGTACTGCAATTGATCGCCCGGCGTGGCGATATCCTGGAATTCCGCCTTGGTAATCTTGGCGAGGATGACCTTCTCCTGGAAGTCCCGCGCCTGACCGACCAGGATTCCTGCCGTCTGTGCCATGCCCTCGATCATCAGGGACGCGGGCATGATGGGATAGGCCTCCCAGTGATCGTGCAAGTGCTCTTCGGCCAGGGAGATGTTCTTGACCGCCGTGGCCCGCACACCGGGCTCGAACTCGATGAATCGATCTATCCAGATCCAACGCATGGTGGAATGGGCGCGCAATCGGCGCCGCGAGGAATTCCTCCGCGGCGCCGCAGGTGGTTACGCGTTGAGTTTGCCCTTCACATAGTTGATGATCGTCTGAACCGTAAACAGGTCCATGATCTTGTCGACCGACGGGTCCTGCTTGAACTCCGAGAGATCCGCGTGCGGCATGCGTTGCTCGAATTCCTTGAGGCCTTCGTCGGTCAGCCTGCCATCCTGGACATACTGCGGATTGTTCAGGAGATTGTCCGGAATCAACTCCCCGCGGGGGATCTTGATGTCGAACGCTTTCTCCAGGCGGAACGTGATATCCAGGAAGTCGATGGATTCAGCCCCGAGGTCGGCGGAGATCTTCGCGTCGGGGGTCACCTCGTCATCGTCCACGCCCAGGGCTTCGACCAGGGCATCCCGTACCTTTTCGAAGATTTCCTCTTCGGTCATCGGCATTGTCTGTTGTCTCCTCTCGTGCCGCTATGATCGGGGGCGCTCGCGTCCTGCGTCGCCCAAACGGATCTCATTGTATAGGGGATGAACCCCTCGCAAGTCAACGCAACTGCGATCCTGCTGTGGACAATTCAGGCCTGGGCGCCTGCCAGGGCAGCCGGGCCACCTATCAGCTCAAACGTCTTCCTGCACTGTTGGACAATCGACCGATCCGCATCGGCAAGATGCGGCGATCGGTCGACAAGGTTCATGGATCGAAGCTCCAGGCGGGCTGTCACCGACTGGCGATCACCGATGGTGCCCGTAGCCTTGAACTTCGAGATATCGTCTCCAAGCGATACGACCTGTACGTCGCATCGGAGGATGTTTCCTGGTTTCAGGAAATACCCGTACCGTACATTGCGGGCCTGGGAAAGTATCACCACGCTGTGGGAGAAGTCCTGCGCCAGACGCACCAGCCAGGCAGCCGACTGGGTCATCGCTTCGACCATCAGCACGCCGGGAAGCACCGGGAAAGCGGGGAAATGGTCCCCAAGGTACTCCTCGGCCAGCGAGAGATACTTGCTCGTGATGATCCGCTCGCCAGGATCGATCGATTCGATTGTGTCCACAAGGTGAAACTTCATCCGTGATCCTCGTGTTCCGTAACCGCCTCCGGGGCGGTTTGGGGATTGCGGCCTTTTAGTCGGTCGGGGGAGATTATGCAAGCGATTTTTGCTCAGCGAAGGCTTTGGAGGATCCCCAACCCCCTGGCAAGCTGGTCGTCGCTGGTAGCGTAGGATATACGGAAATGCGTGTCCTTCGTTGAGAACACGCCACCCGGGATGATCAGCACGTTGTTTTCGATCGCCTTGGTAACGAACGTCGTTGCGTCCCCGCCCGGTGCGGGAACGAATGCGTAGAATGCACCCCCGGGCTTGACCAGTCCGAAACTCT
Organism: uncultured Planctomycetaceae bacterium; assembly: GCA_964642855.1. Classification (GTDB taxonomy): domain Bacteria; phylum Planctomycetota; class Phycisphaerae; order SM23-33; family SM23-33; genus CAZXSK01. The sequence continues at coordinate 39,726 of CAZXSK010000005.1, read as the reverse complement.
CGCACAGGGCGTCTGCGACCATGTCACGTTTGCGGCGATAGTGCGCGACCTGCTCGGAAACGTCGGTGTCCATCGCTGTCAGTGCGGCCTGTTGCGCCATGCTTGGGGCACATACGAAGCTGTATTGCTGGAGCATCGTCATCTTCTCGATGATGGGCCTGGGGCCGGTGCACCACCCGATACGCCAGCCCGTCATCGCGCAGGTTTTGGAGAAACCCCGCATCAGCAACGTGTTCTCGTACAGCGAAGCCATCGAAACAAAAGGCTGGTCGTAGCAGAACCGGTCGTAGATCTCGTCGGACACCACCAGCAGCTCGTGCTTGCGTGCGATTTCTGCGATCTCCCGGAGTTCCTGTTCGCTGTACACTCTGCCCGTCGGATTGGCAGGGGAGTTGATGATCAGCATCCGCGTGCGAGGCCCGATGGCGTCGGCGATCTTCTGGGGGTCGGGGGTGAAGTCCGGATAGGTATCCACCGCCACGGGCACGCCGCCGGCGAGATTCACCAGGTGGGAGTACATCACGAAGTAGGGATCCGCGAAGACCACTTCGTCGCCTGGGTCAACCAGTGTGAGCATCGCCAGAACCAGTGCGCCGCTCACCCCGGAGGTCACCAGGTAGAGGCGGTCGTCGGCGTCATTCCACCCGAATTCCTCGGCGCAGCTTCGCGCGATCTTCTCTCGAAGAGCAGCCGTGCCCTGGGTCTGGGTGTAGCGGTTGTGGCCTTTGCGGATCGCTTCGACGGCGGAGTCTTTGACGCTATCGGGTACGTCGAAATCGGGCTGGCCGATCGACAGGTTGATCGGGTCGGTCATCTTCGCTGCAAGGTCAAAGACCTTGCGGATGCCGGAAGCATCCAGCTTGTTCATGCGGGAGGCAATTCTGCAGAGGTTGTCCATGGTTGTCTCCGGGAGAAAGTTCAGAGGCGATGCGCCTGAAACGAGCCATCCCGGCAGGCCGGGACGGCTCGTTTGGAGTTACGCATCGGGATCCGCCACAGGCAGGGGTTGGCTACTCGGAAGCGCCTTCGGAGCTCTCGGCACCGGCTTCGGCGGCGACTCCTTCTTCCGCCTCTTCCTTGGCTTCCTTCTTCTTGCTGCCAGCCTTGGAGGTCTTCACCCGCACCTTGGGAAGACCGAGGGGGCTATCCTCTTCCGGATCAAACTTGCCTTCTTCCATCAGGCGTGCGATTCGTTCCGCCCGGGTCAGCACGCTTCGCGCCCGAAGCAGTCCGCCGTGTACCTTCAGGGTCCTGTCCATCGTCATCGGTCAATACTCCTGATACGGATTCCGTAAAGTCTGTCTGTGTTTCGCTATTCCCACTGCACGAACCAGGGCCCGGTTTCCTCTCCCGGCTTGGTCGGCCGAAAGTTGAACCTCGAGCCAAACTGGTCGGCATACTGCTGTCCCAACTGCTGTACCCGTTCGACGAACTCGCCGGCAGCGGGACTTCGCGGGTTCTCGAACCCCGCTCGGGAGATCAGGATCGCCCTGACCCCGTCCTGCTCATAGCCATGGATTGTCACCGGCACGCCGTGCTTGTCCAGATACGTCTTCAGCGCTTCGGCCTGGGCGATGTCAGCCGTACTGTTGCCATTCATCGCCTCGACCACCAGATAATACCAGCCAGGGACGCGATTCTCGGTAATCACCGGTTCGGTCCCTGCCTTGTTGACCTCCGTGGGTGCCTGGGGCTGCGGCGCCGTCGACCGGCCCAGAACAAATGCTCCCAGCAGCAAGACCAGCAGTCCGCCAAGCAACACG
>CAZXSK010000005.1:0-37863 GCA_964642855.1 uncultured Planctomycetaceae bacterium | reverse complement strand
CCTTCTGGTCGCCCGGTTTCGTGCGCTCGCCGCCTGCCGGTTTGTGCTGGGTTCTGCCGATCCCTGCCACAACCTCGAACGGCGCCACCGAGTTCTTTTTCCTGGCCACGCTATGTAACTCCTTCGGCCGAGGCCGAAGTACCCAGACATCGGAAACCAGAGGATGTTATCCTCAACAGGCCTATGTGTCAAGGTTGCCGAGGCCTCCAAAAGCGATACTGCCGAACTCAGCGTTCCTCGACGGTGGCCTGTTCGGTCAGCACCGGCCTTCCTCGCCAGGTCTTTCTGCTGCCGTCGGGATGCTGAACGACCAGTTCGTCGTTCTCGAATTCAAGACGGATGACCGTGGCGTGGGGGTCCATGCACTCCGGTGGTACCTCCACGAACAGCCAGCCTGGCTTGCCGAATTTCGGCCTGCCTCCGGAAACATGCCAGTTGAGCTCCCGGCCGCTTGTCAGGTGGACGGCCCGGGCAACAGGACTGCACAGGCCCTTGACCACGACAGAATCTCGAGGCTGGTCGTAGGCGATCAGGTAGAGCACGCTGCCCTTGTGGGTGGATGCACCGTGGAACAGGCCCGCCGGCAGACCTGCCTCGGTGCCGTAGATCGCTTCCGAGTGGGCGTTTATCCAATCCCCGACTTCGGTCATGGCGTCGGCCTGAACCTGCGGAATCGTGCCGTCGCCCCGCGGAGCGATGTTCAGCAGCACGTTTCCGCCCATGCCCACCATGTCGCAGGCCAGGCGGATGAGCTCCGAAGGCGGTTTGACGTTCCGGTTCGCTGCCTGCCCGTCCCAGTTATCGCCCAGGGTCGTGCAGTGCTCCCAGAACCCGGTGGGCGCAGACAGAGGGGCTGCAGATTCCGGCGTGCCGAAGTGCCCCAGGCATCGATGGCGGAGGCGATTGTTGAAGATCGCGTGGGGCTGGAGTTCCTGGATCATCTCCGCCAGCTCGACGGTGCGCCACTGCTCTGCGGTCCGTTCCCAGTCGCCGTCGAACCAGAGCATGTCGACAGGCCCGTACGCTGTGCAGAGGTGGCGGACCTCAGCGAACATCTGCTCCACGAACCGGTTCCATCGCTCGGGCTGATCTTCCTTGGAGTAGCTCCGGGGGTTGTCCCCGCCGGTGAGCGAAGCGTAGTCCGGGTGGGACCAGTCCGGCAGCGAGTAGTACAGGCCCACGCGAATGCCTTCTGCCCGGAGAGCCTCGACGTACTCGGCTACGATGTCTCTCTTGGCGGGGGCGTAATTGACGGAGGTCATCTCGCTGCCCGGGCCGTCGAACAGGGCAAAGCCGATGTGGTGCTTGGTGGTCAGCACGGCGTACTGCGCCCCCCACTCCTTAAACGACCGGGCCCACTGGCGGGCGTCGAACTTCGATGCCGTGAACCGCTCGCGGGCCCACTGACGCTGAAGGTCGAGTGTCATATCGTCGGCTGGCTCGTCGAAGTCCATTTCGATGTTCTTGAGCGTCCAGTGGATGAACACGCCGTACTTGCCGTCGGCGAACCAGGGAGCAATCTGGGGCATCTCAGTGTTCCTTGTGGCTGTAGGGTTGCGGGAAGCAAACTGCGCCCTGCCGAAGCCTTCGCGAAGCGGGGTGCAGTCTGGGTATGCTGGGCGGATGGCTGACGGATGTCAAGCCTTGTCGCGGGCTTGCCGCGATCAGTGCCGGAAGAACCACGCAGCCATTTTACGGAGGCGGGCGGATTTCATGCGGTTCTGCATCCAGGTCTCCGCGATGCGCTTGTTGAGAAAGCTCATCGTTGGGAACGAGTGCTGGAGCATCATGACATCGTGCATGCGAATGCCCTTCTGGATCGCCAGACCCCATTCGTTGATCATGTCGCCCGACCCCTCGCCCACGATGCAGGCGGCGTGGATCTTCCCGGTCGGGGAGACGTGCACCTTCACGAATCCCTTCTCGAGGTCCTCGGCGATGGCTGCTCCGTAGTCGGCGTATCGCACGGTGATCGTCTCGTACTTCACGCCTCGTTTCCGGAGTTCGCTCTCCCGCGGGCCCACATAGGAGTACTCCGGCTCGGTGAAAACGGTCCAGGGGATCACGAACTTGCGGAAATCCCGCTTCATCGGCCAAGGCAGCATGCTGTTGATCAACGCGATCATGCCCTGGTGCATCGCCGCGTGCGACAGCTGGGCGTATCCGTTGCAGTCGCCCGCGGCATAGATGTGTTTCCGGCTGGTGCGAAGGTACTTGTCGACCGTGATTCCCGCGTCGGTGAAATCCACCCCGGCGTTACCGAGCTTCAGAGCGTCCAGGTCCATCCGCCGGCCGGTGGCGCTAAGCAGCTGCTCAGCGAAGATCTCGCCATCTTCCTCGGTGTGGAGAACGAACCTGTCGTCGCGTTTTTCGACCCGGGTCATGGTTCGGCGCGTGAGAACGTCGATGCCTTCTTCCCGGAAGGTGTTCTGAATGATCTCGGCGGCGTCGACGTCTTCCCGCCACTGGATGCTCCTGCCGCGCATCACGAGCGTCACCTTGCTGCCCAGCCGGGCGAACGCCTGGGCCATTTCGCAGGCGATCGCGCCCCCGCCAAGGACGATCATCGATTCCGGAACATCTTCGATGCGGAAGATGGTTTCGTTGGTCAGAGGTTCCGACTCGGCAAGCCCCTCGATGGGCGGAAGGGCTGGACGGGTGCCGGCGCAGATGAAGATCCGTTGCGCGGTGAACTGCTTGTCGCCGACGGCTACGGTGTGTGGGTCCACGAAGGAGGCCTTGCCCTCGCGAAGATGCAGATCGACTTTGTCGAACATCTTCATGGTCTTGGCATCGCGGATGTAGTCGAGGTACTTGGCGATGCGAGGGAACGGGTCGACCACGTCGGGTCTGGGCATCTGGGCGAGGCCCATGGTCTGCAAGTGGTCAAACATCGCCCTTGTCCGGGCCATCTGCAGCAGTGACTTGCTGGGAATGCACCCGACATTCATGCATTCGCCGCCGATGCGATCGGCCTCGATGGCACAGACTCTCAGGTCCATCATCGAGCCCATGATCGACACAGCCATTCCCGCCGGACCCAGGCCGATGGTGATCAGGTCGTACTCGTACTTCATGCAGGTCTCCTGCCTTACGGTCTTGTTTGATCTTCGACGATGCAGCCTTTGCGGCATTCTAGACCGATACACAGCAGGACGCACAGGGTAGGGGGAGATTCCTGGAGAAGGTTCGAGGCCGATCGGCGGGGGGCTATTCCTCGTCGTCGCGCTGGGCGACAGTCTGCTTGCCTTCGGTCACGCGCTGGATGGCGCGACGGGCCGCTCGCTTGACGTCCTCATCTTCGTCTGCGGCTGCCCTGCGGAGGGCAGCCAGGGCTTCGCGATCGCCCAACTGCCCCAAGGCGATGGCACAGGCTTCTCGGACTTCCCAGTCGCTATCAGATAGGCTGTCGATGAGCGATCCGACGGCCTTGGTTGCATTCATGCGTCCGAGAACCACGGCGGCAAGCTGGCGGTCCTTGTCGGTGCCTTTTCGGAGGACGTCGATCAGGGGTTTGACCGCGCGGTCATCCTTGATCTGCATCAGCGAGTACATCACGCTTCGCCGGACCGACCAGTCGTCGTCTCCCAGAAGCCGAATCAGCGGCTTGACGGCTCGTTTGTCGCCCGTGGGTCCGAGAACTTCCGCCGCCCACTTGCGAACATACCGATCACTGTCCTGCAACGCCATAATCAGAAGAAGGTTACGATCCTGGCCTTCTTTCCAGGTCGTCGGGTCCGAGGGGTTGACGTTCTTGGGGACCTCGTCGGTCTGCGTCTCTTGCGAGGCCTGGGGGCTTTGGGGTTCATCCGAGCCGGTCGACTGGTCGGTGCGACTTGCCAAGGCCTTCTGGTCTCTGGGCACGTCGGGGGCATCGACCTCGACCGAGTCGTTCGGTTTGAGAGACCTTGCCACGGCATCCACCGGGCCAGTAGCCTTCCTGCGGACCCCGACCACATCAGCCGGACTGGCGGCTTTGACTTCGCTGACCCGCGGGGCGTCGACGGAATCCAGGCGGGGCTTGCCAACCGGCAGAGATGCATCGGTGAGGGGAGCATCCCCCTCGGCTGGATGGGTCACTGCGGCCAGAACGTCTTCGGTTTCTGCGGGCCGAAGTGGTGCGGAATCGGGCAACTCCGGAGCAGGGCTTGTAAGCTTTGGTCGCGTCGAGGAGGGGGCTTCTATCGGGTCGGTAGCCCTTCTCCGTCTGGAAGAGGGAGGAGATTCGGCTGCAGCGGCCAGGCTGGTGTCCAATCGTCCGGTTTCGACCGTCGTGTCGGTCGAGATGCTGGGCGGCCTGTCCGGTTGGAAGGCTTCGGCCTCTCGTTGGGCGAGCTTGGAGGCCTCTACCAGTTTCACGTGCAGCCGCTGCGGGTCGACACGCCGATTCGTCTCGACGGCCGGTGAGTTGACGCCCACGGCCAGGGGTGTTTCCTGGTTGTGGGGAAGGGGCTTGTGAGCTTCTCCGTCCGATCTGCGGGACAGGCGTACGTCGGGCACTGGCTTGGTCTTCCTGGCCGGCCGGGCTACCTCTGGTACGTCGGAGAGTACATCCGGTCTGTTGTCGGAATGGCCGCGTTCCCCGGCAACCAGTCTGGGCGTCCGTATACGATGAACTTCGGTTGTGGCGGCCTGAGGTTCCTCCGAGAGACTGGACGTTTCGCCCCAGGTACTACGGGGTCGGGGCGGAGGAGAATGCGTCTTGCGGTGCTTCTGCTCCTCGATGACCTCCCAGACATGGATGTCGGTAGGTTTGGCGTCGGCAGGACGAAGGGCGACGGCCTCTCCGTCCGGGGAGATCGGTTCCCCGGCCTCTCTTGTATCGTTTCCCGAGGGTTGGGGCACGGCGGTTTGCTTCGGGGTCGGATTTCCGACGAGCACGACTCGGCCCCTATGCGCCTCGTCTCCCCGGCGAGGCTCACGCGCCCGCTCCAGCCGTGCGATCGCCTCCGGGCTGAGCTGGTCGGCCTGGATGCTGTCCCGGAAGCACTGCAGGGCAGTGACCAGGGCAATACCCAGGACGGCAGGTAGGATTGTGGGCCAACTTGTTTTCCCCATCGTTTCCTCGCGTTGGAATCCGGCCATGGTCCTCATCGGCGCCTCAGGGGGGCGACTGAAGTAATCCCACCTGTCAATTCCATGTTTCCCGGTCCGTCATTTCAGTCACAAGCACTTTAAAAAACTTTGTTTACGCTGAACGAATGGCCGCAAGGACTGTCGTCTCCGCAAGCAGCAGGGCCAATTCCGTATGCCCCCCGGGCAGACCGAATCGAGGCCCTGAAACCGCCTCCCAGCCTTTGCCGGTTCTTGCAACCGCCAAGGCGGGGGATACAATCCCTCCAGAAGCGAAGAATCCATACATTGCCCCCGCGCACGAGCGGCTGGCAGAGAACAGGAGCAAGACCGATGGCTGACTATTTCCCCGGCGTAGACAAAATAGCCTTCGAGGGACCGGATTCGGACAATCCCTTGGCCTTCAAGCACTACAACCCCACGGAGCAGGTGGAAGGCAAGACGATGGCCGATCACCTGCGGTTTGCTGTGGCGTACTGGCACTCCTTCTGCAACGGCGGGGCTGATCCGTTCGGGGTAGACACCCGACAGATGCCCTGGCAGGCCGATGACCCGATGCAGGCCGCTCGGAACAAGGTGGAGGCGTGTTTCGAATTCTGCAGCAAGCTGGGCGTGCAGTTCTACTGTTTCCACGACCGAGACGTTGCGCCCGAGGGCAGGGATTTCGCCGAGAGTTGCAGCAACCTCGACGAGATCGCCCGCCTGCTCAAGTCCAAGCAGCAAGAGACGGGGATCACCCCCCTGTGGGGGACGGCATGTCTGTTCACGCATCCGCGGTTCATGCACGGCGCCTCCACGAGCTGCAACGCCGATGTTTTTGCCTATGCGGGCGCACAGGTGGCCAAGGCGCTGGAGGTGACCCACGAGTTGGGTGGACAGGGATACGTCTTCTGGGGTGGCAGGGAAGGCTACAAGAGCCTCCTGAACACGGACATGGGCAGGGAGCTGGACCACCTGGCGAAGTTCCTGCACATGGCGGTCGAACACAAGAAGGCGATCGGGTTCGAAGGCCAATTCTACATCGAGCCCAAGCCCAAGGAGCCCACGAAGCATCAGTACGATTTCGACGCAGCCAACTGCTTCGCCTTCCTCCAGAAGTATGGTTTGGCGGACGACTTCAAGATGAACATCGAAGCCAATCACGCCACCCTCGCCGGCCACGCGTTCCAGCATGAACTGGAGTATTCGGCGATCAACGGCATTCTGGGCTCGGTCGACGCCAACCGCGGCGACCTGCTGCTTGGCTGGGACACCGATCAGTTCCCCACCGATATCTATGAGACAACGTACGCGATGCTGACGATTCTCAAGGCCGGTGGATTCACCACGGGCGGTTTGAACTTCGACGCCCACGTCGCTCGCGAGTCGATCGAGCCGGTGGACCTGTTCCATGCCCACGTCGGCGCGATGGACGCCTTCGCCCGAGGCCTGAAGATAGCAGCCGCCATTCGCAAGGACGGCGTGCTCAGCGATTTCGTGAAGAACCGCTACAGCAGTTGGGACAGCGGAATCGGCGCGGAGATCGAGTCGGGCAAGACGAGCTTCGCCGACCTCAAGAAGTACATGAGCGAAAAGGGCGAAGCCGACGCGAACGAGTCCGGCCGGGTCGAGATGCTGGAGAACATCGTCAACGAGTACATTCGGTAGAGACCCCGCAATGGGCTTCGGCTGACATAGGGCTGCTTTCCGGCGGGTCCGTCCCTGAGAGGACGGGCCCGCTTTGCATTGGAAGAAATCCCACTTCCAGTGGGTGTGAAGACTGCGTAAAGGGCTAAGGTTTTTCCCCCCTGCCTGTCGATACGAAGCTAACGATACTCCGGGAAGAGGAGTCCAGGGTTCCTTAGCGCCATCTTAGCAAAGTATGAGCGCGGTCTTAGGTTCTCGTTGGCATTCTCCCGGCCAGGCAAGTCGCGGCGGCTTGCTTACAATCTTGTTCCCTCGGAGCGGGACACCCAAGAGCGACTGGGAAAGGAGCATCGCATGCAAGGATGTAAGAAATTTATTGTAGGCCTGATGGTCGTTGCTGTCGCAGGCGTGGCAGCGGCCGACGAAATTGACGATCTTCGTGATACCGTCAAAGGCCTGAATCAGCGCCTGAAAACTCTGGAGAAGAAGCAGCAGGCCCAGGAGAAGTACAACGAGAACTTCCTGAACTTCATGAAGCAGGAGCGGGAAGCCGGTCGCGCCATGGGCGAGAACGACTTCCGCGCGTACTGGGACAAGGGCCTGCGATTCGAGTCCGGCAACGGCCAGTTCAAGCTGAAATTGGGCGGCCGCATTCAGGTCGACATGGGCTGGATCGATGACACCGGAATCGAAAGTGACACGGACGAGAACCTGGAAGACGGAACGGAGTTCCGCCGTCTGCGTCTCTACGCCTCGGGTTCGATTTACAACAACGTTGGCTACAAGTTGCAGGTCGACTTCGCCGGCGTCCAGGGTGGCGGAGAGGTAGACATCAAGGATGCCTACATCCAGGTCAAGAAACTGCCCGTGGTCGGAACCCTGACCGTTGGTCACTACGTCCAGCCGTTCAGCCTCGAGCAAATTACCTCCAGCAAGTACCTCGAGTTCCTCGAGCGTGGCCTGCCGACAACATTTGCGCCGGATCGCCAGGTAGGTATCATGCTCAACAACAGCTTGCTGGACAAGAAGCTGAACTGGTACGTCAGCGTCTATCGTCTGACCTCCCCCGAGGGCGGACGGGACGAATCCGACGGCGGGTACAACCTCGCCTCGCGGGTTACGTACGTGCCCTGGTTCGAGAATAAGGGCGAGAAGCTGATCCACCTCGGCGTGGCCTACAACCTGCAGTATGCCGAGGATGCCTACGGCGACACGGCGCTGAACGCAGGCAACGTTCGTTTCCGTGCACGACCGGAGTACCACAACACCGAGCGCCTGATCGACACCGGCACGTTCAATCATGTCGAGTGGATCAACATGATCGGTGCAGAGGCTATCTTCCATCATGGCCCGTTCTGGGCACAGGGCGAGTACATCGGTGTCTGGGCCGAGGAAGACTCCCCCACCGGGACCACTGCCAACGATCACAACTTCTGTGGTTGGTACATCTCGGCGGGTTACTTCCTCACCGGCGAGCACCGTTCGTACAAGCTTGGCAAGGGCGTCGGTCGCCTGTCTCCGAAGCAGAACTTCGGCGAAGACGGTGGCTGGGGCGCCTGGGAAGTAACCATGCGTTATTCGATGCTGGACCTCGACGACGGCGACGGTCTGCCCGACTCGGCCGGCACGATGCACGACGCAACGGTTGGCGTGAACTGGTACCTGAATCCGAACACGAAGATTCAGTTCAACTACATCCGTGCGTGTGTGGATTCCCGCGATACCTCCAACGCTGCGGATATCTTCGCGATCCGCTTCGCACTGGACTTCTAGGAACCACCACCACGGCAGTCGCTTCTGGAAAGCCCGGGCTCCCAAGGCCCGGGCTCTCCCGCCGCACATTACGTACTGTGTTCGACAACCATCGCAAGTGGCACCAGGTGTGACTCTTTGCGGTACCATGCCAGCGAGGCCGGTACGGACAACGTGCCGGCCTCGTTGTATTTCTGCCCGGGGCTCGCGAACGCACAACATTTGTGTAGCCCGCAGATTCACATGCTCTTAACCGCATTCTTATTCGGCGCGGCCAGAAGGCGTGGTAACTTGGCATTGAAGGCGGTCCCTCTCGCACGCTCCGACCGTCCTCCTGCTGATGCCAGCCCGCACGCGTCCCCACTTGGGAAACCCGGTGGGGGCGGCTATACTCCTCGCCATGGCTCCTTCCGATCAGCACTGGATGAATCGCGCCCTGACCCTCGCCCGCCGAGGTTTGGGCAGCGTGCATCCGAACCCGATGGTCGGCTGCGTGATCGTCTCCGGCGGCGTGGAACTCGCCCGGGGGTGGCATGAAGCCTTCGGAGGGCCGCACGCGGAAAGGCAGGCCCTGGCCGACGCGGCGAAAAAGGGCGTCGATGTTCGCGGAGCGACGATGTACGTCACCCTCGAACCGTGCAGCCATCACGGCAAGACCCCTCCCTGCACCGAAGCGGTCATCGAAGCCGGATTGCGGCGCGTGGTCGTTGCCATGGTCGATCCCGACCCGCGCGTCTCGGGGCGGGGCATCGAGCAGTGCAGGCAGGCGGGTATCGACGTGGACGTCGGCATCTGTGAGGACCGGGCAAGGTCGCTGCTCGGGCCTTATGTGAAACTCCGCACGACAGGCAGGCCCTGGGTGATCTGCAAATGGGCCCAGACAGCCGACGGGTACCTCTCGCTGCCGCCGGGTGAGGACCGCTGGATCACGGGCCCGTCCGCCAGGGAGCACGTGCACCAGACCCGCTCCTGGATCGACGCCATCGCCGTGGGCGTTTCCACCGTGCTGGCGGACGATCCGCAGTTGACGAACCGGTCCGGGCAAGGGAGCCAGCCTGTCCGGATCGTTCTTGACAGCCATCTTCGCACCCCGCCGGACAGCGCCCTAGTCCGATCCGCCGGAGATTCACCCGTGCTGATTGCCACGACCGCGCGAGCGATCGAGAACAGCCCGGTGCGGGCGGAAACGCTTCGCCAGGTAGGCGTGGAGTTGCTTGCGCTTCCGGAAGGCGAGGCGGGTGTCGACCTGCCGGCCTTGCTCGCCGAACTGGGGCATCGGCAATGGACGCACTTGCTGGTCGAGGGCGGGGCCGCCGTTCTCGGAAGCTTCCTGACCTCCGCCGGCCAGCTCGCCGATGAGTTGCACGTCTATGTCAATCCGCGACGGGTTGACGTGCCCTCCGGCGACCTGCCGAGGCTGGATATCGCCGAGCTTGCGCGGACCATGGAGCTTCCCCAGCCGGAGGTAACGGATTTCGGGAACGACCGATTCCTGAGAATGGTTCTGACAGGGGGAGAAGGGGGGGGCTGAAGCGGTGTTCAGTCCGCTGCGTTCGGGTCGCCGTTGGTGGAGGTCGTTCCGGCGGCGGGATCATCCGGGGATCCATCGGCCTGGTCTTGTTCGTCCAGGGCAAGCTTGCCCTGTTCCACGAGCTGGTCACGAATCTCGATGAGCCTGCGCGCCCGCTGGAGAGGCTTGAGCTTCAGGAGCTGCTGCTTCTGCTCCTCCGAGAGCGTCTTGAGAACGGCCTTGAGCCACTTCGCTCGCCGCTGATAGGCTTCCTGCCGCTCGGCAGACATCTTGATGAGCTTCTCGTAGCGCAGGAGGATCTGCTCCTGGTCCTTCTCGCTCTTCTGCAGAATCGCGTAGGCAGCCTCTCGGAACTGCTCACGCTGATCGGGGGAGAGACTCTCCCACTCGTTCCTGCTGTGACGGAGCGCATCGGCCAAGGCGAGTCCGCTGCGGCCTGCCTGGAGCTTGAACTTCAGCAGGAGCTGGCGGGCGATGCTGCCCTTCGGCGGGGTGGTTGATGCCGACGGGGAGTTGTCCGCCAGGGCGACCCCCGCAGCGATTCCCACCGCTGCAACGGCCAGGCAGATTGTTCGAGCCATGTTGCGCATCGTTACCGGTCCTGCTGGTTTTCGAGTGTCTCGATCGCCTGGAGCGTCTCAAAGTGCTCCAGCACGTCATACTTGCTCACCAGATCCGTAGCCACCACGGCCAGCTGCTCGGCTTCGTCGAGCCCGTCGAGGTTCTCGGCTACGGTGTCCATCATGCCGCCGCTCTGTTCGGTGGGTGCCCGCCCGTCATCCGTGGCGACGTCGGGGGTATCCCTGTCCGCTGCGGTGTCCGGCCCGCCGGCCTGCCAGGCGTAGATGCTCACGCCGACAACCACCGCTGCGGCGGTTGCCAGGGCAAGGGCTCGCTTCCACATGCCCGCCGATGGGATCACGTCGGGCTGGGCGGTTCGGACGCTGCGCTTGATCCGTTCGGCGAGATCGTCGCCTGCAGGCGGGACCTCCGCCCGGTCGAGCAGGGCATCGAGGCGATCCATCTCCCCGGCCGCTCGGGCCAGTGCGGGCTCTGCCTCCAGTCTCGCCGCGACCTGCTGCATCTCGGCCTGATCGAGTTCGCCATCATGCCAGGCAGAGACAAGCTGCCAGTCCGCGTCGGACAACCCGCCGCTGCGGATCTCGCGGATCATCCGGTCGGGTAGGTCCGAAGGGGGTTCTGGCGCGATCAGACAGTCCAGCGCTCGGTCGATTCGGAGAAGCTGCTCGTACTCCGCCGCCCATCGAGGGTCGCCTGCTACGAGCGACTCCACCTCACTTCGGCGCGGTTCGTCGAGTTCTCCGTCGACAAAGGCCGACAGATCGTCGAGATCGGATTGTCCCAGTGGCTGGGTCATGGTTTTTCAGTATACGTGTCGTTAGCGGCCAAGTGGCGGTCCGTGGCCCGGAGGCAACCTTTCTGCTCCCCATCGACCACCCGAGACGCCCGAAGGCGAAGGACCTGACCATCTGCCATCACTTCGTGTAACCCCCCGGAGGGCAGAGGGAATCGTCATAGGCAGACGTTTTTACTTTTTTTTCTTGCCCCGGGCTGTCCGCGGTATCCGTTCTGTCAACCCTCGTCTACCCGAGGCCTTACTGCTTGATATATCGGCTCAGGGCGGTTCGCAGATTGGCCCGGGCCCGCGAGAGCAGGCTCTTGACGGCCATCGTCGAACAGTCCAGCACTTCCGAGATGTCCTCGTAGCTCTTGCCCTCGAACTTGTTGAGGATGATCGCGATCTTCTGGTTCTCGGGCAGCGTGTGGATCGCCTCGGAAATCTTCTGCTGCAGTTCCTCCTCGTCGGTCGTGTCTTCCGGCGAGCCGTACCGCTCGTCGGGAATGTCGCGATGGAACGTCTCGCCGTCTTCGCTGCCGGTCAGGTCGAGCGTGACAGGCCGGGCCCGTTTGCGCGACCGCAGCACGTTGAACGACAGGTTCGCGACGATCCGGTACAGCCACGTGCTGAACTTCGCCGTTGGCTGGTACCGCTCGGCAGTCTTGTAGATCCGCAGGAAGACCTCCTGCGTCAGGTCTTCCACCACGTCCGGGTCGCCCAGGAAGCGATAGATCAGCGCGTGCACCTTGCGGGTGTTGCGCTCCACGAGCTGGTCGAAAGCCTCCAACTCGCCCTGCTGGAAACGCAGCATGAGCTGGACGTCTTCGTCCTCGCGTGCCCAGCGGGTGTCCTGGCGGATCTTCGGGTGCTTGTCCTTGCTTGCGATGACTACACTCCACGTCTGTCAGGGCTCGTCGGACCCGGTGGTGGCTCGCCTCAACTGCCCGCAGGCAGCGTCGGCAGATCGACCACGGGACCGCCGCAGCGTCACGTTCACCCCTCGAAGCCTCAACCGGCCGGCGAAGGCGTCCACCTGCCGTTCGTCCGGCGGGGCGAAGGGCAACTGTGCTATCGGATTGTACCGGATCAGGTTCACATTGCAACGCAGCCTGCCGGCCAGATCGGCCAGCTGCTCGGCGCAATCCAGCGAGTCGTTGACGTCGCGGATCAGCGAGTACTCCAGCGTCACTTCCCGGTGACGGGCCTGATAGAACTCTCTCGCCGCGGCGATCACCGCTCCAATCTTCGCGACCCGGGCAGCGGGAACCAGTTCCTCGCGAAGGCGGTCGTTGGGGGCGTGCAGCGAGATCGCCAGCGTGATGGGCAGGTTCTCCTTCGCCAGCCTGCGGATCCCGTCCGGCAGGCCGACCGTCGAGACCGTTACGTGTCGGGCCGAGAGCCCGAACCGCTCTGGGTCGACAATCGCCCGCACGGCCCGGACCGTGGCGTCGTAGTTGGCCAGGGGCTCGCCCATACCCATGAACACCACGTTGGTAATCGCCTTGCCCGTCGCCTGGCGGAGGTGCAGAAGTTGCTCGAGGATCTCCCCGGCCTGGAGATTCCTCGCCAGCCCGTCGAGGCCCGTAGCGCAGAACGCGCAGCCCATTGCGCAGCCGACCTGGGTGCTCACGCACGCCGTGGCGCGATCGGCCGTGGGGATCAGCACGGTCTCCACACTCAGGCCGTCTTCCAACTCCATCAGCAGCTTGGTCACGCCGTCCGGGCTGTCGACCCGGGCAGCGACGCGGGAGGTGAGAATCCCCAGCCGCTCTGCCAGCCGACTCGGCACGTTGCTCATCTCCTGGGGATCCGTGACGCCGCGACGATAGACCCAGTTGGCGAGCTGATCGGCGCGGAAGGGCTTCTCCCCCCATTGCTTCAACTGCTCCCGCAGTTGATCGATCGTCATTTCCAGCATGCGGGGTTTCACGGCACCTGCCCCCCGGCCTGGCGTGCCCGGCGCTTGTCGTCCATCAACTGTCCGAACTCCGGCGAGGCCAGGAACGCCTCGAACTCTTCCAGGCCCGCGAAGAGTTGGTCGCTATACGCGCGGATCACCCAGTTGGCCGACAGCGGGGAGATCGTCAGCACCGCTGCGTGGTTGCGGCAGGCTTCGTAGATCTCGATGGCCGTGCCCATCGAAGCGCTGGGGCACCAGGCCACCACAAGGTCGCTGGCTGCGGCTCGCTCGATCCCGTCGGTGAGGGTCCTGCGGATTTCGGCCAGGTCGTAGGTGATGCTGTTTGGGTGCTCGGAATAGTGGCAGTACACGTCCGCGCCGGGCACATGCCTGGAAAGAATGTCCTTGATCGGCTCGCGCCAGTCCTGCTCATGGATGGCTGCCTCCACCAGCGACCCCTGAATAATGCCAGCGAGAAATACCTTCATCGTCTCTCCTCAGTTCCGGATTCTCCAGGGTCCATCCTACCCGATGAACCAAGCCACCTCGACCCGTTCTCCTTGTGGCAGGCGGCGAGGATCTCCAGAAGCTCTTGCAGGCTCGGGTGCGTGTCCAGCAGCCAGTGCATCATCGCGTGGCCTTGGTGACAGCCCATACCCAGCGACCGGGCGAGACCGACCACTGCCTCACGGTCGCCCGCGGTGGACAGGGCAAATCGCCATGCGCGACGTTCGGTCCATCGGCTGATGGCGTTGCGCATGGGGATGGTCAGTTTCTCCGCGGCCAATGCAGCCAGGATCACGCGTGGCAGCAGCGTGTGGAACGTCTCAACCGGGCTGCGTGTGAGTACAACCACGCCTCCCAGAACCACAGCCGCAACCGTTACAGTTGCCGGTTCGAGTGCGTCTTCAAGGGGAGGCCTCCGCGCCAGATGGCCGATTTCGTGGGCAATCACCAGTCGTTGCTGGGCCTCTGGAAGCGAGGGCACTTGCCGGGTGTCGATCCAAACGCAAGGACGGCCACGATGGATTCCGGCTTCCGCCAATCCGCCGCCTGATTTCAACAGCCCGGGCGACGGGAGAAGCGTTACGCCTTTCAACCCGGCCTGCTGCGCGATGGCCCCTGCCATTTCCCGCAGTTGGGCATCGTGGATGGCTTGCCCGGTCGGGCGATCTCCTCGAAGGAGCGTCCGGATGTTCAGGAGTGAAACGGCGGCGAAGGGCCCGATCGCGACAAGGAAGGTCACCAGGCGCTCGCGGCCTGCCACGCTGTCGCTTAGGGGCAGCGCGGCCAGCACGCAGGCAGGGATCGCGATTCCCGCTGAGATCCTCCACGCAGACCGCGCGCACGTCACCGGCCAGCGGTAGCCCTCCAGAAGCTGCACCTCGCGGGCATCCCGGGTTCGGATGCAGGTGCAGCTCAGTGTCGCCCATGCCGCGGCGAGCACCCACAGCCCGGCCAATAGCCACGGTTCGGTCGGCAAGGCCAGTTTCGTGCGTCGCAGGAGCAGAGGCAGGAAGGTCAGACCGATCAGCAAGAGAGCGGTCAGCAGGTCCAGGCCCACCGCCCGTCGCAGGGGGGTTGGGGCGTCGGCGGTGCCGAGATTCGGTGCGGGCATCGGGCCCTCGGGATGGGTCAGTCTGTCCGGGCTGACTCTTTACGTTGCTTCAGTCCCGACAGCAGCCAGGTGACGATCAGGATCGCCACTCCCGCCACCAGCAGGACATCGGCGATGTTGAAAATCCACGGGTAGCCCATCTGTGAGAAATCGACGAAGTCACGCACCTGGTTCTCGATTGGTCGGCCCGGCAGGCCGGGCAGCGTTACCTCCCCGAGCAGCCGATCGTAGAGATTGCCCAATGCGCCCGCGAGAATGCACCCCAGCGCGATGTGCGTGGGAACCGCTCGGGCGGGGGAGGCGGCGAAGAACCCCACCACCAGCAGGATGGATACCAGGGTCGCCCCGGCGACGATGACCTGTCGGATCGCCGGCGACTGGTGGGGCTTGAGGCCGAATACTACGCCCGGATTCGTCGACAGTCGAAACTGCACGCCGGGCATGACCTGTCGTGCGACCTGAAGGTCGCGGAGAATCGCCTCGGGCTCGGCGTGGGGGGCGTAACGCTGAACCTGCGTTTCCAGGGCAGGATCGCTCAGCAAAGAGGCGAAGACGTAGTGCTTGGTCAGCAGATCGGCCGCAAGGCCCAGCCCCGTAACCACGACCAGGATGAGCACCGCAGGAAGCGACTTGAGCGCCGACCGCGCAGGGGTCTGCCCCTCCGCCTGTCTGGAGTCATCTGTTAGATTCGCCCGTGGGGGCAAGGGGGGCTACTCCTCGTCCTCGTCGTCTTCTTCGTCGTCTTCGGGCTCCCAGGGCTCTCCGGGTCGCACGAGGCCTTTCTCGATCATCCGGGCGTATTCGATGCAGTACTTCGCCCATGGCCTGGCCTTGAGACGCGGGATGCCGATCGGTTGGCCGGTGCCCAGGCAGATGCCAAACGTACCCTCGTCGATACGCTCGAGTGCTTCGTGGATCTCCTTCAGCAGGGTCCGTTCGCTCTCAAGGAGCCCGAGCGTGAATTCCTGTTCGTAGTTGTCCGAGCCGAGGTCGGCTGGGTGGGTGGGCATCAGGTCGCCGCTGCCATCTCCCCGGCCTGTTCCCAGGGCGGTGTGCTCGATACCGGTCATGTCGCCCAGCAGGTCACGGCGTTTCTCCAGGAGCAACTCGCGGAACCTTGCGAGCTGTTTCTTGGTCAGCGGAGTCTTCTTGCTGGTTGTCTTGCGCTTGCGGGGGGCGGTCTTCTTCGTGGCCTTGGAACTCTTCTTGGCGGCGGACTTGTTGGCCGTTTTCTTACGAGCGGCCTTGTTCGTGGCTTTGGAGGCTTTCTTGGCAGCCTTGCTGGTCGACTTCCTGGCTGCTTTCTTGCCAGTCCTTGTCGTCTTCTTCGCCGACTTGGCGGACTTCTTCGTCGCTTTCGGCTTGGAGGAAGATCGCCTGGCGTCCTTCTTGCCCGACGAGGTCTTCTTGCCCGCAGGCTTTCGCGCCGCTTTGCGGGCCACCTTTCGGGCGGCCTTCTTGACGGACTTCTTTCCCGACTTGCGGGACGTCTTCTTCGAGGATTTTCCTGAACTGGACTTCTTCGCCACGACTTGGATACCTCGCTGTCTGAGCCCGCCAGCAGGCCGGGCCTGTCGGTCTTGTACAGGGAGACGAGAAACCGGCGGAGTATACGTACCACCCCCCAACCTGTCAAGGACCGGACGGTGCATTTCCGCCCGCGTCGGCCCTTGCCGGCGGGGGATGATTCGGCCGGACGACCAACCCGGGTGTTCAGTTGTCCGGCTTGGGCTTGGACGAATTCCCTCCTCATGCTATGCTCACTGCGATGAGTGACGCCGGTGAGCCTATTTCGGGTAGGCGAAAGGTTCTGAAGGTCCTTTCTGCGTCTGTACTTGCAGTTATTCTCGTCGCCGCAGCGGCCGGGGGGTACGCCATCTATGTCCGCGTAATCCGAAACAACTTCCACGAAGTGGTGGAAGGGAAGGTCTATCGCTCGGCCCAGCCTTCTCCCGAGCAACTGGCCGACTATGTCGACACCTACGGCATCCGGACCATCATCAACCTGCGAGGCAAGAGCTCAGGGGAGTTTTATCAGGCCACCCACGCTACCGCCCGGCGACTCGGCGTGCCCTGTCACGACGTCCGGCTGACAGCGACCAGTCTGCCGTCGGTTCCGGAGCTTCGGAAGCTGATCGATTTGCTGGAATCCGCACCCAGGCCGATCTTGGTTCACTGTCGAGATGGCGCTGATCGGACCGGCGTTGCCAGCGTCATGGCCGAGATGGCCGTGGGGGGGAGTTCCTTCCGAGAAGCCCGGGATCAGCTCTCGATCAGGTATCTTCACATCGATCACGACCCGAACCACATCGGCGAACTTGTCCGCGGATACGAGAAGCTCTGCCGCCGGACGGGCAGGGAAACGGGCGGGTGGCAGGAGTTCAAGTCCTGGGTCCTGAATGAGTACTGCCCGTATTTCTATCGTGTTTCCTACGACGCGCCTGAGACCATCGATTGTTCGGGAGGGTTTGCCTCCGTGCCCGTGACGATCCGAAACGAGTCGCCAAGCACGATCCCCGCAGCTGCCTATGAACCCGGGTTCTGGCTGACGGCGATTTCCGGCAGCGTGATGGACGAGAAGCAGCGGAAGTTGCTGGGCAGGACGCGTCTTCCCCGGCGCGATCTTCCGCCCGGCGGATCGGTCACGCTGGATCTCAGGTTCCGCGTTCCGTCCGGCCCCGGACCGCATACGGTCCACCTGGACCTCGAACACCGCAACGAGGCATGGTTTGCCATGCAGGGGTCCCCGGCCGGTACGCTGGTCGTCGTCCGTGACGACGACAACGCGGTCGGCATCCATGGCGCCGCCGACGCCATCTCCAAGGGAGTCCAGCCTTGACCGTCTCGGGCTCTTCTCCCAACGACCCGGCCGGTCTGGTGTTGCGGCTGGCGGGCCCGGGCGACCTGGACACGATCGTCCGCTTTGTCCGTGAGCTGGCCGACTACGAGAAGCTCCTCGATACCGTCACCGCCACGCCCGAAGACATCCACCACGCCCACTTTGGCGAACACGCTTTCGTGGAGACCCTTCTGGCCGAGACAGGCGGCGAACCGGTCGGCTTCGCCTTGTTCTTCCCGGTCTACTCGACGTTCCGAGGCCGGGCGGGGCTGTACATCGAGGACCTGTTCGTGCTGCCCGGTCACCGGGGCAGGGGGGTAGGCAGGTCGCTGCTATCCGAGCTTGCCCGGATTGCCCAGCGGCGGGGATGGGACCGTCTGGAATGGCAGGTGCTGGACTGGAACGAACCGGCGATCGCCTTCTACCGGTCGCTGGGCGCTCGCCCGCGGGAGCAGTGGCAGACGTTTCGGCTGGAGGGCGTTGCGCTGGACGAGCTGGCCAGTTGAACGGCCACTGGCAGGTATGCCTCATCCTTCCTGTCATTCAGTGGTTCCATGTCGGGCTGACCAGGGCATCGCCCCCGAATCTGTCGGCCGGTCTTTGCTGGTGGAGTTCGGGCGGGTGAATCAGCACGGCCGCCAAGCCCAATCGGGCAGGTGGTTTCTGCCTCCATCGAACCAAAGCATCCGAATGGGAGCGAATTTTGTCCCGGCGGTGCTGAATCGTACGTTTCTTCTGGCCGATGAGCCTGTTGGGTAGAGAGCAGCCTGCATGATGGCACCAGCCGGTCACAGGTTTCTAAAGCCCTCAATAGATTCATCTTACGTGAAATCTGCCATGTTTTTCGTGTTCGCTGGAGGGCAGATGCCGCCCACGCCGGGCGATCTGACGCTGGAGTTTCGTACATGACCGACAGCCTCGATCCTGCTGCAGGACGCCTGAGTGCCATCATCTCCGATGTGCGCGGCTCGCTGGGGTTCACGATCAATCGCAAGGAAGAGACCGGTCCCGGTCGCCTTGGGATTGTTTCGACGGACGACGACCAGCCGGGCGATGACGGTCCGGAGATCGAGGACCGAAGTGCCGATCCGGATGATCGCCGCGAGCGCATCGCGCCACCCGAGCCCCACGAGCAGACCCCGCCGGTGGTCGAGGCGGTAGCTGCTTCCCGGGCGGTTCGTGCCCAGGCAGCGAGGTCTCACCGGCCCGAGGCGGTTCTCGATTGTCCGCCCAGCGAGGCGACCGTCGACCCCGAGGCGGAACTGCCCGCCAAGAAGAAGGGCACCTTCAGCTTGCCCCTGGAGACGCTGCTGACGGTCAAGGCCTACGCCAGCGTCACCAAGCAGGCCCAGTGCGATATCGTAGCCGCATCCGTCCAGGAGTATCTCGACGACTGCGAGGAAGAACTCACCGAAGACCAGCGCCACCGCATCGTGGAACTGGTCGCCCGGTACGAATGGCGCCTGCGCGACCGACTGGCCCGCAAGCGCGTCGGGGAGGGCAAGGAGCCGTCCTCCTCCAAGGCACCAGGCCGGAAGATGGAGAAACGGTACGACCTTGCCGGGCGATGGTCTCCCCCGGAAGACGGGCGGATGGCCCACTTTGCCAGAGTGGCGATGAACAGGAAGACCCGGGAGCACCTGGGTCCCGAAGACGAGTCGTAAGCGAATGGATCCGGACGCGTGGAACGTCCGGGCAGGAAGCAGTCCCATCCCGGGCATATCGCCCGGTGACATACGGGCCCGGATCGACACCGGCGACCCCTCGCCAGGGAAGGCGAGGCCGCTGGAAGCGACCCGGGGCAACACGGACAGCCCCAGGCGGGTTGTCCGAGACCGAACGTTGTTGGGTTCGGAAGGAGCTTGACCATGTTGACCATTGCGATTGTCAACGAGAAGGGCGGCAGCGGCAAGACCACCTCGTCGGTGAACCTGGCCGCAGCGCTGGGCGACGCCGGAAAGCGCGTCCTGCTGGTGGATCTGGACGGACAGGCCGCCTCCACACGCTGGCTTGGTGTCGAGGGAGATCCCAGACTGGCAGACGCACTCATCCAGGGCGGGGGCCTCGAGCCCATCGAGGACGTCCTTCCCAACGTCTCGCTCGCACCGGGCAGCGCCAAGCTCGATTCGGTCGCCCACGACCTGCGCCCCACCCAAGGCGGACAGCTTCGCAAGGTCCTGTCCGAACTCACCCGCTACGACGTGGCGCTGATCGACTGCCCGCCCAGCCTGGGCAATCGGCTGATCGGCAACGCACTGATGGCCGCTACGCACGCGCTGGTACCTGTCGAGACCTCCATCCTCGCGATGGATTGCATGAAGAGCCTGCTGGAAACCCTCCAGGACGTCCGCGACGGACTGGCCCACGAAATCGAACTCCTCGGCGTGTTCGCATGCCGGTTTGATTCCCGCACCAATCTCAGCCGCAGCGTGCTCAAAGAGCTCCGCCGTGTGCTGCCCGGAAAGGTGCTCAACACCGTCATCCGCGAAAACGTCCGGCTTCGCGAATGTCCTGCCACCGGCCAGAGCGTGTTGACCTACGCCCCACGCAGCAACGGCGCGAAGGACTACCGCAAGCTCGCGGCGGAAGTCGTGGAAATGCTCGAAGGCAAGTGGCATCCGGTCGACGTCGAAGAGCAGCCCGAGGAGCTGGAGTTCGAGGACCCGACCGTCGAGCAGGACGAGGTGGAGAAACTGCAGGCCGAGCCGGGTACCCAGCCTCCCGCCGAGCCGTTGATCGAGTCGGATCCCCAGGACACCCAGAAGCAGGACCAGCCGGCCGGGCCCGAACCTGTCCAGGCCATCGACGAAGTGGAAATCTCCTTCGATCCGCCGGTCGACCAGGCGCCCGCTCCGGCAGCGGAGAAGACGAACGCACCCCGGCGATCCCCGGCTGAGGTGGCGATGTCAGCCTGGCAGCAGGAGCAGCAGGAAGACGAGGATTCGGATGCCGCCGAGACGGTCACCGTGGAATCCGAGCCGACCGCTTCTGCCGAACAGAAGCAGGAGTCAGACGAGGAGCTGACATGGCAGTTCGATGCCGACGAGAAGCAGGAGTCGGCCGCCCCGGCTGAAAAGGCTTCGGTTGCGAAACCCGCCGACGACGGGCAAGACGAGCTGACCTTCGATAACGCCAGCCAGGAAGATGGCTCCAGCGACGCGTTGGAACTTGAGTTCGAGGAGCCGGAAGACAAGCCGGCTGTTCCGCCGGCCCCACCGGTGGCAAGCGCAGCTGCTCCTCCTCCGCTTCCCGGGCAGGAACTGACGTTTGACCAGCCGGATCAGCCCGCCGGAGACGCTCCGCCCGTGGCCGACGCACAGGTCCAGGAGGTGCAGGATACCGAGATGTCTGCCGTTGAAGAGGTCTCTCCCGTCGAGATGGAAGAGGAACTGAGCTTCGACCACGTGGAACACACCGCTGCAGACACCGACGACGCGGACCAGCCCGACCCCGATCCACAGCCGGTCTCAACCGTTTCTCCCAAGGACATCACCTGGCCGACGCCGGAGTCGGAGTACTACAGGCCGATCCTCGAGGCGCTGGCGTTTCTCGGCGGTTCGGGCAAGGAAGAGCATGTGCTCGAGCAGGTCGAGGACATCATGAGCGACAAGCTTAACGACCTCGACCGCCAACCGCCCAAGGACGGCAGCAGCAAGCAGCCCGTCTGGCAGTTGACGGTGCAGAAAGCCAAGCGCCTGCTGAGCATCGACGGCCTGGTGAAGGAACAGAAGTTCCGCAAGGTCTGGAAGATTACCCCCCGCGGCAAGGCTGCGGTCGCCAACAGCACATCGGAGCACATCTACGACTAGCACTTGCCGGTCGAGAGATGCTGCTCCATAGCAACGGATCAGCGGACAACTGACAGGCCCTGCCGGTGCGCGATCCCGGCAGGGCCCGTTGCTTTCTCGCTCGGCGATGATTCCCCGTGTCACTCGTCGTCGACGGCCGTTCCCTTCTTGCCGCCGCGCGATTTCAACAGCTCCGTCAGCTTCGTGCGGCTGCGTCGCCTGGCCAGGTCCAGCGGCGTGTAGCCAGGCTTGGCAGGGGCATTGATCTGCGCTCCGGCGTCCAGCAGGATCTTTGCCAGTTCCGTTCGCTCGGGCGACTTGTAGCTCCACCAGTCGCAGACGAAGTGGAGCGGCGCGAACCGCCAGCCGACCTTCTCGGCGCGGTTGACATCAGCGCCGTGGTCGATCAGCAGCTTGACCAGATCGACCGTCTTGCCCCCACGGTCGCGCGGTCGTGTCGCCCAGATCAACGTCGTGTTCCCGTATGGGTCGATCGCCCTGGCTGCGTTGGGGTCCTGCTGGAGCATCTTGCGGACCACTTCGATTTCCGTGTGGAAGCAGGCGTCGAAGAGGTCCGGCCCGGCGCCCTGCTCGCGGAGGTACTCGGCCACTTTCTCGACCTGCCGATCCCACGACATGGAGCACGCCGACCGATAGTAGGGCGTACGTCCCTGGCTGTCCTTCCACGTCAGCAGGTTCGGA
Organism: uncultured Planctomycetaceae bacterium; assembly: GCA_964642855.1. Lineage (GTDB taxonomy): Bacteria > Planctomycetota > Phycisphaerae > SM23-33 > SM23-33 > CAZXSK01. The sequence goes on along the minus strand of CAZXSK010000005.1, from coordinate 15,674 downwards.
TCGGCCTGCAGGAGTTTCTTGACCTCGTCGAGCTGGCCGGCACGGGCGTAGTCGCCGATGTTCGCCTTGCCCCCAGCCGCGACGATCTTCTTGAACACGTCGAACCCCTCGGACCTCCAGCGGGCGCACTGGTCGGCCGCCAGGTCGGCAGGCAGGGGCTCCCACAAGAGATCCTCGACCTCCAGCGGTCTGTTGACGAACTCCGGGTGTTTGTCGATCATCACCTGCACCCGCTCGGGCTCGCAGGCAAGAATCGCGTCGCGGAACTTCTCGATGTCCGTCCGCAGGTCCAGCGGAACACGCCACGGATCGTAGTACATCGGCGCGTCGATTTCGTCCAGGCCGGCTACCGTCCACTCGCTGGACAGCTCGGGATGCTCGTCCATCGGCTCGACCGTCAGCGTGTACGTCTGGCCGACCTTCCGCTGGCCGATGGATTCGACTACCTCATCGTCCATGATCGCCCAGTGTGCTACGATCACGCGGTCGGCGTCGAGCTTTCCCGAGAGCACCTCCCGGACTTCGTAGAGATAGTGCACCAGTGCCCGGTGATAGCGCCCGATGTCCCGCTTGGAGGGGGTCGGGGTGGCTTCGATGAGCTTGGCACGCACCTTCACCTGCCGGGGGATCTTCCAGTCGACGAGTCTCCTGCGGGCGATGTCGTAGTGGTGACGGGCTTCGGCGTCGGTCATGGGGCGGTCCCAGATCGCCACCGAGCGGACCAGCCCGGTGAAATCCCAGTCGCCTTTCTCCACCGCGCCGACACGCAATGTGCGAGGTTCCCAGGCGGTCGGGAACTTGACCTTCCGGTCCACGTCAACCAGCGTCCGCCGGCCGTCCACGAACGCCTTGATGTACTTGTCGCATGCGGTGACGAGGATGTGGTGCGGCCTGGTTCCGTCGATGTCGCCGAGCTTCATCCAGTTGCCATGGGTCCCCTCGTGGTCCTTCCAGCGGAGAAGGTACATGTGGAACTCGCCGCGCCACTGCTCCAGTAGCAGGTTGTTCGTTCGCCATTCCTTGCCGTCCTGGAGAGTCAGGATCGCTCCGTCGTTTTCGTTGCCCATGCCCCGCGGAGTAACGACGATTTCGACGGTCACTGCGTTGGCAGCGGCGCATCGCCGGGAGATCCGCTTGCCGGCGTCGGAGGAAATGAACTGTCCGCCCCAGCAGTCCATGCTGTATCCGGGCCCGTAGGTCGCCAGGGCGTTGGGGTCGGGCATGTCGCTGATGATCTCCCCGGTCTCGTCGTCGGTGAACCGACTGGCCGCCCGGGCGTTGTCCCAGAGGAAGACCAGTCCGTCCTTCGAGCCCGGCCATTGCCTGGCGGCCAGGTATTTCGGGTCGGTCTTCACCTGGCGGTCGGGGAGCTTCGGGGCGTTGGCGACGGGGCCGGTCGCGACCCAGGCGTCCGGGAACATTGCCTTTCGCTGGTCGTGAGTTACCCGGGCCCACGCCTCGATCTGTCGAAAGTTGCCCGAGAAGCGTCCGAGATAGACCTCCGAGTCGTCTTCTTCGACGGGGTCGTCCTTCTTGCCTTCCGGACGCGGACCGACCATCACGATGTATTGCACGTGATTGCTCCACCGTGGCTGGCCGATCTTCTCCTTGTGGAAACGGGGGATGTCGTTCATCGGGATCCGCCACCATGTGTTGCCCGTGGGCGTGAACATCAGGATGTTCTTGTGCGGGCCGTCCATGTGCCACGTCAGGTGGCTGTCGTCCGGCGCCATCGACGGATAGCACCCCTGGCCGAACATCCGCCAGGTACCGGTCTTCGCCTCGGCCGAGACGCACCGCGGCCAGGGGGCCTCGATGGCCACGCGGTCGCCCCTGCGTGACAGCTGGAAGTTATTGAACATCACCGGCGTGTGATCCCAGAAGACCGTGGATTCGTCGGGGTTATCCAGCGCCACACGGTAGACGGGGTTCTGCGTCGCCTTCCTGCCTTCGTGCGGGCCCCGTTGGACGAAGACATACTCTCTGCCCGTCCGCCGATCGCCCCAGGTCTCCAGCGCCAGGCCTTTGCAGACGGTTCGCTGGTTGCCGCCGTCGAAGTCGACGACCCGTACGGTGCCGGTCTCGGCGTCGTTGAAGACCACCCGCCGGCCGTCGGAGGTGAGCATCGGCATGAAGTAGCCCTGGCGCTTGTCGCAGAGCACGCGCTGACCTTTCCCGTCGCGACTGTCATACCCGCCCAGGACCCACTCGTCGGGCGAGTACATGTCGCTGTCGCCCTTGTCCGTACAGCTCGCGCGCTTCTGCATCCACACCAGGCGAACGTGGTCGCTGCAGACTTCCTTGACCCGATCGGTCACCAGGGGCTTGCGGTAGACGTGCTCCTTCTCAGCCGGGGTGCAGCCGGGCGCGGGAAGCAAAACAGCCGGGGCGATCGACATGATACACCAGGCCGCGACGGCGATGAATCGGCGTTGCATGAGTCCTACCTTTCGGAAAGCGAGAGCGGTCCTGCCCGGCAGCCGGGCCAGGCTTCGGTCAACCCAACCAGTGAGGCAACCGACGGTTTCAGATGATCGGGAAAACGCGAGGTCCGCCCGAAGCGTGCTAGAGGCACGAAAGACGTATGACAAAACTGTTTGGATGATGTACGGTACGCTTCCGGGCCGGATCGGTCAAGCCCCAAGGTCCGCGGATTCCGGAGTTCGGGCAAGGTTTCTTGAGGTACTGGCGAACACCGGCTATAACCCCAGCGTCCCTACCGATGAAAGGAGACGCCAATGTTGGGTGCCTGGGCTGCCAAAGAGTGGATCATCTTCAGTGTTCCGTTCCTGCTGATCCTGATTGCGGTGGGAATCTGGTTCTTCCTGCGCAAGACCATCCGCACCCGCCTGCGGTTCGCCAAGCAGCTCCGCGACGACCCGGACATCAACGAGTGGGTCGTAGCCTTCAACTGGAGTCGCAAAGTCCTGTACATGCCCACGATCGTCGCGTCGCTTGCCGCATGCGTGGCGATGGCGTTCATCGAGCCCGGCTCCACCGCAGCGGAAATCGTCGGCGGCGTGTGGCTGGGCGTGTTCTTCCTGAATTTCCTGGTCGACGAGTATGAAGTCTCCGTCAAAATTCTCACCATCGTCGTGCTCTGTGTGGGCGTGGTGTACCTCTGGCTGCTGCTTCTGGGCTGGGAGCAGCACTTCGTGCGCTTCTTCACGCGACTGGGCGTCGAGATCAACTGGAAAGGCTACCTGCTGATTGCCGCCATCTTCTCGCTGGCGATCCTGGTCTCCTGGGTCCGCGGACTGTTCTACTATGTCGCCATCACGCCCAACTACCTCAACGTGCAGGTCGGGCCCACCGAGAGCGGACACCAGATCGACCGCGAAGACTACCATACCCGCATCGATACGGGCGATTTCCTTGAGCGTCTGCTGGGCTTCGGCCGGGTGGTGATCACCTTCCGCGACCAGAACCGCCCGGCGATGTTCATCCTCGTACGGGGGATCGGCAAGGTGGCTTCGAGACTGGAAAGCATCCGCGGGAAGCTGGCGTTCGACCGTCACGATTCGCCCGGCCCGGAAGGCATGATGACCGACGGGCCGATCTGACCGCATTCGCAGCCAGTTGGTTCCCATCGGGCATGGGTTTCCCGTCGGCCCGCGCTCGGGCGGTCTGGGATCGATCATTGCCCAGCCGCCGTCGCTGCGGTAGAATGGCGGGCGTTGGGACTTCACTTCGAGAGTCTTCTTCTCCAGGTAGGAGAGTGTGCCATGAACAGGGGTTTGCAGGGATTCCTCGCCGGTGTTATGTGTCTGCTTCTGCTTTCGACGGCCTTGGTGGGCGACACCCTCGTGCTCAAGAGTGGCAAGAGGTACGAAGGCAAGCTGGTCCGCCGCAACAAAGACGAGATCGTTTTCGAGATCATGCTCTACGGCGTGAAGACCGAGAAGACCTTCCCCGCCTCCGACGTCGAAGGCGTCGTCGAGGGCAAGATCAAGGAAGACAAGCGGACGGTGGGCACGGCCAGCAGCGACGACGAAGAGGACAAGCTCCTCTCGCCCGAGCCCAACGCGCCGCCGGTGATCGAGTACGACGGGCCCACCTACTACGTGATTCCGCTCAAGGGCGACGTGGGCATCCACATTCTCGCCCGGCTGCTGGAGCGTTCGCTCGAGGACGCCAAAAAACGCAACCCCGACGTGGTGGTCCTGGAGGTGGACTCGCCCGGCGGGATGACCGTCGAAGCCGAGAAGATCATCAAGGTCATCCGCAAGTACAACGACGATCTGCGCATCGTCGCGTACGTCAAGAAGGCGTTGTCCGCCGCGGCAGTGCTGTCAATGGCGTGCAGGGAAATCTATGCCGACCCGGGGGCGACGTTTGGCGCAGCGACGGCGTACCAGATGACCTCGTTCGGCCTGCCGCAGGAGATTTCCGAGAAGATGCAGTCGGCCTGGCGTGCGACCGCCCGCAGCGCAGCCGAGGCCGGCGGGCACAACTCGCTGCTGGTCGAGGCGATGATCGACAGTTCCGTGGAGCTCTACAGAATCGAGGAAGACGGCAAGGTCGTCGTCAAGAAGGGCAGGAACCGCCGCGGCGGCAAGCAGATCTGCGCCAAGGGCAGGATCCTGACCCTCACCGCCAAGGAGCTCAAGGAGATCAACCTCGCCCGCGACGTAGTCGATGGCTACAAGGAACTGGGTACCTCCGCCGAGGTGGGCACATGGGAAGAGTGCAAAGGCCATGGCATGCTGCTGGCCAGGCACTGGCGCGACGTGATGGACAAGTGGACCAAACGCCAGGAGGAACTGGCCCGCGATTACCACGAGTGCATGCAGAAAGCCCGGGAAGCCCATCCCGAAAACAGCAAGATCCCATACCGCTACTACAGCCACTCGGGCACGCTGACGGCAGAAAGCCGCCGACGGTGGAAGAAGCGTTCCCGCGAGTGTATGGTGCACCTCCGCAAGGCTGAGAATGTGCTCGCAGAGGCCGTCGAGCTGTGCGAAGAGTATGAGGAGTTCGAGGGGATCGTCGAACAGATCAAGGTTCTGCTTGAAGACGTCCAGGACCGTCGGCAGGAGGTCGCCCGCAAGATGAACAAGACCACGCCGGACTGATCCGGTCGCTTCATTCCTGGCAACACGACATCGGCCGGTGGGTCACTCAGACTCCCCGGCCGGTTGTCTTTCGGGCAGCTCCAGCTTGCCCTTCCAGTACTTCGGCAGGTCGTTTTCGGTGACTTCCGCCCACAGGCCGACTCCCTCGGCCATCGCCTTGCGCTGCAGCGAAAGGAATTGCTCCATGAATTTATGGTCGTGTCGCGGCTGGGGGTCGGCGTAGGCGTAGCCTTCGCGAATGAGCAGGCGGTTGAGCATGCGTCCGTCGGGCAGGTACACGTACGCCAGCAGCCGCTTGTAACTGCCCCTCGTGCGGCTGGGATCCAGCTCGATACGCACGCGCCTGCCCTCGGTGAGCCGTCGGGTGAACTCCGACGCCTCCGGCCCGAAGTGCTCGACCGGCCAGTTGGGCTTGACCGTCTCGGGGGTGTCCACGCCCCACAAGCGGATGACGGTCTGCGGCTCGTGGTGCAGGGGGTCGGCCGCGTCGATGACGATGGTGTCTCCGTCGACGGCGCGGGTCACGCGGAACGTCCTGCCGTGATAGGCCTCGACATCCGATCGCGGCCAGAACCCCAGCAGTCCAGCGCGGTCGGCGGCGATCAGACCGGCCAGGAGCATCAGTCCGCCAGCGACCCAGGCGGCTCGTCTGAACCGGGGATTTCGCAGCCGCGTCCTGCGGGCCGGTCGCGGGGTCTTCCGCCCGGTCGAGGATTTTCGGGGAACCATCCTGCCCATGTTCGTGCCGCCTGCTGCAGGGGTAGGCCGGACCGGCCGGGGTTACTTCTTCTCCGGGAACTCCACCGCCAGGACGTTGTCCATCGGAATCCAGAACTGCGCGTCGATGGTACTCACGACGACCCAGCCTGGCGTGGCCTTGAGAAGCCTCCCGCTGACAGTCTGCCCGTCGGAGGCGACGTCCGCTTCGGAGGGCTTGCCGATCGCCGATGCCTTCAGGCGGATGAGGCAGTCCTTGCCCGCCGGCGGGGTGATGTCCGGGTCCTGCTGGCGGACGATCACCGGGCTGGCCTGCTCCTTGTCGCAGCCGGACAGGGCGGCAAGCCCGCATGCCAGCACGATGGATCCGATGGCTGCGGAAAGCAAGATACGCTTGGGCATTGGCAACTCCTTTCGCTTGTGGTGTTTCCTCGGCGGCTTCCATTCAATGACAACGGGCAACGTCCCGATTTCTCGAGTGTCGCTGCCCGTGGGACGTTTGCAGATTGACGACGTTCCTTTATCTCCTGGACGCCTTCTTTGTACGCTTCTTCGTGGATTTGCGCGTCGTTTTGCTCTTCGATTTCTTCGCCGCCTTCTTCTTGGCGCTCCGACGGATCTTCCTGCCGCCGAGATCGAAGGCATCGTGGACCAACTTCAGCGCTTCTTTGCCACGGGCCTCCTGGATCAGGCAGGAGACCTTGATCTCGCTGGTGGTGATGTTCTGGATGTTGATGCCCGCCTCGGCGAGGGTGGCGAACATGCGCTCGGCCACGCCGGTGTGGATCCGCATGCCCATGCCCACGACGGAGACCTTCGCGAGATGGTCCTCGAACTTCGTTTCGCAGTCGAGGCCCTTCACGAAGGTGCCGATCACCTTCCGCGTGTCAGGCAGGTCGGCGAGATCCACCGTGAACGAGATCGTCGCCTGGCCCTTCTCGTTGACCGTCTGGATGATGTCGTCAACCACGATCTTGCTCTTGGCGATGGTGTGGAAAATCTTCGCCGCAATGCCGGGCTCGTCGGGGACGTTTCGGAGGGTCACGCGGGCGATCTTATCTTTGAGGGCCGCCCCGCTGACCACGATGCGTTCCATGGATTCGGTTTCAGCCACGATCATCGTTCCTTTGGTATTGGATTGCGAATTGCGCACGTGAATCGGCACGTTGTACTTCTTGGCGAACTCGACCGCGCGGTTGTGCAGCACGCTCGCGCCCAGCGAAGAGAGCTCCAGCATCTCGTCGTAGCTGATGCGGTTGATCTTGCGGGCGGTGGGCACCACGCGCGGGTCGGCCGTGTAGATGCCGTCCACGTCGGTGTAGTTCTCGCAGACTTCCGCGTCGAGCGCCGCGGCGATCGCCACGAGCGACACGTTGCTCCCGCCGCGACCCAGGGTGGTGATGTGACCTTCCTCGGTCACGCCCTGGAACCCCGCAACGATCACGATCTTGCCGTCGTCGAGCTGCTCGCGGATCCGGCGAACGTCGATGCTCTTGATCTTCGCCTTCGTGTGGACGTCGTCGGTGATGATGCCGATCTGACCGGCCGTGAAGCTGATCGCCCGCGCGCCCATGTCTTCCAGCGCCATCGCCATCAGCGAGATGGTCACCTGCTCGCCCGTCGCCAGGAGCTGGTCCATCTCTCGCTTGATCGGCGTGCCGCGCTTGGGCGTAACCTGGGCGGCGAGCTCTTCCAGGCGGTCGGTCGTCTTGCCCATCGCCGAGACCACCATCACGACCTGGTGACCTTTCTTCTGGGTGCGAATGGCACGCTTGGCCGCCCGACGGATCTTCTCGGCGTCGGCGACGCTGGTGCCTCCGAATTTCATCACCACGATGCTCATGCTCGGTCCTTGCCGTCTGCAGTGTCGGACGCTAGCTTCTTGTCAGGAGTGAGGCAGTGTAGCAGTTCTGCCGCGAATGTCCATGATGAACACGACGACGCCGACCTTGACGGCAGTGCGAGGAACGCCAACCCATGCCCGACCGACCCAACGTTCTGTTCATTCTCTCCGACCAGCACAACGCCAAGGTCCTCGGCTGCCAGGGACACCCCGACGTCCGCACGCCCCACCTGGACCGCCTGGCCGATGGCAAGGTCCCGACCTCGCTGATCGCCGATCGCGCCCGCCAGGGCAGGAAGAACTACCTCTGATCCGACCGCGGAGTTGCTCATGATCGATCCGATGAACGAAAACGTGCTGGATGTCTACGGCGGGGGACAGCTTCTGGCCTTCTCCGCACTGGACGGCCCGACCGACTACGACAAGGGCCTGGTCGCCCGGACGCGCTTCGACGACGTGGGGCTTTCGCTCGTGCTGCCCGCCCGGGCTGAGCTGCGCTTCGGGGGCAAGCCCCTGCGCACCACCCTGGCCGGAGACTTCCTGGAGATCGAAACCGACGCGGGCCTGACACGGGCAGCCTTTCTCGACGCCCACCACCTGCGCGTCGACGGGCCCTGCGAGGTGCTCTCAGCCGGCGACGGAATCGAACTGGCCACCCGCGACGGTCGAACGCTCGTCGCCCCGGCCGGGCTGATCGACCCCGACAAGCTCGACGCTCCCCTCCAGGCTGCCCTCATCGACCGTCGCGCCTGGCTGGAGGCCCGTGAGCTTCCGGGCGGTCTCTCGCCGCTTCGCCGGCGTGCGCTGGTCAAGGCCCTCAGCCAGATGAAAACGCAGGTCTGCTCGCCCCGGGGCGCCATCGCCCATCGGTGGACCACGCCGGACCGCTGGCCTCACCGGGCGATGTGGCTTTGGGACAGCGCCTTCCACGCCATCGGATTCCGGCACGTCGATGTCGCGCTGGCGCGCGAGATGATCCTGGCCGTGCTCGACAGCCAGGCCGGCGACGGGAAGATCTCCCACATGATCTCGCCCGACGGCGTCTCGTCGATCACCCAGCCGCCGGTGCTGGCGCTGGGCGTGATGATGGTCGATCGCATCGAAACCGACGACGACTGGCTGGCGGAGGTGTACCCCAGGCTCTCGGCGTACGTGCAGTGGGACATCAATCATCGCAGCCTCGAGCCGTCCGGTCTGCCCGGATGGAACACCTCCGACAACGCCAACAACAAGTGCGACGAGTCGGGCATGGACAACTCCACGCGGTTCGAGGTCCCCGGGCCCCTGGAGGCGGTGGATTTCGCCTCGTACCTGGCGCTGGAGTGCGAGATCCTCGCCCACCTGGCCCACACGCTGGATAGGCCGGTGGAGTCCGGAGAGTGGACCGAGCGGTACCTCGCCCTGTCCGACGCGATCAACCGGAGGATGTGGGACGACCGGCAGGGGATCTACGTCGACTGCGTCGCCGCGACGGGCGAGAAGACCGGCGTGATGTCCTCGGCCGGGTTCCTGCCGCTGATCTGCGGAGCCGCCTCGCCGCGACAGGCCCAGCGGCTGGCTGAGCACCTCGACAATCCCGACACCTTCGGCACGCCGCTGCCGGTGGCGTCCATCGCAGCCGGTGACAGCGAGCACTACAGCAAGGACATGTGGCGGGGGCCGGTGTGGGTGAACATCAACTGGCTGATCGCCTACGGGTTCGAGCGCTCGGGTCTCGACGACGTCGCCAGCCGCATACGCCACGCCACGCTGGACGAGCTCGAGCGATGCTACGAGCAGTTCGGGACGTTCTTCGAGTTCTACGATGACCGCCGGGAAACCGACCCGCCCGAGCTGCCGCGGAAGGGCGTCAACGATCCGTCCAACCCGTTCCACCAGGTGATCTTCGACTACGGCTGGTCGGCGACGCTGTTTGCGGACCTCGTCTTCACGCAGTGACCGCAGCGCCGGCGGGAGAATCGCTGCAGCAGGGCGGAGGCCGTCCTGCGGGGCTTAGACCCGCCACGGCGAGCTTCGGCGGCTGCACCAGGTGCGCCACGCCTGCCGGAGGGCGCTTTCGAAGCTGCGCATGAATCCCGTTGCGTCGGTCAGTGCGCTTTCCCGAACGCGGGGCCGCAGGTTGCTGCGCAGGGTCGCCAGGCGCGAGATCTTCGCCAGATCCGTTGCGGTCGCGATGAACGCCTCGGGCGTTTCCACGACCAGGTCCGCGAAGCCGGCCGACTGCAGGATGCTCGCCCCGACGCGCTGTGCGTGACGGATCCCCACCAGCGAGATCACCGGTACGCCCATCCAGAGCGCCTCGCACGTGGTGGTCGTGCCGTTGTAGCCAATGGTGTCCAGGGCGATGTCGACCTGCCCGTATACCGCCAGGTGCTCAGCCGTGGTGGGCGTGCGGGGCAGGAACTCCACGCGGTCACCGCACCCGTGCGTTGCGAAGCAGTCGCGCAGCCGCCGACGGGTTTCTTCCTCGCTGGAACCCCTCCCCTTGATCAGCAGCCGGGATCCGTCCACGGCGTGCAGCACGCGCGACCAGAGTTCGACGGTATCCGGCCCGATCTTCGCGGGATTGTTGAACGAGCCGAAGGTAATCCGACCGGCCGTCAGGCTCGGTGGCGGGGCGACCGGGGGCGACATTCGGGGCGGGGTGTAGCACAGGAAGCCCCGGGAGAGGCGCAGGAGCGACTCGCTATGGAAGCGCTCGGTGAGCCCCGGGGGGTCGGCGACGGCGTCGGTCAGGCGATAGTCGATCGTCGCCAGGCCGGTGGTGTCCGGGTAGCCCAGGTAGGTCATCTGAACCGGTGCGGGTTTGCGGGCGAAGACCATCAGGCGGTTGTTCTCGGTATGCCCGGCCAGGTCGATCAGGATATCGACGCCATCCTCGCGGATCACGCCTGCGGCATTGGCGTCGGACAGCCTGGAGATATCGCGCCACCCGTCCGAGAGGGCCTGCAGGCGCGCGGAGACCGGATCGGCCGACGGGGCGCAGTCGTAGCAGACAATCTCGACGGCCTCGGGGTCGCGATGGCGAACGACCGCGTCCAGATAGTACGCCACCGAGTGCTCTCGCAGGTCGGGAGACACCAGGCCCACGCGGAGGCGACGGTGGGGGTCCGGCGGGTTGGCGTGGGTGGGCGTTCCGTTCGCCAGCCCGGCTGCGTGGCGGGCTGCAAACGCCCGATGCTCTTGAAAGAATTCTTCCGGGGTCGCCTCGCAGCAGTACTGCATCGCCGAGAGCAGGGCGCTGCCCACGACCGGTGAGGGGTCGATCCTCAGCGACTGTCGGTGGCAGAGAACCGCCTGGGCGGGTCTGCCCCGGGCGAGCATCGCCGTTCCAAGGTCGTACCACAGCACGGCCGATCCACCGGAAGCATCGATCGCCTGGCGAAGCAGGCCCACCGCCTGGCCGTGGCGCCCGGTCTGGCTGCAGGCGATGCCCAGCAGACGCAGTGCGTCGGGGTGGCGGGGCGACTGCCGAAGGATTCGCCGGTAGATGCGCGCAGCTTCTCCGATCCGCCCGGCCTGGTGTGCAGCCCGGGCGATCTGGAGATCCTGATCAACCGAGGGATGGCTCGTGGGAGAAGACATCTTCACTGAAGAAATCGGCCGGGCGCAGAGGGAACTTTCCGCGCCTCCTCCCGGGGGGAAAGTTTTCCTTTGGCAAGGCACGCCAGCCCGCCCTGGAGGTCGCAAATGCGACACAGGCATTGCCTCGATGCGTAAACTGGCATTTGTCCGGGTTGGTAGCTGTCGCCGCTATCCAGCGGCCCCAGGAGGGAGCTTCCGTAAGGGAGCATGAGGTCGCGCGGTGCAACCTCCTTTGGGTAAGCCATTCCCGCAAATTCGGTTGCGCGGAAGTCGCGGATTTGTTCTTTTGTGGGAACGGTTCTCCATACCCCGCCGTTTGGACCGGTGAAAGAGTCGTTTCCGAGCCGAGGCCTGCCAGACGGAGCCGATATACCGGAAGGGCCTGACAAATTTAGGCAGTTTCCTGGTAGTCAAAAGCTCCGATTTCCGGTAGGATCCTCTGAGCCCCGGGGGGATTCCCCGCTTCTCCCCGGAAGCGAAACGACCCAAGACGTCGGCCGGTTCTCCCCCTGACCGGTCGGCCTACGCAGGCCTAGTCTCCCCCCGCTAGGCCTGCACTTTTTTTGCGCTCCGCTCGCGCCGAGCTTCCTCGCCCGGGCACGCCTGGCAACTCCTTTCCCGCCCGGGGCGGGCCCAGGCCACGCCCTGCGATTGGACCCGGCGCGCCGCTCTGGTCGGCCTCGGCGCCTATACTTCCACGAGGACCGCCGGGGACAGAGCCTTACCTCTTGTCGCATCAGTCGAAAGGAGAACCAACCCATGGAGTATCGTAACTTCGGACGCACTGGCATGAAGGTCAGCCCCATCTGCCTGGGGTGCATGATGTTCGGCGGCAAGACCGACGTCGACACCAGCTGCAACATGATCGACCGCGCCATCGATGCCGGCGTCAACTTCCTGGATACCGCCGACGTCTACTCACGCGGTTCCAGCGAGCAGGCCGTCGGAGAGGCACTCAAACGCAACGGCAAGCGCGACCGGATCGTCCTGGCGACGAAGGTCTTCGGCCGCATGGACGACGACGATCCCAACATGCAGGGCACCAGCCGGAAGCACATCATCCAGGCCTGCGAAGACTCCCTCCGCCGGCTGCAGACCGACTGGATCGATCTCTACCAGCTTCACCGGCCCAGCGCGGATATCCCCATCGATGAAACGCTCCGCGCCCTGGACGATCTCGTCCGCTCGGGCAAGGTCCGGTATCTCGGTTCCAGTACCTTCGCAGCCTGGCAGATCACCGAGTCGATCTGGGTCGCCAAGGAGTTCGGGCTCAACCGCATCGTCTGCGACCAGCCGCCCTACAATCCCCTCGACCGTCGCATCGAGCGCGAGCTGGTGCCGATGGCGGAGACCTACGGCATGGCGCTGATCCCCTGGTCGCCGCTGGGCGGCGGGTTCCTGACGGGCAAGTACCGACCCGGGCAGGACAAGCCCGAGGGCGCCCGCCTGACCGACCGCGAGGGCAAACGCATGGACCGCATGTTCACCGACCAGGGCTTCCGGCTGCTGGAGGTCATGGAACAGATCGCCGGCGAGAAGGATTGCAGCATTTCGCAGCTGGCGGTGGCGTGGAACATGCACCAGCCGGGTATCACCAGCCCGATCATCGGCCCGAGGACGCCCGAACAGCTCGAGGACAATCTCGGGGCCGTTGAGGTCGAGGTCTCCGACGACGACCGCAAGCGTATCGACGAGGTCGTGCCCCCGGGCGAGGTCCTCGCGCCGTTCTACCAGGCGAACTTCGGCCCCCACGAGCACCCCTGGCTGTAACCGAGGCCCCGTCGAGAGAGCCAAACCGCTCGCCCAGGCGGGATGGAACCATGGGTCCGCGATTCGTCGCGGACCTCGTCTCCTCGCTTCATGTCCCGTCCATGAGGCCAGGGTACTCCGCACCTGCCCGCTACGCCCTCAGCCCGGATCATCGGTGGTGGGGGGTGGGGCCTGGTCGGCCTGGGACATCTCGACCAATTCGTCGATGCGGTCGGCAAGCCAGCCAGGCCGGCCCAACTCCGCTGCGTGCCCGTGCACCGGCAGCGTGATCAGCCTGCTCGGCCCGGCCGGTGCGTCCGTGATCTTCTTCGCCCAGTCGTAGGGCACGATGAAGTCCAGGAACCCCTGGGCGACAATCAACGGGCAGTCCAACTGCCGGGCCGCCTTCAGTGACGACGCCTCGTTGGGGTCGAAGTCCGCCATCTCGGCTGCCTTCGCCAGGGCGTCCTCGTACTGGCCGGGCAAGTCCAACATCAATATCCGCCGGCTGATCGTGCGGAAGTCGATCGGCGGCGCGATTGCCAGCACGCCCTGGCACCGGTCGTCCAGCGCGGCATACTGGATTGCCACCATGCCCCCCAGCGACGAGCCGGCGACGTACAGCGGCTGGGCGATCGAATCGCTGGCCAGCAGGGCATCGACCACGGCCTGGACGTCGTACTTCTCCTTGGCGCCCCAGGTCACGTAAGGCCCGTCGCTCATGCCGTGGGCGGGCAGATCGGGCAGCACCACGTCCCATCCGCGGCGGGCGAGCTCTTCTCCGTGGTCAAACAGCCAGCTCTTGCCCGTCAGCAGCGGATGCAGCAGCACCACCGTGCCGCGAGGCACGCCGTTTTTGCGGGAGTTCATCACCCACACGGCGATCTTCCGTCCCTGGAAGCCCGGCAGGCGGAGATCCTGCTGGATGCGTCCCTCACGCTTCAGCTTCGCCGCGTCGACCGCGAGCTTCTGCGTCAGCGCGTAGGGCATCGACGCCGGCTTGATGAGCTTCTCCGCACGCTCTCGGATCAACTGCTCACGAGACACGCACCCACCCGCCAGACCGGTCAGCATCGCAGCCACCGCCAGCCCGGGAAGAATCCCGCCAACAGGCGCTCGACCCCGGCGGAGACGTGCGACAGCTGGAATGAAGTGCCACAAGACCATAGCGTCCTCAATTGGAGATACAGGAGAAAAGCATGACCGCGTCACGATTTGCCCCTCAGGTTCTTCTGGCGGGAAGTCTACTTCTCGCCGGCTGTCAGGGCAACCCCGAGAGCGTCTCGCCCAGGGTCTTCACCGGGGGCCTTGTTTGCACTTCGGACCAGGCCACCTCTCCCCGAGGCGCAAGGGATGGGCTCCCGCCCGATGCGCTGGACCCCTCGATTTCCGCAACGTGCGATATCCCGGCGACCTGTTTGCCATGCCGTGATCGAAAGCGCTTCTCCATCTGCTCCCCTCCCGCTGGGGCTTGCAGGGTGGACGGTTTGTGGTAGAATCCGACAGGGCGGGCACCATCGTGGGGTGGCCCTGCCCGGCAACACATCCGAGTCTAGGGAACTGTGTACGTCTGATCCGAAAGGAACTGGATATGTCTCTGCGCCCGTTGTCTGCTCCGGTCGTCCTGGCTGCAATACTGGCGACGGCCTCCTTCTGCATGGCCAAGGACTCCCCGGAGGTCCGCCAGTTGAAGTTGGAAAACAAGATGCTGCGCGATCGCGTCGCCCAGTTGAAGGAGGCCCAGAAACTCGCCGACGAGGTGAGTCGGCTGAAGCGCGAACTCGCCGCCAGGGACGCAGAGATCGCTGCCCTGCGCGTCGAGATCGAACTCCTGAAGAAGGACCATGCCGACGAAGACCCCAACGCCAACGGCAGCCAGGCCGACCCCGACGATGCCACCGACGGCGGCCGGGACGACGATCAGGAGAACAAGGACGGAATCCCCGACTACTTCGTCAAGCTCATCGGCAAGGAGAACCTTGACAAGGCGAAGGAACTCTCCGCGTCCCACGACGAAAAGGCCATGAAATGGGTGCGTGACTTCAACGCCAAAGCCGCCCGCGCCCTGAAGGGTAAGGCCGTGACGGTCATCGTCCGTGCATCCTCCTGCAGTGTGTGGGCCAGGGGAGACAAGGCGAGTCTGTACGCTTACTTCAACCATCGCGATGGACGGGTTCGTCTCGGCGGCCGTGCGAAGGGGTATGACATTCCGCAACTGCAGGCAACCAGAATCAAACAGGCCCTGGAAGACGGGACCAAGTGGATCAAAATCAAGGTCGGCAAGATTGAGGCAACAACGGATAGGACGGGGATCGAGTTCGAGATGGAACCGGCAACAGGAAGTTCCCGATTCTACTTCGGCAGCTCGGCCATGCTCGTGGACGCACCCAAGGACGCCGACGGAGACAAGCAGGACGATCCGGACGATCCGGACGAGTAGACCCGCCCGCTGCTCGGGTACCGTGGGGCCGGACGCTCATCAGACCAGCGTGCGCGTTAGACCCCAGGAACTGAACGTCGCAGGCTTCGGGATGACATGAAGGCCTGACTGCGTACACTCCGCAATCGGCCCGTGGCGTCAGCGCGACATTGTGTGCCCGTCCCAGCAGTACAGGCCGGGCGCCTGTCCCAGCGATACACCCCATGCCCTAACACAGGATACCTCGGCTTCCTAGGTATCCTGTAAAGAGCCCTGGATATCCATG
>CAZXSK010000004.1:87630-96370 GCA_964642855.1 uncultured Planctomycetaceae bacterium | reverse complement strand
GCGCAAAGAAGAAGCCCGCCGATCGCGCGGGGCGGGCTTCAGGCCGGCGAACCGGCCGGGTTTCGGATGAATCTCCCACTCAGGCCATCAGGTCGAACGTGCCGACCTCCGACATGCGTGAGAACGTCTGGTTGATCAGCGACAGGGCCATCTCTTCCAGGTTCATGGACATTTTCTGGCCTTCGATCGCCGCGGCCATCTGGACCTTGCCATGGGCCTGGGCGACGCTGCCGTTGACGGCAGCGGCCATCGCCGATCCACTGGTCATTGCTTCTACCGACATCGAACTCTCCCCGAGGTGACGCGCACCGGGCCCCGGCGGGACCTTCGAAGGGAAGGTACGATTTCCGCCGGCCTGTCGCCAAAGATCGGCAGGAAATCGCCCCGACTTTCCCAGCGAATGCGCCAGCCGGCCCGTATCCTGGCGGTTTCGTCCTGCCCGATATCGTACCGTAACCCGTAAGTCGTTGAAATGTATGCAGATGAAGACGAGGTGGGGAGGTGCATTCGGACCCGCGGCTCCGGCGATTCCTGCCATGCATTGCACCGCCAATCCTGCGTCAGACGGAGGGGATCTCTCTCTTGCGTCAGGAAAGACGTTGTGGTAGCCAAGAGACATCGGCGGCGAAGACTCCACCAGGTGCCGCCCGGGGAGGTCTGCGATGTTCGATCGGAAGCTCCGTGTGGGTGCAGTTCTCGTGCTGGCGTTGCTCGCAGCCGGCTGCGGGGAGCCCAGGGAAGTGGTCACCCTTCATCTGCAGGATGCGCTTGTTACGCACACCGGCGAGGGGCGGGACGTGACGGTTCTGCTGGTGCGCAAGGCCGGCTCATGGGTCGGCGGGTTCGCCACGGCCCGGCGGTGGAACGCGGCGTCGCACCCGGTCCGCGCCGACAAGCTTGAGTGGACCGACCGCGGCATCGAGGGCACGTTGGAGATCGCCCTCCTGCCCGATTCGTGGATTCCCCGCGATCACAAGCCCCGGAGGCTGGTGGTGACCGTTCGCGCAGGGGTCGACGGCAATGAGATCAACGGCGCCTACACCGGTCGGTTCGGTGAGCGGCCGGTGGTGGGCGAGGTCCGCGGGAACACCGGCCCGGAGGATACCCCCGGCCAGGGCGACCGGGCGGGACTTCTGCGGACGTTCATCCCCACCGACGAAGGCGGGCTGAAGGAAGTGGTCATGCGGTTCACCGCCCGCAACGGCGAGGTCGTCGCGCTGCACAGCGCCGCGCTGGAAGCCGACGAGCTGGCCCTCGTGGCAAACGAATCCGGGCTGACCGGCACGGCCGTGCTGGTGACTGCAGACAACGACCGGCTGCCCGTGACCTTCGCACTGTTTTTCGTGGGGCGCGACATCGGCGGGAGCCTGCGGTTCGGCGGCAACGGCGAGGGCGTGATCGCCCCGGCCAGCGGGACGCTGGAACGTGTCGCGGACACCATTCTGGGCAACCGCACGGAGGGCGTCGATCCGCTGTCGGAGCAGCGCATGGTCAGGATTCGCCACGCCCATGAGAAGACTTCGCAGATCGACGACAGCGTCTTCATCAAGGGGGTTCACAGGCAGGGGGGCTCGCATCTGCCGTACCGGTACTATCGCCCCCAAGCCGCGTCGGCGGAGAACCCGTTGCCGCTGGTGGTCTTCCTGCACGGAGCCGGACAGCGCGGGGCCGACAACGAAAAGCAACTGACCACCTGGCCGAAGGTCTTCGTGCTGCCGGAGCACCAGCAGAAGCGTCCCTGCCACGTGCTGGTCCCGCATGCCTCGAACTGGTACGGCCAGCGGCAGCAGGGCGCCGACGCCAACGCCCCGACGATCGGCGAGATGATCGCCGAGGTTACCGAGAAGCTCGCCGCCGATGAGTCCGTCGACGCCAGCCGGGTGTATCTGACCGGGCTGTCGATGGGTGGCTTCGGGACGTGCATGTTGTTGGCGGACCGGCCGACTTTGTTCGCTGCGGGCGTGCCGATCTGCGGTGCGAGTCCCGAACGGGCGAAGGACGTCGGCGGTACGCCGGTGTGGGTATTCCACGGCGACTGCGACGTGACGGTCCACCCCGGTCGGTCGCGGGAGTTCGTGCGCAGCCTGCAGGGGCTCGGGCACCAGCCGAGGTACACCGAGTATCATCTGGTGGGCCACGGCAGCTACAAGTGGGCGTACACGTACGAGCCGATGTTCGAGTGGCTGTTCGCCCAGCGGCGCGGAGGCCAGTGACCCCCGCGGTGCGTGCAGTCAGGGGCCTGTCGGTGCAGACGCGCCGCCCGCATCGCGCACGCACGGTCGATATGCACCATATATTGAGGCCGACTGCCCAATGGGCCCCCGCATGATGTGGTAGCCTCCCCTTGCTCGCCTGTCGAGCGTAACTGTAGTAATATCAATATCTTGCGCTCTGCTTGTGCGCGTGCAAAATCATTGAAGTGTCCCCCCCAAACCGGCCGATGTGAGAAGTGTCCGCATGGATGGCGGGTCGTTCTGGGTGCACAGCTCGTAACGGATGAGCAATCATGGAAAAGGCATATCACATTCTGGCAGGGTTGACCGAGCTGCTGATCTTTGCAGCCGGGGGAATTGCATTGGTTCTCGCTGCGGGGATGATCATCTGACCACTGCCAAGGCATGAAGATTCGTGCGTCCGTTGGATCCTGTGACGGCCGGTGGGGTCAGTCCACCTGGTAGCGTTTGAGGACGCTTTCGAGATCGGCCAGCCGCGCGATGCGATAGCGGGCCGTGATCGAGGAGCCGCTTGAGCCCTCCGGCGCTTTCAGCACGGAGATCATGCCCATGCGGTTGGCTCCCTCAATGTCCGCGCGCAGGGAGTCGCCCACGAAGATCGTCTGATCCGCCTGCAGGCCCGTTCTGCGAAGCGCGACGTTGAAGATCTTCGCGTGGGGTTTGCGGTAGCCCACATCGCAGCTGTAGACGCGCACCGGGAACAGGTCCAGCAGGCCTTCCTGGGCCAGGTGCCGGTCCAGCACTTCTCCGGGAACGAACGTGTTGGAGACGATGCCCAGCGTCAAGCCCCGGCTGCGGAATCCTTCCAGCAGTTCGCGCGTACCGTCCTCCACCGTCGCCTGCTCGCTGAGTGGCTGATACCATTTCCAGGCGAGTTCCATGAGCTGGTCGTCGTCGAGCTGCTGGCCGTAGCGGCGGCACATGCTTCGGATGAGATCCAGGGAGTTGAACTCGCGCCTCAGGAAATGGCTTTTGAGGTAGTTCCATCGGATGGACCAGAACTGCCTGCGGTGGTAGCGTGCAAAAGAGGGCACGGGCTGATCGAGCTGCCGAAGGTAGTCGTGGGCCAGCCGGGCGCCTTTCTCGAACAGGGCGTGGATATCCACCTTGCCGAAATTCAGCACGGTGTCGCCCAGATCAAACAGAATGCCACGTACTGCTCTGGTCATCGGGTTCAAAGGTTCGCCGTAAGGTCACGCGCACAGGCCCGGTCGGTCCGGGGTTGTGATCAGGCCCGGCGGCGGGGCCCGTTTGCCCGGCTTTTGGCGAAAGTATAGCCGTCTCCCCGGGGCAGGTCAAACGGGCGGGTCGGGCAAGGCTCGCCATCGAGTGGGCCCGGTTCGGCAGATTGACACTCCTTCGGGCGGCTGGTAGGCTCGGGCTCGCCCGGCCGACGGGCCAGGCTGCGCTCCAGGCCGGAGTCAGTCTTCACCCACACCACAGCAGGAGCTGTCCATGACCGAAGCCATCGACTGTGTCGTAGCCGGCCACATCTGCCTCGACGTAACGCCGACCTTCCTCAAGGGAGGGGCGACGATCGGGGAGATTCTCCGCCCCGGATCGCTCGTGGAGATGGGGGCTGCGACGGTCTCCACCGGCGGGCCGGTGTCCAACACGGGCTTCCCGCTGCGGCGTCTTGGCAACGGCGTGAAGCTCATGGGCAAGTGCGGCAACGACATGTTCGGCCAGGCGATTCTGGACTGCATCCGGCGCGAGGCGCCGGGCGCGGAGGAAGGCATGGCCGTGGTCGACGGGGAGGAGACCAGTTACACCGTGGTGCTCGCCCCGCCGGGGATCGACCGGGTGTTCCTGCACTGTCCCGGCGCGAACGACACGTTCGGCGCGGACGATATCGATCTCGACGTCGCCGGGCAGGCCCGGCTGGTGCATTTCGGCTATCCCCCGCTGATGGCCAGAACGTATGCCGACGACGGCGCGGAGTTGGTGAAGATCTTCGAGGCGCTCAAGGGTTGCGGGCCCACCACAAGCCTCGACTTGGCGTACCCGGACCCGTCCGGTCCTGCAGCGGCGGCCGACTGGCCTGCGATTCTTACCCGCACGCTGCCGCACGTGGATGTTTTCACGCCCAGCGTCGAGGAGCTGCTGATGGTCCTGCAGCGTGACCGATTCGACGAGCTATCCGACCAGGCGGGCGAGTCGGACCTGTTGGGGCAGATTGACGGGGAGCTGCTCTCGGAGCTGGGGGAATGGTGCATTCGCGCCGGTGCGGGCGTGGCGGTGATCAAGTGCGGCCACCTGGGGCTGTACGTACGAACCGCCTCGGCGGATCGTCTTCGCGGAGCGGGGCGAGGGCGCCCCGAGGACCTCGCCACCTGGGCCGATCGCGAGCTGTTCGAACCCAGCTACCGGGTGGACACCATCGTCTCGGCGACGGGCGCGGGAGACTGCGCCATCGCGGGGTTTCTGACGGCCTGGCTGCGCGGCAGGCCCCTTCCCGACGCGATGCGGATCGCCTGTGCGGTGGGGGGGCAGAACCTCGCAGCGGCCGACTCCATCAGTGGTGTGCGGTCGTGGCAGGAGACGCTCGACCAGGTCGCAGCGGGCCCGGCGAAGAACCGACCGGCGATCGAGCTGCCCGGCTGGACGTACGTCGAAACCGAGCGTCACAGCCTTGGCCCGCGGGACGCGAACGACTGACCGGCCCGGGTGATCGCGCCTGCGATCCGGGTTCCGGCGGGAGAGACTTTCAGGCCATGCTCGTGCCCGGGTAAGGCTGGTGGTAGCTTCCCTCGGCGTGGTCGCGGTGCATGATCCGCAGCGTTTCGGCGATCGAATCGGGAGTCAGGCCGACTTCCTGGAGTTGCTGGCTGCGGGAGCCATGCCTGACGAACCGGTCGGGGATGCCAAGCATTCGCACGCGGCTGACGTCGAGGCCGCGCGAGACGGCCAGTTCCAGGATCGCCGACCCCAGTCCGCCGGCGAGGTCGTGATCCTCGGCGATCAGCACCGGCCGGGACGATCGCAGCACGCGGCCTACCATGGCGCTGTCCAGGGGTTTGGCGAATCGGGCGTTGACGACTTCAGCTTCGATGCCTTCGTTGGCGAGCTGCTGGGCTGCCCGCATCGACAGGTCGACGGTGGCTCCAT
Source organism: uncultured Planctomycetaceae bacterium (assembly GCA_964642855.1). Classification (GTDB taxonomy): domain Bacteria; phylum Planctomycetota; class Phycisphaerae; order SM23-33; family SM23-33; genus CAZXSK01. Next base: position 91,028 of record CAZXSK010000004.1, on the reverse strand, counting down.
AGGCGATGATCGCCACGTCGCCGCCTTCGCGCACCGTCCGGGATACCCCAAGCTGGAAGGGCGGGCACTCACCGGGCAGGGGCTTGGGCACCTCGTCGCGCGGGTAGCGCATGGCGATCGGGGATTCCGAATCGAGCGCGAAGTCCATGAGGGCGTCCATTTCGGCGCCGTCGGCCGGGGCGGCGAGTACCATCCCCGGAAGAGGCCTGAGCATGGCGATATCCATCGCGCCGTGATGAACCGCTCCGTCCGAGCCGACCAGGCCCGCGCGGTCCATGCACAGGATGACGGGCAGCTTCTGCAGGGCGACCTCGTGGAATACCTGGTCGAACGCCCGCTGCATGAAGGTGGAGTAGATTGCAACCACCGGCTGGAGGCCCGATTTCGCCATGCCCGCTGCCATCGCGACCGCGTGGGATTCGCTGATGCCCACGTCGAAATAGCGATCGGGCAGTTCGTCGCGGAAGGCAGCCAGGCCCGTGCCGTCCGGCATCGCGGCGGTGATGGCGGTGATGCCCTCCCGCTGCCTGCCGCGTTCCAGCAATGCATCGCTGAAGATCTCGGTCCACGTCGGGCGCGGCTTCTTGGGGAAGACCGCCTTGCCGCCCCGGATCTGATACGCACTGGGGCTGTGGAATCGGCAGGGATCTTCGACGGCGTACTCGCAGCCGCGTCCCTTCTCGGTGTGCACGTGCAGCAGGACCGGCCTGTCAATGGTGGCTACGCGCTCCAGCACGCGGATCATCTGCCGCACGTCGTGCCCGTCGATCGGGCCGAAGTAGGTGAAGCCCAGCGGCTCGAACACCTTGTCGCCGTAGATCGTGGTTCGCAGACCCTCGCGGATGTGCTTGAGTACGTCGTGGATTTCCCCGCCGAGTGGAATGTGCTTGAGGAGATTCTCGGCCGACTGCTTGAGATCGGTGTAGGTGTGGGTCATGCGGATGTTGTCCAGCATGCCCGCCAGGGCGCCGTGGGTGACGTCGATGGCCATCGAGTTGTCGTTGAGGATCACCAGAAACTGTCTCTTCAGCAGGCCGGCATTGTTGATGGCCTCGAAGGACAGCCCGTTGGAGATGCTCGCATCGCCGACGACGGCGACGGTTTTGCTGGTGCGTCCCAATGCCTGGTCGGCCAGGGCCAGCCCCGTAGCCGTGGAAATCGCCGTTCCGGCGTGGCCTGTCGAGAACAGGTCATACGGGCTTTCGCCGGGGGAGGGAAAGCCGCTGAGTCCTCCCGCCTGGCGAAGCGAGTCGAACCGCTCGGCCCGGCCGGTGAGCATCTTGTGGGCGTAGCACTGGTGGCCTACGTCCCACAGCAACCGGTCCGTTGTGAAGTCGAACACGTGGTGCAGGGCGATGGTCATCTCGCAGACGCCAAGATTGCTTGCAAGGTGTCCGCCTCGTCGGGAGACCACGTCGATGATGCGGGACCTCATCTCCTCGGCCAGGTCGGCAAGCTCCTGGATCGAGAGCCGGCGCAACTGGTGGGGAGAGTCGATCCGCGATAGCAGTGTCGGTTTGCTCATGTCAATGCGTTCGTTGGGTCAGCAGGTCAGCCAGCAAGCGCAGGTCGCCGGCGCGCCCATCCAGCGGCGCGAGGGCTTCGATGGCCTGCCTCGTTAGTAGTCGGCCTCTGCGGGTCAGTTCCTCAAGGCCCATTTCCGCCACGCCGGTACGTTTGCCCGCCTGGGCGTCTTTGCCCGGGGTCTTGCCCAGGTCGGCGGCGCTGCCGGTGACGTCCAGCAGGTCGTCGAACAGCTGGAACGCCAAGCCCAGGCACCGGCCGTATTGTGCCATCGCCTTACGTTGTACGTCGCTCGCCCCTGCGCAGGTCGCGCCCATCGTTACGGCAGCAGCGATCAGGGCGGCGGTCTTTCGCTCGTGGATGTACCAGACCCCGTCCGGTCCGCGGGGCAGGTCGCACAGATCCATGTCCGCGACCTGGCCTGCGATCATTCCCGCGGTTCCCGCTCCGCGTGCGAGGATGGACACCAGCCCCGTGGCTTGCGGATCGCCGGTCTCCGCCAGCACGCCGAACGCCCGGGTCAACAGGGCGTCTCCGGTGAGGATCGCCATCGCCTCGCCGAACTGCACGTGGGCGGTCGGCCTGCCCCGCCGGAGAGCATCGTCGTCCATGGCGGGAAGGTCGTCGTGGACCAGGGAGTAGGTGTGCACCAATTCGACCGCCACGGCCGCCCGACGGACGAGCTCCTGTTCGGCGCGTCCGCCACAGGATTCAGCGGCCAGATAGACCAGTGTGGGCCGGAGGCGCTTGCCGCCATCCAGCGCGACGTAGCGCATCGCATCGGCCAGCGCTTCGGGCGTGCCCTCCTCCACCAGCCAGGCGCGCAGGTCCTGCTCGCAGCGCCGGGCGTGCGGGGTCAGCAGGGCGGACAGGCTGTCGGACGGATCGGCCACAATGCTCCTGTACAACAATCAGCCCGACCGATCAGGCCGGGCTGGCGAACGCATACCGTTTCGACCCGGAATTATAGCAGAAGCCCGACCGGCGGGAAACCTCATTCATTCCCCGTGCTGGTTCCTCGCGGGTGGGGCCTTGGCGAGCAGGCAGACGGGCGATATCATGGGTCTCTTTCCGGGAGGCGCTGTGTGGATGCAGCCTGCCCAAACGGAGCGAACCATGGCAAAGATTCATCCGACGGCGATTGTCGACAGCGGCGCCCGGCTGGGCGAGGATGTCGAGATCGGACCGTTCTGCGTGATCGAAGCGGACGTGACTCTCGGGAAGGGCACGGTGCTGCGGGAGGGCGCGGTTGTCCGGCGGTTCACGACGATGGGCGAGGGCAACTTCGTCGACGCCCACACCGTGATCGGCGGGCTTCCCCAGGACCTGAAGTTCAACCCAGCCGAGGAAACGTACGTCCGCATCGGCAACCGGAATGTGTTCCGCGAGGGGGTCACGATCTCTCGTGCTACCACCCCCGGCGGGGCGACCACACTCGGCAGCGACGGGTACTGGATGGCCGGTGCCCACGCGGGACACGACGTGACCGTCGGCGACCACGTGACGATGGTCAACCACTGTTGCCTCGCCGGCCATGCCACCCTCGACGACCGCGTGACGCTCTCTGCGCATGCCTCCGTTCACCAGTTCTGCTGGGTCGGGGAGGGCGTGATGGCCCAGGGCCATTCCGGCCTGGCAACGCACATTCCGCCCTTCGTGAAGATCCGCGGGATCAACGGAGTGATCGGGCTCAACGTCGTGGGCATGCGCCGGATGGGGATTCCGGCCGAGGATCGGCAACAGGTCAAGGAACTCTACCGCATGTTGTTCCGTACGGCGATTCCACTCCGGGAGGTAGTTGACCGCGCCAGAGAGCGAGACGACTGGGGCCCGCCCGCCCGGACGTTCCTTGCCTTTCTGCAGAAGGTTCTCGA
>CAZXSK010000004.1:23908-87530 GCA_964642855.1 uncultured Planctomycetaceae bacterium | reverse complement strand
GACGTCTTCGTTGGCGGCGATCACCGAACGGCGCACCGCCGAGGCGATGTCGTGCCCTTCCCTCACCGACAGTTCGGGGTCGACCTGCACATGGACGTCGGCAAGAATGCGGCCGCCGGTCTTGCGGGCCCGCATCTCGTGGAAGCTCCGAACGCCCGGGGTATCGAGAACGGCCTGGCGGAGCGGGGCGACCACGTCGGTGGACGGGGCTTCGTCGACGAGTTCCCGGAGGCTCGATCCGACGATGCGGACCGCAGCGACGGCCAGGAACGCTACGAGCACCAGCGCGGTGGCGTGATCGAGGAAGGCCCAGTCCTCTCCGCCGATCATCACGCCCGCGATACCCCCGGCTGCCGCGATCGAGGTGAACGCATCGGATCGATGATGCCACGCGTTGGCGACGATCGAGGCGTCTTTGGATCGCAGGCCCACCAGGCGGGTCAGACGGAAGAGAGCTTCCTTGACCGGGATCGTCACCAGTGCCATCACCAGCGGCCAGATGCCCAGGATGTTCGAGTGTGGCTCGGGCAGCGAGACGACGGCGTCGTAGCCGATCCACCCGGCCGCAGCGAGGAGCATCACACCCACGAACAGGGCAGCGACGGTGGAGAATCGCTGGTGGCCGTAGGGATGGGAGGGGTCGGCGGGCTTGCTTGCCACGCCGATTCCAGCCAGGACGGCCAGGTCGGTCACGAGGTCGCTGAGACTGTGCAGGCCGTCGGCGAGGATCGCTTGGGAATGGAACAGCACGCCGGAGACGATTTTTCCGGCAGAAAGGAGAGCGTTGGAGCCCATCCCTGCCAGCGTGACGCCACGTGGGGTCAGGACGCCTTCGGTCGCATTCCGGGATGGTTCGATGATGACTCTCCCAAGGTCTGCCCCGGCGGGGGCTGTTTGCTCGCCGGGCGGGTCAGTGCTTCACCCCGAAATCGTGGTATTTCCCTGAGGGCGGGGCCTTCTGGACCTTCCGGTCGCGGATATGCCCGCCCATGCGTTGTTCGAGGTCGTCCAGGAACCGCTCGATCGCGTCGGGCTCGCCTTCCGCGACCAACTCAACCCGGCCGTCCGGGAGATTCCTGACATACCCGGTAACGTCGAACCCTCCGGCAGCCCGGCAGGCTGTGAAGCGGAACCCCACGCCCTGGACGTTTCCCGAATAGTGGACGATACGCTGCTGTTGCTGACTCATCGGTTACCTCCGCGGTATTCTATGGGCTATGCCTTCGGGCGGCAATGGCTTGCACCGGCGGGTCCGGGGCGGTACACCTGCACCCCAGCCATCAGCAGAAAGGAAGCGACTGGAATGTCCACATTGACCAAGGCGGTGATTCCCATCGCAGGTCTCGGCACGCGGATGGGTCCGTTGTGTCGGGCGGTACCCAAGGCGCTGCTCCCGCTGCCCGCGCCGGGCCCGGGCATGCGGCCTGTGGTGCACGAGATCCTCGCCGAGGTCTCTGCCGCCGACATCGACGAGGCGGGGTTGATCGTCCGTCCGGACCATCGGGAGGCGGTGTCCCGCTACCTGGAGGTCGCCCGAGCAGAAGGGGCTGACGACCTGCCGGAAGTGACGCTGATCGACCAGCCCCAGCCGGAGGGGTTCGGCGAGGCGGTCCTTCGCGCCAGCGACTTCACCGACGGCAAGGCGTTCCTGCTGATGCTCGGGGATCACGTGTTCGACGTGCCGGCCGGCGGGGAGGGACCGGCCCGCGAGGTGGCTGGATCTTTCAGTCAGTACCAGCCGGCTGCGATGGTCGGTGTGCAGGTGGTCGGCGAGGCGGAGTTGACGAAGGTCGGCGCGTGTCGCGGATCGGTGATCGAGGAAGGTGTCTATCGCTGCACCCGCCTGATCGAGAAGCCTTCCGTGCAGGCCGCTCGCGAGCAGCTTCGCACGCCCGGTTTGGCCGGCGGACAGTACCTGGCCCATGCCGGGGTCTACGCCTTCGGGCCGGAGATGATGAAAACACTCGCGGCGATGGCCGACGAACCCCGCCGGGAGGGCCAGGAGCTGGAACTCGCCGACGCGCAGCTTCGGTTGCTGGAGTCGGGCAGCGAGTACCTGCTTCGCCGGGTGACAGGCCGGCCTGAAGATACAGGGTCGATCGAGGGGTACGCAGCTGCGTTCGCGCGCCGGGCTGACTTCGATGGCTGACGCGGCGCGATGGGCGATCAATTTGCCCCTCGATGTTGCCGATGAGCCAACAGGTGCGTATGATCGTGCCCCGTTGCGCAATCCAAGGAGCATGTCATGAAGGTCTGGCTGGACGGTCAACTGGTGGACAAGGACGATGCGAAGATCTCGGTCTTCGATCACTGCGTCCTGTATGGCGACGGCGTGTTTGAGGGCATCCGCCTGTATGGCGGGAAGATCTTCAAGTGCAACGCCCACGTGGACCGTCTGTACGAGTCGGCTGAGAAGATCCGGCTTCGGATTCCGTACGATCGCGAGGAGATCATCCAGGCGATGTATGATACTGTCGCTGCCAACGGGCAGAGCGACGGGTACATCCGGCTTGTGGTTACGCGCGGCCCGGGCACGCTGGGGCTGAACCCCACCCTATGCCCCGCCCCCAAGGTGTTTTGCATTGTCGCGGACATTGCGCTGTATCCCGAGGAAATGTACCGCGACGGGTTGGCGGTGATTATCGCGCGCAGGCGCCGGATCTCGCCCGAGTGCCTGGACCTGTCGGTCAAGAGCTGCAACTACCTCAACAACATCCTGGCCAAGCTCGAGGCGATCGACGCCGGCGTGATCGAGGCGATCATGCTCAACGAGAAAGGCCACGTCGCCGAGTGCACGGGCGACAATGTTTTCATCGTCCGTGACGGGCTTGTCCAGACGCCGCCGATGGACGAGAACATCCTGGAAGGCATCACGCGGCAGACGGTGATGGATCTCGCCGCCCAGAAGGGCATCGAGGTGGCCGAGAAGGTCATGCTGCCCGAGGACGTCTTTGAGGCAGACGAGTGTTTCCTGACCGGAACAGCGGCCGAGGTCATCGCCGTGACGAAGGTCGACGATCGGCTGATCGGCGACGGCAAGCCCGGCCCGGTGACCACGAAGCTGCTGTCGGCGTTTCGGGAGTACATTGAGGCGGGCGATTTCGAGTAGACGTCCGGCTGGACGGAGTGAATCGCATCGGGGACGACAGGCGTCGTCCCCGTTTTGCTGCGCGGGTTCGGTACCGCCTACTCGCTCTCGGTCGCCGTTGCGTGGAGCAGGACGTTGATCGCCAGTTTGCGGGCGTCGACGGGGGAAAGCGTGCGGGCGCCGAAGGTCGGGTGGCCTTGAGCGGGACAGGAGACGCCCACCGGACACAGGACCACGGCCAGTCGCCGACCAACGCGGATGCCCTGCAGTTCGAGCGTTTTCTCCGTCACCGAGCGGGAGAACGAGACGTCTTGAAGGCTTGCGCCCATGCCGCCGGCTACTTTTCCCGTCAACACGCCGTGACGGGCGGGGACGGGCTTGATCGCGTCGGCACCGAAGAGTTCCTCCAGCAGGTCGCGCAGCTCGCCGAGGCGCTTCTCGCTGCCGGTGGCGGGATCGGCGAGCAAGGTTCCGCCTGCCAGCACGAACTTCCTGAGGTTGGTCTTCTGCGCGGCGGTCAGCGAGCCTTCCGTGCCGGTCAGCCAGAGCAGGTGCAGCCCGTCCGGCGCGGGCTTGGCGAGATCGACTTCGACTTCACGAACACCGATGCTGACGGCTGAAACCAATGCACGGTGGAGCTCCCCGGCTGCGCCGGGACAGCAGTCCCAGTTGCCCGAGTGCTTGACCCGCCCGATCGCAAGGGAACGATCCACCTTGGCGATGGGGTCGGGCGACTTCCGTCGGGCCAGCCTGCCTTCGGGTTTCCGCATGTCGGTGGCGTACATCGCCAGGGCTTTCACCGTGGCCAGGGCGGTCGGGTCTCTGCGCTCGATCCGTCCGGACAGGTCCGACGTGGCAATGACTGCACGAAGCCGGCAGCCGTCGTCGAAGCCGACCAGGTCCGGCCGGCTGTCGCCGGACTGCAGGTCGGTCAGCTTCCAGAGAGCGTGGCCGGCCGGCAGCGGGGCTTGATCGGTTTGGGGCAGCAGGTTCTGCAGATAGTCGGCGATCTGTCGGTTGAAGGTCTGGTCGTCGGGCTTGCCCTGGATGACAAGCAGCCCGCCGCTGCGCACCTGCGCTGCAAGTCTGGCCGAGGCTTTTTCGTCGAGTGTGAGACTTCCCGCAGCGTCCAGCCAGAGCAGAGGGGCTTCATCCACAATGTGTTGCGGGTGATCGAGGGAGACCCACTGCCAGCCGACCGGCCAGCCGTTCGGGTCCCGGGTGCAATAGTCCGCGGCGATCGCGGCGTCTCGGAACGTACCGTCCCACTTCCCGCGGGTGTTGATGCGGTTGATGAGCACAGGCCGGGACGCGCGCTCGAGGGCGAGCAGCGCCAATGCCGTGCAAAGGGGTGCGTCGGCGGCTTTGTCCAGCCGGGCCGCACGCTTTCGGCCTGCCGGTTCGACCGTCGCCCAGCCTCCGTCCGTGAACTGTCTGCCCAGCAGCACGCGTACCAGGGCGGGGTACCAGTCGGTCTTCCCCCAGTTCCGCACGCCGGCGCGGTGGCTGGTGCGGGTGAGGGCCTCGACGTAGTAGAAATACTCCACGCCCTCGTCGCCCCAGATGTATTCGGGCACCTCGTCGGCGGAGAAGCTCTTGTTCATCCAGGCCATGGCTGCGACGGCGGGTTTCTTTTCGGGAGGGGACTCGGCCGACGAACGCTCGGACGAAACCCACTGGGAGCTCAGGACGTGGAGCGAGGCGATACCCGCTGCGACGGTGGTTCCGTAGCTGGTGGGCTTGACACGGAAACTCCGCGTGCCGGGGGGCATGAAACCCCATCCGCCGTCTTCGTTCTGTGATTGCGTCCAGAAGCTCCGGGCGCGTCTCCAGATCATCGAGGGGATTTCTTCCCCGGCGGCGCTTGCGGCGTGGAGTGCATGCAGGGCCAGTTGGGTATGGAACGTGTCGACGTAGGTCTTGTCCTGAATGGAGGTGGCATGGGAAGGGCCATACCCCCATCCGCCGGATTTGACGTTCATCTGTTTGCACAACCAGGCGGTGTCGGCCTGCAGTTGCTTGCGATGGGTCTTCTCTCGCGAGGCCAGGTGGGCAAGCAGAAGCGTGCGATAGGAGCGGGCGTAGACGGAATCGGGTTCGGTACGGGTCGCTGCAGTGATCGCCTGCTTGACCTGCCGATCGTTGGGGTCGGCGCCGCACCGCAGCATCGCCAGGGCAGCGAGGCTTTCGATGCCTCCGGAGAAGGGTCCGGCCTGGGCGGACGGCCACGTGCCGTCATCGGTCTGGTTTTCTTTCAGGAACTCCACCCCTCGCGCGATGGCTTGCCTGACGTCGGCGTCGGTGGTAGCGGGCTTGGCGGGTTCCGGGGCTGCAGGGGTGTTGGCGTCGGCCGGCTGGGTGGTGGTACTCTGCGGTGCAGCGGTCGATACGATTGCGAGGATCGCACCGGCCAGCAGCAATGCGACCGTGCAGCGGCCGGGGACGGAATGTCGGGCGTGGCCACGCGGGGCGGCGTCAGTTGGTGATCGCATACAGCAGGATGTTCAGGGCCAGCTTCTGGCCGTCCTCGTCGATGTAGCCGCGGCAGGAGTACGGACGGTCGCCTTCCAGGGCGCAACACCAGTCGTAGCGGCTGTGGACCAGCACGATGCGGCCATCAACCTTGATGACCTCCAGCGGGGGATGGCTGGTCCCTCGCCAGTCGCTGACGCCCGATTTCTTGAGCTCCTGGGCGAGGATGTTGCGGAATTTCAGTTCGCCGAGGTTGGCCCCGATCTTCCTGCCGGTGAAGATCGTGTGGTCTTTGGGCAGTTTCTCGAGCTTACGCTCGGGGAAGATCTTCCCGACCATCTCACGGAAGCTCTTGTCGTAAGCTTTCTCGCCACAGCAGGCGCTGGAGACCAGGAATCCGCCCTTGGTGAGGTAGCTGCGCAGGCTCTCGATTTCCTCGTCGGACATCTTGAACGAGTAGTGCCCGTTCATGAACAGCACGGGGTATTCGTAGACGTCTTCGTCGGTGGCCTTGATGTGCTTCTCACGGGAGACGACCGCGATCTTCGCGTCGTCGCGCATCAGGCGTGCGAGTTTCACCAGGGCCTGGGGATCGGCGTTGTAGTCGCCGTTGTGGTACAGCCTCGCCAGGCGGACGGCGCCGCGGGGGATCTCGAACTTCTCGCCCTTGCCGTCTTTGTCGCCGGAGGGAAGGTCGACCACGTCGAGCTTGTCGGACAGCTGCTCCTTGCCGGTGGCGTACGCGGCGATGTTCGTTCCCAGCTTGAAGGCGATCTCCGAATAGGTCGGGATCTCTTCCAACTCCCACAGGCAGCTCAACGCCTTGGGGGAGTAGAACACTGCCGTCCGGCAGCCGGTGTTCACACCGTGCAGGTCGTAGGTCGTGGAGATGTCCTTCAGCGAGTAGTAGCTGGAGAACACCGGGTGAGACTCTTCGAGCTTTCGCAGTTCGTAGCCCTTCCTGCCCCACATCTGCTTGGAGAAGGTGCGGAAGTCCCGGTCGAAGTCCTTCGACCCGCAGCAGGCTTCGAACAGCAGCACCCCGCCGGATTCGATGTAGGCCTGCAGTTTGTTGCGGTCGGCGGCGGTGAAAATGGGGAACTCGTGGCCGGTGATGTACAGCAGCGGGCTGACGCGCAGTTCGCGGAGCGATTGCTTCAGCGAGGCGGTCTGCCAGGTTGTCTGTTTGCCGAACTTGTCGCCGATGAAGGCGGTGAGGTTTTCGAGGTCATGGATGTTTCGGTTCCAGGAAGGATCTTCCAGCCCCTGCCAGCGGAGTTTCTGGATCAGCACAGGCCGATTGCCCTTGGCCAGGAAAAGCAGCGCGAAGGAGGTGTCGTAGACCGGGCCGGTGGTGTTCCCGCCGCGCCGGTGCCCCCAGGCATTGCCGCTCCAACTGCCGTCCTTGTTCTGGATTCGCACCAGGTGGTCGGCGCCCTTGCGATACCAGTCGTGCTCGCCGAAACGCTGGATGCCCGCGATCATGCCCACGCGCTCCAGGCCGTAGAGGTAATACAGCAGCCAACCGGATTCGTTGTTTGGGTAGTGGGGGTTCTTCTTGACCGAGAAGTTCCGCGTCAGCCATTCGATGCCCTTGGCCAGCGACTTGTGCTGCTGATACTGCCCGCACGACGGATAGGCACCGTTGACGAACTTCTTAGGCCCGGACACGTGAAGCCGCAGGCCACAGATGTACAGGCTGGCGACCCCGGCGGTGGTCATCGAGCCGTAGGGCTCCTTGCGCATCCGGGTGTTGTATCCCCACCCTCCGTTGGGCAGCTGGGTCTTGATGAAGTGGTCCTTGCTGCGCTGCCAGACCTGCTTCTGGATCTCGATGCCCGCCTTGGAGGCTTCGTGGAGGGCCAGCAGGGCGAACTGGGTGATCGAGTTGTCGCCCCGCCCCCGGGTCGGCCTGCCCTTCTGCGGTGCGGTGTAGGTCCACATGCCGGTGGGCAGTTGCGTGCGGACCAGCCAGTTGACCGAGCTTTCGAGGTCCTTGTCGCCCTTGCCAGCTCCCGCTGCGACCAGGGCCTGAACCTTCAGCGAAACGACGTACGTCGCCTTGTCATCGAGCTTGCGGAGGGAGTGGATACCCTTCTTGACGGCAGGGTCCTGGGGCGAAACGCCCGAGTTGAGCATCGCCAGCACGGCAAGGGCGGTGTTGCCCCCGCCATAGCTCGCGCCGCTTCCCCAGCCTCCTTTGTTGTCCTGCTTGGACCGCAGTTGTGCAATGCCCTTCTGCACCGCAGCCCGGACCTGTTCGGCCGAGACGTCCGCAGCCGATGAGGGCGAAGGAACAGCCGCGAGGGCGATAACGCCCAGCAGCAAACCGATCAGGCACTTGTGTCGCTTCCCGGCCACGGGTAAGATTCTCCCTTAGTTGACCCTGCGGAACACCAACGCCATTATACCAATCGGCAGAAGCAGGTGAAACCGCAAACGTTGTATTCCGGAGTATCCAGCACGGGGCGTATTGATGGCCAAGGAATCTTACGAACAGCTGATGGAACAGTTCGCCAAGTCGCGCAAGATCATGCTGCGTGAACTCTCCAAGGCGATCATCGGCCAACACGAGGTGCTCAACCAGATCTTTGCCGCGTTGATTTCCCGGGGTCACTGCCTGCTGGTCGGCGTGCCCGGTCTGGCCAAAACGCTGATGGTCTCGTCGATCGCGAAAGTTCTTGAGCTGTCGTTCAAGCGCATCCAGTTCACGCCTGACCTGATGCCCTCGGACATCACGGGCACGAACGTGATCGAAGAATCGGACCAGGGTCGGCGAGAGTTCCGATTCGTCAAAGGTCCGGTCTTTGCGCACATCATCCTGGCTGACGAAATCAACCGCACGCCGCCCAAGACCCAGGCTGCCATGCTCGAAGCCATGCAGGAGCGTCAGGTTACCGTCGGACAGGAGAGTTACCAGCTGCCCGATCCGTTCTTCGTGATCGCCACGCAGAATCCCATCGAGCAGGAAGGTACCTACCCGCTTCCCGAAGCCCAGTTGGACCGCTTCATGTTCAATATCTTCGTGGACTACCCCAGCGAAAGCGAAGAGCAGCAGATCCTCGCAGCGACCACCGGCGGCAAGAGGCCGGAGCTGAGCAAGGTCTTCAACGCCCGCCAGATCAACAATATGCAGCGAATCGTGGCCTCGGTGCCGGTCAGCGAATACGTGATCCAGTACGTCTCGAAGATCGTCCGGGCGACCCGGCCTGGGGATCCGTCGGCCCCGGAATTCGTCAAGCAGATGGTCGACTGGGGCGCCGGTCCGCGGGCGGGACAGTACCTGATCATGGGGGGCAAGGCCTTTGCCGCCATGGATGGCCGGTTCACCGTAAGCACCGAGGACGTCCGCCGCGTGGCGATTCCCGTGCTGCGTCACCGCATCGGCTGCAACTTCGCAGCCTCCAGCGAGGGCATCGACAGTGTGGAGATCGTCCGCAGACTCCTCAAGCACGTCGAGGAGCCCGAGGTCGCCAAGTTCCAGAAGCGGGAGAAGTCCAAGGGCAAAGCCGCCCCGACCCCGCCGAGCCCTTCCGGGGCGTCCACCGCGGAAGGACCTCCCTCCCCGCCTGCGGAGCAGGCCTGACCGTCGTGGCTTGAAGGACAGCGGCTGCTGCTGGGTGGGAGTTCCATTTGAGGGTGCGGGAAAGTTTTCTCCGCCGACCGTCCGATACAAGGGGAGACATGCCCGGCAAATCCGGCAAATCCCGACGTTCGCGAGGCAGGCCGCGCCAGAAGAGGCCGGAGTTTCCCTCCGCGCCGCCCGCCCTGGCCAGGCCGCCCCAGACCGACCTGGCGGTGCATGTCCGCGATCTCGACAAGAAGATGTTCCCAGCTGTCGATGCCGTGGCCGACCGGTTGACCGGCGCGATCGAGGCGTCGACCTCCATCGACGAGATCAATCTGCTGATGACCAAGGCCCACCTGCTGCTGGCGATGAAAAGCACCCACCGCTCGATCCGTCGGCTGGTGTCGGCCAAGCAGGACGAGCCGGACCTGACCGTCGACGCGATGCCCCTGACGCGGGTTCAACTGGAGCGGTGCTTTCTCTGCCTGTTGCTGGAGGACCACCCCGACCGGTGGCACAAGCGGTATCGCAAGAACGCGTGGAAGGCCTTCGCCGAGAAGTTCCTCCGAGACCGATGCGCCTTGGGGCATTTCGAGCAGTTCCAGGAGTACTTCGGGCCCAGCGGCAAGGGGATCTCGGCGTTGCGGTCGTTCGCACGCGAGATGTACGTGTGGGAAGACGAGCTCCAGACCCTGCGCTGCGAGATCCTGGGCGAGAAGATGGACCCCCGGTGGAAGAAGCGTCACATCGCCGACATGCCCAACCCGGGCAAGACGATCGGTCTGCTGGAAGACGAAACCCGCAAAAAGCTCGCCTGCCTGATCTATCCGTACTATGACAGCCTGTCGCACTTCTCCCATGGCGGGCTTGTCGGGGCGATGGAAGCGGCGATCCTCCGGCCGGATCAGCCCCCGCCCGGCGACGAACCCATCGACCAGGAAGCTTTCTGGAGTTCGTCGGTGCTGGAGATGACCCTGCCGTTCAGCTACGTCGGCGTGCTGTTCGCAGCCACGCTGATGTACGCTTCGCTGGGCGAGCAGGAGCCCGCTCGGGAGGCACTGGAAGCTGCCTGGCGACCGTACCACTCCGACGGCAGCGCCCTGGGCGTTGCGATCTGGGACCTCTGGGCCGGCGGGGTCCTGACCGCGACGGCGGGATAATCGGCCTTTTCAGCGGGCGTTCCGTCGCCGCTTCCGGGCGATCACCCATCCCGCACCCGCCAGCAGCAGCGAAACGGAGGCCGGTTCCGGTATGGCGATCGAATGCACGTCGGTATTGTCCGTCGCCGAGAGCACCTGATCGGCGCCCACGCCCCAGCCCCACAAACCCACTTCCGCCGACGTGTGGCCGCCGGTCGACCAGGTCACGGAGGGGTAAACCCCGGCTGTCGGGTCGGTTTCGGTAACCGTCAGCCCACCGGTTTCGTGGTCGGCCGTGACCAGCACGAGGGTATCGTCCCGCCCGGCTGCCCAGTCCAGCACGAGCGTTTCCGGGCCCTCAAAACCCCTTGGCAAGCTCCCGGAGCCTCTGTACAATACCGCATTCTTTGCCTCTGCGGGGTTCGCAGGGCCTGTGTGCCCCGGACGTCGGGAAAAGATCACCATGAAACGGTTAACCTGCAACGAGATACGCGACGAGTTCATCGAGTTCTTCCGCGAGCGCGGCCACGAGTTCGTGCCTTCCAGTTCTCTGCTGCCGGGAGACGATCCGACGTTGCTGTTCGCCAACGCCGGGATGAATCAGTTCAAGCCGATTTTTCTGGGCACCGAGACGCGCGACTACTCCCGCGCCGTCAACAGCCAGAAGTGCATTCGCGCCGGTGGCAAGCATAACGACCTCGAAGATGTGGGGCACGACACCTACCACCACACGTTTTTTGAGATGCTGGGCAACTGGAGCTTCGGCGATTACTTCAAAGCCGAGGCCATCGACTGGGCGTGGGAATTGCTGGTTGACCGGTGGGGTCTGGATGCGGACCGTCTTCACGCGACCTATTTTGAGGGGGATGCCGACGACGGCCTGGAGGTCGATGCCGAAGCCCGCGAGCTTTGGAAGAAGTATCTGCCCGAGTCCCGTATCCATCCGGGCAACAAGAAGGACAATTTCTGGGAGATGGGCGAGACGGGCCCGTGTGGGCCCTGCAGCGAGATCCACATCGACCTGACACCCGACAGGTCCGGCGGGGAGCTGGTCAATGCCGATGATCCGCGCGTCATCGAGATCTGGAACCTGGTGTTCATTCAGTTCAACCGCGGCGCCGACGGGAAGCTTTCTTCTTTGCCGGCCAAGCACGTGGACACCGGCATGGGCCTCGAACGCGTGGCGATGGTCATGCAGGGCAAGACCAGCAATTACGCGACCGACATCTTCCGAAAAATCATCGGGAAGACCGAGACCCTCACGGACCATCGGTATGGTCAGGCCGCCGGTCTCGACGACCGCTTCGACGTTGCCGGCGAGGACGACATGGGCGACGTCGCCTGTCGCGTGCTGGCCGACCACGTCCGCACGCTGACCTTTGCCATCGCCGACGGCATTCTTCCGTCCAACGACGGGCGGGGGTCAGTCATCCGCCGCATCCTTCGCCGGGCCTGCCGGTATGGCCGGCAGTATCTCGGAATCGAGGGCACATTCCTGCACGAGATCGTCCCGACCGTGGTGGAGTTGATGGGCGAGGCGTTCCCGGAAATCGCCAAACGTCAGGACGTCGTCCGCAGGACGATCGAGGAAGAGGAAGAATCCTTCGGCCGGACGCTGGACCGGGGTATCGAGCTGTTCAACCGCCAGGCGGACCGTCTCCGCGAGAAGGGGAAGCAGCAACTGCCCGGCGATATCGCGTTCGAACTCTACGCCACGTATGGCTTCCCGGTGGACCTTACAGCCGTGATGGCTGAGGAAGTGGGCCTGCGGGTGGACATGAGCGGTTTCGAGCAGGCGATGGCAGAACATGCGGAGGTATCGCGTGGCGGCGGTGACAACTTCAAGGTCGAGGCGATCGTCGGCCTGCCCGCCACAGACGATTCGGCCAAGTACGATCCGTCCGGCATTGAGGCGAGCGTACAGGGCTGGGTCATCGATGGCGAGTACGTCACCGAAGGTCAACTTGAATCCGGCCAGCAGGCTGCCCTGGTGCTCGACAAGACGTGTTTCTACGGCGAGCAGGGCGGGCAAGTTGGGGATGCCGGGACGATTTCGGCCAATGGGTCTGCGTTTGAGGTGACGGACACGAAGATCGCCGGCCAGTGCGTCCTGCACGTCGGAAAGATGACGGACGGTTCCTTTTCGCCCGGCGAGACGGTGAGCCTGAGCGTCTCGCCCGCGCGGATGGACACCATGCGGAACCACTCTGCGACGCACCTGCTGAACTGGGCCCTTCGGGAGGTCCTGGGCGAGTCGGTCGACCAGGCCGGTTCGGAAGTGGATCCCGAGCGACTTCGGTTCGACTTCACTCACGGCCAGGCCGTCTCGGCTGAGGAACTTGCCGAGGTGGAAAAGAAGGTCAACGATTTCATCCTCGACGACGCCCCGATCGGCGCGAAGCTCCTTCCCCTTAATGACGCGATGGAGCTATCCGGCGTGCGTGCGGTCTTCGGCGAGAAGTATCCCGATCCGGTACGGGTCGTCACGATGGGGGCAGCCGATCCGTCGAAGATCAGCCAGGCCCGGCAGGTAAGCGTGGAGTTCTGCGGCGGGACGCACCTCAGCCGCACCAGCCAGATCGGACTGCTAAAGATTCTCTCGGAAGAGTCGGTTGCCAAGGGCGTCCGGCGGATCACGGCGGTGACGGGTCGAGCGGCTGTGGAGCACGTCCAGCAGATGGACCGGACGTTGAGGTCGGCTGCGACGACGCTGAAGATCCAGGCCGAGGAGATCCCTGCCCGGATCGAGGCGATGCAGAAGGAGATCAAGAAGCTCCGCAAGAAGCCGGCGGGCTCGGGCGGAGGCGGACTCGAAATCGTAGCGACCGAATCGTCGGATCAGGGCGACGTGGTCATCGGTCGGGTGGCTCACGGAGACGCCGCAACGATGCGGTCCCTGTGCGACCAGCAGCGGCAGAAAGGGGCGGCTGCGGTGTTCGTGGGCGGATCGGATGATGGCAAGGTGGTGCTTATCGCCATGGTCAGCGACGAGTTGGTGAAATCCGGCCGGGTCAAGGCCGGTGATTGGGTCAAGGCGGTCGCGCCGGTGGTCGGTGGGGGCGGGGGCGGCAAGCCCACGATGGCGCAGGCAGGCGGGAAGCAGCCTGACAAGCTTCCCGACGCCCTGGATACCGCGACGAAGTGGGTTCGTCAGGCGCTGACGGGCTGATTGGCAGGGATGGGAATTCCCTTGACACTCTGCAGGGAGAAAACTAGGTTCCGGCACGTTTGAGATCGCCTGAAGTTTCCCGATGTGCCTTTGAAGCAGCGACCCGGGAGGGTCGCCCAGAATACGAGGAAGCAGGACTATGTTACCGAAATACAAACTCTCACGATCGCGCACGCGAATGCGTCGCAGCCACCATGCGAAGTCGGCGGTGAACTACACCGACTGTCCCCGGTGCAACTCCCCCAAGCTGCCCCACGCAGCCTGCGACAACTGCGGGTACGTTCGCCCCGGGCTCAGCCTCGACCTGAACCAGGAGAGCTGACTCAATGCGGATTGGCCTGGACGCCATGGGAGGAGACGGAGCTCCAGCTGTCGAGGTTCGCGGTGCGCTGGCTGCACGGGAGTACCTCGCAGCGGACGACCGCATCGTGTTGGTGGGCGACAAGGAGCAGATCCTCCCCCATCTCCAGGACGCGGGCGACTGGCAGAGCTTCGTCGAAGTCCATCATGCCGGCGACGTGATCGGCATGGACGACGCTCCCGTCGAGGCGATCCGGTCCAAGCCGGACAGCTCCCTGGCCGTGTTGGCGAATCTGCACCGCACCGGTGAGGTCGACGCGCTGATCTCGGCCGGCAATACGGGCGCGTGCGTTGCCGCTGCGCAGATGCGTCTCCATCGGCTGCGCGGCGTGCACCGTCCGGGCATTGCGATTGTCACGCCCACGCCCTCCGGGCCTGTTGCGGTCTGCGATGTCGGAGCGAATGTCAACTGCAGGCCTCAGCATCTGCACCAGTACGGCGTGATGGCCGGTCTTTTCCTGAAGGCGACCTACGGCGTGGAGAACTCTCGTGTGGGGCTGCTTTCGGTCGGCGAGGAAGACGCCAAGGGCAATGAGCTGGTCAAGCGTACCCGCCAGCTCCTGAAGAACGACTCGAACGTGAACTTCGTGGGCAATGTCGAAGGCCGGGACCTGTTTCGCGGCGTTTGCGACGTGATGGTCTGCGAAGGGTTTGTGGGCAACGTGATTCTCAAGCTAATCGAAGGCATGGCCGAAGTGGTGGTCCGATCGATGGTTGACGAGGTCCGAAAGATGCTCCCCCCCGGGGCCGAGGGCATGGTCAAGGGCGCGGTGAGCGGCATGCTTTCGAAATACGATTTCAACGAATACGGCGGCGCCCCGCTTCTGGGCGTCGGCGGGATCTGCATCATCTGCCACGGGGCATCCAGCCATCGGGGCATTATGAACGCGGTGCGTGGGGCGATATCGTTCTCTCGTCACGGCGTCAACGAGCAGATCACCCTCCAGCTCTCGGAAGGAAGCAAGTGACGATGACCCCTTCGGTTCGTGCGGCGATCAGCGGCATGGGATTCGCCGTGCCCGAGAAGATCATGACCAACGAGGATTTCGAGAAGATCATCGATACCTCGGACGAGTGGATCACCAAGCGAACGGGCATCAAGGAGCGCCGAGTCTGCGGCGAAGGCCAGACCACCGCTACCCTGGCGATCGAAGCCTCGCGCAAGGCCCTGGACGATGCCGGTCTGACTGCGACGGATCTGGACCTGATCATCTGCGGAACGGTTTCTCCGGAAATGGCATTCCCTTCCACCGCGTGCTTCATTCAGCAGGGACTGGCTGCTGAGGGCGTGCCGAGCTTCGATCTCTCCGCTGCGTGCAGCGGGTTCGTGTATTCGCTGACGGTCGGTGCGCAGTTCATCCAGGCTGGCACGTACAAACGCGTTCTGGTCATCGGAGCCGACGCGCTGAGCTACTTCACCGACTACACCGACCGGGGCAGCTGCATCCTCTTTGGCGACGGAGCCGGCGCCGTGGTCCTGGAAGCCACCGAAGAGCCCGATAAGGGCGTGCTGTACACCACCATGCATGCCGACGGCGCGGGATGGGACTTCATCCACGTACCGGGCGGCGGGTGCCGGCATCCAGCCACGGCCGAGAGCGTCGAGAAGCGACTGCATACGATCAAGATGCGAGGCCGGGATGTCTACAAGTTCGCCGTCGAGAAGATGCAATGGCTGCTGGGCGACTGCATGGAAGGTGCGGGCCTGACGGTCGACGACGTGGACATGGTGGTTCCCCACCAGGTGAACGTGCGGATCATCAAGTCGGCCACGGAGAAATTCGATTTCCCGATGGACAAGATCTACCTGAACATCGAGCGGTACGGTAACACGTCCGGAGCCTCGGTGCCGGTTGCACTGGCCGAAGCGAGAGACCAGGGCAAGATCGGCCCGGGCTCAACGTTGCTGCTGATTGCGTTCGGTGCGGGCTTGACCTGGTCCGGAGCGGTCGTCAAGCTGTAGGCCAATCGAACCCCGCGTGGCGGCGCATCGATGGCGCGTTGCCATGTCGATCCACCCGAGCAGCCCGTCGGCTGCAGGTACCAGGAGAACGAGACCAACGCCACCGTTGTCAGAAAGGCCAGACATACGATGAGCATCGCATTTCTCTTTCCAGGTCAGGGCGCCCAGGCCGTGGGCATGGGCAAAGACCTCTGCGAGACCTATCCCTCCGCCGGGGCGGTCTTCGACCAGGCCCAGGCTGCGACCGGCCTGGAGCTCAGGAAGCTCTGCTTTGAAGGGCCCGAAGAGGACCTCTCCAGGACCGACATTGCCCAGCCGGCGATTTTCACCGTCTCGGCGGCTATGCTGGCGGCGATGCATGAGGTCCTCGGCGATGACGGCATCGAGCGGATCAAGCCGTCCTGGCTGGCCGGGTTGAGCCTCGGAGAATACACCGCCCTGTACGCAGCCGACGCACTGGATTTCGACGAGATGGTCAAACTCGTCGCCCGTCGCGGCGAACTGATGCAACAGGCAGCCGTCGGAACGCCCAGCGGCATGGTGTCGGTGATCGGCTTGGACGAGGAAAAGGCCACCGAGCTCTGCCAGGCTGCTGCGGAAGGACAGATTCTGACGTGTGCGAACTTCAATTGTCCGGGGCAGATCGTGCTTTCGGGCGAGAAGGACGCCTGCAAACGGGCGGCTGAGCAGGCTGAGCAGTTCGGAGCGAAGGGTGCCATCGAGTTGAAGGTAGCTGGGGCGTTTCATAGCGAGATCATGAGGCCCGCGGTGGCGGAGTTCGAAAAGGCCCTCGAGGCCGTGACGTTCCGCGACCTGAAGACGCCCGTGGTGTCGAATGTCGATGCCAAGCCGTACACTTCGGCCGATGCGATCCGCCAGAAGCTTCTCGACCAGCTTGTTTCGCCGGTTCGGTGGGAAGCGTCGATGGTGGAGCTCAAAGCCCAGGGGGCCGAGACGTTTTACGAAATCGGCCCGGGACGAGTGCTTGCCGGTCTGATGCGACGGATCGAGCGCCGGGCAGACTTCACGTCCGTCAATTCACAGCAGGCTGTGGAGAAGCTAAGCCAATAATCCGACCGCCGGGCTCGCCCGGCAGATAAGAGATGAGGAGCATGATGGCTGATAACGAGAAGGTAGCAATCGTCACAGGCGGCGCGCGGGGTATCGGTGCGGAGATCTGTCGGGAGTTGTTCGGGATGGGCATGGCCGTGGTATCGGTCGACCTCAGCGAGGATGCGCTGGGCGAGCTGCCCGAACTGCTGGGCAATCCAGAGAAGCTCGAAACCCGGGCGATGAACGTAGCCGACAGCGAAGGGTTCTCCGCATTGATCGACGACGTCGCCGACAAGCATGGCCGGCTTGACGTGCTGGTCAACAACGCGGGAATCACGCGGGATGGCCTGCTGATGCGGATGAGCGACGAGGACTGGGAGACGGTTCTGAAGGTCAATCTTACCAGTGCGTTTATCGGTACTCGCGCGGCGACCCGCCACATGATCCGCAACAAGTCGGGTTCGATCATCAATATGTCCAGCTATTCGGGGATTGAGGGCAATCGCGGACAGGCGAACTATTCTGCCTCCAAGGCCGGTCTGATCGGCCTGACAAAGACGACGGCCAAGGAGTTTGCGGGCAAGAACGTCCGCGCCAATGCCGTCGCTCCGGGCTTCATTCAGACGCCGATGACCGACGTCCTGCCGCAGCAGGCGAAGGACATGGCCCTTGCCCAGATTCCGATGAAGCGTTTCGGTCAGCCCGAAGACATTGCCCGTTGCGTTGGATTCCTGGCTTCGGACGCCTCGGCCTACATCACCGGCCAGGTGATCAGCGTCGACGGCGGGATGCACACATAGAGAGTGTCCCGAGAGGCGATTTCGGCGTGGGATCGACCTTTTTGGGATTTTCATGTTGGTATTGCATGCATTTGCAGCCCACGCTATAGTACCGCGACCTGCGAGGCAGGAACCGCAAAGGGTCTATTACGGCAAGAGAACAGGGAGGTACAAACGTGCCTGAGGAAATCGAAGAGAAGGTAATCGAGATCGTTTCGGAACAGATGGGCGTCGACAAGAGCGAGATCACTCGTGAGACCTCGTTTGTCAACGACCTCAACGCCGATTCGCTGGACACCGTCGAGCTGGTGATGGAGTTCGAAGACGAGTTCGAACTGAGCATTCCCGATGAGGAAGCCGAGAAGATCCAGACCGTCGGCCAGGCGATCGACTTCATCAAGGAACATAGCAACAAGGCGTAAGTCTCGTCGCAAGGAAGTGCCTCATGGCTGAACGCCGCGTGGTGATCACGGGCATGGGGACGGTCAATCCCCTCGCCCACAACGTGAAGGACTTCTGGGCTGCGCTGTTGGAATGCCGCAGCGGAATCGCCCGGATTGCGCGCTTCGATCCCTCGCCCTTCACGTCGCAGATCGGTGGAGAAGTCAAAGAATGGGACGGCGTTTCGTCCGAGATCATGGACCCCCGCGAGGCGAAGCGGATGGATCGTTTCTCTGCCTTTGCGGTGCAGTCTGCCGTGGAAGCGGTCGCCGATTCGGGGATCGATTTCTCAGCTGAAGATGCGCATCGGTGCGGCGTGCTGATCGGAAGCGGCATCGGCGGGCTGGAGACCCTCGAACAGCAGCATGTTCGCATGATGGAGAAAGGCCCGTCCCGTGTCAGCCCGTTTACCGTTCCGAAGCTGATGGGCAACGCCGCGGCCGGTAACGTGTCGATCCTCTGGGGACTGATGGGTCCCAATCACGGGGTGGTTACGGCATGTGCGTCGGCAGGCAACTCGCTGGGCGAAGCGGTCTCGCTGATCCAACAGGGCAAGGCCGATGTGATGATTTCGGGCGGCTCCGAAGCTGCGCTGACGCCGATCGGCCTGGCAAGCTTCTGTGCCCTCAAGGGCCTGAGTACCCGCAACGACGATCCGGAACATGCGTCTCGCCCGTTCGATAAGGACCGTGACGGGTTCCTTCTGGCAGAAGGTGCAGGCGTGGTCGTGCTTGAGGAACTCGAGCGGGCCAAGCAGCGCGGGGCGAACATCCTGGCTGAGATGATCGGGTACGGAGCTTCCGGCGATGGATACCACATCACGGCTCCGGATCCGGAAGGCAAGGGTGCGATTCTGGCCATGCAGCGATCCCTGAAGGACGCCGGCATCGCCCCTGAAGACGTCGACTACATCAACACCCACGGCACGAGCACCGAACTGGGCGACATCGCTGAGACCGGCGGCATCAAGAAGGTCTTCGGCGAGTATGCGAAGAACGGGCTGGTCGTTTCCTCGACCAAGAGCGCTACCGGACACCTCCTGGGTGCCTCCGGCGGCGTGGAGTTGATCGCCTGTATCAAGGCGATCAATGAGGGAGTGGTCCCGGCTACGCTGAATCTTGAGAACCCCGACGAGCAGTGCGACCTGGACTACGTGCCCAACCAACCTCGCGAGATGAAGGTCGACATCGCCCTGAGCAACAGCTTCGGCTTCGGCGGGCACAACGCATGCCTGCTGGTCAAGCGGTTCGAGGGCTGAGCATCGGGCCGGTAGATAAGCAACCGCAACAAGGCCTGCCGTCCACAACAAGGGGCGAGCAGGCCTTTTCCTTGCGCTTGTCTCATCCGGACTGCCGGCGACTTCCGATCAGCCGGCCGGCCAGGGCCATCGCATCCTCCCTGCCGTGGATCTCCTCGTTCAGTTGAGCTTCGTACAGGTCGCGATGGATCTGCCCAAGGATCGGTCCTTCCTCCAGTCCGAGTTGTTTGAGGTCGCTGCCCGAAACGAGAGGTCGAGGCAGTGAATCCGGGCCGGGAACCGATTCCGCCCGAACGCGGAGGGGTTCAGCTGCTTGGGGCAAGTCGGACGAAACCGTTTCTTCGTGCCGCGAGATTGCCAGCAGCCGGCCGAAGTGGGGATTCGCGCGCAGTCTCTTGATCTTCGCCAGGGACATGTCCGACGCGTTCTGCCAGTCATTTCGGTGTTCTGCCAGCCAGCAGGCGCAGTCCCTCAACTCGTTGGATCCTCCCCAGCGACGGAGGACTCTGGAGATTGTCTTGCGGTCCAAGCCGCACAGCAGGGCCCCCATGGCAAGCAGCAGGTCCTCTTCGCCCGCCACCATCCGGACCCTCCCCATCGCCTGCTTCCAGAGCCCCGCTACGAACAACTCCGGGAGGATCTCCTGGGCGAGGTGCAACTCGGCCAGGAGCGTCAGAGCGTCCGGGGCGGACCTTCGTGAAAGCATCTTGCTCAGCTCGTCGAGGATTCGTTCGCCGCTGATGGTCTTGATCCGCCCGGCATGGGTTTGGATCGCTTCGGCGGTTGCTGGATCGAGTTGAAAATCCAGCCTTACGGTGAATCGCACAGCACGCAGCATGCGCAGGTAGTCTTCGGCGAACCGCTCGTTGGGGTCGCCAATCGTGCGCACGACCCGTTTCCGCAGATCCTCCTGCCCGCCGACGTAGTCAATGATCTCGTCATGGATCGGGTCGTAGAACATGCCGTTGATCGTGAAGTCGCGGCGGAGAGCATCTTCCCTGGGCGATGAGAAAGCAACCTTGTCCGGCCGCCTGCCATCGGAGTAGGAGATGTCCGACCGGAAAGTCGCTACCTCGACCTGGTGCTTGCCCTTCAGTACGACGGCCACGCCGAACTTCGCGCCCACCAGCAGCACGCGCCGAAATAGCTGGTGGACTTGGTCGGGCGTGGCGTCGGTGGCGACGTCATAGTCCGACGAGGACACCCCGAGCAACTGATCACGAACGCACCCCCCGGCCAACAGCGCCTGGTAGCCCGCGTGGCGGAGAGTCTCGATGACCCACAGCGCAGCATCCTTGGACGATCTCGAACTCATGAGAGGCTTTTATATCAGTCTCGAAGTGTGACGTCCCGCGATTTTCACCGGCCGGGTGTTGTCAACCGGTTTCCGCGCCGCCCAGAGATGCCGCGGCAGGCGGCTCGGCCGGCCTGCGATTGGCAATGACCGCCTCGACGACCAGCAGGAAGATCACAGCCAGCACAAGGATGTCCCACCAGTTGCGCCCCTCAGCTGCCTGACGGGCCTGGGCATGGACCTGGTCGAGCGATTGACCTGCATATGCCTGCTCCAGGCCTCGGCGTCGCAGCCCCTCCAGAAGCAACGGGGTATCCATTGGTTGCATTTCGCTTTCCGGTCCGTAGGGATTGACCGCGAAGCTGCCGCGTATGCCCTGACTGTCCGGGCCAGCCCCTTCGATCCGCCAGCGATACATGCCCGGACGTGTCGTCCCATCGAAGGTTGTCCGGCCGTCAGCGAGCGGAAGCGTGACGAACGTTTCCTCTCTTGTTCCCACAGCGGGGAGGTCCACAATTGCCGACGGTGAGGCGCCGCCGGAGGAAGGCGCGATCCTGTCCGGTGCGATGGTGACCTGCTGGCCAATCTGGTAGGTCCGGTCGCTTCCCGGATCGACGTCCGCCTGCATGCAGGCTTCAAAAAGCATGGGCAGGAACACGGTGGATCGGGGGAAGCTGGTCCACTCGAAGGAGCTTGTCGTGGGGATCAGCAACACCTGTCCCTCGCCGAACGATTTGGCAGCTACGAGCGGTTGACCGCTTTCGAGTTTGATCAGCGTCCTGCTGGCGCCCACCGGCTCTCGAAGCTGGTAGTACCGCTGGGCATAAGCGTCGAGATACCCGTTCATGTTCTTGTGGATACCGGCCAGCAGGGGATGGTCAATGTCCGCCCATTGGACCGGGTCGGCCTTGGCCTTGTCTCCGACCTGTCCAGTCGGCTCGCCGATGTGATTGGGTAGCAGGCCACCTTCCCGGCGGATCGTCTCGACCGAAGCATTCTCCTGGAGCAACTGATTGTAGTTCCCCGTATCCGCATCCGGACCCAGGAAGAACATCGCCGTTCCGCCCCCGCTTACGAAATCAGCGATGCCAGCTGCCTGCTCAGGCGTAAAGGCCGGGACCTGCGCGAAGATGGCGGCTCCTGCCCAGTCGAGATCCGACGCTGCGAACTGTTCCCACTCCACGGTGCGGGCTTCGATCGGCCAGGGCGTCTGGGGATCCCGCCAGGGCTGAAGGCATCGCAGGAGCGTGTAGCCGGGATCCATACCGCTACGGACGCTGCCCCTCACGAGCAGGACGCGGGTTCTTGGGCCGAGGTCCAGCCGGAACCGGCGGACGTTGTCCTCGGCCAGGTCATCGTCTGCATCCAGCAGGACCCGCCCCTCGACCGGTCCTTCCTGGGTGAACTGGTGCAGGAAACGAACGGTCTTGCGTGCACCCTCCCGGCCGGCCGGCTGGAGAGAGACGCTCGCCCGGGGTCGTTCGGCCGAGCCGTCACCCGGCTCGAGGACGACCGTTACATTCCGTTGCTCTGGAGCGGAGTTGACGACGGTTACGGCGAATTCCAGCACGGCGTCCCGGACCCTCCTGCCCAGGACGTTTACCTCGGAGATGCCCACATTGGTAGTCGGTCCCGCGGAGGCATCGACAAGGAACAGTTGCATGCCAGCTGCGTCAGTGAGTTCGCGAAGCTCCTGGATGCGCGAGAGATCGCTGAGCTGCATGTCGCTGAGTACGTAGATTGCCCGATGACTGGCGGACGTTTCGTCCTTGAGCAGCGACACGGCCTGGGCGACGCGACGAGCGAGATCGCACCGGCCATACGAGAGCGACGCCCTGGCGATGCGGTCCCGTAACGGCTTGAGATCGGCAGACAGCTCAGGCTGTTGCTCCTGACCCGAGGAGATGAGGACTTCGGCCAGCTGGGGCCGGCTGTCTTCACTCAGCAGTCGCGCCGCCTGCGACTTTGCGCGCGAAAGGCGGGACTGTCCTTCGGTACCTGCAGCCATGGAGAGGCTGTTGTCCAGCACGATCACCGCAGCCCGGCGCTGGCCAAGCCAGCCTCCGGAAAGGCGCGAGATGGGCTCGGCGACGGCAACGGCCAGCAGCGCCAGCAGCACAGCGCGGAGCAGCAGAAGCAGCCAGTGCTGAATGCGCCGCCGCCGGGCGGTTTTCTCCATGCTGAGCCGAAGGAAGCGCAGGGTGGGGAATGGCTCCTGCCGGGCTCGAACGCTGGAAAGCAGGTGGAGCACGAACGGGATCCCCGCAGCCAGCAGGCCGATCAACAGAAGCGGGGTGGCGAAGGTCAGCGCCAGGGTCATCGCACCATCGCTTTCCGCCGGGCCAGGTAGTTCAGCAGCATTCGATCGTAGGGAGTATCGGTGGGCGTCAGCACGTATTCGATGTTGCGGTCGCTGCACTCCTTGCGGTAGTGCTCAACGAATGCAGCGACTTCGCTGCGGTATGCGTCGCGCAGCAGCCGAGGGTCGATCTGAACCTTGTCGCCCGTTTCCATGTCCACGAGGGAAGTAATCTTCCGGAAGGGAAGGTCCATTTCCGCCGGGTCGAGAAGGTGGAAGACGATGATCTGGTGCTTGCGGTAGGCGAAGTGCTGCAAGGCTCGCATGATCTCGGCCGGATCGTCATAGAGGTCCGAGATCACAATCACCAAGCCACGTTTGGCGATGGTATCGGCCAGGCGGTGAAAGGTTGCGCCCATGGCGGTCTTTCTGCCGGGCGAGAGGGCTTCGAGATGTTTGAACAGCCGGTCGAGGTGGGCGGGGGTCGAGCCGGGCGGCAGATGAAACCGTTCGCGCTGGTCGAAAGCGATCATGCCCACGACGTCCTGCTGGCGACACATGAGATAGCTCAGGCACGCCGAGAGAAAGCACCCATAGACGAACTTGCTCACCGGTGCTCCATGGCGATAGTCCATCGAGTTCGACGCGTCGAGGAGGATATACGAACGGAGATTGGTTTCCTGTTCGTACTGCTTGATGTAGTACCGGTCGGATCGGGCCCAGGCGACCCAATCGAGGTGTCGCAGATCGTCGCCCGGCGAGTATTCCCGGTGTTCGGAGAACTCGACGGAGAAACCGCGATGCGGACTCCGGTGCAGGCCGGAGATGAATCCCTCGACGGCCTGGCGGGCCATCAGGTTCAGGTTCTTCAGCCGGGCGATCTTCTCCGGCTCGAAATACAGGTACGAAGACGCAGCCATCTATTCCTCTTGCACCGGGTGGGTGTAGATTCGAACGTCCATTCCCCCATACTCCTTGACTTTGACCACGTCCAGCCCGCCAAGGTGATCGGGCGCTCCGGTCTTCTTGGGCAGGCGGAGCACGGTCCGGCCATCCGGCAGCAGATGCTCGGAGAGCGGTTGGAAGACCCTCTGGCCGACGGAGTCCCAGTCCCACTTGCGTGCCCGGCTGAAGGGGGGGTCGACAAAGGCAAGGTCCACCTTCTCCCCCAGGCCGGTCAGCCAGCCGGCCAGACTGGCTTCGATGTTGCCCGCCCAGATGACGCAGTCGTCGCCTCTACCGATGTCTCGGAGATTCCTCCGAAGTCGCTCGATGACGGATCGATTGTGTTCGGCGAAACAGACCTTGCGCGCCCCCCTTGAGAGAGCCTCGAGGCCCATCGTGCCCGTGCCGCTGTAGAGGTCCAGCACGAGGGCGCCCTCGACCCAGTCGAGAAGTGTCCCGAAGAGCGACTTCTTGACGAACCCGGTCATGGGGCGTGTGCCGCTACCCCCCGGGGGAGGCAGGATCTTGCGCCCTTTGTACAGGCCGGCTTCGATTCTCATGGCGGTAACCTCCCTGAATTCAACCAGTCTCGCGCAGCCGGGTTTCCTTCCGGGAAGGTATTCTACCGGGCAGAGCAGGGGGACGTCCATGCCGGCAGGTGGGGCGTTTTCCGTTTGCTTTCCCGTTCGGGCGGGAACAAGATAGGATAGCCCGAGGAGCGGGGCGCAAAAAGAGCCCCGGAAGACCGGGCAGAGTTCCGGGGCCGGGGGCATTGGTGCTGGGCCGGTGTGCAGGCCAGCTCGCGGTTGCCGAGGTAGCTTGTGATCACCAGAAACCTACGATTCGACGGGTAGCTGGGCAAGCCCGACGACAGGAAAGCAGCGGTTTTTCGAGGGTTTATCAGATGCGCAAAGGATTGCCATTAATGATCTTGGGAGTAGCATGCCTGGCGGGATCTGGGTGCGGAAGCCATACCGAACCCATCGGGCCAGCACCCGAGCAGACGTCCGGCCAGAAAGCCTTCGCAGAGGTGTGGAACGCCGCGACCGACACGTTGGACCGCTACGGTTTTGAGATTGCTTACCAGGACCGGCGGACCGGTGTGATCCGCACCAGGCCCATCACGGGCAAGCATTGGTTCGAGTTCTGGCGGAAAGACGCTGCCAGCGATTTCGCCCGTAAGGAAAGCACACTGCAGACCATCTATCGATCGGCCGAGGTCCGGATCGTCCCAAGCGATCAGGAGAAGGACGAGTTTGACGTCCGGGTGGTTGCCAAGGCCGTTCGGTCCAGCCGTCCGGTGATTCAGGTTACTTCCACCTCCGAGGCATTCGACCTGTTCTCCTACGGCAACCGGATGCGTACGGACTGGCGCTCCGAAGACGGGGAGATCCAGACTATCGTTCCGCTCGGGGAAGATGAGGCGCTGGCGGAGCAGTTGAGGCAGGACATCCTCAGCCGCCTCGGGCGGACGTCGCAGGCTGAAGACCAGGACGAATCGTAACCCCCGACTGCGGATGGGTCACACGAACGCCGAGATCAAGGCCAGATGTCGCGATCCCCGGGCGACAGGTAAGGCCCTCAGAGCGGTCGGAGCGGATTACCACGGCACGGATCGTCAGATCGACACCTACTTCCGTGTCGACCAAGGTCGGCTGAAGCTTCGTCAGGGGGAGATCGAGACCGCGCTGATCCACTATCACAGACCCGATGCAGTTGCTGCCAGATGGTCTGATGCTCTTGTCTATTACCCCGTCGATTCATACAGCGGCATGATGCTGAGTGTGGGAGATCAGGTCAGTGACCCGCGACGGCGATAGCAGCCTGGCTGAAGGTGTGCCGTATGGGCCGGTATTTGCCCGGATCTACAACGAAAGGTGGGGAGCGTGGACCCATCGTGTCTGGCCGGTGCTCAGGGAGCGGATTGTGCCAGACGTTGCCGGTCGGCAAACCTGGCTGGACCTGTGTTGCGGCACCGGGCTTCTGGCCGAACTGGCCTGCCGGGCGGGATTCCGCGTCACCGGAGTCGATCGATCATCGGACATGATCGAGCATGCTCGAACGAACGCACCCAATGCGGAATTCCATGTTCAAGATGTCCGGCAGCTTCAGTTGGAGGACAGGTTCGACGTGGTGACCTGCATCTTCGACAGCCTGAACTACATCCTGACTCCGGAAGATCTCGAAGTCGTTCTCCGCAGGGTTCGAGAGAAAGCCAAGCCTCAAGGGCAGTTCTTCTTCGATATCAACACGTTGCCCGGTTACCGGCAGAAGTACGTTCGCAGTCAGACCTTCGAGGATGACGGCGGACGGTGGCGAGTGGATGTGAGCACGTCATTTGACGAGCAGACACGGATCTGCCGGTGGGATGTTCGGGGACATCTGGATGAAGGCGGCAAGCGGCAGAGCTTTGCCGAAACGCACTTCCAGCGGGCGTGGGAGCAGTGCGAGATCGACCGGCTTCTGGTCCGGCAAGGCTGGGAAGCCTCGGAGCAACTGGACGGACGGGATTTCCAGCCAGCCCGGGCCGACTGCCCAAGAGTTATCTACGTTGTCAGGCCTCGGGAGCGTACTTCGCCTTGATCTCGGCGTACTTTCCGCAGGTCATCTTGCCTTCGGGACAGTGGCCGCACATGACGCACTTGGGTCCTGCCCCCTCGAACACAGCCGGACAGACTTCGCGCACAAGCTGTAGCATTTGCTCGGCCACGCCGCGGATCTCCCATTGGGCGCGGAGACAGAGACGCTCCGAGAAGAAATGAAGCAACTCGCGTGCGTTCATCGTCACGAAGATCTTCGTTTCGCAGGCATTGGGCAGGATGTATCTCGCGTCCTGATTGGTGGATTCGCCCTTGCCGCCCATCGCCTCGCAGAGCTTGCCATACCGCTCGGCGATCTGCTCCATCGTTTCGTTGAAGTATTGCTCGGCCGGGATGGTTCGGCCGTCTGCCTCCACGGTTTTTCCCTCCAGTTGGGGGGGCATGACAAAGTCGAAATCCGCGTGGGCGACGTACCGCTGGGATCGCTGGGAGTAGCTCGCCAGGCGATGCCTTACCAACTGATGGGTCATCGCTCGCGAAACACCCTCCACAAGGAACGAGAACGACGCATGCTCGAGCGGGCTGTAATGGCCCAGCTTCTTGATCATCGCCACGAATTTCCGCGCGTTGGAGGCATCCTGCTGCAGGATGCCATCCGCATCGCTCGCGTAGCAGAGTTTGGCTGCAGAGGCGATCAGCTCCTGCGGGGCCTCGGTGTGGCGGGCAAGGGCGACCTTGGCGGTAACTCGATTCATGCTGTCCCTTCTACGGATCGCAGCCGGGCAAAGCAAGGGCTCAAACGGTCGAGTTGCCAGCTTGGAGAAACTCATCTACCTGCGAAACGGTCGGAAGAGATGGGATTGCCCCGACCCGTGTACATGCCAGTGCTCCGGCTGCGTTGGCCCGACGACAGATGCGCATCAGTTCCTGCTGATCGAGCTCCCCCGGGCGCGTGCCTTGCCTCCAGTGGCCAAGCAGTTCCGCGATCAGGCAAGCAACGAAGCCGTCGCCAGCCCCGGTAGACTCGATGCACTCCACACGGAAAGGCCTGACGTGGCCGAATACCTTCGCGGTTGCGAAGCTTGCTCCGGACTCGCCTTCGCTTCGGACGACCAGTTCCGGCCCGCGGTCCAGCAGGACATGGGCGCCGGCATTGAAATTCTCATGGCCCGTGATGAACTCCCATTCCTCTTCGCTCACTTTGGCCACGTGGGTTCCGCCGAAGCCCGCCAGCAGCCGCTCCCGGGCAAGTTCGTGGTCCGGCCAGAGCGTGGGCCGCCAGTTGGGGTCGTAGCTGATGAGACAACCCGATTCCTGTGCGGCCAGGTGAGCCTCGAAAGTTGCCTCGGCGGGGGACGGGTCGATGAGGCTGATCGAACCGTAGTGGAACGCTTCGGCAGCGTGAAGGTAGGCGGTATCGATGTGCTCGGGGGCGAGCATCATGTCTGCTCCCGGGTGGCGGTAGAAGGAGATATCCTTCTTTCCGTCGCTGCGCGAGGCGATAAAGGCCAGCGATGTCCGGGCCTCTTCGACCTGCACGAGGTGCGAGACATCCACGCCCTCCTCCGCAACGAGATTCCGGAGGTAGTCTCCGAAGGGGTCGTTTCCTACGGCTGCAATCAGGCCGGCCGACAGGCCTAATCTCGCCAGGCCCACGGCGACGTTGGCCGGTGCCCCACCCGGAGCCTTGAGGAATGTCCGAGCCTCGGATAGGGGAGCGTCTTCGTCGGCGGCACAGAAATCGATCAGGAGCTCGCCAAGACAGACGACTTCGGGCACGTAGGGCCTCCCTGTGTTGTGTGCAATGCGTGGCCGGTCTTTCGTCCGGCTTCGCTATGGGGCTTCGGCAGCTTCCTCTCGCGACCGTTGCGGGAAGGGTTCGGCCGGGCCGAGCAAGATCACCCGCTCCTGGGATCGCTGCCACTTCCAGAGATCGCTGTCTTCCTTCAGTTCGAAGGGCACGACGATTCGGAACCGACTGCCGTTATGGATCACATGCAGTACCAGGTCGAAGCTCCCGGCATGGGGCGCGGAGAACGACAGCGAGCGACCCATTGCGAGTTCCTCAGCCCAGGGATCCACGTCAACTTCGATGGGAATCCGTCGGCCCGACACACGCACTTCAGCTGAGCGGATCTCAGGCTCCGTTTGAGGCTGGTGTGCGAACGGGGCGACTCCGAGTTGGACCTCGTCATTGCTGAACATCAGACTGCCCACCACGCGGGGCCCCTCGGGATTGCCGAAACCGCAGCCTGTCAGGGCGAGCATCGCAGTCCCGATTGCCAGGATGGATATCAGACGGGGTGAACTCATGGTTCCAGCCGTCCTTTGCCTTTGCCGAACTGCTCGAGCATGTGGCCTAGTTTCTCGTGTTTGGTTTGGAGGTAGGCGCAATTGTGTTCGTGGGCGGGAATCTCCAGCGGAACGCGTTCGGTAATCTTCAGGCCATAGCCTTCCAGCCCGTAGATCTTGCGGGGGTTGTTGGTCATGATGCGCAGGCTCGACAGGCCGAGGTCGCGGAGGATCTGGTTGCCGATGCCGTAATCTCTGCGGTCGGCTTCGAACCCGAGATGGAGGTTGGCTTCGACGGTATCCATGCCTTGCTCGATCTGCAGCTTGTAGGCTTTGAGCTTGTTGACCAGGCCGATTCCCCGGCCCTCCTGACGGACATAGATCAGGGCGCCCTTGCCCACCTGTGCGATGCGGTTCAGCGCGGTGCGAAGCTGCGGCCCGCAGTCGCATCGCAGCGAGCCCAGGACGTCTCCAGTGAGGCACTCGCTGTGGACCCGTACGAGGACGGGGTCCGGGTGTGGGATCGGCTTACCGCGGTCGTCGAGTTCCCCCACGCCGCCGAGGCAGAGCGCAAGGTGCGGCTCGGGATCCACCAGGGAGGTATAGGCGATGAGGCGGAATTCCCCCGCTTCCAATTGGATGGGGATCTCGACTTCGCGGCGGATGAGTTTTTCTGACTGCAGACGATACCGGATGATGTCGGCTACGGAGCACATCTTCAGTTGGTGCTCCCTGCAGAAGACCTCCAGATCGTCGCGGCGGGCCATTGTGCCGTCGTCTTTCATGATTTCGCAGATCACGCCAACCGGTGTCAGTCCGGCCATGCGGGCGAGGTCGACGGCTCCTTCGGTCTGTCCAGCCCGGACGAGGACTCCGCCCTCGCGTGCGCAGATCGGGAAGACGTGCCCCGGCCTGACGAGATCAGCCGGTGACGCGTCGTCGCGATAGAGGATTTCGATGGCGCGTGCGCGGTCGGCAGCGGAGATGCCCGTGGTGACTCCCGTTGCTGCGTCGACCGAAACGGTAAACGCCGTGCCGTGGAGGGCGTCGTTGCCGTGTGTCTGGGGCGGGAGATTCAACTCCGCAGAACGCTGCTGTGTGATCGGCACGCAGATCAGCCCCCGGCCGAATCGGGCCATGAAGTTCACGATCTCTGGCGTGGCGAACTGCCCTGCGCAGACAAGGTCTCCCTCGTTCTCACGAGCTTCGTCGTCGACCAGGACGATCATCTTCCCTTGGCGAAGGTCCTCGAGAATGTCCGGTATCGGGCTGAGCATCGGTGTTCCTTGGGCGGTAGTGCGGACGCCCGGCTGAGGTTCATTTGTCATCAGGATTCGTCCAGAGGCTTCTGGTCCTCCATGACGAAGTGAAGCCCGAGTCTTGTATAGCTTACCACGGCGAGTACCGAGATGACGACTACCAACCAGCCCAAAACGTTCACCAGGCCGGCGCCGAGCCCCGCGTGCATGTCGTCCAACTCCGGCGAGACCAGGACCGAGATGACCAGAATCAACTGGCAGGCCGTGGCGAGTTTCCCCGCCCAGACGGCATGCACCCGGAATCGGTCGGTCACCAGGTACACAATCGTGAACCCGAGGATGACCCACAGATCTTTGCCAACCACCGCGACGGCCACCCAGTTGGGTAATCTCGAACCCGGCACAGAAGTGGTTTCCAGCGACAGCAGCACCACCGAAACGATGATCAGTGCCTTGTCAGCGATCGGGTCGAGGATGGCTCCCAGCCTCGTGGTCTGCTCCAGTTTACGGGCAAGGAAGCCATCGACCGCGTCCGAAAGTGCCATGGCCACAAAGATCACGATCGCGGCAGTTCGGGCCCAGGGCCACTGCTGGATGTTGATCAGCAGGAGGACGAACGGTGGAATCAGAAGCAGTCGTCCGATGCTGATTCGGTTCGGCCAGGTGAGCGCTCTCCAGATCCGGATTCTGTTGGATTTCTCTGCAGTCACCGTCGGTTGCCGGTCTTCCTTTCCCAGATCGGAGACATGTCTTGACCTACCTACCTGTCCTCGGTGCTTCCGGTGTCTCGATGCATCCACCATGCCCCGGCAATGAGCAGTGCACCGAGAGGAAAGGCGGCGAAGCACAACGCCTTGATCGCACCGGAACTCAGGCCACCGGCCGACCTGTCGCCGACCATCAGCAACGCAACCCCCCCCATCAGGATCAGCAGGATTCCCGCAACCAGCAGCAGGGGCGTGAGCGTCTTCTTGAAGTGCATGGCGGTATTGGCAGCTGCCGCTCTCTTCAGCTTGGCCTGTCGGGCTCGCCTCGCCTCAGCCGCGGCAGCAGGGCTGGTCTGGGCGGCCGGAGAGTCAAAGGGAGAGGGCTCGGCCGGATCGTGGCTGCCGGCTTCGGTGTCGCACTGGGGTTCATGCTCCTGGGTCTCGGCCTCCGCCGGTTGGGCGATGTCTTCACCGGAGGCCATCGCCTCCAACGCGTCTACGTGGTCATCTTTGGGGGGCATCCTTCTACCTTCTTTACGGTGGGTCGCATGGATCGCGTATAATAATCACAAATGGGCCTTGCTGTCGGGAGTAACCGGACTTACAGAACCGGCCCCGCCGAACAGAAGTGCCCGAGAAGATCATACAGCAACGCGACGAACCTAGCCACCGTTTTTGGACCGGGAACCGACACGATGCCAGTTCGCCAACCCGTACGAGCCGGAGCTTTCTACGAAGCCTCTCCCAGTGCCTGCCGGGCGCACGCCCAGCAGCTTCTTGATGAGGCAGACCTGCCCAGGGACTTGCCCGCCTCGATCGCCGGCGGCCTTGTGCCGCATGCGGGATGGGCCTTCTCGGGGTCGCTCGCCGCCCTGACGATGCGCGCGATTGCGGAGGTGGAGAGCCCCGATACCGTCGTCCTGTTCGGGGCGGACCACACCGGTCGCGTCCGGCTGGGCGAAGTCTATGCATCCGGCAGTTGGCAGACGCCCATCGGAGACGTTCCGGTCGACGAAGATCTCGCCGATGAGCTTCTCCAGGCCGGCGACGACCTGATGCGATCCAATCCCGATGCCCACGCAATGGAGCATTCTCTTGAGGTCCAAGTGCCTTTGTTGAAGCTGGCCATGCCCGAGACCCGTATCCTGCCCATTGCCGTTCCTCCCGCATCGATCGCTGTGGCGATCGGCCAGGCTGTGGGCGACGTCCTGGCCAGTTGGGAGAGCGAGAGCGTCTGCCTGATCGGGAGCACTGACCTGACTCACCATGGAGGCCACTTTCCCGCTCCCGGGGGTCGCGGAGCCGACAGCGAGCACTATGCCAGCCAGAACGATCAGCGGATGCTTGATCTGATTCGAAACATGGCCGCAGAGAAGGTCGTGCCCGAGGCGGAGCAACGCCAGAATGCCTGCGGGGCCGGTGCCATCGCAGCTACGATCGCTGCGTGCAAGCGGCTTGGTGCTTCCCGTGGGACGATTCTGGAGTACACCAACAGCTATCGGATCGTGCATGAGCAGTACCCGGGCGATCCGGATGACACCACGGTGGGCTACGCCTCAGTGATCTTCACCTGACCGGCTGCCGCCCGCGTGGGACAGGTTTTCGCCGTCGTACGCGTTGGGGGCAAGGCGGAACGATGGCATGGGTGCTCCCGGGATCTCCCGAGTATCTGCAGGCATGAAACGGAGTGGAAGAATGCTCAAGGTAGCAGTCATTGGTTCCTACGGACACGTCGGGACACTGTTGGACAGTGTCCATAGGCATGTCGGAGCAGAGATCGTAGCCGTTGCCCCGTGGGGCGACGACGACCCGTTGGGCTACGCCGGAAAGCACCCCGCTGTGCATGCCGGAGTCCCGGTATTCGAGCAGCCAGAGGCGCTTCTGGAAGAAGTAGACGCGGACGTCGTTGGTGTGTTCGTCCCGTTGTACCGATTGGCGGCGATTTCGAACCAGGCCGTTCGAGGCGGCGCTCATGTCGTGTCCGAGAAGCCGCTGGCTACCACATGGGACGATTTCCATACTCTCCGGGAGAGTATTCAGGAAAACGGCAAGAGCGTCGTCGCGCTGCTGACCACTCGGATGAGCCCGGCGTTCCTTGCAGCAAGGGATGCGGTCGCGGAGGGCAGGATCGGCCGTCCGATCTTTGCCTTCGGCCAGAAGTCCTACCCCTTTGCCACCCGGGACGAGTACTACAAGACGCGCGAAACATACGGTGGGAGCATTGGCTGGCAGGCGGTCCATGCGCTGGACTTCGTTTCGTGGGTGGCCGGAAAGGAGTATGCCCGCGTTGCTGCGACGCTGTCGAACCAGGCGCATCCGACGCATCCGGGCATGGAAGACTCCGGCGGGCTGATCTTGGACTTCGTCGGTGGCGGCCATGCGACGATCGCGTTCGACTACCTCAGGCCCTGGCCGGGCGGGCCCGACGAGAAGCGCACGTGGGGAGATGACCGGCTTCGCGTCGCGGGGGAATCTGGCGTGGTCGAAGTTGTCGACGAAGGCACACGAACGATGCTGCTGACTCCCGAAGGCACGGAGGAACTGCAGCCACCCCCGCCGCGCGATCTCGTGGGTGAATTCATCGACCACCTGGCCGGCCGGCGTAATGATGAAGGGCTGGTTACAACGGCCGAGAGTCTGCGTATCACCGAGGTCTGTCTCCGAGCTCGCGACGCCGGCGACACGGGACAGTTCGTGGAGCTGGGCTGATCTCTCAGGGAGACAGTCTCTCGATGATCCACTCAGGCCCGTCCCTGCAATACCGCAGACGATCGTGCAGTCGGCTGTCGCGTCCCTGCCAGAACTCGATGCTGTCCGGCACCAGCCGGTAGCCTCCCCAGAATTCGGGCATCGGGACATCGCGCCCGTCGTACTTGGCAGCGGCTTCCTCGATCCGACTTTCCAATTGCTCTCGGGAGTCGATCAGCTCGCTCTGGCGAGACACAATCGCGCCGAGCTGGCTGCCCCGGGGGCGACTGGCGAAGTACTCGGCAGCCTTGTCTCGCGAAACCTGTTCCACCTCTCCCTGTACCCTCACTTGCCGATTGATCTGAGCCCAGTGGAAAACAATCGCCGCACGGGGATTCTCTCTGAGCTCTCTCGCCTTGGTGCTTTGCAGATTGGTGTAGAAAATCAGACCTTCGTGGTCAATCTCCTTGAGCAGCACGGTTCTTACGTTGGGCATTCCGTCACCGGAAGCCGTTGCCAGAGAAACGGCGTTCGCCTCATACCAGGGCCCGCGGTTGATTTCGATCGCTTCCTTCAGCCACATCTTCAGTTGCTCCAGCGGGTCATTCCGCAGATCCTGCTTTCGAAGTGGCTTGTTTCCATAGTTTTTTCGAATGTCGCTGAGATCAGGCATCGCATGCTCCTCCCCGTCTGCAAATTGTAGGGCCTCACGTGCTTGCAAACGGTTGGAGGCAATGGCGACAATGGTTCGGCAAACCTATGGAGAGTGACCATGGATATCAGAAGATTTGTGAAGGAGACCGCAAAGAACGCCCACGGTGGGACGATTCTTTCCGAGGAGTTCCTGCCGGAAGGCATGGAAGCGCCTTTTGGGGCGGCGTATGGGTACCTCCAGCCCGGTGGCAGGATGGAGGCCCACAAGCACGATGACGTCGAAATCTACGTGATCCTCCAGGGCTCTGCGAGTATGACCATCGGCCAGGAGACCACGCGGGTCGAGCCGGGCCAAGTCGTCGGCATTCCTGCAAATCGAATGCACACAATCGAACCAGCCGGGGACCGGCCTCTCCTGTGGGCGGCCATCTGGTGGGAAGCCGCCTGACTTGGGTGTCCGCCTGATGCGCTATCCCGTGGAATGGATCGATGGCGATACCTGCACCGATGGTGATCTGCTGGTCATCGCTCGATGGTCGTGCAGGATCTGGCCGAGGGAATGCAAGACTCCCGAGCCCATGGCCAGGAAGCTTCGCAAGGAACTGCAGGCACCTGCGCCAGTGCCCGGGGGCAGGTGTCGACTGATCGTGGTGCGAGACGGACCGGAGATCCTCGCGCATGCCAAGGTATTTGGTCGGCGGGTCCGAACGGAACAAGCCCCGATGGATGTACTTGGCCTGGCCGGTGTGTTCAGCATTCCTGAGGTCCGGGGCAGAGGTCTGGGCAGAATCGTCGTGCGTGCGGCTTTTGACCTCGTGGATCGGGGGGCGTTTCCGCACTGTCTGTTCCAGACCAGCAAGTCGGTCCGGGGCTTCTATGAATCCATGGGGGCTCGCAAGGTGAGCAACCGAATCACAGACAGTTTTGCAGAGCAGCCCGACGTCTGTCCCTTCTGGGACGAGGAGGTCATGCGGTACTCCGGACGACAAGAGTGGCCTCGGGGCACCATCGACCTGTGCGGACCGGGGTATTGAGAATGCGGAGGAACCATGGACGAGGCGAGTGACAGACAGCGAGCAAAGGCCCTGGTTGCCAAGGCCATTCGAATGCTCGACAGGCAGATCGACGACTCACCCGACCCGCTTCTATTCTTTGTGCCTCCCGAACAGTTCGTGGTGATGAAGTCCAACTTTGAGAAGATCGAGAAGGCCATGGACCATGGCGAGCTTCCGCCGCGCGATCAGCGCTCGATGGGCATGGCCGGCGAGGTAATCAACGAGTGGCCTTTTACGTATCTCGGCGAGGCCATCGTCAAGGCGGAGCGAGCGTACGAGAAACTCTAGCTTCGTGACCAGTTCGGGTGAAGTCCCTACCTGCTGGAGTTCCGGATCTTCCTCAGCAGATATCGACACCGAAGGCGGATTTCGGTGTCCCGACTCTCGGCGGCCTGTTGCAGGTGCCATAACGCTAACATATCCATGTTCTCCAGGTCCTCCATGGCCTGTTCGCGAAGCTCGTATTCGGCCGATCCGAGCTGGGAGATCAGCTTGTCAATCCGCTTGCGAATTCCTGGTGGAGCTTGCGGTAGCTCTCTCGTGACGGAAACTACCTCGGATGAGGCTACCGAGAGTTTCTTGTCCGTCGAAGGGATCTGCAGGGCAAGAGACTGCTCCACCAATGTCCCTCGCAGCGAGGTGTTGTCCCAGGCTGTGGTGGCAACGGTTACCGCCCCGCGGTCGCTGCCGAAGTCCATGTTCATGAGCAGGCCCGGGAAGACCGAGGCCTTTCCGAACTCCGTCTTGACCGAGACATCCTCTTGCTTCCACACCGCCTTGACGAGGCTTCCGTCGCGAAGCGTGAACAGCGCGTGGTTCTCCGGATCTCGCTCCCGTCCGGGCCAGACGATCGAAAGCACCTCATCTGCCGGCGGAGCATACTCGGCTCCCAGTCCCAGACGCAGGGAGAATTTCTTCTCCTGAAGACGGCCGAGAAGATGGGAACCATAGCTGGTGCGGATTGACGCCCGCGTGCGGTAGTCCAGGGTGATCGAGCGAAGCGACATCTGCTTCAGATCAAGCTTCCCGATCGCCGTCTCGGCGACCATTGAGGAGAGGATCCGGTCGACCGCCAGAACCGACTCGTCCCGGAGAAGAACGTGGGGTTTGTCGAGCATCGGTTGACTCGGCTTGTCGCGCGAGATTCCATAGGCGACCGACGACACGCCCTTGAGCGGGACCTCCAGATGGTTCGTACCGGAGAAGAGAAAGCGCAAAGTCTTCCTGTCAGTCTTCCCGGTGACGATCTGGCCGTCGGAGAGCAAGACCCGAAGCCGGCCCGCATCCGTTCCCGAAGGAGTGAATCCGACGATCTGGTCGTCCGAGAGGCTGATCTCTCCGAACTCCGTTTCCATGGTCATTTGCTTGAGCAACAGCTTGCCGACCAGACGATCCCCATTGGCCAGTACCACAACGTCGCCATGTCGCTCCCTATCCAGTTGGATCTCCGGGTAGCCTGCCCCGCCGCCGCAGAGCCCCCGGATCTCCACCATGGTAAGAGCTCGCTTCCAGAGGCCGACGTCATCGATGAGGCCATGGAAACGGCTGGCGTACCCGTTCCCGATGAACATCGGCATTGACGAAGCCCTGGCCGGGCTGAATGGGTCTCTCGCCTTGACGGCAAGCTTACCATTGACGTACATCGCGGCGGTCTTCTTCGTCGCGTCACGGACGATGGCCACGTGGGTCCACTGGCCCTTCGGTGCGAGAATCTTCTTCTCGGTTGCCTCCAGGGGCTTGGGATTGCTGCCCCGGCGGTTCACATGCAGGGAGACCCGCCCCTTGGACGTAAGCCCCAGGTACGGATCGTAGTTCTGTCCCGACTGGCCGTGGTAGGAGGTGATCCGGCCATCCGGTTCCAGGGTGACGGCGAACTCGCCTCCGTACGATTTGCAGACCGGATTCTGTCGGATCTGCAGCCGGGCAGGTTTCATCCAGAACGCCAGCGTCATACTGCCAGTGATCTGGATTGAGCTGTTGTTGGGGATCATGACCTGGTCGTCTCTGCCGTCGAAAGAGAACGCTTTGCCCTCTTTGCCTTCGACGTATGTAAGCCCGCCGTACGCCCGACCATGGTTACTGCCCGCTGCGTCCCGGGTATTTCCGTTACCACCCCAATACGACACCAGGTCTCTGCGTGGGATGTGTGTGGGAATCCCGGAGTCGGGCCAGGCCGGGCATGGAGAGTACAGCATCCCCATGAAGAAGGCTGACAGCGTTACGACGACTCTGAACTGTTCAGGCACGCGTGCGATCACGATGATTCAGACGGTACTCCGGCAGCAATGTTCGGTTGACGCCAAAACATATCCTATCGCAAAGGCTGCTGGAATTGCAGGTTGCGTTGCAGTCTGAAGTCACGAACTTGGCGCCAGACCGGAAGCACAGTAAGGTGCCAGAGCCCGACATCGGGGCCGAGCCATGACCATACGAGCCGCAACAGCCGCAGATCTCCCCGCCATCAACGCGATCTACAATCGCGCCGTGGAAGTTTCCACGGCCTCGTTCGACCTTTCCCCCTTCTCAACCGATCGGCGTCGCGACTGGTTCGAGGCTCATGGCAGCCGGTATCCGGTGCTTGTCGCCGACGAGAAGGGAGTCGTCGCTGGATACGCCGATCTCCATCCGTTCATCCGCAAGGAAGGCTGCGCCCACGTAGCCGAAGTGTCGGTCTATGTTCGCGAGGATTGTCGGGGTCGGGGCGTGGGCAAGGCGCTGCTGAAGCACCTTGTCGCCGAGGGTCGATCGGTCGGGCTGACGAATCTGCTCGCTTTCTGTGCCGACGGCAACGAGGTAAGCGTCCGCCTGCACGAATCGCTCGGGTTCCGCCGTGTGGGAGAACTGGAGGACATCGGCCACAAGTTCGGGGGTTCGATCGGCGTGACGCTGCTGCAGTACGCCTGTGGGCAGCAGGAATAGGTTGCGTGGATCAGTGATTGCGGCGTATACTTGCGCGCTTGACACAAGGCCAGGAGCGAAAAGCGATGAAAGAGTTTCACGGTCAACTGATAGCCCCCGCGGAAGCACGATTTGCCATCGTCGTCAGCCGGTTCAACGAGTTCATCACCAGCAAGCTGCTGGGAGGCGCGATCGATGCCCTCCAGAGGCATGGCGCGGATATGGACAACGTGGAGGTCGTCTGGTCGCCGGGCAGCTTCGAGATCCCCGTCCTGGCCCAGAAGCTCGCCTGCTCGGGCCGGTACGCAGCGGTGATCTGCCTCGGCGCGGTCATCCGTGGCGGAACCGACCACTATCAGTACATCGCCTCCGAGGTCGCCAAGGGCGTCGCCCAGGCAGGCATGGCCACGGGCGTGCCCTGTATCTTCGGCGTGCTGACGTGTGACACCATCGAGCAGGCCGTCGAGCGGGCCGGCACCAAGGCCGGCAACAAGGGTGCCGACGCCGCCAACTCGGCCGTCGAGATGGCCAATCTCCTCCAGCAGCTCGCCGAGTAGCTTCCCGACTGGCTCGGAGGCTGTATCGTGATTCGACACCACAAAGCCCGTCGCCTGGCCCTGCAGGGGCTGTGCTGCCTGGACTCCCAAGGCCCCGAGGCACGTGATCTCGTAGAGGCATTCATCGTTGATTCCCGCGACGGCAAGGAAACCGTCGACGCTGCCGGGAAACTGCTCGATGCCGTCAGCAGCGGTCTCCCGCAGGTCGATGAGGTGCTCGCCCGGCATGCCCGTCACTGGGACCTCAGCCGCCTTGCACTGGTGGATCGCAACATCCTCAGGCTCGGGGCATGGGAACTGCTCCAGGGGCAGGTGTCTCCGAAGATCGCCATCTCCGAAGCCGTCAAGCTGGCCAAGGAGTTCTCCACCAGCGAGAGTCCCAGGTTCGTCAACGGCGTTCTCGATGCCGTCGGGCAGGAGATCCGCCAGAACACCGCGCGCGAACCCCGGTGACCTGCCAGCCCGCGGGGAACGCAGATATGCAAGCAATACCCGACACACCGGGCCGCCTTCCATGGATCCTGATCGTCCTCGGCATCGCCCTGTTCCTGATCGGCGTCGTCGGCGAGTTCCTGATCGGCGACATCACGGGCGTTCCGCAGGTCAGCGTACGCCAGATCGCCTCGGGGGAGATCGAAGCGGAGAGCACCGTCGACGTCGGGCCCCACATCCGTGATTACACCCGGGCTCGCATTCAGCCGGCTGATTCGGATCTCTGGCGGGAGCCCGAGAGGACGGACATTCCAGGTGGGGCCGATCCCTGTCAGCCGCCGGCCCCGCCGACGGGGGAGCAAGCCATCATTCTCGGCGTGGTGTATCCCATCCATGACGCGGGGAGCCAAGGCCAGTCAGCGAGTCAGCAGGACCCGCCGGTGGTCTTGGTATGGTCGCCCGAATACGCCACGCGCGACACCGTCCCGACCCGTTTCCTTCAGGCGGAGTCTCTTCGGGCGGTCGTCCTGGGCAAGCCGCCGGAGGAGTTCCGTCAAGCCGGTTGGCTGGGCGAGTGGGCGGGCGAAGACATCGTCGTGGTCAAGAAGACCCCACCCCGCGTGCCGGGATTCGAGCGCGTAGCCATCTGGCTGGGGCTTCTCGTCGCAGCAGCCGGTCTCTGGCTGCGAGGTCGGCGGAAAAACGCATCCAGGCGAGGCCTGCAGCGATACCCGGATATCTCGCTGAAAGACGAATCCAGGCGCTGACAGGCAAGTTCAGCCCGGGCGGTGATTGCAGAGCCCTGTCGACTCGCTACAATGCATACCCCGTAATCCCGATACGATTCGACGCGAGGCGAAATCATGGCGCTTTTCAGGAAGGCACTGGAGAAACTGGCCGG
The DNA here is from genome assembly GCA_964642855.1 of uncultured Planctomycetaceae bacterium. Lineage (GTDB taxonomy): Bacteria > Planctomycetota > Phycisphaerae > SM23-33 > SM23-33 > CAZXSK01. The sequence goes on along the minus strand of CAZXSK010000004.1, from coordinate 47,719 downwards.
GGGACTGGCCAAGACCAAACAGCGGTTCGTCAGCGGACTCAGGACGCTGCTGGCCGGCAGGACCATCGACGAAGACCTGCTGGACGAGCTCGAAGCCACGCTGATCCAGGCGGACGTGGGCGTCAAGGCGGCAACGACCATCTGCGACGACCTCCGGGAGGCCTACAGAAACAAGCAGATCGAGAAGGGCGAGGACGTCATCGACTTCCTGAAACAGGAGATCAAGTCCTACTGGCCGGAGTCCGATCGGTCGGTGAATTTCGCTGAGAACGGACCGACGGTCATCCTCGTAGCCGGCATCAACGGAGCGGGGAAGACCACTTCAGTCGCCAAGCTCACCTGGTTCTTCCAGCAGCAGGGCAAGACCGTGGTCCTCGCGGCGGGGGATACCTTCCGCGCAGCAGCGGTCGAGCAGTTGACGATCTGGTCGGAGCGCCTCGGGGTAAACATCGTCAAGGGCAAGCAGGGCTCGGATCCGTCAGCCGTGGTGTTCGATGCCTGCGACGCAGCCCAGGCGAGATCGGCCGACGTGTTGCTGGTGGACACCGCTGGGCGTCTGCACACCCAGGACAACCTGATGCGGGAACTCACCAAGATCCGCAACGTGGTGGGCAAGAAGCTGCCCCGCGCTCCTCACGAGGTGATGCTCGTGCTGGACGCCACCACCGGTCAGAACGCCATCAACCAGGCGAAGGCCTTCATGCAGGCGATCGATGCGACCGGGATTTTCCTGGCCAAGCTGGACGGTACCGCCAAGGGGGGCATCGTCATCGCGATCCGCAATGAGGTGAACCTGCCCGTGAAGTTCGTGGGCCTGGGCGAGCAGTACGAGGACATCGAGCCCTTTGACCCGGAGCGGTTCGTGGAGGCGCTTTTTTCCTGAATTGTGTAACTTTCCGGGGGAATCGGGCAAGAAACGGGGTCCAGGCACCGTCTGAACAGACGAGTCGGGACGGACGTTCGAGCCGAAGTGCGCAAAAGTACGAATCGAATGGCCATACCGTTGACACACGTATAGAGGCCAAGTAACTTGGTCTCAAGCATTTCGGAAGGAGACCACCTTCCAATTCCGCGGGTGCACGTTTTCATTCCAGAAGAAAAGGAGCTTCTTTCATGACACAGGCACCACAGCAGCCGGCACAGCCGGCCGGTCAAGGTATGCAGGTCAAACCCCATCGAGGCGTACTGATTCTGGTGTTTGGCATCCTCACCTTTGTCTGCAGTTGCTTCATCTTTGGCATTCTCGCCTGGGTGATGGGGTCGAAAGATCTCAAGGAGATGGACGCCGGACGGATGGATCCGGAGGGGCGCGGGCTGACCAATGCCGGGAAAATCCTGGGGATGATCGGCACTTTTCTTAGCATCATCGGCCTCATCATGTTCATTATCAGTATGGGCGCGTATTCCGCAGCGATGTAGGTAGCTCCATGCAGGCACAGGATGTTTCAGGTCCGGCTGAGGCGCCCGATGGCGGAGTGTTTGCGTCTGTTCCTTGTACACTTGAGGTTGACCGCTTGCGATGACGAGTTGGCATTGTCATGTCGGCGGGCAGCAATATGGCCCGATTGAGGATGCGACCCTCCGCCAGTGGGTGGCGGAGGGTCGCGTCAAGGCTTCCGATCTGGTCTGGTGCGACGGCATGCCCGACTGGAAACCTGCCTCGGAGATTCCGGGGTTGATGCAGACACCGGCTACCCAGCCGGTGGGTCAGGTTGCTCCAGAGAACCCCGGTCAGGGTCTTGGGATCGCGAGCATGGTCTTGGGGATCTGCGGCCTGCTTGGGCTGTGCCTGTGTGGTTGTGTGTCGCTGGTCCTGGCGATCATCGGGCTGGTCCTGGGTTTCTCGGGGAGAAGGAAATCCATCGAGGTCGACGCGCCCTATTCCTTCGCGACAGCGGGAATCGTGATCAACATCATCACGCTGGCCCTGTGCGTCGTCCTGATTATCTTCATCATCATGGCGGTTCCGGGCGAGACGGACTATTCCATGAATTCCCCCGTGTTCGAGCCCTAGTCGAAACTGACGGAGAGACAGGAAATGAGACAATGGTACTGTTACGTAGGCGGCCAGCAGTATGGGCCGGTGGACGACACAACGCTCCGTCAGTGGGTTTCGGAAGGGCGGCTGAAACCGACCGACAACGTCTGGTGCGAGGGCATGGCCGAGTGGAAACCTGCATCCACGGTGCCCGGGCTTTTCAGCGGCGCTCCGCAGGGACAGGCTGTCGCCGCCACGGCTGCCCAGGGATACGTCAAGCCCCATCGCGGCGTACTGATCCTCGTCCTGTCGATCCTCAGTTGGTTCCTGTCGTGCTGTGTCTGCGGTATCATTGCGTGGGTCATGGCCAATAACGACCTTCGGGAGATGGACGCCGGTCTGATGGACCCGGAAGGACGAAGCCTCACCCAGGCCGGGCGGATTATCTCGATGGTCCACGTGATCGTCAGCATCGTGGGTATCGTGCTCTACGCGATCTTCATCATGATCATGATCGGCTCGCAGGGCTTCTGAGAAGTCACGGATTCGCAATGAAGGTTGCTCTGGCAAGAACGAAGCGAACCTGGCCTTGGCCGGTCTGGGCGACGGTCATCGTGGGAGTCTGGCTGGCACTCCTGGCGGGGCTGGTCTGTCTCCAGCGCTTCGCGCATACGAACGTCACCACATGCCAGTTCCACCGGGCCACGGGCCTGCCCTGTCCCACCTGCGGCCTGACGCGCGGCGTTCTGGCGTTGCTGCGTGGCGATGTGCTTGCTGCGATTGGTTACAATCCCCTGTTCATGTCGGTCCTGGTGATGACCGCGATCTGGCTGATTGCACGACTTGCCTTGGGCGTGACCCTCCGGGTGCAGCTTACCGGGCGGGAGAAGGTTGCGGCCTGGGTGACTCTCGGCGTGGCAATCGTCGTCAACTGGCTGTATCTGATCCGCTACGTCGGCTGACGAGCGGTTCTCACGCCTTGCCCTAACTGCTCGTGGGTTTTCGCGGCGCGGCTGGTACAATCAGCCCCGTGGACACCGACTTTGACATCGTCATTATTGGCGGGGGGCACGCAGGCATCGAAGCCGCCTGGGCATCCGCCCGGCTGGGTGCCGCCACCGCGCTGGTTACGCTCAAGGCCGCAGCGATCGGCCAGATGTCCTGCAACCCTTCGATCGGGGGCATCGGCAAGGGCCAGATCGTTCGCGAAATCGATGCCCTGGGAGGACTCATGGGCCGGGCTGCCGACGCCACCGGCATGCAGTTCCGCATGCTCAATCGCTCAAAAGGACCGGCTGTGTGGGGGCCTCGCTGCCAGTCCGACCGCTACGCCTACGCAGCGTGGATGCAACGGCAACTCCGCCGATGCCCGAACCTTTCGGTCTTGCAGGGCGAGGTAACCGACGTGCTCTCGGAAGGCGGGGGTGTCTGCGGCGTTCGGGTCCGAGAGATCGCTGGCGATGCACCCGCCACGCCCGACGAACTGCGGCAAGCGGAGTCCGCCGACCTGCAGCACGAGTGGGACCGCTGTCAGCGGAGCGTTGAGGCTGCAACGTGCGAGATCCGCCAACTAAGCTGCAAGGCGGTGGTCGTCACCGCGGGGACGTTCCTATGCGGGCAGATGCATCTGGGAGAACGTATCTGGCAGGGGGGCAGATACGGCGAGCCGGCGTCGTCGAGGCTGTCGACCTCGCTCGCTGACCACGGCCTGCAACTCGGTCGACTCAAGACGGGCACGTGTCCCCGCATCGATGGCCGGACGATCGATACAAGCAAGTGCATCCGTCAGGACGGCGACGAGCCGCCGACGCCGTTCTCTTTTCTGCAGGACTCGCTCGAAATCGAGCAGGTTCCGTGCTGGCTGACATCGACGAATCCCACGATTCACCAAAGGATCCTGGAGAACCTCCACCGGGCGCCCCTCTACACCGGACAGATCCAATCGGCAGGCCCGAGGTACTGTCCGTCGATCGAGACCAAGCTCGAGCGGTTCTCCGACAAGTCCAGCCACCAGGTGTTCCTCGAGCCGGAAGGCAGGGATACGGACTGGGTCTATGTGGGTGGGGTGTCCACCTCCCTCCCGCTTGACGTGCAGGAGTTCATGGTCCACAACATTCCGGGGCTGGAGCACGCAGAGGTGCTTCGATGGGGATACGCCATCGAGTACGACTACGTGCCGCCGACGCAGTTGAGGGCAACGCTTGAGACGAAGGTTCTGGGGGGGCTGTACCTGGCCGGACAGGTCAACGGGTCGACCGGGTACGAGGAAGCAGCCGGTCAGGGATGGGTCGCGGGAGTCAACGCAGCGATGGCAGTCCTGGGCGGCGAGCCGGTGGTGCTTCCTCGCGACCAGGCGTACATCGGGGTGATGGTCGACGACCTGGTGACCAACGGCGTGACCGAACCCTACCGCATGTTCACCAGCCGGGCTGAGAACCGGCTGCATCTTCGCGCAGACAACGCCGATCGGCGGCTTACTCCGCTGGCACAGCGCCTGGGACTGGCCGGTGAGGAACGGGTCGAGCGCTTTGGCTCGAAGTTGGGGGTCGTTTCCTGCTTGGAAGGAACCCTCAAGGCGACGCGCTGGCGGGGCAAGAGTCTCTGGGAACATCTGCAGAACCCTCGGGTGGACCTTGGCAAACTCGCTCAAGGCATCGAAGGTTCGGAAGGGGCGAGGCTGGGCGATTTGATCCATCGAGATGCGACGGCGGCGTGGTCTGTCTCGGTGGACGCACGCTACGAAGGATATCTGGCCAAGGAGCGTTCCAGGCGTGAGTTCGTGCAATCGATGGAGAAGAAACTGATTCCGGCAGGAATCGACTACGGCGCGATCACCCATCTCCGCCATGAGGCGAGGGAGAAGCTTTCCGAGGTCCAGCCTCGGACTTTGGGCCAGGCGATGCGGATTGGCGGAATCACGCCCAGCGATGCTACGGTTCTCGCGATCTACCTCGCCAGCAGGTCTACTCACTGACTCGATCTCGATTCTTCGCAAAATCCACGCAATTGCACTTGCACATCCTGGGATGACTGGTAATCTAGGTAAGATAGAAAGCATAGGGGATTTGCCTTCCACGAATGGCGGGAGGAAATCGGGCAAAAGTATGGGCAACGGAGATGGAGGATTTTAACCAGTGCCGGGAAAGATAGTTGCAGGAAATGGGAATAGTCACAAAGTGTCAAGGGGGCCTCGGGCGCAAGCCGATATGCACCTTGCAGGGACGCAACAGAAAGATCGGGAACACCATGGAGGCGTTTCCGAAGCCATGCAGACAATAGAAGTGGTAGGGGGCGGCTACGACGGCTCACGATGCACGGAGGCAGACGACCGTTCGGAAGCCCCACTGGGCAACAAGACGAAGTCAACGCCAGTTGGGAAATCCGAGGGTATCATGATTGAGACGAAGGAAGAGAAGCAGCGCGTAGCAAAGGCCAAGGGATCCATTCGTATCGGGCAGAAGGACTCATGCAACTCGGCAGAGGAGGCCCTTGTAAGCAGACTCAGCCGCAAGGTCGGGCAATCTGACAATGTGCGATGGGGGCTGATCGATCGAATCAAGGCGGAAATCGCCGACGGAACGTTCGAAACGCCGGACCGCATAGAGACCACTGTAGATATTCTGATGGGCGAGCTTCTGGGGTAGCTGGAGGCTCGTTTCGGAGCAACACAGGGACGGTGCCGGGAAGGAGGCCCCGTCCCTGATGTCTATCTGGCATAGAGTTACGCCAGAATGGTGTAGACGTGCCAAGGTGGGCAAGGGGAAACTCCCAGGACTTTCTGGGGATCTGGGCAATAGTCGCTGGAATACCCTTCGTTATTTTGCGGTAGTCTGGTGCCCGTTCCGATGTTAAAATAGAGAATGCCGAGAAGATAAGCGGCCTGGATAAGCTGTAGGCTTATTCGGTAAATGGCGCTTTTGTCAGCGATTGCAGGCCGCGAGCGCCGAAATGGACCAGAATCAGCACACGGAAGGATCCCGACGCACAACGGGCCGGGGCAGGGAGACCCTGATGGAACAGAAAGCCGTATATACGACGGGGGAGGCAGCAGAAATCTGCAAGCTCTCTCAGCAGACGATCATCCGTTGCTTCGACGCGGGGCAACTCAAGGGATTTCGCGTCCCCGGAAGCAAATTCCGGAGGATCCCGCACGACGATCTTCTTGCCTTCATGAAGGAAAACAATATCCCCCTCGACGACTTCGAGGGCAGCGGGCTGACGCGCGTTCTGGTGGTGGACGATGATCCCCAGATCGTGGAACTGTTCGTGGACGTTCTCAAGAGCGACGGGCGATTCGAGGTCGCCACTGCCACTACCGGCTATGACGCCGGCATGACCACCCAGCAGTTCAACCCCGACATCGTCGTGTTGGATTACATGTTGCCGGACATCAACGGCAACGTTGTATGCCAGACGATCCGGGCGAATCCGGATCTTGCGCGAATCAAAATCCTGATCATCTCCGGCATGGTCAATCCGTCGGAGGTGTCGACGCTGATGGAAGCCGGCGCGGACGATTTCATCAAGAAGCCCTTCAACATCGAGAAGGTGATCGACCGCATCTGCGAGATGACCCAGACTCCTGCGAAGACCTGAGCAAGGCAGGCGGAATGCCCCGTGTTTCCGACACCCCGACAAGGCCAGCAGCATGACGACCCCCTGACGGTTCACCGTCTGGAGATGATCATTCGCTCGCTGGAGGCGGTCCCCACGCTGCCGGCAGTGGGTAGCAGGCTGCTGGACTACGTTACGGGGCTGGGTGTTGAGGACTCGGGTCATCTTTCCCAACTTGATGAACTGACCGAGCTGATCCGCCTGGATCCGGCGCTGACTTCGCGGCTGCTGAGAATGGCCAATTGCCAGGGAGGCCAGCCCGTCCTTACCGTCCCGGATGCGTTCCGTCGCCTGGGGGTGGATTCGCTGCGTTCATCGCTTCTGTCGGTCGACGTGGCGGGTATTTCCCGGGAGGGCAGAGACAGAGACGCGATGGATCGCAATGCGTTTTGGCGACACAGCCTGGGGGTAGCCTTTGCCGTCAGCACGTTGGCAGAGAAGATCCCCGTGGGCGTTTCTCCGGAAGCGGCATTCACGTGTGGATTGCTCCATGACATCGGCAAGCTTGCACTTTGCCACGCCCTTCCCAAGAGCTACGCCAGGATCGCAGAGGCCGTGCGATCCCGCAGGGGGAACTTCTCGGAATGCGAACGGAGAGTCGTAGGAACAGATCACAGCGTCTTCGGTCGCCGGTTGGCGGACCATTGGTCGCTGCCACGTGCGGTGCAGGACACGATCTGGCTGCACCATCAGCCGGTCGAGGCGATTCCTCCGGCACTGCCGAATCGCAAACTCGTCGCCGCGGTTGGCCTGGCGAATACGCTCGTAACGCAACTGGACCGAAGCCCGTCCGGCAATGTCAACCTGCCAAGGACTGCCGATCAGATAGCCATACAGATGGGGATCTCCCTCGACCTGCTCTCGGAAATGCAAACTGCCGTGGAGGAGGGAGTAGCCGGTGCCATCGAGTTGCTGGGGTTGGACCAGCCGAACTCCGAAGAGGATTTCTCCCGCGCCCTTGCTTCGGCCAATGTTCAGTTGGGACACATCAACGAGAGGCTCCGCAGGAAGGTTCGCGGGCTCGCGTCCCAGGCGGGAGCGTTGGAGCACATTCGGAGCTTTGCGGCTTCTCTGCCGTACGACGCCACCGTGGCCGATGCGTTGATGCACATTGCCCGAACGGTTCGGGAGGTCGAGTTGGAAGGCGGAGCCGCCCGACGGGCGGTGGTTGCGTACAGCCTGGATGCCGAGAACGGAGAACTGCTTGCGGTGTGTCGTAACGGCTCGGATCGGCCCGAGATGCGTACGCTTCGTCTGGCCCAGGTGCCGACAGGACAGGACGAACCACAGAAGCTTGCCCCGGCCGTCAAGGCCTTGCCCGGCGTGGTGGCGGATCCCACGGAGCTTTCGGACTGGTTCGACCCGACGTCCTTCATCCATCAGCCCCTGCTTGCCGGAGGCCGGTGGGTGGGTGGCATGCTGCTGCCGGCGGTGGCCCATGCCACCTCTTCCGACGATCACACGCTCGAAGCCCTTGCCGAAGCAATGGCGCTTTCCCTGGCGACAGTCCAGGAACGCAACAATGCCATGGTCCTCAGCGAGCAGTTGGCCGGGGCGTCGCAGATCCTCGCTGAAACCCAGGATGCCATAGCTGAGAGCAAGACGCTGGCAGCTGTTGGGGAGATGGCTGCGGGGGCGGCCCACGAGATGAACAATCCGCTTGCGGTCATCGCGGGCCGGGCGCAGCTCATGCGCGAACAGGCGACGTCGGAACCCGAGAGAAAGACCTGGGAGACCATCTCCGACCAGGCACAGTGTGTGAGTGACATTATCTCTGAACTGATGGAATTTGCCTCTCCGCCTGGGCCAAAACCCTCACTGCTGGACGCCGCTGACCTTCTTCATCAGGCCGCGGAAGCGTTTTCGGATTCTTCGCCTCAAGAGGCGACCGTTTTCATCGATATAAAGAGTGGAAGCCCACTTCCGCCGTTGTGGGTCGACCGGGAACAGATTCTCGCCGTTCTCGGCGAACTGATCGACAACGCGGCGAAAGCTTCCGGCGGACAGGCACAGATTCATCTGTCTGCCGAGCCGGACGAAATGAACAGCGCCGTGTTCGTCGAGGTCCGGGATACCGGGCCGGGCATGGACGAGCAGACCATCGCCCGGGCGTACACGCCCTTCTTCTCCGGCCAGAAGGCGGGGCGCAGGCGAGGGCTCGGCCTGCCCAAGGCCAAGCGGTTCGTCGAAATCAACGGCGGGAAGCTGTGGATCGACTCGACTGTCGGTGAAGGTACCACCGTCTGCCTGCAGCTGCCCGTTGCCATGCAGTTATCCGATCACGAGGTAGAATGATGACCCAGGCCACCGTCCACAACGTTCTGGTCGTCGACGACGAGCCGGACATCTGCGAATTGCTGGTCGACGCACTGACAGCCGACGAACTGCGTGTAGCGACAGCATCCAGCGGAGGCGAGGCCATCCGGATCGCCCGAAAGGACAGGCCCGACATCCTCGTAACCGATCTCCTGCTTGGCGACTGCACCGGTCTGGACGTGATCGATCAACTGGGTGAAATGCTCGACTGCAGCATACCGGCCGTGGTGATCACAGGCCAAGGCGACCCGAAGTGGCTCAGCGAAGCCTCTCGACGCAGACCTGTGGAGTTGATTACCAAGCCGCTGGATATCGATCGGTTGCGAAATACCATCGAATCCGAACTTCAGCGCCAGAGGTATTACCAGGCGAGTCAGCAGCGCAGCAAGAAGCTCCGCAAGCTCGCCCGATCGGCGAATATCGAGAAGAAGGATATGGAGCGCAAGCTCAAGGAGACGTGTGCCGACCTGACGCAGGCCTATCGCACGCTCAGCGGGAAGCTCTCGATGCAGGAGATCGTGCTGGGCTACCAGAACGAGTTGATCGGTGCACGGATGGACGATGACGTCTTCCGGTCGCTGTTCCGGACGTTCGTCCGCCGGTCGGGTCCGGTGTTCGGAATCTCGCTGGTCTGCGACGCCAACGCCCAGCTGCGCATCGTGGGGCGATTTGGTGTGCCCCATCCCGACAGCCTGGAGTTCTGCCAGCAGCTTTCCGAGCCCGTCGTCGACCTGATGCTCTCCAATCCACAGACGACGGTCCTGGACGCCACCGACGAAGCCGACCTGTTCCCCGATACCATCCGCAAGTACCTCATTGGGGTCAATGTCATGGCCGTGCCCTTGATCCCCTCGCCCGGTGAACTCATCGGCGTGGTGATCTTCTACCGCAAAGGGGAGCAGCCTTTCACCGAGTTCGACATGTCCCTCTCGGAGATGATCGGCCCCTCGACGGCGATGGCGGTTCGGAGGAACGACTGACGACCCCAAGCCCAAGCAGACAGAAAAAGAGCCCGGCAGCCAATCGGCCGTCGGGCTCTTTGCATAGTCAGTTTCTCGGGTATCAGTACCGGTAGTGCTCGGGCTTGTACGGCCCCTCGACGGACACACCGATGTAATCTGCCTGTTCGGGCGTGAGTTCGGTGAGCTTGGCATCGAGCTTCGACAGGTGAAGCCGGGCGACTTCCTCGTCGAGCTTCTTGCTCAGTCGGTAGACGCCCACGTCCTTGGGGTCGGTCCACAGGTCGATCTGCGCGAGCGTCTGGTTCGTGAAGCTATTGCTCATCACGAAGCTCGGATGTCCGGTGGCGCAGCCCAGGTTTACCAGGCGCCCTTCGGCCAGCAGGTAAATGCTGTGGCCGTCGGGGAAGGTGAACATGTCGGTTCCGGGCTTGATCGTGGTCCGCTTGACACCCGGATACTCCATGAGCGCGTCGACCTGGATTTCATTGTCAAAATGCCCGATGTTGCAGACGATCGCTTGGTCCTTCATCCTGGCCATGTGCTCAATCGTGATGATGTCGCAGTTGCCCGTCGTCGTGACGAACAGGTCCGCGTGGGGGAGGGCGTCTTCGACTGTTGTCACCTTGTATCCAGCCATGCAAGCCTGAAGGGCGCAGATGGGATCGATTTCGCTGACCCAGACCTTCGCCCGCTCATTACGTAGCGCCTCGGCCGAGCCCTTTCCCACGTCCCCGAAGCCGCAAATCATCGCAGTCTTGCCGGAGAGCATCACGTCGGTCGCCCGCTTGATGCCGTCGACCAGGCTGTGCCGGCAGCCATAGACGTTGTCAAATTTGCTCTTTGTAACCGAGTCGTTGACATTGATCGCGGGCACCAGGAGTTCACCCTTCTCCTGCATCTGGTAGAGCCGATGGACACCGGTCGTGGTCTCTTCGGAAACGCCCTTCCACTCCGCGACCGCCCGGTGCCAGAAATCGCTGTCCTCCTGCTGGACGCGCTTGAGCAACTCGTTCTGGATCTTCAACTCCTTGTTATCGGTCGGCTCGTCCAGCATCGAGGGATTGTCTTCAGCATAGTAGCCGCGATGCATCAGCAGCGTAGCATCCCCGCCGTCATCGACGATCAGCTGCGGGCCCTTACCGTCCGGCCAAGTCAACGCCCGCTTGGTGTACTGCCAGTACTCCTCGAGCGTTTCGCCCTTGTAGGCGAAAACGGGCACGCCCGCAGCGACGATTGCCGCCGCAGCGTGGTCCTGCGTGGAGAAGATATTGCACGACGCCCAGCGGACATCGGCGCCAAGTTCGACGAGGGTCTCAATGAGCACAGCTGTCTGGATCGTCATGTGCAGCGAGCCCATGATCCGCACGCCCTGGAGCGGTTTGCCTGGTCCGTATTTCTGGCGAGTGGCCATCAGGCCGGGCATCTCATGCTCGGCGACCTGAATCTCCTTGCGGCCAAACTCTGCCTGCCCGATGTCCTTGATTTGGTAGTCTGATTCTTGCGTTGTTGTCATTGATATCGTTCCCGAAGCGTAAGAGGGAGTCACCTGCGTGTTCCGGAGAGTGGCATTGTCTCGATTCCCCCCCGGAAATGCAAACCCGATGTCCATATATCGGAAGCCCCCGTCAGGATCCTGCGGATGCCCTGTAAGATTGCATGGCTTCTTCATGTCGAGGTCATTGTCGCCCTTGCACCTTATAGGTATAATCCGTGAATCATGTCGGGTTCATGGCCACAGAGGGGATTGTCTTCGCCATCGGCTCCGCCTCCGATGGCGCCGCCTCCGTCTCCCTTTGATCGCCATCCCACAGGGCCCTCGCGGTGGAAGGGGTTGGCGGTCCTGGCTATCGGGGGGCTGGTCGTGCTTGGGATCGTTGGCGCGGGGGCGATGATCTGGTTCCTCAGCACAACACGATCCGAGCCGCACTTCGATGGCAGGAAGTTCGAATACGCTCACCGCGCGTTCACCGGCCTGGGGGAGTTTCCGGCAGAAGACGTCCTGGAAGAGATCTCGCGTTCCATCCAGAGCATCCAGCGAGCCCAGCGACGGGAGAACAAGGCGCAGATGAAATCTCTCGTCGACGGGTCGCGCGCTTTCAAGGCCATCAGGCAAGATCCCGCCACGTTCGGCAGTGATCTGCAACTCGCCGATGCCGACCAGTTCAAAGACGACCTGGAGAGCTTCATTGCCGGCTCCCTATTTCCATCCGAGTTGATGCGGCCATGGAAGACGTTCGATATCCGCCACGTTCGAATGCTCGATGGCCAAGACGCCGCCGAGGTGTATATCCGCTTCATTGATGAGCAGGATGTGGTGCTCAAGTACCGGTTCTGGCTCTGTCGTCGCAGAAGCAATTGGAAGCTTTTCGACTATGAGAATCTGGAGGACGGACAGCGGGCACTGGCTGAGTACGCTTTTGTGCAACGGTGCTCGGAACGCCGCGTGCGGGCCTATCGGAATGCGTTGGACCAGATCATTGCGGCCGATGTACATACCATAGAGGGCAGGCTGGACGATGCCGAGGAGGTCCTTTCTGGCGTGCGTCTGGACGGCTTGGCGCCTGAAGATTACGTACGGGCCAGATATTACAGTTCTCAGGCCAGGCTGCAGGCAGGTCGTAGAGACTTTGATGCTGCGCTGAAGTCGTGCAGGATGGTGCGTGAGGCCTACCCCGACATGCTGCTAGCGGAGTTCTTTGCTGCCACCTACGCGAACGAGTATGGGGACTACCCCACGGCAGTCGACGCGTGCGAGCGATACATTGAGCACCTTGGCCATGACTGGCAGATCTGTTCGGAGTATGGTTTTGCCTTGGAATGTCTTGGCCGTCAGAAGGAAGCATATGCAGCGTTCCGCAATGCGCTGCAGTGCTATCCTCCGGCTCCGGGGATGCTGGAATCCGTGGCCCGGCTGGCCAGACCGGCCGATATGCCCGAGCTGGTGGAGTGCCTTTCCGATCAGCCCGAGCCGAACGAGGCGTTCCAGGCCATCTGCTCGGCTTGCATGGCGAACCCGTATCCGAATGCACTGACTGCATGGCTTGCTGCTGCCCCAGAGAAGTTCCGGGACCCCTATTGGCGGGGACAGGCGTACCTCCAGAAGAAACAGGTTGACCGTTCGCTGCCGTTCTTCATCCGGGCGGTGTCAGAAGCGGATGAAGCACAGCTTTCGGATAGGCTTTACTTCATGCTGCTTGCCCACAACCAGGCGGGTCAGCCGCTGGAGGGGTACCGCAGGTCTCCCGATCGCGAGATGGCCTTCGACTATCTCGGAACGATTCTTGCTGACGCCAACCAGCCGAGCCAGCTGGAGGAGCTGATCGAAACCCATCGCCAAGAGAACCCGGGTGACACGAGACTGGACTTCTACAGAGGTCGTCTGGCTGCACTTCGCGGAAACGCGGCCGATTCAGCCCGATTCTTCCGGAAGGGCTGGAAGTCGACGAAGGACGCCGACTTGCAGGCGGCGTATCGCCGTTGGCTGATTTGGGCCATGTGCGAATCCGGTCAGACAAAGGAGGCCTGCACGACAATTCCTCCGTTCCGCGAAACACTGTACCAGGCGATCGGCCATCATGCCGGAAATGAGGATGCGAACCAACTGGCCGACGTTGTGAAGAGACTTCGCAGCGAGTACCCGCGGGACCCCAATGCGGTGATATGGCAGGCAGAAGTGCACTGGCTCAGGGACGAGTACAAAAAGGTCGCGGACCTGCTATCGAGTCCGGCGGGTGTGCGGGCACGGAAACATAGCACAGCGGATCTCCATTACTTCGATCGCCTGATCCGCAGTTGCCTGCGGTCCGGACGCAGCAAGAAGGCTCGCGTTACCGCTGAGATCTATGACGACGAGTTCAACACGCCGTACTGGCGAATCATTGTCTCTGCCGCTTCCGGCGATGCGGAGGCGTTCAGTCTCTGTGTCCGGGAGTACCAGCGAAGAGGGTGGGAGCTTGCCTGGCTGCACGACGATCCGGATGCAGGGCCTGCCCTGGCCAGAGAGTCGTTCGTCGAATTCGCCAGGGAGTACCCGCCAACCGATCCCAACGGTCCGCCTTCTCCGTAGACCAAGTCAGCGGATAGAGGACCTTACATCCAGAACTCGGTTTTCAGTTCGTCGCCCTCGCGCGAGGCCCGCAGGAAATCCTCCACCTTCTTGATGTCCTTCACTCCCGGAGCTTTCTCCACGCCGCTGGCTACGTCGACCCCCCAGGGCTGGACCATGTCGATCGCCTGACTGAGGCATCGTGGGTCCAACCCGCCCGCCAGAATGATCGGGTCCAACCCAGCCATCGCCCCTGCATGTCGGGCGTCTGCTACCAGGTTCCAGTTGAAACGCTGGCCGGTGCCTCCCCGCGCCCCGGGCACGAACGCATCCAGGAGAACCGCCGAGAGTTTATGGCGGTCCTCACAGTCATCCAGCCAGCTTCGGACCTCCGCCAGCCAGCTTTCTCCGCGGATGCGGAAAGCCTTGATGCATCGGGCGTGGATGTCGCTGACGATTTCAGCCGGTTCGTCGCCATGCAGCTGGACGTAACCGATGCCGGTTCGTTCGACGACGCGGTTGATCGTGTCCGCGTCGGCGTTGACGAATACCCCGACCGTTGATACCCAGGGCGGAAGGGCGGCGACGATCTCCCGTGCCTGCTCGGGGGAGACCCACCGCGGCGATTCGGCGAACACCAGGCCGATCGCGTCGGCGCCCATCTGGGCGATTTTCACAGCGGTTCTGGGGTCTCGCAATCCTTCGATCTTCACGCGCACTCGTTGCATGAGTGCAGGTATACAACGTCTCAGGCGTGTAGGCAACGATTGCAGCCGGTTGACAGCCGGGAGTCCAACGTTCGTGGTGGACGCGTGCTTGCATCGCGTCGGCGGGTGTTCTACATTGCGACGCGTGCGAATCGATAGTTCACCTGACTCCCTTCAAGCACTCAAAGGAAGTGAGCACCATGAAGAAAGTTCGCTTTGGCGTCGTCGGCTTGGGAAACATGGGCAAGCCCCACGCCGAGAACTGCAAGGAAAATGGCGGCACGTACGTGGATCTGGCTGCAGTGTGCGACATCGTCGAGGACAAAGCCAAGGCCATCGGTGAGAAGCACGGAGTGCCCTGGTTTACCGACCACCGCGAGATGATCGACTCCGGGCTGTGCGACGCGGTGATCATTGCCACGCCCCATTATTGGCACCCGTCGATTGCGATTCGCGCTGCCCGGGCGAAGCTGCATGTACTGTGCGAGAAACCCCTCGCCTCAACGGTGGGTCCCGCTCGGGCTATGATCGCCGAATGCAGGAAGAACAAGGTCTCGCTGGGTGTGGTCCTTCATCACCGTACCCGCACCGCGATGATCAAGATGCGCAAGCTCATTGATGACGGCGTCATCGGCGACGTCTTCCGTGTGCAGTTGATCTGCTCGAGCTGGTTCCGCACGCAGGCGTACTATGATTCCGGCGCCTGGCGGGGCACGTGGGACGGCGAGGGGGGAGGCGTACTGATCAACCAGGCGCCCCATCACCTGGATTTGTTCCAGTGGATGGCTGGCGGATTGCCCGAGAGGATCCTTGCGACGGTGGGCACGCGCGACCACAAGATCGAGGTCGAGGACACCGCCAACGTGATTCTTGACTATGGCGGAGGCAAGGTGGGCTACATCTACGCCACCACCGCCGAGCAGCCCGGCATGGAGCAGATGATGGTCATCGGCACCAAGGGCACGCTGGTCTTCGAGAAGGGCAAGCTCATGCAGGGCAAGCTGGCCCATCCGGTCGAGCAGAGCATCTACGGCACCAAGAGCCAGAAGGTGGTCGGCACACCCAGCGGTGGCTCGCAGAAGTGCACGTGGAAGGAAGTCCGCCTGCCCAAAAACAAGGGCGGAACGCACTTGGAGATCATCAAGGCCTTTGCCAAGCACGTGGTCAAGGGCACCGAGATGTACATCGACGGCGAGGAAGGCATCCACGAGCTGGAGATCTCCAACGCCGCCTACATTGCTGGCTTCAAGGACAAGATCTGCCCCGTGCCCGTTGATGCCGCCGAGATGGACAGGCTCGTTCGCCAGCTTGAGAAGGAACGCTCCACCGGCAAGGGTGGCGGCATGCGGGCCGAAGCCGAGCGCGACTTCAAAAAGCTCATGCGTGCCAAAGGCGCAGCCAAGGTTCCTGAGCCCGGAAAGAAAGCGAAGAGGAAGATGCAGAAGGGCGCCAAAGGCCGGAACAAATCCGCGGGTGCAAAGAAGGCCACTCGAAAGAAGGCCATACGCGGGAAGAACACGCGCAAAGCCCGAAAGTAGCCCCAGCAGAGATTGAAATCCCAAGGCCCGGCAGGAATTCCCGTCGGGCCTTGTTCATGCGCCGACCAGGGCTTTGAGGGAACTTCGAGCCGGTGGAATTGTCTAAGGAAGGTCGATTGCTGTCTTCAACACGAAAGGGACACGGAGATGCTACGGAAGAACTGGCTGTTGGGTCTGGTGGTTATTTGCCTGTTGGGCGGGGTGGCTTCGGGGATCGATGACTGGTCGGAGGAGGAGGCCGACAAGGAGCACAAAGAGGAGAAGAAGCGGGACGTCGAGAAGATGTCCCCCCGAGAGCGCGCAATCGCTGCCTTCCGTACCACCCGTGAGCTCGCCGAAGCAATCAACGACAAGGACTACAAGACCAGCGAGAAACTGTGCGAACGACTCATCGAACTCCAGCCCGAAAATGCCGGGCACCATTACAACCTCGCCTGCTGCCAGGCCCGGCTGGGCAAGAAGAAGGCTGCCCTCAAGTCACTCGCCCAGGCCGTGAAGCTCGGTTGGGATGATGTCGACCATATGCGCAAGGACCCGGATCTGGAATCTCTTCGCGAAGAGAAGGAGTTCGCCGCTCTCGCGAAGAAGGCCAGGCAAGGCGTTCCCCCCAAGACAAGGAAGGAAGACGGGCAAGTTATTGTGGAGGGCAAAGTGGGCGGGGGGTTTCACTATCGGATCCGCATGAGCCCCGAGGCCAGCTTGGAAGAACCGCACCGACTGGTGGTCTGGATGCATCCGTCGGGCGGCTCGATGAATTCCCACGTCGAGGGCATGGCCGGAAGTTTCCTGGACAACGACCTGGCGCTGCTCGTTTTTACGAAAAAAAGCTTCGTGGGATGGACCGGCGACGATGCAATCAAGGCGATGCAGACCGTCAGCCAGTTGGGGAAGATCGATGGTCTCGACCCCAACCGTCCCATCCTCTTCGGATACAGTGCGGGCGGTCAGATGGCCCTTTCGCTGTGGAGCAGGGCTCCGGAGAAGCTCAGTGGACTGATCCTCGATGCAGCCTACCCCCTGGACATGGCCGCCTATCAGAAGGGCAAGGTGAAGATCATGGACCTGCCCGAAGACGCAAACAGCCTGCAAGCCTGCCCAATGATGGTGCTGGTGGGCACCAGGGATGGCGGCGCCGCCGTTTGGAAGAAAGCCCAGCCCAAATGGGAAGACAAGCTACCCCTGGAAGTGATCTACGTCGAGGGCAAGCCGCACACCTGGCTTTTCGGCAAGGAGCAGATTGCTGCAATGGAAGGTTGGCTGGGGAAAGTCCAGAAGGCCGAGCCCGAGCGACGCAAAGCGCTGCAGAAGCTGAAACAGCAGGAGGATTCCGCCAGCAGCAGCGACCCCGAGTGCGATCAGGGCTGTCCGCAGGAGGTCGAGGCGGATGCGGATGAGGATTGACATCGAGGGCGCGGCGAATCCGGGGGCGTAGCAGTCGTTTTGCCCTTGGGAGACTTGACAGTCTCAGCCCGATGTCGTACCGTTATCGAAATCCAGGTGCCCGGGTGGCGGAATTGGCAGACGCGTCAGGTTGAGGGCCTGGTGGGGTTAATACCCCGTGCTGGTTCGAATCCAGTCCCGGGCAGTGTTGCGGATTCAGATCGGCCTGTGGCTCGTCGAGAGCTGCAGGCCGAATTGATTCCGGAGCAAAACCAGTCTGCGGGGGGAGTTGGGTCCTTCGTAACCTCGCGGGTTTGGCCTGCTTCCGCGCGTTTTCGAGGGAATCCACCTTGCCAGAAAGCCGAAAAACGACGATAATACTATCTGAGCAATTCGCCCTTGGCTCGGGACGTGGCATTCATCGGTGGAGGTCCTTCTACATGGCCCGTTTGCACGACCGGACGGAACTGTCCGAAATCAATCAACTCCAGGAGCAGTTGACGGCCATGCTTGTCGAAACGCTGGACGAGGTCCAGCACATCGACTGCCTGGACCACGAGCAACGGGCGGAAGTCTACACCATTCTCAAGGCACTGCAGGCGGATGCCAGATTGCACAGTCGTGTATTGAGCGTCCTGTCGGGCCAGGGCGGGGAGTACATCGCAGATGCTTGAGCATGCCATTTTGCGGGAGCGGTTCGAGGAACTATGGTCGGCGGCGAGGCAGTCTCACAAGCTCTGCCAGGATCTCTCTGACTCCGTCGAGGATCCGTCTCACCGGGAGTTGATGGAGCAACTGCTCCGTGACAAGCAACGAAACATATACCTCGCGGAGAGGTTGCTGGAAATCGTGGCCTGATCGGGCGATCTTTCCTCTCCGGACGCGATTGCAGCGCAATTACAAGTCAAGTTGCTCCCATCGAGGGACAGGAGGCGGTTCTCAGGCCGTCAGATATTCGCCAACCGTTGAGCCTTGTCGTGGGCGATGAGTGCTTCGACGAGTTCATCAAGATCCCCGGCCAGGACCCGATCGAGGTTGAAATTTGCGCCTTCCTGGCCGTCGCCTTTCAGCCGGTGGTCTGTGCAGCGATTCTGCGGGAAGTTATAGGTCCGCACGCGCTGTGAGCGATCGCCCGAGCCGATCATGGCCTTGCGGGCAGCGGCTTCCTTCTCCAGTTGCTGCGTGCGGTGGTGCTCGTAGACCCTTGCCGCCAGGATCCGCCGGGCCTTGGCGCGATTCTTGTGCTGCGACTTCTCGTCCCGCATGGAGACGGTAATACCGGTCGGAAGGTGGTCGAGCTTGATTGCCGATTCGACCTTGTTGACGTTCTGTCCGCCCGGGCCGCTCGCCCGCGAGGTGTGCTCGAGAACGTCCTTCTCCCAATCGATATCCACCTCGACGTTCTTGGGTTCCGGCAGCACCGCGACGGTAGCGGCCGAGGTGTGGATCCTGCCCTGCGATTCGGTCCGGGGTACGCGCTGCACACGATGGCCTCCCCCCTCGTAGCCCAGGTGCGCCCAAACGTTCTCGCCCTTGACGTTGACGATCACTTCCTTCAGTCCGCCAAGCTCGGTCGGGCTGCCCGAAAGGATCTCGAACTTCCAGCCTCTCAGTTCAGCATATCGACGGTACATGTCCAGAAGATCAGCCGTGAACAAGGCCGCTTCGTCCCCCCCGGTTCCGGCACGGATTTCCAGCACTACCGAGTCGATGGCTGCATCGTCTGACATGACGAGCAGGCCCTTGACGGCCTCGAGGGCCGCGTCGGCCTGGTGTCGAAGCTCGTCGATTTCCTCACCGGCCAACTCCTTGAGATCGGCATCCCCCTCGGGATCTTCGAGGATGGACTCCGCTTCCTCGAGTTGCCCAGCTATGTCGAGGTACTCCCGGTATGGTTGGACAATGCGTTCGAGATGGGAGCGTTCCTTGGCCAGGGCGACGATCTGCGTCGGGTCGCTTGCGATTTCGGGATCGTTCATCTGCCCGGTGACTTCATCGAAGCGACGGGCGAGTTCGTCGAGCTTCTCCTGCAGCGATTCGTTGGTCTTGGCCATGGATTCCGGTCGGATCTGGATCGAGGTGTCTGGCGGTCAGGGCATAGAAAAAACGCCGACCTTCCTCGCATGGGACGGCCGGCGTTTTCGGGTCTGCACAGCTACTTCTTCTTCGGCTTGAAGTAGTCCCCGCCGAACTTCCTCTTGAACTTCTCGACCCGGCCGGCTGCATCGACGAATTTCTGACGCCCCGTGTAGAACGGGTGCGACGCGCTGGAGATGTCGACCTGTACGAGAGGGTACTCGTTGCCGTCTTCCCACGTGGTGGTCTTCGACGCTTTCACGCACGAACGTGTGAGAATGCGGAAATCGGCCGAGGAATCTTCGAAAACGACCATTCGGTATTCAGGATGGATATCGGTCTTCATGGCTGAGCCTCTGTCTGCAAGGAGTCAACGAGCCAAGCAGTGTACCAGAAAACAGCGGGCGGTCAAGTGCATGACGGACATTTTACCGCGTCTTCCGGGTCGTCGGCTAGCGGATCAGATCGGTGAGAATACGCACAATCTCCGGGCCACGGTCCCGTGCGATCAGCGAGAGGGGGGTGACGATCATTGCTGTCGCGACCAGCAGCATCGCCACGGCCATCGGGGCAGGCTCGACCTCGACACGCGAAAGCCCGCGGTGCAGGCAGCGTTCGAGCGTACTCCAGTCGTCGGCATCGCCGGAGAAGCTCACAGTAACGTTCCGCAACAGCGGGAAGGCGGAGAGTTCTACCCGGCTTCGATGGGGAGCAATCTCAAAGCCATCCGGGATCTGCTCAAATGAAAGTCCTGCCCGCTCAAGTGCCTGACAGACGGCCTTGCGGGCCTCGGCAAGGCTGACGTTGTAGATCACCAGCGACCTGCCTCGTGGACCCAGGAGATACACGCCCAGCCCTACTACACCTGCGACGATCGCGACGGCAGGAAGAGACGAAACTTGCAGGGCTTGGAGAATCGGCAGGACCACCAGGGGGCAGAGGGCAACGACCAGCAGTGAGAAGTCTTGGCGGGCAGTCAGCAACTGCGGGTTCCGCCTGCTGTTGAGCAGACCGATCAGAAAGAAGTAGAGAGCCACCGGCACCATGGTAGCAGCCAGGTTCACGGAAAATCCGGAATACTCGATACTCAGCGTCACCGCCGGGGCTCCTTGTGGCTCGGGTACTCTATCAACCATCCATTCTAGCGGATCGGGCCGCGTTTCTCCACCTTTCGGTATCCCAGGGCGTGGATCACGTCGAGCACTTCGGTCCAGGTCGGGAACGGACGATCATTGACCTTCTTATACTCCTCCATGGCCTGGAGGAACTCGAACTGATCCTCGTTCATCTCACCTTCTTCGGCGCTTCGTCGATCGTCACTTCTTCGTCGGCCCGGGCCGCGCCTGCGGTCCAGCCCGCTACGACGGTCGACCACGCCCCGGCGGTCGCCCTTTCTCCGATCGCCAGATCGGCGTTCCTGCTGCTTGCCAGAGTTGCCCGTATCCTTTGCGTCCTCACCCATCGTCATTCTCCATCCGTGCCTGTGGGGGCATCCCCTTGCCCCGCGGTGGGTCGGGCTTAGGCCCCGGCCGATTCTCGAAGTCCGTTCCCCCCGACCGGGGCAGGACCCGCCAGCGGCGGGCCTATGTCCATACTATCGGACGACAACCCGGGCAGGATGAAAAGCTTCGCGATCCGATCCGGGTCACCCGTCGAGCAAGCCTAGAAATCTTCGTCTTCCTCGTCGTCCTCATCGAGGTCATCGAGATCGTCCCCGTCGAAGAGGTCGTCCCCATCGTCCTCCTCGCCGTAGAGATCCTCTCCCTCGATATCCAGCGGCTCGCTGAGCCCAAAGTCCTCGTCGTCGTCCTCCTGGTCATCGAACTCCTCGAGCTCTTCGAAATCAGACGTGTCCTCCCGGGCCGCAATCACCTCGCTGGCCTCGTCCAGCAGAGCGTCCGGGACCATCACCGCCACACCCCGTGTCATGCCCGGCTTGGCCGCGAAAGTCGCCTCTTCGGTCTCGTTGGAGAGAACCACCGGAATGTCGTGATCCTCCAGCAGTTCGCGGAATTTCTCGGCATCTTCGGCCGACCTGGCAAAGGCCGCGGGCACGAACTCATCGTACGGTTGCCCTTCAGCATCGAAATCGTCGTCCATCGCCATATCCCTCGATAAACAAAGGTCCGCTTGATCTGATGCCAGTATATGTCAACAGCCCAAGCCCCGGGCAAGGGGTGTTTTCACTTTTTGCTCACATCCTGTTTCTCCCGGCAGCCGAAACAGGGCCAGGCCCCCACTTGCCGCAGGCCGTTTTGTCGACCGGACAGAAGCAAAGCACTACAGCCTGCTGCGTATTTGACCGATACAAGCCCCGGAAGTGTACGATTTCGAGGAAACGGACCAGCCGCCCTGTCGGGAGGGGAACTCTGGCATGCATGGATTGACACTCGCACCTCGGGCCTCGTTGCTTGTGCTGGCCGGCTTCATACTGGCCGGTTGCGGCGGAAGCATGGACGCCGTGAATCACCAGTATTGCGGCGAGCATCGCAAGCAGCAGGGCCTGGTGGTGATCCTGCCCGGTATCGAGGGAATCAGCGCCGCAAATCTGAACATCCGCGACGGATTGATCGACGCTGGCGTCGACCGTGCTGTGATGATCTACCCCTGGGGCAGGCCGATTCCCGGTGTCTCGGTGCTCGCAAACCAGGTAGACGTCATCGGCAACCGCATTGCCGGATCGCTCATCGCGCGGATGGTCGCAACCTACCAGGACCAGTACCCCGGCCGACCTGTACACATCATCGGTCACAGCGGAGGCGGAGGCGTGGCCGTCTTCGCCGCCGAATCCATGCCGGAAGGACGATCCATCGAGGGGCTGGTGCTCCTGTCGGCCAGCATCTCCCGCGACTACGACCTGGCCAAAGCGATGTCCCACTGCAGCGAGGGGATCGTGAACTTCTACAATCCCCAGGACACGGCTTTGCTGGAGGCGGGGACCACCGTTTTCGGTACCGTCGACGGCGTGCACGGGCCCAGCGCGGGCCTGCGAGGCTTTACGAACTCCCATCCCGGCCTGGTCCAGCGGAGGATCTCCTCCAGCGGCGGGGATCCTCATTTTGCAGCGACGCGGGAGTGGTTCGTCGAGCAGCACATTGCTCCTTACGTTCGCTCCAGACTGGCAGCGGAGACGCATCCCTAAGGCGCAAAATCGCTTCAAGAACGCTTGCCAGAATCGCCCGGCAATGATACGCTGATACCCTCGTTGCCCGGCTCGGCCGGGAGACCGCCGACCTAGCTCAACGGCAGAGCACAGCTTTCGTAAAGCTGAGGTTATGGGTTCGAATCCCATGGTCGGCTTTTCTCATGCGCTTGGCCGATTGGTCCTTCGCTTACCGGCTGCTATACTCAAGCCTGTCCGATGGCTATCGACCGGGAGTGTGACCATGCGTAGAGTTCAGACCTTGCTTCTCGCTCTGTCGTTCTCTCTGCCCGCTCTCGCTCCGGCTGAATCACTCAAGCTGCCCCTCTCCGCCGACGTGGGCATCTGCGCGCATCCGAAGGAGGTCCTGCTGAACACCGGAAGCCGATCGGTGATCCGGATCAAGGGCAACGAACACTTCTACCTTTTCAATTTCGGCGTCGACAGACTCCAGGGCAAGCCTGTCCGATCCGCGACACTCCACCTGAAGCTGCGAAAGGGCAACATCCGCAAGCTGGCTGTATCGACCGTGGCTACTCCCTGGTTGGAGGGGACGGCCCGGAGTAAGCCCCAGAAGGGCTCGTCCTGTTTCACCCACGCGCGGTATCCGTCCAAGGGCTGGACATCCTGGGGGGGCAACTTCCTGTCTGCAACGTTCAACTCCCCGCACATGGCGTGGGCGAACTGCCCGGTTCGCCAGCAGAAGGGCTGGCTGCTCGTGGATATCCCTCCAAGATTCATCGAGGCCGTCGCGGGGGGGCTCTCCCACGGGCTGGCGATTCGTGAAGAAACCGGCCAGACGTTCGAGAACCACGACATATCCACCCGCGAACAGTCCGGTAGTGCCCCGTTCCTGACATTGGCGATCGGCGGTCGGAAAGCAGTCGAAACGGTCGATCCGCCCGAAGGCATCCATGCAGGCCCCGACGTTTCCCGGGCCGACTTCACCCATGGGGCGATCCGGGCCAGTCTGCCTCCGTTGGACGCCAACAAGCCTGACCTCCACCAGCCGGTGTTGTGGACCCTGACTCAGCCCGGCTCGCAGAAGGCCCT
>CAZXSK010000004.1:0-23808 GCA_964642855.1 uncultured Planctomycetaceae bacterium | reverse complement strand
TCGATGCAGGCGGTGATCCATCCACCCGAAGGAAAGGCGGAAGACGTCCGCGTGACGGTGGACATCGACAGGTCAGACGGCAGCAAGGGTTCCCCCATCATCATGAAGCTCTATCGCCTCGCCGCTGTTAAGACACGCAGGGGCTGGCAGGGGGAGGTGCTTGTGCCGCTGGATCCCCGTGCCCGCATCGACATGCCTTGGACGCGCAATACCCCCGCCAAGGCGACCTGCGAGGTCCTTCTGGTCGACGCGTGGATCCCCCCGAACTGCAAGCCGGGAAGAGGCAAGCTGATGCTGACCTGCCGCCCGGACAAAGGGAAGGGCGTCTCCATTCCGCTGGAGTTCGAGATTCATCCGTTCGCGCTGCCCGATCGCTTCCGCATCGCCGGCGACATGAACACCTATGGCTCTCCTGCACGGGCGATGGGTCTGGGGAACTCTCAGGCCGACGCGATGATCGCCATGAACCAGAAGTATCATCGCCTGGCCCACGCGCATCGGATGACCCTCAACCCGCTTCCCTACACCCAGGCAGGCCAGCCGGGGTGGCGCGGCGCGCCGGAACTGAAAGGCTCGGGCGCATCACTGCGTGTCGGTGACTGGTCGAAGTGGGATCAGCGATTCGGGCCGCTGCTTTCGGGCGAGGCATTCTCCGCCGAGTCGGGCTTCGTCGGTCCGGGGCAGGGCGTGCCGGTGCGTCACATGTACCTTCCCCTTCACGAGAACTGGCCCGTGAAGCTGGCCGGGCACTTCAAGCCCTGGCCGCCGCCGAAAGACTACCGCCAGTTCCTGCGATGGTCTGCTGAGCTTCCACCCATTGAAAAGTCACTCCCGGAGGGCTACGCCAAGGGCTGGGTTGCCGTCCTGGAAGATTTCGCCGACCATCTCGCCGCGAAGGAATGGACCGACACCCGTTACCAGGTCTACCTCAACAACAAATACTACTTCCGCGACACCAGCCGGCACAGTGGGCGGGGAGTCAGTCTCTGGCTGCTGGACGAGCCGATGTTCGCCGCCGACTTCCAGGCGCTGGCGTACTTCGGCAGGCTCACGCGACAGGTCGCCGGCGACGTCGACGCCAACGAAGGGATCGCCATTGACTACCGCATCGACATCTCCCGGCCTGCCCAGCAGCGGGACTTCCTCGATGGCGTGGTGGATCTGAACGTCTGCGCGAACCAGTTGCACGCCCAGCGACGATGGATCGCCTATCGCCGCGAGCGATTCGGTGAGCAGTACTGGAATTACCGCATGCCGGAGTCCTTTGGGAAGAGCAACCTGGGGTGGGCACTCTGGCCGGTACGCAGCTACTGCTGGGGTGCCACGGGCACGCTGCCGTGGCAGACCATCGGCTCGGACGGCGACCTGCTCAAGGCCGACGCGACCGCCCTGATGTACCCGGGCAGGAAGTTCGGCCTGGACCGGCCAATCCCTTCGCTGCGCATGAAGGCATGGCGCGAGGGCCTGGAACTGTCCGAACTCCTGCTTGCCGTCCGCGAGGACAGATCGTGGAACGACCTGCAACTCCGCTCACTGGTGGGACAGGTGTGCAAGCTGAAAGGCTGGAAGGATGGCTGGGACCCGCCGGCCGACGCGGAGATCACGACGTTCGCCGGGCTGGACGCCGCGGACCTGGCAAGACTTCGGCGGGTGTGCCTGTCGATTCTCGCACACGATTCCAGCGACCGCCCGGAGTAGCCGTCCATCGACGAGAACAGAACTGCGTTCAGTCCTGGGTGGTCCGTGGCTCCTGGCTGCCTCGCTGCATGGCGATCAGGCCGGTTCGGGCCAGCTCGTGGATGCCGTACGGCCTGACGAGGTCGATGAACGCTTCGAGTTTCTCTTCAGGTCCGGAGAGCTCGGCCATCATGCTGCTCCGTGCGACGTCGACCACCCGTCCGCGGAAGAGGTTCACCAGCTGGACCACCTCTGGGCGTTTCTCGGCCGGGACATGGATCTTGATCAGTAGCAGATCGCGCTCGACGTAGGAGACCTCGGTGAAGTCGCGGACCTTCACGACCGGGATGATTTTCCCGAGCTGCTTGCGGACCTGTTCGAGCACCGCATCGTCGCCGACGACCACGATGGTCATCCGGGAGAGTTCCTCGTCCTCGGTCCGACCGACCACGAGCGAGTCGATATTGAAACCCCGGGCGGCAAACATCCCCGCCACGTGGGCGAGCACACCGGGTTGATTTTGCACCAACGCGCTGATCACATGCCTCATGTCTTGTCTCCTCCGCCCTCGACAGCAACCGGGCGGTCTGGTTCGGTTCGTCAGGCCAGCTTGCCCAGCTTCATCTCGTGGAGGCTCTTGCCCGCGGGCACCATCGGGTAGACGTTCTCTTCGGGTTCAACCATCGCCACCAGCACAACCGGTCCGGGGTGGTCAATCATCTCCTGGAGCCTGGCCTTGAGTTCCGATCGCTCGGAGACCAGGATACCCTTGGCCCCAAAGGCGCTGGCTGCCTGGGCGAAGTCCGGCGTGGGGTTCGTTACGCCCGAGTATCGCTTGCCGTAGAACAGATCCTGCCACTGTCGCACCATGCCCAGGAACCCGTTGTGCAGCACCACGAACTTGACGTTCAGCTTGTGTTTTGCTGCCGTAATGACTTCGATCATCGTCATCGAGAAACTGCCGTCGCCGTCAATGTCGAGTACGACCGTATCCCGGTGGCCGAATGCCGCCCCGATGGCCGACGGCACGCCGTAGCCCATCGTGCCCAAGCCGCCTGAAGTCAGCAACTGGCGAGGCTTGCGAAAGCCGTAGTACTGGGCTGCCCACATCTGGTGCTGCCCGACTCCCGTAGCGACGATGGCATCGTGGTTGGTCAGTTCGCCCAGGAGCTCGCAGACTTCCTGGGGTTTGATCTTGCCCTTCTCCGGCGCATCGTAGGTGAAGGGGTAGCGTTCCTTTAGGTCGCGGATCCGCTTGGACCACTCGGGTCGATCGACCGCTTCGATGTACTTCACCAGCTTCGTGAGAATATCCTTGGCGTCGCCGACGACGGGGATATCTACGTCGACGGTCTTGGCGATCGAGGACGGGTCGACGTCCATGTGGATCTTGCGTGCATGAGGGGCGAACGTTTCGAGGTTGCCCGTCACGCGGTCGTCGAACCGTGCGCCAACAGCGACCAGCAGATCACACTCCTGTACGGCGTAGTTGGCTGCCGCCGAGCCGTGCATGCCCAGCATCCGCATGGCCAGGGGATGCTGCTCGTCGACCGCGCCGAGTCCCAGCAGCGTGGTGGTCGCGGGCAGGTTGCCCTTCTCCATCACGTCGCGAAGCTCCTGGGATGCGTTCGCGAGAATCACGCCTCCGCCCACATACAGCAGCGGGCGCTCGGCTTGGTTGATTGCCTCAGCAGCCGACTTGATCTGCCGTACGTGACCGGTGGTGCGGGGCTTGTAGCCGGGCAGGTTCAACTCAATGTCCGGCTCTTGCTCGGTCTTGGCGACGGTGGCGTCGACTGCGATATCCACCAGCACCGGTCCGGGTCTGCCCGTGCGGGCAATGTGAAATGCCTCGCGAACGACCCGGCCGATATCCTCGACGCGCTTGACGAGGTAGTTGTGCTTGGTGACCGGTCGGGTCAGGCCAGTGACGTCTGCTTCCTGAAAGGCATCGTTGCCGATCAGGTTGCTCTTGACCTGTCCAGTGAAGGCAACCAGCGGTACGGAGTCCATATGGGCCGTTGCCAACCCCGTTACGAGGTTCGTTGCCCCGGGCCCGGAAGTGGCGATGACTACCCCCACCTTGCCGGTACTGCGGGCGTACCCGTCAGCCATGTGACAGGCCCCCTGCTCGTGGCGGGTAAGAACGAATTCGATGTCGGACTTGTACAGGACGTCGAAAATCGGGATCACCGCTCCGCCCGGGTAGCCGAAAAGAACCTCGACCCCTTCACGCTGGAGCATTTCATGGAAGATCTCTGCCCCGGTCATCCCAGCGAGATTCGGGTTGCTTCCGGCCGGTTGTTTGTCTGTCATCGGTGCACCTCTCGAAGGCCCTTCGCGCGGCGAAGAGGCCGATGGCTGTTCTGGATCGCCGACACAATACGTGGTGTGTCGACTGCTTGCAAGGGCGATCAAGGCCCGGGAAGGAGGAAGGGGTGTCTGGCCGCTGCGCCGGGCTACGCAGCGCCCCGAGGTACAACGACCACGCGCAGAGCAGGACGCGATACGACCTGTCGACCTGTGGGTGAAGAAACACATGTCGTGGGGGCTATGGATGTCTCCATGACGATTGTAAATCTACCTGCTGCGGCTTGCGTTGTCAAGCTCGGCTGACCGTGGACTGGGTCTCCATTCGAACTCGCCGGAGTGGTTCCATAGGTCCGGTGGACCGCAAATCCCTCACGAATGAGGGGCAACGCGCTGGTGCCTGGCACATCTCCGGACCGGGGAGTACGGGATTTCTGTGACAGACTTCGGATGATCCTATACAATATTGTGGCAGGGAAGGCGCGACGATGCGCCATGCGCCATGCGCCATGCGTCGACTTGCTCTGTTCTGTCCGGCCGCCCCGGGGGCGTGGCTGATGCGCAGGCAGTGGTTATGTGTCGCAGCAGGTAGTAAATCTCTAACGGAGGAGTGTACGATGCAGACCGTACCGAGGTGTGTGACAGGGGGGATGGTCGCTCTTTTCGCTCTGGCGAACCTTGCGTTTGCCGGGCAAACCGATTGGTCCTATGACCCCAACCAAGCTGGCGACTGGCACGAGCCGACAAACTGGTCAGCCGGTGTGCCGGACAGCGTGACCGATGCCTACATCGACAACGGGGGCACAGTTGAGCTTGCCTCCGGCACGGCCGCGGGCTTCTGGATCGTGGTCGGAGACGATAGCCCCGGCGCGATCGTGCAGACCGGCGGAACGGTCGAGGCAGACGAGATCCGTATAGCCAACCGTGAAACTCCAGGGGGGATCAGCAGCTACCAGTTGATCGATGGAACCGTGGACTCCCGCGAACTGGTGATCGGGCAGAACGGCGAGTGCACATTCGTCCAGCAGGCAGGGTCGATTCAGGTCTCCGAAGACTTCTACGTGGGCTTTCAGAGCAATGCCGACGCACTCTACGAGATGCAGGGCGGTTCGGTGTCGACGGGATGGCTGCTGGTTGGCTCGCAGGGCAAGGGCGTTGTACGCCTCCGCGAAGGGACGATCACCGTTTCGAGCGATATCAACCTGGGGTTGGCTTCCGGCGGAGTGGGAGGCACGCTGAATCTGCAGGGCGGGTCTCTGTCGGCCCGGAACGCCAACGTCGGGTACTTCGGTCCGGGCGATGTCATTCAGACCGGCGGGTCCCTTCTGCTTTCAGGCGATCTGACGCTGGGACGGTCCACCGCAGGCCAGGGAACCTATGAGATCTCCAGTGGCCAACTGCATGTCGATTCCCTCGCTGTCGGTTCCAGCAGCCAGGGCGAGTTCGCGATCTCCGGACCGGCCGCCGACGTTCGGGTCCGCGGCGCCTTTGTCCTTGCCCCGTCAGGCCAGTTCTCCGCCTCTCGCGACAGCCGAATCCATCTCGATGGTGCCGATGTTCGCATTCAGATGACCAATGCGGCGACCGCCACGGGCCTGTGGAACACGACGATGGTCTTCGACCCACAAGGCGAGACGTCCTACGTGGAGGCCGCTGGGCAGGACCTCGGAACGAACGGTACGGGGTACGTCAACAACTTCGCGATGGCAGGCATGGAGGTCGGACCGACGGGAACGGTTGCGCTGCGGGATGCCCAGGACAACATTGCCGGTGCGGCCGAGGCGGTCTACGTGGAGAAGCTGGTCCTTGCAGCCGGCTCGACGCTGGATCTTGCGGGGATCGATCTGTTCTACCTGACGCTCGTCGACGAAGGCGGGACCGTGATCACCGGCGGCGGCGCATTCGCGCGCGGAGCTTTGGTGGGCGATGCCGATTTTGACGGTGCGGTGGACTACGAAGACGCCGAACTTCTGATGGCGAGCTATCATGCAGGCGGCGTGGGGTACCGCTGGCAGGACGGCGACTTCGATGGCGACGGCGACGTGGATTTCGACGATGCCTGGGCGATGATCGACAACTACCAGCAATTGCCCGGCGCTCCGTCGGCGTCGCAGGTGATGTCCATGGTTCCCGAGCCAACGACCGTCGTGGTGATGACAGTAATGGCAGGGGGGTTGTTGCGGCGACGTAAGCTCCGGCGCTCGCGAAGCTGAGTGTCGACAGGGGCTGCGATAGGCATCGTCTCCGGGCAGCGCCTGGCGGCGGAGCTATCGGCTTTCTGTTGAATGGGCACGAGAATTGGGGCAGAAAACCATCCCGTGTCGCTGTCCGTCCGGCCAGCGAGTTCCCCGTGTCTGCAACAGCCTCCCAAAGCGGCGATACCCGCACGTTCAGGCTTGGCGGAGGTACCCCTCAACCTTGGTGGGTGCGGAATCCTCGAAAATAGGCAACCCCTTGAGGGCACGTTCGGCGTACACGCGAAGATTGCGCTCTTTCTGCAGACGCGAATCTTCCACATCTTCCTGCGTCGGCATGACCAAGTGACTTGGCCGATACGCACGCATGATCCGAATATGCTCGGACATCGCGTTCCTCCTTCCGTCCTCGGCGAAACAGCCCGAAGACTGGGCTACGGCGGCTACACAGAACAGACATGAACGCTCTGCAGCGCACCGCGCTTGTAGAGTCATGCCGCCGTATCGTGAATCCCACCGGTTGTATGCAGCGCGACGAGTCCTGTGCATCGCTCGCTACGGTGCTTCGTCCGATGCATCCACTGCGAGGGGTTCACACCCGGCAGCAGCCTCCCTGCGACGTGACGACCCGCATCCTGCCTGGGCCGCTTTTTCTCCACCTTCAATTCAAGCGTGCACGGCCAGAGAAGTCAAGCTGAATTCCCCATTCCGCTCCCGCTGATTTCCGTCGGACAAGCACTGCCTTCCGCTGCCAGCCGGCTTCGCCAGTCGTCGTCCATTCCGTACTGCTTCACGACCTTGTCCATCGCCTCCGAGCAGGTGCAGGGGTCCTCCTGGCCTTCCAGCGATTCAGCAACATTGCGGATGACGTCGCACAGAGTCTTCAGGACGCGCGAGAGCTTGCGCTTGTCGCTCAGCTCGCCACTGCTCTCGAAGAGGTTTCCAGCCAGGAAGGGCCGATGACCGCTGCCCGTTTCCGCATAGTTGACCACGTAGCAAATCGCGGCGTAACACATCTGCAGTTCCCGGGCGAGGAACACTTCCGGAACAAACGCGTGGGTAATAGCCTCCGCCCCCACCGTGCCCAGCATCCGTACCTCGGCCGGTGTCTCAAGGCGCGGTCCTTCCGTAACGGCAGCGATGGTCTTGTTGCGGTGGTGGAGATCCATGCCCGCCAGCACCTCGCAGACCGCCCGGCGAAGCGAAGGACAGAACACTGGGAACTGTCGGAGATACCCCAGTGGCGAGTTGTCAAAGAACGTCTTGTCCCGCCGGTACGTCCGGTCGATGACATCCTCCAGCACCAGCAGGTCGCCAACGGCCATGCTGTGGGTAATCGCCCCGCCCGCTCCCCAGGCCAGCACGCACTCCGTGCCCAGGTCCTTCAGGGCGTACATGTTCGCCCGGTAGTTCACTGCGTAGGGGGCCGTCTTCGCCAGTCCCTGGCCGTAGCGGGGCAGCAGGTAGAACGTCGTTCCGTCGCAGCGCATCAGGAAGATCTCGCTGCTGTCACCGAATGGCGTCTCTTGCGGGCCAATGCTCTCGCCTTCGATCCGTCCGGCGACCCACTGGCGGTGGATCTCTTCGCCGGCGATGCATGCAAATGTCGTTGCCATGTGTCGACTCCGCTGACGATTGATGTGTGAGCAGGCTTGCCAGACCACCCGGTCGCGACGATGTTCTCGCAAAGCCGGCCAGGCCCGCATCGGGAATTATCGGATACCCGGGGCGATCCTGCAAGGGCGTGTCGGCGGCGCTTGCGGTGTCAGGAAACGCCCGGAATGCCGAGTCGGCCGGGAATCCCCGGATCGGCCGACGCACCGGGCAGGAGTTTGATGCGATTGATCGCCCCGGAGAACCGGGACTGGATCTCCCGCTTCAGCCCGCCGTCCAGCAGCGTTCGCAGCATGAACAGGTGCGACGACGAATCCACCGTCACCGTCAGCACGCCGCGGCGGAAGGTCTCCAGCGAAGTGTGCCCAGCCAGTTCCGGCGGAACGACGTCCTGCCAGATCTCCGCGAGCTTCCCAATCTGCCGAACGCGCTTGGACAGATCATGCTTGAGATAACTCGTCAGGGGGGTGCTGAGGTGCTTGACGTGGAATCCGACCTGTCGCTGCTGCCAGATCGTGCGCAGTTGGGCGTCGTCCATGACTGTTCCGTGGCCTCTGCCGGAAGGGGCAACCGTTCTCTCGAACCAATCGATGAAGATACCGCCTCCCCCCCCGGGCATGTCAAGGCCCCGCCGGGGAAAGATCTCCGACGGGGCCTTTTCTCTGCAGCATTCAGATTGACGCTACTTCTCTTCCTTGTCTTCCTTCTTCTCATCCTTGGGCTTCTTGATCTCGGCAACGTAGGCGATTTGCTCGCCGTCCTTCTGTACGGCGTAGACCAGCTTCCCGCCGCGGGCTGAAAGCAAGCCCTGTGCATCGGTCAGCTTCCAGGTCTTGCCCGTCTTCACATCTGCCAGAAGGACCGTCATAGCCTCCGACGATGGCCCCATGCGCTGCTGGTCGTTCTCGGGCGTTTTGGCGACGACGATGGTGTTATCCGTCGGGCCGGGCCCGATGGGCATGTGGTTTTTGAATTCCCGGACGATCTTCTTGGACTTGAGATCCCAGACCCGCACGGCCGGCTCGGTCTCCTCCCAGCCGCCCATCATTCCGTCGTCCTCGTCCTGGCCTCGCTGGACAGTATCCACATCGTTGTAAACGAGATACTTGCCCTCGCCGGCAAAAAAGGTCTGTTGAGGTATGTGGAGCTTCTTGTGGATCGTGGGTTGCTGCAGCACCTTGCCGCTGTTGGGATCGATGATCTTGATCTCTGCCGGCTTCCACGCGGCATCGTTGCCCCACTCGGGGTTGTCGCCGCGGGGTCTGCGCGGGATGACCGTCACGGCCATCTTCCCGGACGGGTGCACAGCCATGGGGATCGCCTGGAAGCCCAGGGGCTTGGACTTGTTGCTGTCCTTCCCGAAGGTCATGAGCGACAGGTCGGGGATATCCCCCGGCTCCATCTTGATGTTGTCGGTCGTCGCCATCAGCGCGCTCTTCCCGCCGGGCAGCAGCATGCCGATAGCCAGCTTCTTGTTGGTCTTGATCTCGGTGACGGCGGGCTTCTTGCCCCCGAGTTTCACTCGGTAGAGTTTGGTTCCCGTCGGTTCGATGTTCATCGGGCTGTCTCCGCCCGGCTCGAATTCCAGAAGCCCCACCATCGCCTGATCGCTGTCAGGCCCGAAGCAGTCCATGACCGACATCATCATCGTTTCGGCTCGTTTGACGGGCATGCCGAGCAGGTCCACCTCCTTGCCGCTCTTCAGGTCGCGCAGCGCCAGGATACCTTCCTGCATCATGACAGCCTGCATCTGCTTCATCCAGGCCTCGGGCCCGTCGGCCTGGTCGGCATCGGGGAGGGGGGCGGAGGGTTTGAAGTAGATCAGGTATTTGCCGTCGTGTGAAATCCGGAATGTTCCCCCGGGCCCGGCCATCATTTCGCCGCGAGTGTTCTTGCTTCTGAGGATCTCGGTGGGCTTGTCCAGCAGCGAGTCTGCGTCCTCGGCGACTGCGACCGAGGCCAGCAACGTCAGCCCGGCAAGGCAGCAAACGGTGCGAGTGAGAAGCGGTTTCATAGTCTCTCCTTGTGGATCGTCGGTTCGGTGTACATGGCAACGCCCCCGGCTTACCAGACGCGGGCCGGGGGCGCTTTGTTCGGTTGCAGAAAGCGATTTCCGTTCAGATCAGGGCAGTTCCATCGGCATCAACACGTAGAGGAACTCGGCTCCGGACTTGAGCACAGCCGGCTTGCTGGAGGCGTTCATCTCGAAGGTTACCTCGTCGGATTCGATCACCTTCAACGCATCGACCAGGAAGCCGGGGTTGAACGCGATGTCGATCTCGTCGCCTTCCATCTGGATGGGGCAGGTCACCTCGGCCTCGCCCGCTTCGGGCGCCCGGCTGGAGAGCGTCAACGTCTCGCCGGCGAAGCTGAACTTCACGCCGCGAGACTCCTCGTTGGTCAGCAGGCTCGCCTGCCGGATGCGGTGCTGGAACTCGTTCGTCGCGATCGTCGCCTTGCGCGTGTTGTCCTTGGGAATCACGTCGCCGTACTTCGGAAAGTTGCCCTGCACCAGCGAGCTGACGAGCACGGCCTGGGGCGTGCGGATAAGAATCTGGTTCTCCTGGATCGCCACGTCCAGCTTGTCCTCGCCGTCTCCGGCCAGTCGCTGGATCAGCGACATCAACTTGCCCGGTACGATCGCGGTGACGTCCGATGTTGCAGGACCGGCCAACGCTCCCTTCGCCTGGGCCAAGCGGTGGCCGTCCGTAGCGACCAGTTGCAGCTTGCGGCTGGATGCCTCCCACAGCACGCCGGAGATGGCGTAATGGCTGTGGGCTTTGGCGGTCGCGAAGAGCGTCTTGGTGATCATTTTGCCCAGCACGCTCGCGGGTACCTGGAAGTCGCCCGCTTCCTCGAACTCTGCCACGGCTGGGTACTCGCCCGGATCGTAGCCGAAGACCTTGAAGTGACTTCCCGCGCCGCGGATGTGGACGGTCTGCTTCTCCGTCTCGATGGTCAAGCTGTCCGAGCCCGACTCCCGCACGATGCCCACGAACCGGTCGATGGGCACCAGCGCTTCGCCCTCCTCTTCGATCTGCACGGCCGAGACCTGGTAGCGGCAGCCCACTTCCAGATCCGTCGCCAGAACCGTCAGCACGTTGTCGGCTGCAATGAGCTTGGCGCACTGCAGGACGGGTTTGGGCGTTCGCGACTGGATGATGCTCCCCGCCAAAGCCAATGCCTCCTGCAAAGCGGCTGTCTGTGCGATCACCTTCATTCGTGTGTCCCTTCCTTGCTGGAAATCGCCTCGTGGCCGGGTTTTCCGAGATGCTGGCCGGCGGCTGGATTGTCCCCCGCACGCAGCGCAGACCACGGGCCCCTGATTTATAAGGACGCGGGCGAGCGCTTGCAAGGTCGCAGCGGGGCAAATTGTCCGCGTGCTATCGCAGCGACCCGAAGATCACCACAAGGATCACGATCGCCGCGACGATGCCCAGCACGAGCAGGGCGATCTTGACCCAACTCCAAGGCCTCTCTCCCTGCACCTCGCCCGTCCGGGCATTGACCAGGAACCGATACACGTTGTCCCGGAAGCGGTAGGCGCTGATCCACACCGGCAGCAGGATGTGCTTGAACGTTACGTCGTTGTGCTGGGTGGCCAGGTGATGGATTCGCTGGTGATCCCCCCCGATGTCGCGCTTGACCGTCTGGCGGATGGTTCCCTCCATGACGTCTTTGGCTACCTCGAAACCCCCGGCCAGATCGATCTGATAGGTTTCGGTCCGGAAGCCGGAGAGGAACTTCTCGTCATAGGGAGTCAGGTTCTGCAGATCCCAGGGCGCCAGGCGGTCGGCGTACTTGCGGGGCAGAGAATTGCTGCCGAGAACCAGCACGTCGTCGAATCGGTCGAAGACTGTCCCTGACACGCTGCGCCAGCGTGTCTTGCGCACCTGCCGGGTCTTGGTCACGCTCTTGCCGTTCTCCGTGGTGGTGTACCGTTCCGTCTCGTAGTAGTCGTCGCCGCGCTGGCCTCGGTAGAAAGTCACACAGAACGCGTCGTACGTCCAGTAGGGCACGTACATGCCGTTCAGACGGCTGCGATCGGCGCGGGCATACTGCTTGAGCTTGTTGGGCGCGAACCACAGGCCGGCGATCCAGTCGCGAAAGGCCTCTGCCGCCCGCTCGCGATCGATGGCAAATGGCAGCAGGCTTCTCGGGCGAATGCGCGTCTCGGAAGTCTCCTGCGAAACCACCGGCGAGCCGCAGAACGGGCACTGGTCGGAGGCTACGTTGGGGTCCAGGGTCGTCTGCGCCCCGCACCCGGAGCAACGCACCACGCGCTGCTCAATGGTTTCAGCCCCGGCAGATGCCTCCGCGAGATATTTACGGAAGTCCAGTTCCTGCACGAGTTCCTCGGACTGCGGAATCGCCATCTCGTGGCTGCAGTAGGGGCACTTGACCGAGGCTGCCGACGGATCGAAGGACATCTCAGCCCCGCACTGGCTGCAGGGGAATTCGACCTGTCCCCTCGTCTCGCCGCGTGCGGCGGACTTGTGCTTTGGTGCCTGGGGCAGCTCGGGCGGGCCTGCCTGCGAGGGCTCGCCGGCCGGAGGCGGGCTGGTTTCTTCGTTGCCGGAAATCGGTGGTGGTCCTGCCATGGGCCTCGTTATGTGCTTGTGGTCTCTTTCGGAGCTCTCGTCCTGCGAACGCCTGGCTCAGCTTACTCTCCCTGCTGAGGGATTGGCGGCGGCGCCTGGCCGAACAGGCTGTTGAGTTCGGGCACCTGACCGGCTGGCGTCCAGTTAGCCATGCCCTGCTTCCAGACCAGCGTCTGGGGGGTGACCTGTCCGCCGGCTGCCTGCTGGCGGAGGGTATTGACATCAAACGGGCCGGCCTGCTGGCCGTTGATCGCGGCGAAGTAGGTAGGCCCTGCCGGCAGGGGAGGAGGCGCCATCCCACCTCCCTGCATCGGTTGCTGCTGCATCTGGTGGGCCTGCTGGGCGCCTGCCATCGAGCCGGCCATCTGGTTGGCCATCGCAAAGCCCATGCCCATGCCCATGCCCCCCGCAGCCATGCCGCCAGGGTTCTGGGCAGCGTCTTCCATGGCGTTGGCGGTCTGGAACTGCGTGTACGCCTGCAGGTTGCCGATCACGCCCATCGAGCTGCGCTTGTCCAGCGCCTCCTCGACGGCCGGCGGCAGCGAGATGTTCTCCACCAGCAGCTTGGTCACGTCCAGGCCGTACGTCTCGAACTCCGACGTCAGACGCTTCTGGGCGAACTCGCTGAGCTCGTCGTAGTTGCTCGCCAGATCAAGCACGGGGATTTTCGACTCGGCTACCAGGTCCGAGAACCGCGTGACGATCATGTTCCGCAGCTGATTGGTGATCTCATGTGAAGTGAAATGCCCGTCGGTGCCCACGATCTCTCGAATGAATGCAGCCGGGTCTTTCACGCGGATTACGTACGTGCCGAACGCCCGGAGGCGCACCGGCCCGAACTCCGCGTCGCGGAGCATGATGGGGTTCTTCGTGCCCCACTTGAGGTCCGTAAACCGCCGGGTGTTGACAAAGTACACCTCGGCCTTGAACGGGCTCTCCAGACCATATCGCCACCCCTGGAGCGTCGCGAGAATCGGCAGGTTCTTGGTGTCCAGCACGTAGCGCCCGGGCAGGAAGACGTCAGCGAGCTTTCCTTCGTTGATGAAGACCGCCGCCTGGGCTTCCCGCACCGTCAGCTGCGCGCCGTACTTGATCTCGTTGCCGTATCGCTCGAACCGGTAGACCATCGTGTCGTTGGAATCGTCGGTCCACTCGATGATGTCTACGAATTCGCCTTTGACCTTGTCCCAGAATCCCATGACAGTATCCTCAGAAAGTGCGGCTGGTGTTTCGGCAGCGACAAACCCATCGCCCGCCGGCGAGCCTGTGAGTTAGACGCAGCCGGGCGGGGGTTTCTTCGCGTCGTGCAGGTTCATCATCCGTCTGTATACCACAACATCGCCCGCGCGTGGAGGCGGGGGAGCGGGTTTTTTGGGCGGCCCGGCCTGTCGGGTTGGGCAGGGAAGGAGCCTTCGCCATGCAATATTGCAAGCTGCCGGGCAGCGACATCGACGTGTCTGTCATCTGCCAGGGGTGCTGGTCGATCATCGGCGGCTACACCTGGGGCGACCAGGACCGCCGCGACTCCGAGCGGGCGATCGCCGCTGCGCTGGATGCCGGGATCAATTTCTTCGACACGGCTCCGGCGTATGGCGACGGCGAGTCGGAGGCCATCCTCGGCCGGGTGCTGGAAGGTAGCCGCAAGGACGTCGTTCTCGCCACGAAGGTCCGTCGGCAGGATCTTGCGCCGGTCGACGTGAAGCGCTCGTGCGAGAAGTCGCTCGGGCTGCTCAAGACCGACCGCATCGACCTGCTGCAGGTCCACTGGCCGAATCCCGAGATCCCGCTGGATGACACCGTCGCCGCGATGATGGAACTCCGCGACGAGGGCAAGATCCGGCATCTCGGGGTATGCAATTTCGGTGTCGGTTACCTGCAGGACCTGCCCCGAGAGGCGGAGATCGTCAGCAACCAGTTGGCGTACAACCTGCTGTTCCGGGCGATCGAGCACGCCGTCATGCCCGCCAGTGCCCGTCGCGGGATGGGCATCCTCGCCTACAGCCCGATCGCCCAGGGGCTTCTTGCGGGGAAGTTTGCCTCCGCCGACGAGGTTCCCCCCGAACGGGCCCGGACTCGCCATTTCTCCAAGGACCGCCCGGAGGCACGGCATCGCGAGCCGGGTTGTGAGGACGAGCTGTTTCGGGCGATCGGACGAATCCGCCGGATCGCCAGCCAGCTTGGCGTCTCTATGGTCCACCTGTCGCTGGCGTGGCTGATCGCACGCGAGGGCGTGACCGCTGCGATCGCCGGAGCGCGCAACCCCGACCAGGCCTGCGACAACGCAGCCGCCGGGGACGTGAAACTTTCCGATGACACGCTGGTTGCGTTGGACGAAGCCACCCGCGGCGTCAAGGAGGCCCTCGGCGAGAACGCCGACATGTGGCAGACTGACTCCCGCATGGAGAAGGTCTGATCCCCGGCCGTCGTCGACTCAGGAGACAACGATGCCCGAAGAGCTGCCCCTGGAATTGATCAGGCCATCGAAGGAACACCACGCCGAGGGAATCTTCGACCTGACGGGCAAGGCGTTCAGCGGCGGGGACAACTATTACGAATGGGTCCGATCGGCACCTGAGTATTTCGGCGAGCCGTTCTACGACTGGTCAGCGTCGACCGTGGGCCTGCACGACGGGCGGGTGGTGACCCACTGGGGCGTATGGGGATACCGCATGCGCGTGGGACGGTCAAAGGTCCGCGTGGCGGGAATCGGGGCGGTCGCCACCGACGGCCTGTTGCGCAAGTCCGGCCTGATGCGCCGCACGATCCGCGCAGCCCTGCCTGCGATGCGAGAGGCCGACTATGATCTGAGCGTCCTGTTCGGAATCGGGGATTTCTACGACAAGTTCGGCTACTGTCGCGCCTGGCCGGATCGGGTCATTCGTCTGCGCTGTCCGCGCGACCTGCCGCGCAAGAACCCCCCCTTCCGCACCCGCAAACTGGCCAAGGCCGACTTCAACGAGCGATGCAGGCTGTACAACCGCAGCAGCCGGGGCCTGACCGGCACGGCCGTCAAGCCGACCTACCCGACGTGGGGTTTTTCCCCGGGCAAGATCGAGGGGGTCAAGTGGCATCGAGAAGACGGCCGGCTCGCCGGGTATGTGGTGTTTCAGATCAAGAAAGAGCTTGTGGTGCGCGAATCGGCGGGCCCGGCTGCGGATATCCTGGCCGTGATTGGTGAGAAGGCGCGGGAGCTTCATTGCCACGAGGTGGTGCTTCCGTGCGTGCACCCTCGCAGCGACCTGGCGCGAGCAATCCACCGTGGCAGCTATCGGCTGGAGCAGAAGTTCTCACGCTCCGGTGGGGCGATGATCCGAACGCTGGAACTCCGCGGAGCACTGGCTGCCATCGAGGGCGAGCTTTCCGCCCGGCTGAAGGACTCGGTGTTCTCGAACTATCGGGGCAAGCTGCTGCTGGACGACGGCAGGGAGAAGGCGGAGCTGAAACTTGCGGGAGGCAAGGTGTCGGCTGGGCGTGCGAGCGGTCGATACCGCAACGCCATCCGCGGCAGGGACGAGATCGCCCAGCTTCTGATCGGCACCGACGCGCCGGATCGCGTGATTTACGACGCATCCATGCGCACCACGGGCGACGCCGCTGCCCTGGCCGGGGTGCTTTTCCCCGCCCAGGAGCCAACTCTGGCGGCGATGGATCACTTCTGAGGCATCCGGTGCCGGGCGCTCGGGTCGATACGTCGGATACGGCTCGGGGCTTCGGGCTACAGGTTCGCGATGTTGGCGTCCGGGCCTACCGGCACGTCGTTACCCGACGTCCCGGCCAGCGATTCCGGAATCAGCAGGATATCGTGCGTGATCGCGCGATACCCCGACGGCTCGAGGACGATGCACCTGCACACGCACGGCAGGTGGGCCTCGAGGTCCTGGCGGGTCTGGTCGTTCCAGAGGGGCAGGGCTGTCTCCACGGACTCGCCCGGCGGGCAGGCGACCTCCACGTCCCGCCATCGCCGCAGATTACCCATGAACTTCCCGCCCCGACCCATCATGGTCCGGAAGACGCACTCGGACAGGTCGAACTCATTGTAGAGGCTGCGGACCGTGATCCGTATCGACTCGTCACCGGGTTTGATAATCACCTGCCCCGGGAGGACGACCGGGGCATACTGCACGCGCAGCGCCCAGAAATACGGCTTGGGGAGCAGGTCGTGAGTCACCACGCCCCAGTCGGCGTCTTCACCCCAGAGCATCCAGCCCCACGGATCGCCCGAGCCCGAGCACATCCACGGGAAGAACGCCCCACCCAGACAGTGAGGGTCGTCTCGCATCAGGCCCCACTCCTCGCCGAAGCGGTCCAGGAACACCTGCAGCGAGTTTCTGCCCGAAAGGATGTCTTCCTGCCAGTCTCCCAGCAGGGACAGATACGGCGCATTGAGCAGATCGGGCATCGTGTTCATCAGCCCCCATTCGCTGGAGAACCACACGCCCGACCACCCGTCGGCAAGGAGTTTGTCGCGGCTTCGTGTGGTCAGCGGGCCTTCCCACGACTCCGGCTGGGTCAGCTCTCCGGTCTCCCGCAACTGGCGGACGTACTTGAAGGTGTAATGGGTATCTGCGATGTCACCGATGCGTGTTTCCAGCAGGCCGTCAATTTTGTTGGCCGGGCCCGGCGGGGGGAACATCGTAGCCGTATCCGGGGCGAGTGTCTTGGCCAGCGATTCGATCGTCCGCCACGACAGCCAGAACGTATCCTTCGTCTCGCGGAAGGGGGGCAGGTTCTCGTTGCCCAGGCTCCAGACCACCACTGACGGATGGTTACGGTCTCGGCGGATCCCGCCTTCCACCCGCTGGAGGATCGGCCCGAGGTACTCGACCTTGTCCAACTGCTCTGCCGCCCAGTCGAAGGGCAGTTCCTGCATCAGGTAGAAGCCCATTTCGTCGCACAGGTCCGCCAGCGTCGGGTCGGACAGAAAGTGCGTGCGGATGCAGTTGACGTTCGCTCGCTTCATCAGTTCCAGATTCTCGCGAAGCCACCCGGCCGGGGTATGCATGCCGTGGTTCGGATGGAATGTCAGGAAGTTCACGCCGCGGAACTTGACAGGCCTGCCGTTGAGCAGCGGCCTTTCGTCCTTGAATTCCAGGCGTCGGAATCCGGCCCGGATCGCACAGGACTGCACGTCCTGTCCCGGGGCGTCCACGGCCAGTTCGACCCGGTACAGGTTGGGTCTCTCGGCGCTCCAGGTGAGCACCTCGCCCAACTCCATGGCGACCGACACCTCCACCGACTGGCCGGGGTCAATGCCGAACGGCTTGGTCAGTCTTCCGGCGTCCTGGCCGTCGGGGGCGAAGATCGCTGCCGCCAGCTTGCCCTCGACGAACTTCTCCGCTGACGACGCCAGGCGGGCGCAGATCTTCAGCGTGCCGCTCCGGGCGCTGGGAGAAAGCACTGGCCTGACGTGCAGGTCGGACAGGTGCACCGGCTCGACTGCAAACAGCCGGGCGCTCTGGGCGAGGCCCGCGAACTCCAGGGCGTGACGGGGCATGTCCAGGGACACACCGTCGTAGCGACGCAGAAGCCGAACCGCAATCAGCGCTTCGTCGCCCGGGGAGAGCAGGTCGGTAACGTCTGCCTCCAGAGGGGTCAGACCGGAAAGATGCTCCGCAACCAGCCGGCCGTTGACGTACACCCGGCAGCCCGGATAGACCGCACCGAAGTACAGCCGGATTCGCTTGCCCTTCCAGGCGGCCGGGATGGTCACCGCTTTGCGGAGGACCGCTCCGTCTTCCGGGTCGATGTGGGAGAGATTCACCCGGTTCCAGCCTTCGATGTCCGACGGGCAGAGCTCCGGATCCTGGTAGAAGACCTTTCCTGGTTGGGTGACTTCCTCCCATGTGGCATCTTCGGTGTCGAGGCCGGCAAGCTGCTGCGGCTCGGCGTCGAACGGCCAACGGGCGACTTTCCACGTGCCGTCCAGCGAAATCTGCCGGCTGGGGTCGCTCGGCTGGGGGGCGCACCGATCCGGTGTGAGTGTGGTCTCGCGACCATCGACGACGAGTGTCCGGGGCTCCTGCGACGACAGGAGGCGCGTGACGATGTCCTGGGGTTCCATGAGTGCTCCTTGGGCTGGCCTGAACGTTTCCGCAGGACTCCACTCTATCTGCCTTCGTGGCTGGCTGCAATGCGTCGTCGCAGGCGGACCGTCAGGTGGGGTCGGGAGCCAGGTCATTGGGGCGGTAGTGCACGCAGACCATGGTCAGCCCGCCGGCGGGAGCGGTCGGGCCGGCGAATTTGCGGTCGCGCGTTTCCAGAATGCGACCGATCTGGTCTGGGCTCCATCGCCCCCGGCCTATCTCCACCAGTGTTCCGGCGATGTTGCGGACCATGTTGTAGAGGAATCCGTCTCCCTGGACGGTGATGTGCACCTGGTCGTCGAGGTCGGCGACTTCGCAGCGATGGATGGTGCGAACGGTGTTCTCGCGTTGGTCGGCGGAGCTGGCCAGTCCGGCGAAGTCGTGGGTGCCCTGGAGTCTGCGCGCGCCGCGCCGCATGGCGTCGACCTCCAGCGGCTTCCAGAAGCGATAGACCATCTCCTCGAGCATGACCGGCCGCTGCGGGGAAACATGCACGGCGTAACGGTAGGTCTTTCCCGTCGCCGATCGCGACGCGTGAAAGCCTTCCGGAACGACGGCTGCGGAGCGGATGCAGATATCGCCCGGCAGGCGGGAGTTCATCGCTCGCCTCAGACCCGAAAGGGGAATCGACAGGTTGGTCGTGTAGAGGTTGGCAACCTGTCCCTGCGCGTGGACCCCGGCGTCAGTGCGCCCGGCTCCGTGGACGGCCAGGGAATGGCGCAACACGCTGCGGGCGGCGATCTCGACGCGCTCCTGGACGGTATCGATGCCTGCCGCCTGGCGCTGCCAGCCATGATACGCCGTGCCGCGATAGGCGATCACCAGCTTGATGTTCCGTCGTGGGCGGTCAGGTTGGGAGGGTTCAGTCATGCAGCGGAATCCTGCAGCGCACCAGCCCGTCGGTCAAGGGCGGTCATTGTTCCTTGGCGATCACGGGCGTGCCTTCGATGACGACGTCGTCAAGAAGCAGGTCGCTCTTGTCGGTGCTTCGCTTGTATAACATCACCT
This sequence comes from uncultured Planctomycetaceae bacterium, assembly GCA_964642855.1. Classification (GTDB taxonomy): domain Bacteria; phylum Planctomycetota; class Phycisphaerae; order SM23-33; family SM23-33; genus CAZXSK01. The sequence continues at coordinate 4,320 of CAZXSK010000004.1, read as the reverse complement.
GCACGCTGAGGAAGTCTTCCAGACCCTTCTTGCCGCTTGACCTCTCGAGAATCTTCTGGCCGTTGACCTTCCAGACGTAACCTCCCTTTCCGTTGAGCGTTACCTGCCACTGGTAGACCTTGCCAGGCTTGAGCTTGAACTGGCTCCGCTCGTACTTTCGGTCAGGCAAACGGACATAGCTGCTGGACGTGGTAAGGTAGAAGTAGAAGGAGTTGCCCATATTGCCTCGTACCTCGCTGATGCACGGCAGCGAGAGCATCGCATAGGTCGGGCCGCTCATCGAGAAGCTGATCGACAGGGGTTTGCGCGAATCGAAACGCAGGCGATTCTCAAGTGTCATCCGAGCATAGGACCGGCCGTCAGGCTCAGAGGTCGCCTGGCCTTTCTTGACTGTCCATTTGCCTCCCTTCTGATCCCAATCGTCCAACTGGTCGCTGTCTGAGAAGTCGTATTTGAGAGTGATCGTCTTTCCGTCTTCGCTGCTGATTTCGCCCTCCAGGCCGTCATACGCTTCCTTGATTTTGGCGACGAACTTTGCTTCCGGTGTGTCGCCAATGAGTTCTTTCAGATCGACGACGATCTTCTCGATGCGCATCCGCTCCGCCTTGTCGATCTTCCCCTTCAGCAGGGCCTGGCCCATGTCGATCGCCACCCGCGCGATGCGGTCGCGGTTGGCCAGGTCCTTCTGCTGGCGGGCCAGCACGCCGAGGGTCGTGACAGCCTGCTGTGGATCATTCCGGGGAAGCTTGCCGTCCTCTACGAAAGCGGCTGCCTGCAGCACGACCTCCTCGCGGGAATGCCCGGTGCCCTTGATGTACTCCGCCGCCTTGATGAAGTCCCCGTCGCAGTCCAGATACGTCTCGGCCATGTACCGCCGGGCGGCATCGATCTGCGCCTGCTCGCCGCTGGCCTTGGCGTCCTGGAGCTTCTTCTCTGCCAGCGAGAATCGCCGGCGTCGGGCGACCTTCGCCTTCACCTCGTCGGCGGCGGCCTCCAGTTGCTCGAGATGGTCTTCCAGATCGTATTGCTTGGCCAGGCGGATCGCCTCACGGATCGTCTCGTAGACCTCGCTCGTGAGTTCGGGCTCACCGTCGAAGGCGTCGATGAATGCCAGGTGCCCCTCCACGACCTTCTTCGCCAGCGGCTGGATCTCGAAGTCGTCCTTGTTCTCCCGAATCGCCGCCTGCAGCGCGAGCTCCGAGACCTTACGCTTCAGTTTCGCTTTGCGTGCGGCAGGAAGAGGCTCGATCGCTTCGAGGGTCTCGATCGACTTGCTCGCCAGCGTCGCAGCTGCGTCGTCGACGACGCCCAGCGAGAGTTCCAATGCCGCCTCGGCCATCAACGTTCGGAGCTCGCCAGACTTCTCCGGATCGTTGGCGCCGATCAACAACCTGCGGGCAAACTTCAGGTCGTCAGTCTTGTCGCTGCTTCGACGGACCCTGCCCAACTCCGTGGCGTAGGTCTGCCGGAACTTGCGCTTCGCCTCGGCCAGCTCGTCGGAATCGGCTGCCCAGGCGGCAGGGGCGGCTGCCAGTAACGTCAACAATGTGGTTAGCAGGATCGATCGTTGCATCGGTACTCCGGTATGTCAGTGGCCGGCGGGCCGGTGGTTCAGACACGCTCGCCGACGGAACGTTCGTGCCCCGTGCAGGCCCGCACGCCCCGGCGGCCTCGGACCCGGTTCCTGAACCTGCGATTATACCACATCACCGCCGATGCACCCAGCCCGACCGCTCAGCGATACGTGTCCCACAGGCTTCGAATCTTCAGCTTGCCGGCCAGCTCCGCCTTGGTGAGTTTGCGGACCGGCGTCAGTTCGATTTCGATCTCCCTGCCCGGCCCGAGGTGCACGAAGTTGTCGCTCAGGGTCGCATCCACGCCGGTGACCTCCAGCCAGGTCCACAATGCCGGCTTATCCGCCGAAAGGGTGATCGACCAGGAATCACCCCCCGCCGATCGAATCTTCGCGTCAATCTGCGGATCCTGCAGCTCGATCCGCTTGGGCTTGGCGAAGGCAGCATAGTTCGTGGAAACCACCTCGCCCAGTGCGTGCAGCTCAACGAGCAGCATCAGGTTCTCCGGCCCGTGCTCGGCGAGCATGTCCGACAGATCCAGCGTGATGACCTTTTTCGCCCCGCGAGACGGAATGCGGACCTTCTCGACCTGCCGCGCGAGCACCTCGCCACCCGGCGTGACGAGCGTCCATGCCAGCTCGGCCGGGCCGCCTTTCGCCACGTCGCTGGAAATGTGCACGTCCATCGTGCCCTTCTCGGCGTCCTCGACGAGGCTCACCAGCACCGGCGCGAAGAACCTCGCCGCGACGTACTGCAACGCCTTCCATCGGCCGAACGAGTCGATACTCGCCCAGCTCGCCACCGGCCAGCAGTCGTTGAGCTGCCAGTACAGCGCGCCCATGCAACGGGGCATGTTCCGCCGCCAGTGCTCCACGCCGTACTGCATGCCCAGCGACTGGAGGATCTGGCTGACCCACAGTGTGCTCTCGAAGTCCTTGGGCAGGCGGAACCAGTCGAGCATGTAATGCATGATCGTCGCGTTGCCGATGCCGCTTCGCTGGTGGTGCTCCATGACCGGCGCGGTGACGTTGCGGTCCTGCTTCGCTGTGTACGCCCGGACGGTCTTGGGCTCGGGGAAGCTCTGGAACCCGAACTCGCTGCAGAAACGGTGCATCGCGGTGCGATACCACTCGAACGGCTGCTTGCCGTGCCACACCTGCCACAGGTGCGCGTCGCCGCAGGTGGGGTCGCGGTGATCCGACCGGTCGCCGTGCGGCGTGTGCGCGCTGCTCGGCCAGTAAGGCCGGTCCGGGTCGAGCTTGCCCACCAGCCTGGGCAGCAGGCGGTCGAACAGTGGCTTGTAGTCGTCCCAACTCATCTGGCCGTCCGTCCACTCCAGACCCACCAGCCCCTGCTCCAGCTCGTTGTTCCCGCACCAGATCGCCAGGCACGCGTGATGCCGAAGCCGCAGCACGTTGTCCTCCGCCTCGGCCAGGAAGTTCTCGATGTACGCCTCGTCGAACGTCGGCACCCCCGAGCAGGCGAACATGAAGTCCTGCCACACCAGCAGCCCCAGCTCGTCGCAAAGATCGTAAAAGACATCCTCCTCGTAAATGCCCCCGCCCCACACGCGAAGCATGTTCATGTTTGCAGCCGCTGCACTCTCCAGCAGGCCCCGGTACCGACCGGCCGTCAGCCTCGGCAGCAAAGCGTCGGCCGGAATCCAGTTCGCGCCCTTGGCGAACAAGTCCACCCCATTTACGCGGAAACGGAACGACTCGCCCCAGCGATCCTTCTTCCGCACCAGCTCCACCGTTCGAAGCCCCACCCGCCGCGACTGGGTATCCAGCAGGCCGCCCTCGGCGTCCAGCAGGTCCACCGTCACCTCGTAGAGCGGCTGGTCGCCCATGCCCGCAGGCCACCACAGCCGGGGCTTGTCGATCACGATCTCCGCCTTCGCCTTGCCCCGCGTTACCTTCGCCTGCTCCCGCGCGACCACCCGCTTGCCCAGGCGAACCGTCACCGCAACCGACCGCTGCCCGCGCGACGCGCTCTCGACCGCAGCAGCTACGCTGAGCGTCACGTTCTTGCGCCCGTGGGCCTGGCGAAGCTCCACCTCGCCCAGGCGCCCGCCGCTGAAGCCCACCAGCGACAGGTCCCGCCAGATACCGCTGGTCGCCAGCTTCGGGCCCCAGTCCCAGCCGAAGTCGCACTGCTTCTTGCGAAGCCAGGCAGCGCAGCCCGTTTTGTGGGGCTTGCCCCAGTACGGCAGCGCCCGGGACTTCTGCCTGCGCTCGATGTAAGGCTGGGGCGCCCCGAAGGTGATCTCGATTCCGTTCTCGCCCTCGACCAGACGGTCTTTGACGTCGAACTCCCAGGTGCGGAACATGTTGTCCGTCTTCGCCACACGCCGGCCGTTGATGCGGATCTCCGCCAGCGTGTCCAGCCCCTCGCAGCGAAGCACGACGACCTCCTCGGCCAGCAGATCGGCCGGCACGTCGAACGTCCGCGCGTATCGCCAGTCCACGCGCGACACCCACTGCACGAGGTCCTCGTTGTCGCGATAGCACGGGTCGGGAATCCGCCCCGCGTCGAGAAGATCGGTATGCACGCAGCCGGGCACCGAGGCCGCAATCGCCTCGCCTTCGCCGTCAGCGCGCGTGAGAGTCCAGGTTCCACCGAGATCCAGTTTCTGCATGGCCAGGCCGGCTCCTAAAGGGTCGAAGATCCAGCCGGCCAGCATACATCCCCCCGGCTAGGTGTCAAATCCCCCCGTCGATGAATCATCCTCCCGCGAGTCCGGAGC
>CAZXSK010000003.1:89348-103987 GCA_964642855.1 uncultured Planctomycetaceae bacterium | reverse complement strand
TCGGGCTGGTGGTGTTCCTGATCCTGGTGATCATCCAGTTCGTGGTCATCACCAAGGGCTCCGAGCGCGTCAGCGAAGTGGCAGCCCGGTTCAATCTCGATGCCATGCCCGGCAAACAGATGGCCATCGACGCCGACCTCAACGCCGGACTGATCGGCGAGGAGCAGGCCCGGGAGCGTCGCGACAAGATCGTGCGGGAAAGCGAATTCTACGGAGCGATGGACGGTGCCAGCAAGTTCATCCGCGGCGACGCCATCGCTGGGCTGGTTATCACCGTCATCAACCTGCTGGGCGGGTTCCTGATGGGCATGACCCGCGGGTTGGACGCGTCGGAATCGATCAGCCGCTACGCGATCCTGGCCATGGGCGACGGCCTGGTCAGCCAGATCCCCGCGCTGCTGATTTCCACCTCGTCGGGCTTCCTGATCACCAAGGCCGCGTCGAAGCAGAACATTTCGCACGACATGATGCGCCAGATGCTCTCGCGAAGTCGGCCGATGGGGATCGCATCGTTCCTGCTGGCCGGGATGGTCTTCGTGCCGGGTTTCCCGAAGATTCCGTTCGTGGTGCTTTCGCTGGGAGCGGGGATTCTCTCCCACGCCCTGCGCAAGACCGAAAAGACAGCTGAGAAAGCCGAGCAAGAGGCGAACGTCTCCGAGGAGCCCCGCCCCGCGCTGGAGTCCGACGAGACGCCCATCGAAGAGCTTCTGGACGTCGACCGGATTTCCGTACAGGTCGGCCCGAGGCTGATCAAGACCGTCGACCCGCGCCGCAAGGGCAGCCTGTCGCACCGGATCAGCCCGCTGCGTCGGAAGTTCGCCCAGCAGTACGGGCTCATCCTGCCGCTGGTGAGGCTGCGCGACAACGTCGCCCTCGAGCCGAACGTCTACGAGATTCGCCTCAACAATCACGTCGTTGCCAGCGGCGAGCTCGAGCCCGACCAGTTCCTGGCCATGGACCCGGGCACGGTGACCACCCAGATCCAGGGCACGCCCGCCCAGGAGCCCGTGTTCAACCTGCCGGCCATGTGGGTCACCGAGGAACGCAAAGAGCAGGCCGAGCTGGCTGGCTATACGGTAGTCGACCCCGAGACGGTGCTCGTGACGCACCTGTCGGAGACGCTGAGGCGGCACGCCCACGAGCTGCTTTCGCGCGACGACGTGCAGACGCTGATCGATCGGCTTCGGGAGAAGCAGCCCGCGCTGGTCAACGGTGTGATCGGCGAGACCGTGTCGATGGGCCTGCTGCACCGTGTCCTGCAGAATCTGCTGAAAGACGGCATCGCGATCCGCGACCTGTCGCAGATTGTCGAGGCGCTGGGCGACAACGCCGGGCGGACGCGCGACGCGACGCTGCTGACCGAAGTCGCCCGAAAGGCGCTGGTCCGTACGATCACCGAACAGCACAGCGACGGCGAAGGCCGGGTCGTGGCCATCGTGATGAACCCGCAGCTGGAGTACGAACTGCGCTCCAGCCTGACGCGCGAGGGCGAGGGCGAGGCGATGATGATTCCCCCCGACCGGGCGATGGAGCTGACCCGCCACATCGCCCAGGCATGGCAGGCTGCGATGGAGCGGGGCTACGACAAGGCGATTCTGCTCTGCGATTTCCGCATCCGGGCGCATGTCGCATCGATGCTTTCGCGACAGATCCCCCAACTGCCCGTCGTCGCCTACGACGAGATCGCGCCGGGGACGGATATCGAGTCGATCGGGACCGTAACGCTCAGCCCGGCCGAAGCGGAGACAATTTCCTCCGGAACGTAGCAGAGGCCTTCATCGGGTACCGATAGGAAGGGAGAAGAAAGGCAACGATGGTACATCGGGTCGCAATCATCGCGTCGGCATTCGCCCTGTTCGCCATGGCCGCCGTGGGGGTCGCCAGCGACGTACCGGCCGAGTCGTGCGCCATCCGGGCCATCATCGGGGCGATCGTGATGTACCTCGTCGCCCGGTTCGCAGGCAAGTGTGTGATGCGGGTCATCGCCGACGCGTACGTCCGCGACATGGCCAGCCGGCAAGACAAGTCGGAGAACGGTTCTAAGTGACTGGAAAACAAGGCAATTCGACCGATTCAGCCCCCCGGGCCCTCAAGAGCAGGGCGGCCGAGGCATATTCCGCCCAGTCCCGGGAGGTCATGGAAGAGCGATGGATCCTGGACCACCTGCCCCTCGTGCGGCACATCGTCCAGAAGATCACCGCGCAGGTCTCCCGGCGGGACGATATCGAGGATCTCATCTCGGCCGGCACGTTGGGGCTGGTCAAGGCAGCCCGTTCGTTCGACCCCACCCGCGAGGCGGAGTTCAAGACCTACGCCTACATACGCATTCGCGGGTCGGTCATCGACGAATTGCGCAGGCGGTCGTTCGTCCCCGCTGCGGTTCACGGACAGATCAAGCAAGCCCGCAACGCCTACCAGCAGCACATCGGACAGCACGGCAAGCCGCCGACCGACGACCAACTCGCCGCCGCCCTGAACATCTCCACCGCCCAGCTCTACAAAGTGCTGGAAGAGGCCCGCAAACAGCACTTTCTGTCGATCCATGGGCTCAGCGAAGAGTCCTCAGCCCACGAGGCCCTGGTGCCGCCCGACGAGGCCCCCTCGCCGGACTCCCAGGCCGAACGCTCGGAAATGCTCGATCGCCTCTCGAAGGCGATCCTCGAACTGCCCAAGCGCGACCGGATCGTGCTGATCCTGTACTACGAGCGTGACCTGACAATGAAAGAAACCGCCCAGGTGCTGGGCGTGACCGAGTCCCGCGTAAGCCAGCTCCACGCCAGCGCCATGTTCAAGCTTTCGATGAAACTGAGGGAATGATCATGACTCCCGAAGGACCTTCAGGCGTGCCCGGGCTCTCTCGCCCGGGGGCAGTGACCCGCCAGCAGGGGCTGCCCGACCGGAAGAACCGCCGCGACCGAGACGACCGCAAGCGACGCAAACGCAAGAAGCGGCCGGTCGAGACGCCCGAGGAACTCCAGGACGAGATCGATCCCCAGGCCCGGCAGGACGAAAACGAGGACGACGATCACCAGCTCGATGTACTTGTCTGAGATTCAAAACACGACGAGATAACGGATTATGGGCAATCAAGCCATACTCAAACGACAGCAGGTAGCCCCCAGCCAGCCCCGCGTGGTCGGAGGGGACATGCCCGCGCCCGCGGGAAACGCGTCTGTCCCGGCGGCGCCCGCACCGACAGGGGAGGCGACCGCTCAGGTCGTCGCCCAGGCGGGAGGAAAGGCCCTGCTGGAGGTCGTCTGCTCCTGTGGCCGAAAGATCGTCGTCGAGTGCGAGTTGGAAGAAGCTCCGGGCGGGGCGGCCTTCGATGCCTCCTCCGAAGTCTCGCAAGACGGCCAGGCGCCACAAGACGGCGGTCCGTCCGCCCAGGTGGATGTCGGGGCTCAGGCCGAGACCAGCCAGCCGGAACCCGAGTCGACAGATGAACCCATGCTGCAGGATCCGTCGCAGGAGAACCCCACACCATGACCCGCGCCCGTCGGGCTGCGAGCCTTGCCGGAGACAACCCATGAATGCACAACACACGACACGAATCCTCCTGACCCTGGCTGTCATCGCTGCGGGCCTGGCTGGTTGCGACCAGGTGACCATTCGCACCCAGGAAGAGCCCCCTATCCTCGGCGACAGCTACACCGGCGACAGCACCGGGTACATGCCCGCCACGTCGCTGGAAGGCCCGGCTGGTGAAGGCGGAACCGACGGCATGATGGCCATCCAGGAGAAGTATTCCAAGGCCATGGAACAACTGCTGGAAGCCCAGCAGGAGCGCCTCGCCCTGGAGAAGAAGAACATCGAACTCTCCAAGCAACTCGCCAAGCTCCAGAAGACCCTCCTGGAGACCGAGGACGAGCTCAACGAAGCCAACGAGAAGCTCTTCGAGATGCGAACCGAGCTGACCCGGTGGAAGAAGAACGTCCTGGGATTCCAGGGCGAGATGCAGGCCGCCCTGGTGGCGATCATGAAATCCCAGGAGCGGATCCTCAAGCTCCTCGGGGCCGAAGAGATCGCCGTGGGACGGGCCCGACGGGCTGCCTCCACCGTTACCGGAGACTGACACGAGATATCCATGAGAATCTCCCACGCCATCCTGCTTGCTTCGCTGACCGTAACAGCCCTGGCCGGCTGCATCGTCGACGTGGATCCCCCCGGGCCCCCGACGGCAGCGATCACCTGCAAAAAGCCCGATCCCCAGGCGCTCAAGGCGATCCGGCGGGTCGTGTTCATCGAGATCGTCGACGAGCAGAGCGACAAGACCGGCATCGGCAGGGAGATGACCCGCGCGGTCTACAAAGCCCTGCATGACCGCAAGCTGTTCCACGTGTATCTCGTGGATCGCACCGACCAGATCTACAAGGACCTCCGGCTCGATCAGCCTCGCAGGTATACCCAGGATGAGCTGAAGACCATCCAGGAAACCCTCGGCTGCGATGCCGTGCTGGTGGGCAAGATCCGCAACTTCCAGGTGCCTCCCCGCCTGCAACTGGGGCTCTATCTCAGCCTGATCGACGTACGCGTGGGCAGGGTCGTCTGGGGCGTGGACCACTACTGGGACAGCACCGACCAGGCCGTCGAGAAGCGACTCAAGAACTTCTTCAAGTACAAGATGCGGGACGGCTACGACCCAGCCAACTGGGAAATGGCACAGATGAGCCCCAAACTGTTCTCGAAATTCGTTGCCTACGAAGCCGTCGGTACGCTGATTCCGCCCCGAAGACCCCGTATGGCGGCCAGGACAGCCAGATAAGAACGCCGACAAACCTCTTTCATTGAAGGGATTGTAAAAAGATCGTGGTTTTTTCGGTTCCGCCCTAAAGCAAACGCCTCTCGTGACGACAATGGGAGTGACCAGAAGGTCTATCAGGAGTTGGTATCGTGCGTATTCATGGGACATTCGGATTCGAGCCGCAGGGCGTACCGAACCGCAACAAGTCGGATCGTGCGCCCAAAAGTGATTCGGGCGGCAAACCGAAGCCGGCTGGAGGATCGCTCCTCCAGGCAGCGCACAACTCGTTCGTCAGTTTGGCTCTTCAGAGCGAGGAAGTGAATATCCAGGCCGTCGATGAGGCACGCCGCCTGCTGGAAACCGGCCAGCTTGACACGCCGGAAGCCGCACGCCGCGCCGCCCAGACGATCCTGGATCTCGGTTTCTAGGCAGTTCCGCTCGAATCAGCGGGTTTTCCCAGCCGGGGCATCGATGCCCCGGCTTGCTGTCATGCGCGCGTGCTCAGAAAGCTGCCGTATCGTGTCATTCCCCTCGCCTTGCATCGCCGCTGCTTTCCCCTGCCGTAGACGCCGCCGGAATCCTGCGGGTCCCCTGTCTCCGGTCCTGCCCCCCCGCAATCCCCGCCCTGCAATATCCCGGCTTGGGATACGAATGGGACGAATGCAAACGGGTCGGGCAGAAAAACTTCAGAAAGTCGCTCCAATTGCTTAAGCCCCCCCGGGGTCACTCGATAATGGCGGGTGGAAAGGCAAGGCCAGAACGAAACGCTCCCCTCAGGGCGAATCGCCAGGCCGCCGGAAGTAAGCAGTAGCTGTAAGGGTCGGGGTTCTCTGGATCGGCCGACAGGCCGGCATCTCCAAAGAACCCAAAGGCAGGGCCGAAGCGCCCGAACAATGCCTCGCGGGTTTTTCCTCCGCAATGCATGAGCCTAACCACCCGCTGCGTGTTCCTCCTCGGGACAGGCATCGGGACGAACAACGAATCAAGGTTTCTTGTGCGGCGTAGCAGCCTCCGGGTCGGGGGTTCTCAGGATCCAGACACGCATCGTGCTGTCGGTCCGCGCCCACTCGTTCAAGCAAGAGCTGGAAGGAGAGATTGGGATGCTGGCAATCAAGAACAACCTGATGGCTGAGCAGGCAGCCCGCCAGTTGGGCATCAGCTACGACAGCCTGACCAAATCGGTCGCAAGGTTGTCGTCGGGCCTTCGGATTACGACAGCAGGTGACGATGCAGCGGGCATGGCGGTTCGCGAGCTGATCCGGGCGGACGTGGCTGTGCTCAAACAGGGTGCCCGCAACGGCCGGGATGCAATCAGTATGCTGCAGACGGCTGAAGGGGCCATCGGCGTGATTGACTCGATCCTGATCCGCATGCGGGAACTGGCCGAACAGTCGGCGACCGAGTCGTACTCCTCCGCCCAGCGCGGCATCATGCATCAGGAATTCAGTCAGTTGATGCAGGAGATCGACCGGATCTCCAACAACACCACGTTCAACGGCCTGAGCCTGCTCAACGACGAGACCTACAGCAACTACAAGATCCACCTGGGTACCGTCGAGATGATCCAGCTGGACCGCTCGGACATGACTTCGACGGGTCTGGCGATCGCCAACCGGTCCGGCCAGGCGGTGCTGGACAACGTCTGGACGTCCACGGTTGCTCCGAACGCCTACTCCGCGAGGTTGACCTTCAAAACGACCGACCCGACGGTGCTTTCGGTAGCTGTGACCATCGATTCGGCTACGATTTCGCTGGCCTGCGTGGCGAGCAAGATCGATGACGCAACGGGCATTTCCGCCTCGGTGGTCGCCGTGGCCGGCGGGTATACCATCAAGGTAACGACCGACTCGAAGGGCAGCGCCTATACTCTGCAGACGCCGGTCGTGGACCAGAACACCTCCGCGGCTTCGAATGACAGCGAACTGAGCGCGTGGACGTTGCGGGCGGGCTCCAATGGTGTGTCGATCAACACGGCGTTGTCGGCCCGTGAGGCACTGACTACGCTCTACGATGCCATCCAGACCAAGGACACCTATCGCGCCAAGCTGGGCTACCTGATGAACCGTCTGGAAGCTGCGATCTCGGTTATCGACATCCAGGCGGAGAACCTCCTGGCCGCTGAAAGCCGCATCAGTGACGTGGACGTCGCCAGCGAGATGGCGGCGATGACCCGCAACCAGGTGCTGGCCCAGGCGGGCATTTCGATGCTCTCCCAGGCCAACCAGATCCCGCAGATGGCGTTGTCGCTGCTGCAGGGGTAAAGTTCGGGGCACCCGCGCTGATGGGATAGAAACTCTGCGGACTACACGGGAGGCGGCCCTGGCTGCGTAGTTCCGCACAAAGCCCCGACCCACGGGGTCGCCTCCCGATTTTCGAGGAACGCGGGGGTCACACCGGACGGCTCGCAAGAGCTTCCGGCAGTGGCCTCCGCGTTATTTTGCGCCCTGATCGGGGCATTTTCTGCCCCTCCGGGGCGGAGAAATCTTCCGGAAATTCAGCGACTTTCCGGACCGGCCCGACCTGGTGTTCCTGCAGGATTATTGATGACAGGGACTTAGGATGATTTAGCCTTCTGAGGGCACCGCGGAGATTCCTTCCGCGGCGGCTAAAGTAAACCCCTCACCTCCCGATAATGACCCATGCGAGGGAAGGTCAAGTGAGGAACACCTCCCCGCCTGGGACTTTCGCATCCGGAAGATCGAAGTCCCACCGGCAGCAGGCTGTGTACGTCTGCCGCCTCGACCACTTGTACAGGGAGAATGTAGATGCTAGCGATTAAGAACAACCTTATGGCCGAGCAGGCCGCGCGTCAGTTGGGCAAGAGCTACGACCACCTCAGCAAGTCGGTGGCCCGCCTGTCTTCCGGTCTGCGCATCAACACCTCGGGTGACGATGCTGCCGGTCTGGCTGTCCGCGAGCTGATTCGTGCCGACGTAGCGGTTCTCAAGCAGGGCTCGCGTAATGCCCGCGATGCCATCTCCATGCTGCAGACGGCTGAAGGTGCCATGGGCGTCGTGGACAACATTCTTGTCCGCATGCGAGAGCTGGCCGAGCAGAGCTCGACCGAATCGTACTCGTCCGCCCAGCGTGGCATCATGGACGACGAATTCGACCAGCTGGTCGAAGAAATCGACCGTATTGCCGGAAACACCGAGTTCAACGAGCTGAATCTCCTGAATGACACCGACGGTGGCGGGAAGTACAAGATCCACCTCGGCTCCACCGAGATGATCACCATCGACCGTGCGGACATGACCGCCGCGGGCCTGGCCGTCAAGGACTCCAAGGCCAAGGCGACCATGGCTGGCACCGTCACCGATGCCACGGCCGAAGGACAGTACTCGGCGTCCATCAAGATTTCCTCGACGGACTCGACCTTCGGCACCAACGGATCGGTGGTCGTGAGCTTCGACTCGGCGACGATCAGCCTCAATGAGATCGCAGAAGAGATCGATAACGAAGCGGGTCTCTCTGCTTCGGTCGTCGAAGCCGACGGTGGCGGGTACACCATCCAGGTGGTCTCAAACACGGCCGGTTCGCAGACCCTGTCCTTCGGTGTATCGGGTACGGACGCTTCCTCCCAAACGCTGATGAGTACGTGGAGCACGACGGCCGGCAAGGACGGCATCAGCATTCGCAGTGCCGCCTCGGCCCGGCTGGCCCTGACGTCCATCGAAGAGGCCATCAAGACCAAGGACGACTACCGTGCCAAGCTCGGTTACCTGATGAACCGTCTTGAGTCGGCCACGTCGGTTATCGACATCCAGGCGGAGAACCTCCTGGCTGCCGAAAGCCGCATCAGTGACGTGGACGTCGCCAGCGAGATGGCCGCCATGACGCGCCACCAGGTGCTGTCGCAGGCAGGCATCTCGATGCTGTCGCAGGCGAACACCATGCCGCAGATGGCCCTGTCGCTGCTGCAGTAACCCAGCGTCAGTGATGAACTACGGAAGGCGGTTCCGTTCGTGTAACTGACCGCACCCAAGCCCCGACCCGCGGGACCGCCTTTCGACCTTTCCAAGCCACAGAGGCGGGAACAGCTGCGAGAAATCGTCGGCAGTTCCTGTCTCTGTGGCTGTTTTGTTGGTGGGGGAGTTTCCCCTCAAGTTGCGCCTTCGGGCCCCGATAAAGAGTAGGTGGAGGGGGGTGAGATCCGCCCCGCACTCCGCCTCGATGCATAGGAGATGCTTCCATGAGTCTTGCACTACCTGGCGTTTTCACCGGCATGGACACCGATGCCCTGATCGAATCGACTCTCCGGGCCCAGGGATACCGTCTGAACCAGCTCGACCGCAGCAAGGCCGAGTGGGAAGCCAAGAGCAAGGCGATCGACAGCATCGCCACCAAGGTTCGTTCCCTGCGGTCGGTGCTGACCAAGCTCAGCTCGGCCGAGGCGCTGCGGGAGACCTCCGGCACCAGCAGCGATAGCGACGTGCTGCAGGTCAAGAGTGCCGCCGGCGCCACCGAAGGCACCCATAGCATCGAGGTCAATCGACTGGCCTCGGCGGAGAAGGAAGTTCACGAGGGGGTTTCCGCCCAGGATGACGCCGACGCGATGGGCACGGGCAACTTCGTCTACACCTACAACGGCGAGACGCGATCCCTGATCGTCACCGACGAGATGACCCTCGAGGACCTGCGCGACCTGATCAACAATGATTCTGACAATCCCGGCGTGACGGCCAGCATTCTCGACCACGAAGTCGACGCGGACCATCGGTATCACCTGGTGCTCACGGGCAACGATACCGGCGGGGACTACGCCATCGACATGACCGGCACGACGCTGACCGGCTTCGAAACCACGGCCTGGACCGAAACCCAGACCGCCCAGAACTCCCAGCTCCGGATCGACGGCTACCCGGCGGGATCCTGGATCGAGCGGAACGGAAACACCATTTCCGACGTCATCGAGGGGGCGTCCATCGCCCTGACGGGCACGGGCACCGCAACGGTGAACCTCAACCGGGACACCAGCGGCCTGAAGGAGAAGCTCAACAACTTCGTGACCGCCTACAACAGCATGATGGGCACCATCGCCGGCTACACCGAGTATGACCAGTCCAACGAGCAGGCAGGCCTGCTGCAGGGAGATACCACGGTCAACGCCCTGATTCACCAGGTTCGGTCGACGATGCTCGGCAAGATGCCCGGCTTCGTCGGCGCCGAAGACGCCTGGGGCAGCGAAGACCCATTTACCCTGCTGGCCCAGATCGGTCTGGAATTCGACCGCGAGGGCGTCCTCACGCTGGACAACTCGACGCTCGACAGCGCCCTGGCCGAAGACTACTACGGCGTGCTGGACCTCATCGGGGCCAGCAACACCGGCACGGCCATCACATCCGACGCCGACCTCGACGTGCAGTTTGCGGCCTCGGGCAGTGCCACCGAGCCGGGCCTCTACGAGGTCGAGGCGACGTTTGTCGACGGCGTGCTCACCGGCGGCAGGATCCGCGGGAAGGGCGAAACCGAGTGGCGTGACATGACCGTCGAGGGCGACCTGCTGGTCGGCGCATCGGGCAACGACGAGGAATCACTGCGCGTGACGGCCGTGTGGAACGGAGCTGCCGGCACCCAGACCTCCACCGCCGACGTGCGCGTGCAGCAAGGCTTCGCTGGGGCCATGTCCGACGAGGTCGCCAACATCCTGGACGCCAGCGAAGGCCTGATCAAAATCAAGAGCGATCAGTTCGATGACGCGATCCGGCGCCTGGATTTGCGGATCGAAGAGGAAGAAGACCGACTGATCGAGAAAGAGCAGCGGTTGCGCCAGAAGTACGCCCGCCTGGAAGCGACCCTGGCCGAGATGGACTCATTCCGGGCATCATTCGACGCAGTCATCCAGAGCGTGGCTGCTACGAAGAAGAAATAGCGCAATGAGGTGGTGAGGGAACCATGAACGGCATCACAGCCTATCAGCAGAACGCGGTAACGACCCAGTCGCGAGGGAAGGTCGTGGTCATGCTTTACGAGGGAGCGGTCCGCTTCCTCAAGAAGGCCATCGAGGCGATGGGCAACCAGGACAACGAGCAGAAGAACCTGTATCTCAACAAGGCCTGCGACATCATCCTGGAACTCAACGTCTCGCTGGACATGGAGGTCGGCGGCGAGATCGCCCAGAACCTCCGGAACCTCTACATGTTCATGATCCGGCACCTCAACGCCGCCCACGTCGAGAACAGTCCCAAGCCCCTCGAAGAAGTCATCGGGCTGCTGGAAGAACTCAACGAAGGCTGGCGGGCGATCACCGCCTAGACCTTCTTCCGAGAACCATGGTGGCGGGAGGCGCAGTCTGCCTTTCACCGGCCCGACACGCACCGGCCCGGCCACCGGGGGACCGCACCGGGCACCTGCATCCCAGGCTGGCGCCTTCGCTGCGCCCACGCTCATGACCCCGCCAAGACCACCCGGTCCCGCCAACAGGCGGTCCGGGGCGTTTTCCGGGCATTTTAGCTAACTTGCCTTCCGTGTCAGCCGATATGGACGGTGACACGCCGGTCTTCCGCCCGGCGGCTCCGATCGGGATTCAAAAGGGGAACCATCGTCGGCCGATCGGACCGGCCGATCGACCGTCGGCAGGGCAGGCAGGAAGCATGGCGTACCGGTCGCCTGGGTGTGCAACCGGGGGTAAGCAAGAGATAAGGGAACGAACAGATGAACATTCACGCGCTGGTTGTTGATGATTCCGGGATCATGCGGAAAATGGTCATGCGCTCGCTGACGGAAAGCGAGCTGGCGGACTTCGAGTTTTCCGAGGCCGGCGACGGCGTCGAGGCGCTCGAGGCGTTCGACGAGGACAGAGTCAACATCTGCTTCGTCGACTGGAACATGCCCAACATGACGGGCATCGAGTTCGCCAAGCAGGTGCGCGCCCAGCAGAAGCGCCACATCCCCATCGTCATGATCACCACCGAGAGTACCGTCGCGAAGGTCGAAGAAGCGCTCGACGAAGCAGGGGTCGACTGCTTCATCGTCAAGCCCTTCACCGTCGAGGTGCTCAAGAAGAAGCTCGAGCCGCTCTTCGCCAAGTGCGGCGACACCGAAAAGAGCGGCGGCTTCTTCGGTAAGCTCGCCGAGAAACTCTAGGCCACATCACGAGGGTCGGGGGCGCAGACGTGACTCAAGCCAACCAGGATACGCAAACCACCATGGAACACTCCGATGCCGTCACCACGGCCGTCTCCGAGATCCTGCAGATGATGTGCGGGGTCGAGGTGACCGTCTCCCAGGGAGAGGATGTCCCCTCGGAAGACGGCGGGGTGATCCTGGCGGTCATCACCATCGTCGGCGATCTCGAGTGGGCGGTCTACGTGGGCCTGCCTCGGCAGACCGCCGAAGCTCTCGCCCCGAGATTCGCAGGCTTCGAGATTCCCTTCGACTCGCCTGACATGGGCGACGCCGTCGGCGAACTGACGAACATCATCGTCGGACAGACCAAAACGCTGCTGGACAGGAAAGGTCTCGATGTCGAAATCTCCCTGCCCAGCGTCATGCGGGCCGACAGCCTCGAAGTGCTCGTCCAAAGCGACCTCGCCTCGCAGAGGACCTGCTACAGCTCCGAGGTCGGGCCCCTGTGGACCGGACTGGTCGCCGGGAACAGATAGCAGTCGTTTCACCCACACGAAGCCCGCCATGCGAGGCGGGCGGGGGATTTCTGCGGTCAACTAGGTACAGGCTCAAGGAAGCCGACTATGTCTTGGAAAGAAGATACGCTGCAAGCCATCAAGGGTCTTTGGGGCTGGATCCAGGTCGCCGATGCCTCCGATAAGGAAGTCATCATCGGAATCGGCACGAGCCTGGAATCGGGGTTCCGTAACGTACCCGAAGACGAGAAACTCGCGTCGCTGGTCACCCTCATGCTCACCCAGCTCCAGGCAATCTACCAGGACCAGGTGGGCGACCCCAAAGCCACACTCACCCAGATCGCACGGTGCGTCGAGTCCGCCCAGTCCTTCCTGGAAGACAAAGCCCAGGCCGATGTCGTAGACCAGGCCATCTCGGCACTCAACGAGGTCGCAGGCGCCGCACCTGGCGCGGGCGAACCCGACCAGACCGAGGACCAGACTCCGCAGCCGGAAGGACAGGCCCAGGCAGAAACACCGGCCGAGTCCGACACCCAGCCGGCAGGCGAGGCAGACGGTTCCATCGCAGGGGTCTACCGGCTGATCTGCGATGCCGACGCGACCGACGAAACCCAGATCGGCGCCATCTACGACGCCCTGATGGCCCTGGCGGCCAGTGAGAACCTCTCCACCGAGGCATGCGAGGCCATCGGAAGCGCAGGCTATCACGTGGGCCTGATCGCCCAGGGCATGGCCGATGACCCGGCCGGATCGCTGCAGGAAGCCCGCACCGAACTCGAGCCGCTCGCCCAGGAAGGCGTCGAACCCGAACCCGTCGGCGAAGATCAGCCCCAGCCACCCGCTGAGCAGGAGCTGGAACCCGCCGGCGAGGAGCAGCCCGAACCCGTCGCCGAGGAAGAAACCCCCGAGCCGGCCGCCCAGGAAACGACGGAGGCGGAAGCCGCTGAGGAACCCGCTGCCCAGCCCGAGGAGCCCCAGGAGGCGCCCGAACCCGTCGCCGAGGAAGAAACCCCCGAGCCGGCCGCTCAGGAAACGACGGAGGCGGAAGCCGCTGAGGAACCCGTTGCCCAGCCCGAGGAGCCCCAGGAGACGACCCAGGCCGACGCCGGCCAAGGCGGCACCCAGGTGGAAGCCCCCGAGTTCTCCGGCCCGGCCGTGGTGCCCGACGCGGCAGACGTGGACCTGATGAAGGACTTCATCATCGAATGTCTCGACCACATCAACATGGCCGAGGCGGCGCTGCTGGAACTGGAGAGCAATCCCGAGGATGCCGAGCAGGTCAACGTGGTCTTCCGGGCGTTCCACACGATCAAGGGGACCAGCGGCTTTCTGGATCTCGATCGCATCCAGAAGCTCGCGCACCTCGCAGAGAATCTGCTGGACCGTGCCCGCGACGGCGAGATCCGCATCTCCGGCGGATTTGCCGACCTGGCACTGCAATCCAGCGATGCTCTGAAAGTGATGATCGAAGGGCTCGACGGAGCGGCTCCGGGCAGCCCGCTGGTGGTTCCGGACAACCTCACCGATCTGCTTCGCATCCTGACCGATCCCGAGGCCGCGGGTGTCAACGACGAGGAATCCGTCGAACCGATGCGTGTCGGCGACATCCTGGTGGGCAAAGGCCAGGTCCAGCGCGATCAGGTTGAGGAGACCGACAGCTCCAAGGGAGACAAGAAGATCGGCCAGGCGCTGGTCGAGAAGGGCGCCGCCAAACCCCAGGACGTTCGCGATGCGGTTCGCACCCAGAAGAAGATGTCGGGCGGAGCAGGGGCGACCACCGAGAGTTCCGTTCGCGTGACGACCGGCCGCCTGGACCAGCTTATCAACATGGTCGGCGAACTGGTGATTGCCCAGTCGATGGTGGCCCAGGACCCGGTGGTAGCCACCGAAGAGGCAGGGCGACTTGCCCGGAACGTATCCCATGCGGGCAAGATCATTCGCGAGCTGCAGGACCTGACGATGGGTCTGCGGATGGTTCCGCTCAAGCAGACCTTCCAGAAGATGGCCCGGTTGGTGCGGGACGTCAGCAAGAAGGCGGGCAAGCAGGTCCGGTTCGTCACCGAAGGCGAAGAAACCGAGATCGATCGCACCATGGTCGAGTCTCTCGGCGATCCGCTGATTCACATGATGCGCAACTCCTGCGATCACGGCATCGAGCCGGCCGATGTCCGAGCCGAGGCGGGCAAGGACCCCACCGGTACGGTCACCCTGCGTGCGTATCACGCGGCAGGGAACGTCGTGATCGAGATCAAGGACGACGGCAAGGGCCTGGACCGCGAGAAGATCCTCGCCAAGGGAATCGAGCGAGGCCTGGT
>CAZXSK010000003.1:71893-89248 GCA_964642855.1 uncultured Planctomycetaceae bacterium | reverse complement strand
GTGGGCGACCAGCGATACCTGCTGCCGACGATCTCGATCGAGCAGAGCTTCCGTCCGGCCGAGGGCATGGTGTCCACCGTGACCGGGCGGGGCGAGGCGGTGCTGCTCCGCGGCGAGCTGCTGCCGATCTTCCGCCTGAACCAGTTGTTTGATATCGACGGCGGCGAACAGGATCCGTACGACGCACTGCTGATCATTATCGAGGGAGAAGGAAAGCGGTGTGCTCTTATGGTCGATGAACTTCTGGGACAACAGCAGGTGGTCATCAAGTCGCTGGGATCCATGCTTGGGCACATTCCAGGTGTCTCGGGCGGCGCGATCCTCGGCGACGGCCGCGTTGGCCTGATCCTCGACGCCACCGGGATTCTGAAACTTTCCCAGGAAGCCGACGGATCCATGATGGACGTCACCGCCGCCTGACTGGAGTTCGAGTAACGAGTAGAGAACAGAGCAATCGCCTCTTGGAACAAGGGGAGATTCTGCCGGGGACCGCAGCCTGCGGCTGCGGATTGATTCAAAGGAGAAAATGATGGCTGATGAAACTACCGTACCGGCCGAAGGCCAGCAGACCCGGGACCGTGCGGGCATGTACCTGACGTTCTCTCTGGGCAACGAGGAATACGGCCTGGAGATCCTGAAGGTCCGCGAGATCATCGGGGCCATGGACGTCACGGCCGTTCCGCGAACGCCCGGGTTCATCAAGGGCGTGATCAACCTTCGGGGGAAGGTCATTCCGGTGATGGACCTGCGGCTGAAATTCGGCATGGAAGAGGCGGAACGTACCGAGCAGACGTGCATCATCGTCGTGACGGTCGGCGAGGTCGACATGGGCATCGTGGTCGACAAGGTCCAGGAAGTGCTGGACATCGCCGGCGACGATATTGAGGATCCGCCCTCGTTCGGCACGACGGTCAACACCGACTTCATCCTCGGGATGGGCAAGACCGGTACGCGCGTGACCATCCTGCTGGACATCGGCACGATCCTCAACCCGCAGGACCTCCAGGCCCTGCAGGCTGTCGCCGAGATCTGACCCGGTCGACGTTGGGGAACCAGGCGCTTTCGACTTCGGCCCGATCTGCACACACGCCGACCAGGCCGAAGTCGGATCGTGCGCCGGGCGACGCCGTTTCGTGGGCGGCTTCGTTCGGGCGTGGCGTTGCGAAAGTGGCGCTTGGAAACAGTCGATACTAGGTACGGCTTGGGGATCATCGGGCCAATGGTTGGTGGCGGAACCATCGCCGTCGACCAGCCGGGGGTGCCCCGGCTGTTGGGGGTCGATGCCAGGGGGTATAGACCCAGTCGAATGGCTTCGGGAGGCGACCTGGTCGCCTTCACGGGAGGTATAGGGTCCATGAGTGTGTTTGCCGAATCGGCCGCATTGACGGAGTCTGAGTTCAACGAGATCAGCAACTTCGTCAAGACCAAGTGCGGCATCAATCTGCATGATGGCAAGAAAGAGCTCGTCAAGGCACGTCTCGGCAAGCGCATCCGTAAGCTGGGCATGCGATCGTTCCAGCAATACATGGAATACGTGCGGAACGATTCCTCCGGGGCCGAGCTGACGACCATGCTCGACACCATCTCGACGAATCTCACGTATTTCTTCCGCGAGTCCAAGCACTTTGTGTATCTCCAGGAGAAGGTCCTGCCCCAGATTGTCGCAGCGCGCCAGCGACGGCTGAGGATCTGGAGTGCCGGCTGCTCGTCGGGCGAAGAACCCTACTCCATCGCGATGCTGCTCAACGAAGAGATTCCGGATCTTCGCAACTGGGACGCAGCCATTCTGGCGACCGACCTGTCGACGAAGGTCCTCGGGATCGCCCAGCGGGGTCTGTACAAGGAAGACCGCTTCCGGGAGACCGCCAAGCACCTGGTGAACAAGTACTTCACGTGCACCAAGGACGGCGGCGACAAGATCTATACTGCCAAGGACAACCTGCGGAAGCTGATTCATTTCGCCCGGCTGAACCTCATGGAGAACTGGCCGATGCGAGGCCCGTTCGACGTGATCTTCTGCCGTAACGTGATGATCTACTTCGACAAGGCCACGCAGGGCAAACTGGTCAATCGCTATTACGAGTTGCTCGCGCCGGGTGGTTCGCTGCTGCTGGGGCATTCCGAAAGCCTCACGGGCATCGACCACAAATACAAGTACGTCCAGCCCGCGACCTACATGAAGCCGTAAGGGCCCCGCTGCGGAGGAACCGGGCATGAAACATATTGTCGGCGTAGCGGACATGAAGATTGCCTCATCGGCGGGACACGTGATTGTCACCCATGCTTTGGGCAGTTGCCTCGGCGTGGCGGTGTACGATCCGAGCCGCTCGGTCGGCGGGCTGCTGCACGTGATGATGCCCATGTCGAGCATCAACCCCGAGAAGGCAAAGGCCAATCCGTACATGTTCGTCGACACGGGCATACCGGCCTTCTTCCGCAAACTGTACGACGCGGGTGCCGAGAAGCGCCGGCTGGTCGTGAAAGTCGCCGGCGGCGCCAACGTCCAGGGCAAATCCGACGATCGGTTCGCCATCGGCAAACGCAATTACATCATCCTCAAGAAGATCTTCTGGAAGAACGGGATCATGATCGAGTCCGAGGACGTCGGGGGCGTCTCGGCCAGGACCATGTATCTCGAAATCGGTTCCGGAAGATGCTGGCTGAGCACCGCAGGCCGGGAGAAACCGCTATGACCAATCAGGTTCCGCACAACAGCGTCGCACGCCCCGGCCGGAGTGCAGGCTCCCTTGTGGGGGCAACCCAACCGTGGAGGCAACTGCCATGGGACTGAAGATACTGGTAATCGATGACAGCTCGGTGACCCGGGCGATGGTCATCAAGACACTCAAGATGGCCGGGCTGGAGATCGACGAGATCGTCCAGGCGGGCAACGGTCAGGAAGGCCTGCAGGCCCTGAAAGACAACTGGGTCGACGTGGTCTTCACCGACCTGAACATGCCCGTCATGGACGGCGAGGAGATGATCGACAATCTCCGCGGCGATCCAAGCTACGCCGACATGCCCCTGGTGGTCATCTCCACCGAGGGCAGCGAAACCCGCGTCAACCGGCTCAAGGACAAGGGCGCCAAGTTCATCCACAAGCCCTTCAGCCCGGAGGTGGTCCGCGAGGTCGTCGAGGACATCTCCGCCGCAAGCGAAAGCCAGGCCGGCAAGTACGACGAAACCCTCCAGGCCGTCGCCGAAGAAACGGCCATGTCCCTGGCGTTCCTGTTCACCGCGATGGACGAGCAAGACGTCGCCACCCACGAGGGTCCGACCATCCTCGGACACGTCGAGTTCGAGGGCCCCGTCCGCGGCGCCCTGTTCCTGCGGGCGCCCACCGGCATGCTGCCCGAACTGGCTGCCAATATGCTGGGCATGGACGAAGACCGCCAGGAAGTGCCCACCTGGGACCAGCAGCTCGACGCGCTGCGCGAACTGATCAACGTCATCTGCGGCAACCTGCTGCCCCAGATCGCCGGCACCGAAGCGGTCGTCCGCGTCTCGCCGCCCGAGCTGGAAGATTCCGCCGAGATCCCCCAGACCTTCCGCAACCGTCCGCTGGCGGGCTCGGCGAAGCTCATGCTCGAAGCCGGCCTCTGCGAGCTGGGCCTGTTTCTGGAGGGAAAGATCGTCGCAGCTGCAGACCTGCAGGCACTGAACCCGTAACCGTTTTCCGTAAGGTACTCCATGCCGTCCTCCGGACGTGCCATCCAGGTCCTGATCGTCGACGACTCCGCCGTCGTCCGACAGGTGCTCACCAAGGAGCTCAACAAGGCGCCCGACATCCACGTCGTCGGCAGCGCCGTCGATCCCTACGTCGCCCGCGACAAGATCGTTCAGCTCAAGCCCGATGTCATCACGCTGGACATGGAAATGCCCCGCATGGACGGCCTGACGTTCCTGCGGAAACTCATGCGACACCATCCGCTGCCGGTCATCGTCGTCAGCTCGCTGACGCCCGAGGGCAGCGAGACCGCCCTGGCCGCCCTGGAAGCCGGTGCCGTGGAAGTCGTCTCCAAGCCCGGCGGCTCGTTCTCGGTCGGTGAGCTCGGCGGAGCGCTGATCGAGAAGATCCGGGCTGCGGCCCGCGTGCGGGTTGGCTCCCAGGTGCCCCGCGCATCCAGCCGGACGGTCTCGGCCAGCTCGGTCTCCGCGCTCGCCCGCCAGGCGCTGTCCCAGACGACCCACAAGATCCTCGCGATCGGCGCCTCGACCGGCGGGACCGAAGCCATTCGCGAAGTGCTGACCTCGCTGCCGGTTTCCACGCCCGGAACCGTCATCGTCCAGCACATGCCCCCGCACTTCACCACCGCCTTCGCCGAACGCCTCAACTCGCTCTGTGCAATGGAAGTTCGCGAAGCCAAGGGCGGCGAAGTCGTCGTGCCCGGCCTGGCGCTGATCGCCCCGGGCGACTTCCACATGGTCCTCAAACGCAGCGGCGCCCGATACTTCACCGAACTGACCAAGACCGCGCGGGTCCACCACCAGCGCCCCGCCGCCGATGTCCTGTTCAAATCCGTCGCCAAACAGGCCGGCAAGAACGCCGTCGGCGTAATCCTCACCGGCATGGGAGCCGATGGTGCCGAAGGCCTCCTCGCCATGCGCAACGCCGGTGCCCATACACTCGCCCAGGATGAAAAATCCTGCGTGGTCTTCGGCATGCCCAAAGAGGCTATCAAACTCAACGCCGCCGAGCAGGTCGTGCCCCTCTCCCGCATGCCCGGCAAAATCCTCGACGCCCTGGCCGCCAAAACCGCCGCCACGCCCGGAAGCTGACGCTCCTGCATATCTCTCATCCCGCAGATTCGTGCTCTCCATGCGGCGATCAAACGATAAATCAATCTCCAGAAACATCTTATAGACATATCCGCTCGGCGCGATGTGTTCAGGGCCGGCAAGGATCGGCAACAGCCGGCCGCGGCCGTACCCAGCCGGCACGAACCGGCAAGCGCCGGCAAGGGCCGGCAAGATCCGGCAAGGCTCGTACAGGTCCGTCTGGCTGCGGCGAGGAGTGTCTCCGACGCGCAAGGCCTGCCCGATACTCCGGCCCGACGGCCTTACCAGCCGGCAGCCCCAGCCTCCCTCTGCCCATGCTCCTCGCGCAAAGTCCTGACCCGACAGCACAGGGCTCCACCGTCCCGCCTGCGCCGCCGGTGGGCTTTGGATCCTCATGTTGTCGCGGGTAGCTCTCATCGCATCAAACCCAGCCGGCGTTGTCCGCGGCGCTGGTTCTGGCCTGCCTCTCTGAATCATTCCGCAGGTCCCCGGCCGAACTGTCTGCCGCCCGTCGCAGCGCGAACGCGAAAGACGGGCCCGCCACGTCGTGTAACGCACGAAAGACGAACCTTCTGCTTGCGTCCATTCGCGCTGTTCGCGTCATTCGCGGCCTTCTGCCTGCCGCGTCGAAGCGCCCAGCACGAAGACGGGTGCCTCTACCCTTTCCCCTCGCGCCCCGCAAATGTCGAAGCGAAACGTTCCGAAAGGCCCGCCCGATTTCCGGCAACGCGCTGACCTCGCGGGGAGTTACACGAATCCAATTTCTGCGTGGGGGTTCGGACTTCCCCGGAGCCGCCGGCGCGCGCAAACGGCTCCGGAACAATGGCCGCGGATTTCGCCAATGGCGAGGATGAAGACGTGCAGAAGGCTCGGAAGGCCGACACAGCAGACTCGCCGTGTGCCCTTCGACTGGCGATCAGGGCTGGGGGCTGCGTTTCAGGACGATCAGTTCGATCCATCGGCCTTTGGCGTAGTCCAGCCCCCGGCGACGGGCGAGGGGGGTCAGGTCAATCGGCCCGTCGGCGAGCGAGCGGGCTTCGCGGAGTTCCTTCTCGGTGGCAATCAACACTCCCGTGCCCGGTCGGCGGGCCCATGCTGCCAGCTGATGGGGCGCGACATCCTGAACCGGCGACGGTCTGAGGTAGTGGATCAGGCTCGGCGCGCGGAAGCCCATCGTGGCGATTTCCCCGCCCGTCTCCAGGGCCGCCCGGTTGGCGAGCTCCGCGATCGGGCGGGCAGGTTTCCATCGCTCGATGCGTGGCAGGGCCGATGCGCCCACCACCGCCAGCGCAGCGATGCCCAGCGCGAAGCCCGCTGCCCTGCTTCGGGCATGGATGGCCGGGTCGGTCCGGCGGACCGACAGCCAGAGGACGACCATCACCGCCCCCGCGCCGACAGCTGCGAAGTCTGCTTCGGGCAGGTACGGACAGATGCGGTAGTTGGCCAGGGCAGCGGTCGCGAATGGCGTGAGCATCAGCAGCCCGCCGGGGATCAGCGTGAGGACTGCCAGCAGGGCGTTGCCGCGGCGGGTCCACCGGGCCGCCCGGGCTGACAGCGACTCGCTGCGTGCGACAACCACCCCGGCTGCGATCGCCAGGGCGGGGATCACCGGCAGCACGTAGTGGGGCAGCCTGGTCTGCACGAGGGAAACCAGCACGAAGGTTGGCAGGGCCCAGGCGAGCAGCAGCGCCCGAGACGACCTTGCGCGGGTGGATCGGGCGTCGCGGGCGGTCGCCCCGGCCCCGGCGAGCAGGACCGTCCAGGGCGAGAAGCCCACGACGATCACGGGCAGGTAGTACGCCAGGGACAGCAGCCCGCCGCCGTGGCCTTCGCGCGGGGCGAGCGATCGGTCGATCACGTGCTCGCCGACGAGCGTGGTGAAGAGGTCCGCCTCGGTCGCCCGGTTTGCGGGGACCGCCCACAACAGGAAGATCCCCGCCCCGGCCGCGAGCATCACGAGCAGGTGGGGCAGGTAGCCGGGCAGCCGGCGAAAGCCCCTGGCCAGAGGCCAGCCGATGATGGCGGTCAGGAGTACCACGGCCGGTCCGACAGGCCCCTTGACCAAGGCGGAGATGCCAACCAGTCCGCCGATGGCGAGCGTGCGTGCCCAGTGAGGCCGGCCGAGGAAGTCGTCGGCCAGCAGACGGACGGCCAGGAGAATCGTCAGCAGCACGACGCTGTCGAGAATGCCCGCGCCGCCGAAGATCATCATGGCCGGGCATGCAGCGAAGACGACGGCGGACCACAGTCCGGCGGACGTCCCGGCCAGTCTTCGGGCGAGGGAGAACACCACGGCCATCGATGCCAGCGTGGCGCAGATGGCGGGCAGTCGGAAGGCGAGTTCGGACCGTCCGACCGCTGCGGTGGAGGCAGCCATCAGCCAGTACATTCCGGGCGGCTTGTGGAGGAAGGGCTTGCCCTGGTAGGTGGGCACGAGCAGGTCGCCGGAGTCGAGCATTTCGGTGGCGACCTGTGCGTAGTAGGCTTCGTCGCGGTCGAAGAGCGAGCTGGAAGCCGCCAGGGAGATGAGCAACGCTCCGGCTGCGACGATCGCCAGGACCAGCAGCGCGGCGGTTCGCTCGTGGGTGAGTGCGAAGCGTTTGAGCTTGAGCCATCGCAGCAGGGGGACCGCCCACCCGGCCAGGATGATCAGCCCCAACGCCGGGCCGAACACCTGCAGGAAGTCGACGAACTGTTCATCGCGGCCGAACCAGTTCAGCAGCCCGCCGGCGACGACCACCCCCAGGGCGATCAGCCAGCCTTTGCGGGGCAGTCGGGTGAACCATCGCGGGGTGAGGCTCCGGGCGAGGACGCCGGCGACGATGCTGAACGCCACACCGGCCAGGACGTCGCTTGGCCAGTGGTAGCCGAAGATCACGCGGCGCGACGCGACGGCCAGGGCCAGGGGGAGCGTTGCCAGCAGGGAGAGTTTCGATCGCAGCAGGAGGGGAGCGATCAGCACGGCAGCCACGGCTGCGTCTCCGCTGGGGAAGGAGAACACCTGCCCGTTGGGGCGGATGCGTCCGACAAGGGCCTTGGTGGGCGAGACGGTGAGCATGACGAGGATCAGTGCGACCACGAGCTGGCAGGCGAGTTTTCGCCGGCCCGAGGCGCCGATCGCGAACACCAGCAGCAGCATCGGGTGGGCGATGCCGAAGAGTTTCAGCAGTTCCAGCGAGTCGCGGACGCGGGGCCTCAGGGAGAGGGCGTAGCGGCTGAGCGGGCCATCCCACCGGGCGATGACCGCTGCGGCGACGAAAAGCAGGGCGACCAGGACCAGTTCGAGCCTGGCGCGCAGCAGGTGGGCCCGGGTTCGGTGCAGCGTGGCAGAGAGTGTCGGCGTGACGGGTTGCATGTCGCGTGCAAGGCGTTCTGTTTTGCTGTGGGGCTTGTCGGTACCGGAAGTCGGCGATGATACCTGCCCTGCCGGCGGGGGGCAACCGCGGCGAGTCCGGCAGGTGAGCACGGCGCGTTGGCGTGGGGCGGGTCGATGGATTACAATGTTCGCACACGCAATCGAACCGTGGAGGCAACATGAAACGCAGCGAGATCAACGCCCGTCTTCGAGAGGGCATCGAGTTTTGTCGGGAGCAGAATTTTCACCTGCCTGCCTGGGCTTTCTGGTCGCCGGACGACTGGAAGCAGGCCGGCCCGGAGGCTGACGAGATCCGATCGCGCCTGCTGGGGTGGGACATTACCGACTTCGGCAAGGGCGACTACGCCGCGTGCGGGCTGCTGCTGTTTACGATCCGCAACGGCGAAGCCACCGGCGAGCCCAATCGCATGGTGAAGGACTACTGCGAGAAGATGCTGCTGATGGACGAGGGGCAGGTCACGCCGACGCACTTCCACTGGTCGAAGATGGAGGACATCATCAACCGCGCCGGCGGCGTGATGGTGCTGGAGCTGTGGAACGCCGATCCGGACACCGAGGAGATCGACCGCGAGAACCCGGTGGCGGTCAGCATCGACGGCATCGAGAAGACCTACCAGCCTGGCGAGAAGGTCCGCCTCCAGCCGGGCGAGTCGATCACGCTCCCTCCGTACCTGTACCACACGTTCTACGCCGAGCAGGGCGGGGGCAAGGTGCTGGGCGGCGAGGTGTCGCGCGTCAACGACGACGCCCGCGACAATCGTTTCCTGGAACCGTTGCCGCGTTTCCCGGCCATCGAGGAAGACGAAGCTCCGCTGCACCTGCTGTGCACGGAGTATCCCCCGGCGTCGTAGGGCGGGGGATTGCCCGAGAGGCAATACCCAGACCGCTGGGGGCGGTTTCAGTTGGGGCGCGTCCCGCGAGGGCGCGCTTCGTTTCGCGCACAAACACACCGGGAGATCCATCATGTCGACATTCGCGAAGTCGCTCGCAGCGGCGGTGGCCATCGTGCTGACAGCCGGGCTTGCATCGGCCGGGGAAAAAGGCGCCGAGCACCCGTACATTGTCTGGGACGCCCAGCAGCTTGCCGCCATCGGCAAGCGCGTGCAGGCCGGCGGGGAAGACATCAAGAAGCAACTCGCCAAGACGCTGGGCAAGGCGGGCAGCCGGAACCGGGCATTCGCGAACCTCTTCCGCTACAAGGTGCTGGGCGACGAGAAAGCCGGCAACTCGGAGAAGAAATACCTCCTGGGCTTCATCGGCAAGACGCCCGACAACTGCCCCGTGAAGCGCGCCCACAACGACAACTCCATGATGGCCGTGCGCTACGACGTGCTCTACGACGACCTTACGGCTGATGAGCGGAAGAAGATCGAGGACACCTTCCGCGTGTTCATCCGTCACCAGCTCAACGACAAGAAGCGCTACACCCGCACGAGCTGGTTGCCGAACATGCAGTGGCCCCGCCCGATGGCTGCGCATCTGATGGCCGTCGCGCTGGGCGACGAGGAACTCATCCGCAAGCTGCACAACTCCAACGGCGGCTGGAAGTGGTACTTCGACGAGTACATCGCCGACGGGCAGTTCTACATGGAGGAGTTCGGCAAGCACTACTCGATGATCGGCGTGATGCTGCTGTACTGCAACGGCCTGGACCGGCTGGGGCTGGGCGAGCTGGGGTTCGACTACAAGGGCAAGGGCGGCGCGACGATGCGCAGCTACGTCGACAGCATCATTGCAGTGGGCTATCCGCGCATCTCGGTCGGCACGGACCGCTACCACTATCCGAAGGTGACCATGGGTGACGCGTCGGGGTGTCCCCGGTCGCTGAAGCCCGAGAAGAACCAACCCTCCACCGGCTATCACTACATGTTTCAGCACGCGATCGTCAACGGCTACCTGCCCGACGGGCGGGGCGGCGACGCCTACTGGACGGGCAAGAACATGAACGGCCGGGACTACCGCAACGTGAAGGTCCAGAAGATGCTCGCGCCGCTGTGGTTCGAGTTCGCCCACGCCCGCTGGCCCAAGGGCGGGTACGATTACTTCCTCGCCCAGATGCGAACCCCCGAGCACAAGAAGTACTACCCGACGCTGTACTTCAACCTCTCGCCGATCGACCCGCAGAAGGTGACCGCTCCGCCGGTGAAGTCGTACGTCGCGCCCGAGCGCGGGTTCGTGATGCTCCGCGCCAACGAGACCAGCGACTACTGGGAGTCCGACGACCCGGCCGTGGCGATGAATCTCGCGCTGTACTACGTGCATTTCGTGCGCGACTACTTCAGCATCCTGGGCTACTATGCCTACCAGCGGCCGATCTACATGAACCGCAATGTCTCGCAGGGGTACGCCACCGGCGACCCGTGGACGGGCTGGGGACGCGGCAAGTGTACGGTGATCGTTGATGGCGACCTGATGAACTCCCACGGCGAGATCCGGCCTCGGCATCACTTCGGGAAGCTCGCTAAGTTCGTAGCTGCACGATCCGACCGCAGGTGGAGCACCGGCGACCCCGACGGAGGGTCGCACGACCTGGGCAAGCCCGAGGAGAAGATCGCGGGGAGGCGGATCGACGAAACCCGCGCGCTGGTGCTGACGAAGGAGTACATGTTCGACGTCGCCAGCCTGACCGGCCGGCGCGAGCACACCTACGACTGGCAGGTGCACACCCTCGGCAGCCATCAGCCCGAGACCCCAAAGGCCTGGAAGCCCACCGATGAGCTCGACGGCGGGAAGCTTTACGCCCGTTCGAGCGGCCGGCTCAGCCGACGTCACGACCTGCAGCAGACCGTGAAGCATACGCCCGGCGACAAGCCGTGGACGTTCCGCGCCCTGCAGACCTGTCAGCTCGACGACGTGTCCGAGAGCGTGCTGGGCAAGGAGTGGTACGCCCAGGGCGTGGGCGTTCGCGTGATGATGCTCGGCCAGGCCGATACCGAGGTTTTCGTCGGCAAGACCCCCACCCACAGCGAGCCGAAGGGATGGGACGAGCCCGAGATCGGCGGCGTGTCGTTGATCGCCCGCCGCAAGGCGAAGTCGGCGACGTTCATCGCGCTCCACGAGCCCTTCGAGGGCGGGTTGGGCAAACACCGCGTCGAGAGCTTCCAGCGGATTGCGGGCGACGATCACGCCTTCGTCGCGAAGGTGGAAGGCGCCGACGGCAGCGACATCGACGACCGGGTGCTGCTGGCTGTCGGAGACAAGGCCGGCCGACAGACCATGCTCCGAGGCGGCGGGGAGACCTACACCTTCACCGGGTACGCGTTCGTGCGCATCGGTGAGAAGAAGATCGTCGTCGAGGGCGACCTGGCCGGTATCTGGATACCCGTGAAAGGCAGGCCGGCGCTGATCATCAATGGCAAAGAGGTCGAAGCCACGATCGGTTCCGGGAAGCTGATCTGGGGTAACGTCGGAGGCGACCGGTAGCCGCGGTGAGTCGGCCTATCGATGACTGGTTGTCGGGGCAATGAGCGCACCGGATCGGGCCGGTGAGTTTCCGGGCCCCTCTGCGATTGGCAAGATTGGCAGCCAAGCTACGCAGGCCTTCTACCTCTCCATCGCCATCAGCCTGCTGATGCGCTCTTCGATGGGCGGGTGGGTCATGAACAGCTTGCGCATGTCCCCGCCGGTCAGCGGCTGGACGATGAACATGTTGCTCTGGGCGTCGGGGACGGGCAGGGGGATGCGGCTGTTGCCCTTGGTCAGCTTCTGCAGCGCCGACGCCAGGGGCCGGGGCGAATCGCAGAGGTCGGCTGCGTAGCGGTCGGCGGCGTACTCACGCGATCGGCTGATGGCCATCTGGATCAGTCCGGCGGCCAGGGGCGCCAGGATCATCATCAGCAGCGCCACCAGCGGATGGCCTCGCCGGCGGTCGCCCCCGCCGAAGAACAGCGAGAGATAGGTCAGGTAGGTGATGGCCCCGGCGACGACGGCGGCGACGGTGGAGATCAGGATGTCGCGGTGCTTGATGTGCCCCAGTTCATGGGCGAGCACGCCTTCGATTTCCTTGTCGTCGAGCATCTGTCGCAGGCCCGCGGTCACGCAGACCACGCCGTGGGCGGGGTTTCTGCCGGTGGCGAACGCATTGGGAGCCGCAGCCGGGGACATGCACACGCGCGGCATGGGAATTTCCGCCCGGCGGGCGAGGCGCTCGACCATGTCCACCAGCGCCGGGTCTTCCGATCGGTCGATCTCGCGGGCGCGCATGGTCGCCAGGGCGATCTTGTCGCTGTAGAAATACGCGATGACATTCATGACCCCGCCGATCAGCAGCGCAGGCAACAACGCCTGCGAGCCGCCCAGCAGGTACGCCACGCCGAGGCATAGGCCCATCAGCCCGGCCATCAGGATCGCGGTCTTGGTGTGATTCCACATTGGTCTGTCTCTCCGTGTTCGGTTCTGCCAGGGGGGCAGACGTGCTGCCCTGTGCAATATTCCATACGAAGGTAGCCTCGCGAACGTTCAGTCACAAGGACCTGTGTGCGTCATCGGGTGGTGGAGAGTCCGGCCGGGCGGTTTCGGTCTGGGCAGGACGTCAGGCCCGGGCGTTCTCCGTGGCGGCTCGGGCAAGCTGGAACGCCTGGGCGTGTCGGGCGGTTGCCGGTGGCGCCTGCGGGTCGATATCCAGCGTCAGCGTCAGTTCCTGGGACATCGGCTCCAGGCACCGGTCCTGCTCGCAGGGCTGACAGGTGAGGGAGAAGACCAGTTCCAGCGGGCCGGGCGACTGGTCGGGCGGAATCTGGATGGCTCCGGTAACCCACGTCGCGCCGGAGTACACCCGTGGCCGGGCGTCTCCGTTCCCGTACGGCGAGGGATTTCCCTCCGGCCAGCACCACAGTGTCTGGAGGTCGTTGGGTACTTCCATCGCGATGCCCGTGGGCATGACATGGTCGGCTTGGGGCTGGTTGGCGTAGACCTGCCATGGCTCGGAGATCACCAGGTGGACGGCCAGGTCGATGCGACCACCGGGTCTGCAGCGGATACTCGAACAGTAGATTTCCCATTCCAGGGGGGGCGAGCTGCCCATCACGTCGGGCAGGCGCCGGATGTCGCTGTGACGGAGACGGGCCATCGTTTTCTGGACCTCGCGGAACCGGGCAAGTCCCAGTGCGAGTCCCGCCGTGGCCTGGGGATGCCTGCGCATGGCGGGGAGCACCGCCTCGAGTGTCGTTCGCGCGTGCCAGAGATACTGTCGCAGTTGGGCGGTGTCGGCGAGTTCCACCAGGGCGATCACGGCCGAGGCGTTTCCCGAGGGCAGGGCCGTATCGATCGTATCGCGAGAGCGTGTAAGCAGATCGTCCTGCACCCTCGCCGAGTAGAAGCCGCCCCGGGGGTCGGCGAACAGTCCGATCATGTCCTCGGCGAGTCGGCGGGCGTGATTGAGCCAGATCTGCCTTCCGCTGGCTTTGAACAGCCACGCCAGCGCCCGGATCAGGCAAGCGTGATCCTGCAGGAAGGCGGGGTGTCCGCATCGGCCTGCCGTCCACGAGCGGACCAGGCCTTTGTGGGTCAGGCAGGATGCCAGCAGGAATTCCGCTGCTCGCGAAGCCGCTTCGACGTACTCGGGCTCTCGCAGCGTCAGGCCGCACCGGGCCAGCGCCGCGATCATCAATCCGTTCCATGCCACCAGCACCTTGTCATCGCGGGTGGGAGCGGGCCTGGTCGAGCGGGCCATCCGGAGGGTCAGCAGGTCCTCGTCCACCACATCGCGTGCCTGTTCGGGCGAGAGGCCCCACGTTTCGGCCAGTTGGTCCAGGGGTTTGCGGAGGCGAAGCAGATTGGTTCGGGTGGCCCGGCCGGAGGCTTCATCGCGCCAGTTGCCTTCCGCGCGGACGTCGAAGGCCTGGCAGAACCGCTCGGCCCGCTGTCTCCCCAGGGCGCTGATAATCTCATCGCGAGACCAGGCGTAGTACGCACCTTCGCCCTCGGGGGTGTCGGCGTCGATCGAGGAGGCGAAAGCCCCGTCGGGCAGGACCATTTCGCGGATGGCGAAGTCGCAGATGTCGCGTGCGACGCGCGCGTAGCGGGGCTCGTCGAGCTCGGCTGCTGCGCTGGCGTAGAGCTCGGCGAGTTGGGCGTTGTCGTAAAGCATCTTCTCGAAGTGGGGCACGTGCCACGCCCCGTCGGTGGCATAACGGTGAAAGCCCCCGCCGACGTGGTCGTGGATCCCGCCGCAGGCCATGGCATCGAGCGTGCGGGAGACCATCTCCCAGAGCACGGGGTCTTTCTCCGAACGGGCCCGGTGGAGAAGCAGGTTCAGCGATACCGGCTGGGGGAACTTCGGAGCCGATCCGAAGCCGCCGAACTCGTCGTCGAAGGCGCTTCGCAGCGCCTTGACCGACAGCTCAACGGGTTCGGCGGTCAGGGTTGGAGCGGCCTGGCCGTCCGGCCTGGCGGGCAGTTCGGAGGCCCCGCGGATATTGCGTGCGATCTCCTCCGCCGCCTGGTCGACTTCCTCCCGTCGGTCGGTCCAGTAGGTCCGGAGCTGCCGGAGAACGGTCTTGAATCCGGGCCTGCCCGGGAGATCGTTCGGGGGGAAGTAGGTCCCCGCGAACCAGGGCTTGAGGTCGGGGGTGAGGAAGACGGAGTTCGGCCAGCCGCCCCGGCCGGTGAGAATTTCGGTGGCCAGCATGTAGAGTTGGTCCAGGTCGGGTCGTTCTTCCCGGTCGACCTTGATGGCGACAAAGTGCTCGTTGAGCAAGCGGGCGGTTTCGGGGTCCTCGAAGGACTCCCGTTCCATCACGTGGCACCAGTGACAGGACGAATAGCCTACCGACAGGAAGATCGGCTTGTCCTCCCGGCGGGCGAGCCGGAGAGCTTCACTGCCCCAGGGGTACCAGTCGACGGGGTTGTGGGCGTGCTGCAGCAGGTAGGGGCTGGTCTCTTCCGCCAGGCGATTGGAGGCTGGGGCTGGGGAATCGCTTTCCCCTTCGGAAGTGGCGAAGACAACGACCAGGACCGCCAACGCCGGCAAGATGACCAGAACAAGACTCACGCGTGCTACCTCTCCCCTGTCAGTGACAGTGATTGCAGCCGGATTTCCAGCCAGGGCGGTCGTCTGCGGCGTGCGCCGCCGGGGTGCAGGCTACTGATCTGCCTGCGACGGCGTGCGCTCGTCCTCCTTGCCCATCTCGAGGCGGATCTCGCCGACTTCGCGATTCAGCTTGTGAAGCTGGCGGTTCAGTTCGTCGACCGTGCCCTCGAGCGTGGCGAGCGACTGTTCGAGGAAGGCGACCTTTTCCTGCAGATTGCTGATGTCTTCGGCCATGGTTCACCGCGTATTCGTACCAGTCGACTCTCAACTAGGACTCTATCTGGGCAATACGGACATATCAAGTTGCGAAAGCGCCTGTGCCGATGAGCTGGCAGGGCATGCCGTTGCGGGCCGGGCCCCAAATCCCTACACTGACATTCGGATTCCACAGCCTGTTTCCTGAAAGCGATCTATGAGTCCACGCCGTCGACACGCCAAACCATCCGGCGAGCATCGCCGGTTGACCGACGAGGAAATTGCCCGGCTGGTCGGGCAGGGCAGCGTCGCGGACGACTGGTCGGCCTTGCGTGTCTGCGACGGTTTCGACCCCGCCCGCATCCGCCGGTGCACCTTCCGGGGACAGGTGTGCATCGGCTCTCTGCAGACCGGGCGGACGTGGCGGGGGCTTTCGCTGCCGCCCGGCCTGACCGACGCCACGCTCGAAGACTGCTCCCTGGGTAACGATGTGGTGATCCATCGGGCAGCCCTGGTATCCGGCTGCGAGATCGCCGACGAGGCGCTGCTGCTGGATGTCGGCGTGGTGACCGGCCGGGGCGAGGGAACGTTCGGCTACGGCGGGCGAGGCGCCGACAGCGACGGCGACGACGATGACCGCCCATGGATCGAGGTCGCCAACGAAAACGGAGGCCGGCGGATCCTCGCTGGCCCGGGGATGCTCCCCGCCGGGGCTGCGCTGTGGGCCCGCGCTCGCGACCGCAGCAAGGTCCTGCGTCGACTGGTCGCCTGGACCGACGACGCCTGCAGCTCGATGGGCCGTCGAAGTCGCATTGGGCGGGGCGCAGCGGTTGTTTCGTGCCGCACGCTTCGAGGGGTGAATCTCGGGGCGGGGTCGGTGGTGGTCGGGGCCGATCGCCTGGAGAACGTGTCGCTGGAGAGTGTCCCCGATGAGCCGGTGGAGATCGGGGAGGGCGTCTCGTTGGTGGATGTCGTCGTGCAGGCGGGCGGGAAGGTGCTCTCGGGCGTCAAGGCCCGGCGGGTGGTTCTCGGCCGGTGCGCCACGCTGAAGCTCGGCGCCCGGGTGTGCGACAGCTTCGTAGGCGACAATTCCACCATCGCCTGTTGCGAGGTCATCAGCAGCCTGGTTTTTCCGGCCCACGAGCAGCACCACAACAACTCGTTCCTGATCGCCACGACGATCGGCGGCCAGAGCAACATTGCTGCCGGGGCAACGATCGGGTCCAACCACAACTCCCGCGCCCCCGACGGGGAGATCGTCGCGGGTCGCGGGTTCTGGCCGGGGCTTTGCGTGAGTCTCAAGCACAACAGCCGGTTCGCCTCGTATGTGCTGCTGGCCAAGGGCGACTACCCCGCCAGCCTCGACGTGCCGCTGCCCTTTGCGCTGGTCGCCAACGACGTAGCCCGCGACCGGCTGGTCGTCATGCCGGCCTTCTGGTGGCTGTACAACATGTACGCCCTCGCGCGGAACAGCTGGAAGTTCCGGGCGCGTGACGCCCGCGCACCCGGCGGCCAGCACGTCGAATTCGACGCTCTGGCACCCGATACGGTCCGGGAGATCCTTCGCGCGATGGACCTCCTGGCCGGTTGGACCGCCCGGGCGCATCACGGCACGCCCGAGCCCGGCGAAGGCGGCGGGCAAGACGATCCGCAGCGGTGGGTCCGGCTGGGCAGGGAATTGCTGTCCGGCGGGCGGAAGGAGGTCGATTCCCTGCAGGTGCTTGCCCGGGGCGTGGAAGATTCGTCACGGAAGGTGGTGGTGCTCAAGCCCGGCCGGGCGTTCGCGGCGTACCGCCAGATGCTGCTGCTCTACGCGATGGATGAGCTGGCGGGGTACTTCCGGGAGCATCGGAAGGCTACGGTCGCTTCCATGGCCAGGGCGCTGGGGGCGGCGGACGCAGCCGATGCCTGGGTGAACCTGGGTGGCCAGCTCGTTTCGAAAGCCGATGAGGATGCGCTGCGCGATCGGATCGAA
>CAZXSK010000003.1:68826-71793 GCA_964642855.1 uncultured Planctomycetaceae bacterium | reverse complement strand
CGGAAGGATTTCGACGGGTCGTTCCGGCAGATGACCTTTGGAAGCGAGGCGGAGATGGGGGCGGTGCTCGGCAGTCCCGACGACGACGCCTTCATCGCGTCTGTGGCCGGTCAGGCGGGGCGATTCAGGGGCGAGGTGGACAAACTGCTTCGCCGGCTGAAGTAAGCGCTGTTGTGAATCCTGAGCCGATTCGTGGAGGGCTAATTTCAGCCGGTCGGATCGATGTCCGATGTATCTGTCAGAAGACAGACGACTTCGAAGGGCGTGGGGGTACGCGCGAAGTCTTCTTCCGATCGCACCGGGCAGGCCCGGCTGTCGGCGACGCAGGTACCAGGGTACGGGGGACCCGCAGCCATCCCGAAGAGAGGGAGACTGATGGCAGAGAACGAAGCAAGTACGGAAGCAGGGCTTCAGCATGCCGATTGCGTGACGCAATCTGCCTGCGGGGCGCTGAATGCGATGTGCGGCTTGGAGGTGGTGCCCCTGGAGACCGATCCGGAGGTACCTGATGGCCCGATCTGCATGGCGGTAATCTCGCTGGTGGGTGACCTGTCCTGGTCGATCTACCTCGCTCTGCCCAAGGACATGGCCGAGCAGGCTGTTCAGCGTTTCTGCGGCATGGAGATTCCGTTCGACAGCGAGGACATGTCCGATGCCGTCGGCGAGTTGACGAATATTTTCGTGGGTCAGGTCAAGGCGGCGCTGGATCAGCGGGGCGTCGACGTGGAGATCTCGCTGCCCAGCGTGCTGCGGGCGCAGCAGCTTCAGGTGGTCGCTCACAGCAAGGGCAAGAAGCTCAGCCAGGCCTACAATACCGAATGCGGCCCGATGTGGACGGGCATCATCGTCGGCGAATCCTGAGAGTCCGCGACTGCTTCGAGCCAAACTGCGGCCTCGTTTCCGACACGGAAGCGGGGCCGTTCTGTTGCGCCGACCGGGAGGCAAGACCCTCTCGCCGCAGTCGTTGCGGCATCGGCGTGGGTATAATGCCCTGCGCGGGTTGTGATGAGTCGGTGGGGATCTCTGCCAAGCAAGAGGCCGCCCGCTGCTGTTTTGCCGTCATCAACAGGAAGGAAGGTCAGGTCAATGCAGTGGTTTTTCGATCTCAGTCCGGTAGTACAGGCGCTGCTGGCGACCACGTTCACGTGGCTGGTGACGGCGTTGGGAGCCGGGGTCGTATTGTTCACCAAGAGCGTGTCCCAGCGGTTTCTGGATGCTGCGCTGGGCATGGCTGCCGGGGTGATGATCGCCGCCAGCTTCTGGTCGCTGCTGGCCCCGGCGATCGACATGGCCGAGGAGCGGGGCTACGGCAGTTGGGTCTGGATTCCGCCCCTGGTGGGTTTCGTGCTGGGGGCGGGGTTCCTTCGCCTGACCGACCGTCTGCTGCCGCACCTGCACCCGGGCCTGAAGGAGGCGGAGGGCATTCCCACGTCCTGGCGACGGAGCACGCTGCTGGTGCTGGCGATCACGATTCACAACATTCCCGAAGGCCTGGCGGTGGGCGTGGCGTTCGGCGCAGCGGCCCACATGGCCGGGGCCGAGGCCGCCCGCGAACAGGCCATGGCCGGGCTTGCGCTGGCACTGGGCATCGGGCTGCAGAACTTCCCGGAAGGCTCGGCGGTTTCCCTGCCCCTCCGCCGGGAGGGCATGGGCAGGTGGCGCGCGCTGTGGTACGGGCAGATTTCGGGTATCGTCGAGCCGATCGCGGGCCTCGCGGGGGCGGCGATGGTGCTGCTGATGGCTCCGATTCTCCCCTACGCGCTGGCCTTTGCGGCCGGGGCGATGATCTTCGTGGTCGCAGAGGAGCTCATCCCCGAGTCCCAGAGCAACGGCAACGTCGACCTGGCGACGATGGGTGTGATCGCGGGTTTCGCGATCATGATGAGCCTTGACGTGGGCCTGGGCTGACCGCCCGGCCGGGCTCAACGGAACCGGGGCCTTCTCCGGCAAATTGCAGGCATTGCCGCACGCCGAGCATTCGGGCTTGCATCGTCCGTCGGGCGGCGGTAGTCCATACTCGTGCTCCGGAGGATCCGCCATGAGAAGCTCGATCATCAGATTCGCGACCGTCGCCGGCGTTCTTCTCGGGTCGGCGGCTTTGGCCTCGGCGTGGCACGCCAGAGGTCACGAGAAGGCCACCACGATTGCGGTAACCGCGCTGGGTGACGGTCAACCAGCCGTGCTGGCTGACCACGCCGCCGCCATCGCCCAGTACAGCAACGAGCCCGACCTGTGGACCCGGCCTTTCGCGGGCGCGGAGTCTCACAAAGCCGAGGCGGGCAACCAGTACTGCGATTGGGAACTGCTCCGGCGGGCGGAGATCCGCTCGCTTCCTCCCACGCGGGAGGAGTTCACCGTGGCCGTCGTCAAGGCTGGATACAAGCCTTCGCAGGTGGGGTATCTGCCGTATTCGGTCGTCGAATGGACCCAGCGGCTTGCGACGGCGATGGCGGAGCATCGCAAGTGGCCCCGTGACCGGCAGATCCGTCGGAAGTGCCGCATGTACGCCGGCATTCTGGCCCACTACGCCCAGGATCTCTGCAACCCCCTGCATACGACGATCCACTACGACGGGCGCGTGGACGCCAACGCCGAGAACCCCACGAGCCCGCGAAGCGGCATTCACCTGAAGGTCGATGCCCTTCTTGGCAAGGCATCGGTGGAAGTTTCCGAGGTGGCCAAACGCATCGAGTCCAAGCCGCTTGCGTTCGGAGAGGGCAAGCTGCTCAAAGCGGTAACGGGCGAGTTGCTGGCTTCCCACCGGCTCGTGGACAAGGTATACAGGTTGGAGGAAAAGCTTCCGGACCTGGAGAAGGAACTGGATCCGAACTCTCCCGCAGCGGAGTTTGCCCGCGAGAGGCTGGAGGCCTCAGCGGCCTTCACCGCGCGCCTTTACGTCACCGCGTGGGCGATGTCGAAGGACATCGAGCTTCCCGAGTGGCATCACAGGCCCGGCGAAGCCTCGCC
>CAZXSK010000003.1:20857-68726 GCA_964642855.1 uncultured Planctomycetaceae bacterium | reverse complement strand
GCCTCGCCGGCCGACAGACCCGATCAGGAAAACAAGCACCGCAAGGACACGACTGATGACGAGAACCCAAGCGATGAGCCGTAGATCGATTCCTGCCGCGGCGGCAGTTGTGCTGGCAATAACCGCCGGGATCATGCTTCCGGGCTGCAGCAGGGATGACCCGCTCAAGAGCGACCCGCGCTGGCAGAGCGTCAACCAGCAGGTGGCGGAGAAGTGGGGGAAGGGCATCGACGAACTGCCCGAGGTGGAGCTGGTGATCATCAGCCCGCACAACCAGAACATCGAGAACGAGTTCGAAGCTGCGTTCGCGTTCCACTACGCTCTGCAGGCGGGCAAGCGCGTACGGATCCAGTGGCGGGATGTCGGTGGCGGGGCGTCGCGGATTCTGGAGCACCTGCGGAACCTCTACAAGCGAACGGACTCAGCCGGCATGGACGTGGTGTTCGGCGGCGGGGAGGACAACTTCGAGAAGATGGGCGAGGAAGGCATCCTGCAGAAGATGCAGATACCCGAGTCGTTCACCGAGAACGTGCCTTCGCCTTTCGGCGGCCTGCACATGTACGATCCGAATTCCCGCTGGGCCGGTGCAGCGGTCAGCGGGTTCGGCTTCCTGTACAACCGCGAGGTCCTCGACGAGCACGGCATCGCCCCGCCGAAACAGTGGGACGACCTTGCCGACGACCGATTCGTGGATTTCGTGGCGCTGGCCGATCCGTCGAAGTCCGGCTCGGCGGCCGCTGCGTACGAGATGATCGTCCAATCGGCTGAAGACTGGCCCGACGGGTGGGCCAAGCTGCTTTCGATTCTGGGCAACGCCAAGAAGTTCTACGACGGGGCGAGCGGGGCAGCCGACGCGGTCCTCAACGAGGCCCCGGTCGCTGCGTGCATCGACTTTTACGGCGTGATGCGTGTGCACAAGTACCCCGAGACGCTGGTTTACGTTTCCCCGGCCGGGCAGACCGCCTACTCGCCGGACCCGATCGGCATCCTCAAGAACCCCCCGCACCCGGAGCTCGCGCAGGCGTTCGTGGACTTCGTGCTCTCGCTGGAAGGCCAGGGGCTGTGGGGCAATCGGGTGGGCACGAAGCATGGCCCGGTGGCCGAACCGCTCCACCGCCAGCCGATCCGTCGCGACGCCTACACCGCTTACGGCGATCGGCTTCTCGGCGGGGTGGAGAGCCCGTACAAGGCGGGCAACGAGATGACGCTGGACATCCCGATGCGCAAGGTCCGTTTCGGGGTGCTGAAATATCTGGTCCGTGCAGCGGCGGTGGACAACGCCGGCCCGCTGAAGCAGGCCAAGGCGGCGATTGTCGCTGCAGAGGGTCAGGATCGGGCCCGGCTGGAGCAGCGGCTGTATGAACTCCCGCCCAACGTCCGCACACGCGAGCAGATCGCGGACATCGCAGAGAGGCTGCGCGATCCCGTCGAGGCCGAGAAAATCACCACGGCGTGGCATCGGTTCTTCCGCGAGAAATACGAGACCATCGCGAGGTAACGTCCGTGCAGCCGTTGGGTTCCAGGCAGCAGCTTGGCTGGGGGGCGAAGCTTGGCAGGAGGCCGGTCTCGCATCTGGCTGCGCTGGCGATCATCGCGTTTTTGGCGGCGTTCTTCCTCTGGCCGATCTTTCTGACGGTGGAATCCGCCTTCCAGCTGGAGGGTCGGCTGAGCACGTACTGGTTCCAGCGGGCGGTGCAGAACCGGCTGCTGATGGACCAGTTGCTCAACGGCGTTGTGCTTGCCCTGGCGGCGACGGGGATCAGTTTCCTGCTGGGTCTGCCGCTGGCGGTCCTGCGCGCGAGGTTCCGCTTCGCCGGCCAGGGGTTGCTGTCGGTAGCGGTCCTGCTGCCGCTGATTCTCCCGCCGTTCGTCGGCGCGCTGGCGGTCAAGCAGTTCTTCGGCGAGATCGGGGCGTTCAACAAGCTTCTGGAGCAATGGGGCCTGATCGAGATTGGCCCCGGTCAGCGCGCCCGCGACTGGCTTGCGGGAGGCTTCTGGGGCGTAGCCATCCTCCAGGCGCTGCACCTGTTCCCGATTGTTTATCTCAACAGCTCGGCTGCCCTTGCCAACGTGGACCCCGCTTATCAGCAGGCCGCGAGGAACCTCGGAGCCGGGCCGGTGCGCACGTTTCTGCGCGTCACGCTGCCGTTGATCCGCCCGGGTCTGTTCGCGGGCGGGACGATCGTGTTCATCTGGTCGTTCACGGACATCGGCACGCCGTTGCTGATGGACTACAAGCCCCTGGTTCCGGTGACGATCTTCAACGAAATCGACAGTGGGCAGTACACCGGCAGGACCTTCAGCCTGGTGACCATCCTGCTTGCGTCGTCGGTGCTGCTGTACGTGCTGGGCAAGTTCGTGTTCGGCCGGGCCACGCAGGCGGGATCGTCGAAGGCGACCGTGCAGGCGGAAACGCGCAAGCTCGGAGCGCCGGGCACGCTGGCTGCCTGGGTGATCTTCGGCGTGGTGATTTTCCTGGCGATTCTCCCGCACCTGGGGGTGATCCTTTTCGCGGTCGCGGAGCGGTGGGAGGGAACCGTCCTGCCGGATGGCTACACGCTGCGTCACCTCCGGGCGATCGTCTCGCGCGACGACACGTACACGAGCATCGTCAACAGCTTGCAGTACGCGGGCGTATCGACCGTGGTGGACCTTGTGGTGGGGGGCGTGGCAGCGTGGCTGATCATCCGGGCGAAGGTCGCCGGGCGCAGCGTGCTGGATGCGCTGGTGATGCTCCCCCTGGCCGTGCCCGGACTGATCCTGGCCGCGGGGTACATCGCGATGACGGTTCCTGGGAGCGTGCTTGAGTTCATCAGTCCGGCGCGTGATCCGTTCCTGCTGCTGGTGCTGGCGTATTCGGTGCGTCGGCTTCCGTTTGTGGTGCGGGGTCTCTCTGCCGGGCTCGAGCAGGTGCCCGAATCGTTGGAGGAAGCTGCGCGGAACCTGGGTTGTTCGCGGACGGGCACCGTGCGGCGGGTGACGGTTCCGCTGGTGATGGCGAATATCGTGGCGGCGGGGGTATTGGCTTTCGCGTTCGCGATGCTCGAGGTCAGCGACTCGCTGGTGCTCGCCCAGCAGCGGTCGGACTACCCGATCACCAAGCAGGTGTATATCCTGTTCACCGCGGGAACCGGCGACGCCAAGCACGTAGCTGCGGCGATGGGCGTGTGCGGCATGATTCTGCTGGGCGGGACGATGGCCACCGCGAGCCTGCTGCTCGGCAGGAGGCTGGGCGCGATCTTCCGGGCGTGAGACTCGGGGGAAGGACACCATGACGGGAATCCGACTGGAGCAACTGAGTAAGACATTCGGGCGCGGGGCAGGCCAGACGCGCGCCGTAGCCGATGTGGATCTGGAGATCCGCCCCGGGGAGCTGTTCTTCCTGCTGGGGCCCAGCGGGTGTGGCAAGACCACGCTGCTTCGCATGATCGCCGGGCTGGCCGAGCCGACGGGGGGGAAGATCTTCTTCGATGACCGCGACGTTACGAGCGTGCCCATCGAGAAACGCAACACCGCGATGGTCTTCCAGAGCTATGCGCTGTGGCCTCACATGACGGTCCGGCAGAACGTGGAGTTTGGCCCGCGGATGGCCAGGGCAGGCAGGCAGCAGCGCAGAGAGCTTGCCGACGAGAATCTCCGGCGGGTCCACATGGCTGACTACGCGGCGCGGAAGCCGAATCAGCTTTCCGGCGGCCAGCAGCAGCGGGTGGCGCTTGCCCGGGCGCTGGCGGCGCGTCCTGCGTGTCTGCTGCTGGACGAGCCCCTCAGCAACCTCGATGCCCAGTTGCGGCTGGTGATGCGCTCGGAGCTGCGCGAGCTGGTCAAGGCGACCGGTACGACCGGGGTCTACGTGACGCACGACCAGAAGGAGGCGCTTTCGATGGCCGACCGGGTGGCCGTGATGAGCGAGGGCAGGATTGTGCAGGTCGGCACGCCCGAGGAGCTCTACAGTCGGCCGGCGACGGTTTTCGTAGCCGACTTC
This sequence comes from uncultured Planctomycetaceae bacterium, assembly GCA_964642855.1. Classification (GTDB taxonomy): domain Bacteria; phylum Planctomycetota; class Phycisphaerae; order SM23-33; family SM23-33; genus CAZXSK01. The sequence goes on along the minus strand of CAZXSK010000003.1, from coordinate 64,744 downwards.
CTGGGCGAGGCGAATTTCGTTCGCGGCAGGGTCTTCGAGGCAGGGGATCCGGCGAAGATCGAGACGGACCTGGGACTGATCCGGGCGGCTTGCGCGGAGGGGCTTTCTCAGCGTCAGGCGGTGACCTGCTGCGTGAGACCTGAGCGGATTGGCCTGCAGCTCAGCCGGCCCGAAGGAGACTGTGGTGGTGCGTTCTTTCTTCCAGGTCGCGTGGAGTCCAGCATGTACCTCGGGGAGATGCGCCAGTACCGCGTGAAGCTTGGCGAGCAGGCCCTCTGGCGGGTCTCGACGATCGGCAGGGGCGGCAAGTTGCCCGAAGCCGGGCAGGCGGTCTGGTTGGAGATCGATCCGGCTGATGTGGTCGTTCTCTGAAGAAACGACTGGTGGTCAAGTTGCCCCGGATGGCTGCCGATACTCCCTTGGGCAGAAGCATCGGGCTTGAACTGCCTCACCGGCAGACTGACGCTGGGCTGCCTGCAGGAAGTCCTGGAAGCTCCGTGCTGCCAGGCTGATACGTGCCGGTGGAGGCACGTGCGGGGACTGACTTCGGGGTATTCTGTGAAAGTTCTTATCGCAGAAGATGATGCGATCTCTCGTCGGCTGGTCGATTCCAGCCTGTCGATGTGGGGGTATGAAGCCATCTGTGTAGGCGACGGCCAGGAAGCCTGGGGCGCACTGCAGCAGGAGGGGCACCCGCAGATCGCCGTACTGGACTGGATGATGCCCAACATGTCCGGCCTGGAGGTCTGCAGACGATTGCGATCCCGCAAGGAGGGGCAGTACGTCTACGTGATCTTCCTGACAGCCCGCGGGCGGAAGGAAGACGTCCTGGAGGCGATGGAAGCCGGGGCGGATGACTACATCACCAAGCCGTTCGACATGGCGGACCTGAAGGTCCGCCTTCGCGCAGGTCGGCGAATCGTGGAGCTTCAGCACCAGATTCGCGAGGAATCCAAGCTGCGTACCCGGCATCAGCAGGAACATGCGCGGGAGCTTCAGAGGTCCCACGATCAGCTCCAGAGCATCATCGACGGAATCTCCGAGCCGATACTGACGATCGACCCGGAGGGGAAGATTCTCGCAGCCAACCGCGTTGTCCGCGAGCATCTGGGGGGTAGGGATCCGGTGGCTGACGGGATGACCTGCAGTGACGTATATCACGCAAGCCCTGACGAGGTCTGCGACAGCGTCGACCATCCCTGTCCGCTGGAGAAGGTCAAGCGCTCGGGCAAGCCGTTCTCGGCTACGCACCGCCACCGAGGCCCGGACGGAAAGGTGAAGATCGTGGATATTCTCGCCTCTCCCGTCACCGGCGAAGACGGCGAGATTCGGATGGTCGTGGAGTGTCACCGCGACGTGACGCGCCACCACCAGATCGAGCAGGCGCTGCGCGAGCGCCAGGCGGAGCTCGAAGCCCTGTTTGACAGCGTTCCCATGCCGATTCTGTTGGTCGACGAGAACTGCCGGGTTCACAAGTCCAACGGCAAGATCGCCGAGAGCTTCGATTACGAGGGACGACTCGTCAGGCCGGGCGAGGTGCTCAGATGTATCCATGCTCTTGATGAGGACGAGGACGGTTGCGGAAAGACGGCTCACTGCGCCGATTGTGAGCTTCGCGGAGCGGTCCGGCAGACGTTGGAGGAAGGCGCGAGGATGCACGGCCTGGAGGCCGAGATCCAGACCCACTCGACGGAGGAGGGGGACTGCACGCGTTGTGTGTTGGTGCACAGCACGCCGGTGACCCTGGCAGACCAGCGGATGGCGCTGGTATGCATCCAGGACATCACCCAGCGCAAGGATGCGGAGAACCAGATCCGCGCCAGCGCCGAAAGCCTTCGCAAGGCCAATGATCAATTGACTGAGACGCAGGCGGAGGTCAGTGCCCTCAACGCGAACCTGGAAGCGATTGTCGAGGAGCGGACCAGCCAGGTCCACAGGCTTCTGGAGCAGAAGGATTCGTTCATCAACCAGATGGCCCACGATCTGAAGACCCCGCTGACGCCCCTGGTCGCGCTGGTACCCATGTTGCGTCGAAGCCTGCCCGACGAACCGAAGCTCAACCGGGCGCTGGAAATCCTCACCGGTAGTGTCGACTACATGCGGCACCTGGTCGATCGTACGCTTCGCCTGGCGAGACTCAGCGCACCGAGCCTGGAGTTCCAGTGCGAGCCGATGGACCTGATGGTGGAATTCCGCAACGTGCTGGCGGCTATGGAGCTGTCCATGCAGGAGCGGGACGTACACGTGGACAACCGGATCGTCGCGCCGGTCGTTGTGCAGGCCGACCGGATCTACCTGCGGGAGTTGATGGAGAATCTCCTGAGCAACGCCCTGAAGTACATGGATCCCGGCGGGACGATCACCATCGAGGCCAACGCAAGCGGTGACGATGTCATCGTGGGAGTGACAGATACCGGGGCGGGTATGTCGCCCGAGCAGTGCCAGCAGGTCTTCGAGGAGTTCTTCAAGGTCGACGAATCGCGGACGGACCATGGCTCGACCGGCCTGGGGTTGTCGATCTGCCGAAGGATCGTGGAACGCCACGGCGGAATCATCTGGGCGGAGAGCGACGGGTCCGGCGAGGGCTCGACGTTCTTCTTCACGCTGAAATCCGCTGAGGCGGAGGTCACAGTTAATTGAAGCCGGCCTGGGAATAGGTCGAAGAAGAAACTGTTTCGGGGGTTCACGTGCAGGGCCAGACGGGTCCGCGCGACGAGTGACTGACATGGGTTGCCATGCCCATGGGGGGTTGTAATGAGCAGGAAAGTACTGATTGTGGACGACGATCCGGGCATCCTCTTCACCGTGGATGCCATCCTTGGGGAAAGTGGATTCGAGGTCCTGACGGCCAATTCCGGCCAGGAGTGCCTGGAGGTGCTCCAGAGCGGGTACCGCGGGCTGATCCTGATGGATGTGATGATGCCCGGCCTGGACGGCTGGGATACCATCCAGCAGATCACGGATAAGCAGTTGCTGGAAGGGAACATCATTTGCATGCTGACAGCCGTCGCCGCTCCGGGACCCAAGATGGAAAGCCTGAAGGAATGCGTGCTCGATTACGTGACCAAGCCCTTCGACGCAGAGACGCTGCTGGCTGTGGTCGAGGAATGCCTGGCCTACGCGTAACGGACCGGCTGGCGGAATCTTCAGGGATTGTAAACCCCAGACCTGCGGAGGGATCATGAGCCGCCCCAACCTCGTCATATTGGGAGCCTCGACGGGTGGCCCGAAAATACTTCGGCGGTTCTTCATGAACCTGCCTGTCATCGATGCGGCTGTTGTGCTGGTCCAGCACATGCCGAAGTTTGTCAACGACTCGGTTGTTCGGACGCTCTCGGAGCTGACGCCGATGGACGTTCATCTTGCCCGAGACGGCGGCCGTCTCAAACCCGGTACCGTGACGGTCGCTCCCAGCGAAGTGCATACCAAGATCATCAATGGCATGAGCGTCTCGCTCGTAGATGGCGAGAAGGTCAATTTCGTCAAGCCGGCTGTCGACGTGACCATGAAGTCTGTCACAAGGCGCGATGCCAAACTCGTATCGGTGATCTTCACCGGCATGGGTTGCGACGGCGCGGACGGTTTAGCGCATATGAAGGACCTTGGAGCCACCACCTACGCCCAGGACTCCGCCAGCAGCGTGATCTACGGCATGCCCAAGGCCGCAGTCGATACCGGCAAGGTGGATTTCGTCATGCCCCCCGAGCAGATCCGTGACTCGCTGATCCAGCATTTCGGCGTGCTCGCGGGCGTCTAGCGGTCAATCCTCTCCGCCGGACGGGTCGTCGCCTTCCCACAGCGAGAAGGCACCGGTGGGGCAATGCTCAGCAATCCTGCGGGCGCTTCGTGGAATGGCATCGCCCAGCGTGCCGCCCATCGGCACGCCGACGCGGACATCGAAGCCTCGCCCGATGAACGAAAGCCCCAGCTGCTCGCCTTCCTCCCGTGCTATCTGCACGCAGATTCCGCAGTCGATACACTTGCCCGCCTCGTAGACGATCTGCTCGTGGCTACGGTCCTGGGAGAACGTCCGTCGCTCCGTCGGCCAGGGGCGCAGCTTCACCTCGTACTCCCGGGCATATCTCCTCAGTCTGCACGACTCGCTGGCGCGGCAGTCGCAGTGGAGGCAACGCCGGGCTTCCTCCGCGGCCTGTTCGGCAGTGAGCATTCGATCGGCAGGCTCCTGACGAGGCCGGTCCGACGCCTCGGCGAGGAATAGCTGCCCTTCGCCCTCGCGCAGCTTTCCGATGTGCACGTAGAACTCCTTGTCCGGGGGGCTGGCCTGACCCGAACGCAGGTAGCCATCGATGATCCTTGCTGCCGCGTGTCCGTCTCCCACGGCCCGGACGGCCTGCTTGTGGATCGGTCGAATCGCCCCACCGGCTGCGAACACGCCGTCCATGGGGGTCTCGAACGTATCGTGGTTCACCTCCAGGCCTCGCGGCCCGGTGGGCACGCCCAACTCCTGGGGCTCGTCTGGATCGGGGATGCCCACGGCCAGGAGCACCGCGTCGAACTCGTCCCGCAGGGAGACCAGGTCGCGATCGACACCGATACGGATGCCGGCGTGAAAGACCGCCCCCGCCTGGCGGATCGGCTCGATTTCAGCATCGAGAATCGAACGGTCCAGGTCCGCCTCGCCCACGCCGTATCGCACCATTCCGCCGGGCTGGTCGCGATCGTCGAAGATCTCCACCGCATGTCCGGCGTCCAGCAGATAGAACGCTGCAGTCAAGCCGGCCGGTCCGGCGCCCACGATGGCCACCCGCTTGCCGGATGGCTCATCAGGGGTGGGGGCAATCGGCTGGCCGGTGGCAAGGTCGGCGTCGCCGACGTGACCTTTAAGCAGGCAGATCGAAACAGGCTGATCGATGTCCTTGCGACGACAGCCCCGCTCACAGAGCTCGGGGCAGATCCGTCCCAGCACCGACGCCAGCGGGATGTCCGCCTTGACGGTCCGGGCGGCAGCCTGCAGATCGCCCATCGCGATCTGGCGGAGCATCAGGGGGATGTTCATTCCGGCCGGGCAGATCCGCTGGCAGGGGGCGTCGCAGTCGCCGAGGTGGTCACTGAGCAGCAATTCCAGCGCTTCGTGTCTGGCGGCGCGGACTTCGTCTGTCTCGCTGTCGATCGCCATGCCGTCTCTCACCGGTGTGCCGCAGGAAGGCATGAGCTTGCTCGTCGCCCGGTCTTTTACCAGGCAGACCATGCAGGAGGTGCTGGCCTTTCGGCCGGGCAGGAAGCACAGCGTGGGAATCTCGATGCCCAGCTCTCGGGCGGCGTCGAGAATCGTCGAGCCTTCCGGGACGTCCACGGGTTTGTCGTCGATGGTGATTCGCGGCATGAGAGGGCTTACTCCACCCGGATCGCGTCGACGGGGCAGGCAACTTTGCACGCGCCGCAACGAACGCACAGCTCGGGGTCGATCTCGTGTTGCTCGTACGGTCTCATCTCGATGGCGTCGGCCGGACAGATCTGGGCGCACCGCGTGCAGCCGATGCAGTCTTCGGTGATCCAGTAACGGATCAGCTCGGGACACTTGCCGGCCGGGCACTTGCCCTCCACATGCGCTTCGTACTCCTGGCGGAAGTACTCCAGCGTGGAGGTGACGGGATTGGGCGCCGTCTTGCCCAGCCCGCAGAGGCTTCCGCGGGGGATCATCAGGCAGAGTTCTTCCAGGCGTTCGATGTCCCTGGCGGTGCCTTCACCTTCGCAAAGGCGCGTGAGGATCTCCAGCATGTGGCGCGTGCCGACGCGACAGAAGGTGCATTTGCCGCAGCTTTCGCCCTGGGTGAATTCCAGGAAGTACCGGGCGATGTCGACCATGCAGTCGGTGTCGTCGAGCACGACCAGCCCGCCCGAGCCCATCATCGCACCCAGGGAGACCAGTTCCTCGTAGTCGATCGGCGTGTCGGCGAGCGAGGCGGGAATGCAGCCTCCCGAGGGCCCGCCGATCTGAACCGCTTTGAACTCTCTGCCTTCGGGAATGCCCCCGCCGATGTCCTCGACGATCTCACGGATCGTCATGCCCATGGGCACTTCCACCAGCCCCCCCCGGGCGACCTTGCCCGCCAGGGCGAAGACCTTGGTACCCTTGCTTTTCTCGGTGCCCATGGCGGCGAACCTCTCGGGTCCGTTGCGGATGACCCACGGGATCAGCGAGAAGGTCTCCGTGTTGTTGACCAGGGTGGGCTTGTCCCACAGGCCGGCCTCGGCGGGGTAAGGAGGCCGGAGGCGAGGCATGCCGCGCTTGCCCTCCATCGAGGCAAGCAGCGCGGTTTCCTCTCCGCAGACGAACGCGCCCGCTCCCTGCATGATGTCCAGGTGCAGCGAGAAATCGCTTCCGGCGATGCGGTCTCCAAGCAGCCCTGCGCGGGTGGCCTTGTCGATGGCCTCGCGCATGCGCGAAACGGCCAGGGGGTACTCGGCTCGCACGTACAGGTACGCCTTGCTCGCTCCGACAGCGTAGCTGCCGATGACGATGCCCTCGATGATCCGGAACGGCTGGGACTCCAGCAGCATCCGATCCATGAACGCCCCCGGGTCGCCTTCGTCGCCGTTGCAGACGACGTATTTCTCGTCGCCGGGCTGCTGGCGAACCTGCCGCCACTTCAGGCCGGTCGGATAGCCGCCTCCGCCCCGGCCTCGGACTTCGGCGTTCGATACCAGGCCGATCACCTCCTCTGGCGAAAGCTCGTGGAGTACCTTCTTCATCGCCACGAAGCCGTCATGCTGGAGGTACTCGTCGAGATCGGTCGGCTTGGCCTGGCCGCAGTATTCGGTGGCTACGCGCTTCTGCTGGTCGTCGAATTCCCGAACGGCCGGGTCGTAGTGCATCATCGCGTGACAGTCGCAGATGCCCCAGCTCTGGTCGGTCAGCAGGTTCTCGATGGCTGACTCAGCGAAGATCTTCGCCCGCTGGATGACCCCGCGTGGCTTGAAGTGTCGCCGGACAATCGCTTCGGCGTCTTCCGGGCTTACGCCCTGATAGAGAACCCGCTCGCCGTCGACGGGTACGACTTCCACCAGCGGCTCCAGATAGCTCTTGCCCCAACAGCCCACGGTCTTGAGCATCGCCCGCGCTCCAGTCTTGCGGACGGCTTCGTTCATCGCCCGGGCGACCTTCTCAGCCCCGCTGGCGATGCAGCAGGTGTCCATCGAGATGCGGATCATGCCCACCTTCTCGCCTTCGAACGTTGCCGGCGGGGCGGTGGTATCTTCCTCGTCGAGGCTGGCGAGGTAATCGTGGATCACCTGTCCGACGGTGGAGGTCTTCACGTGGCCATAGATGGTCTCGTCCATCTGCACGGCCACGGCGAGCATGCAACAACCGAGGCAGGCGACTTTCTCGACGGTGAACAGTCCGTCGGCATCGGTATCCTCGTCGCCCTCGATGTTTAAATAGTCGCGGAAGGCGTCGTAGATCGCACCGGCGCCTTTGACATGGCAGGCGGTGCCGATGCAGACTTTGATGCGGTGCTTACCGGCCGGGCGATGGCGGAACTGGGTGTAGAACGTCGACACTCCCGCCACCTGTGCGGGGGTGATGTCCGTGATTTCGCAGAGCCTCTCCAGGGCGGGGGTGGGCAGGTACTGGTAGTGGTCCTGGATCGCCTGGAGCAACGGGATTGTCGACTCCGGGCCGCGACCCAGCTTCTGGACCAGCCGGTCAACGTCAGCTACGTCGACCGTCTCTGCCTGCTCGGTTTGCTGCTGGATACGACTCACGGAAGATCACTCACCTTTGGCCTGGATGCAGTAGAGGTTCTTGCTGCCGCGGATGAAGACCTTGCCCGGAAGGAAGGCCGGCGAGGCATGGATGACCTCCTGGCCGTCGAGGGCGTTGGTGCGGATCAGCTTGTATTCCTTGCCCGTCTGTACGACGAGTGTCTTGTTGTAGCAGAAGATCATCAGCTTGTCGCCGACGATGGTCGGAGAGGCGTAGGAGGCGTCTTCCCCTACGTACTCCTCATAGACGGTTTCTCCGGATTCGAGGTCGGAGCAAACCAGCATGCCGCCTTCATAGAAGTAGACATACTTGTCGTCCGCGACCGGGCTGGTGGTCTCCGGGAACTCCGCTTCTTCCAGCTCGTAGCTTTCCCAGAGCATCTTGCCTTTTTCGTCGGGGTCCACAGCCAGCATGCCGCTGCCCTTGAACGCCGCGATTACCTTGTTGGCTGCGAAAATCGGCGAGGGGGCTACGTCGCCGTAGAAGTATTCCGTTGCCCAGAGGGGCTTGCCGCTGTTGGCGTCGTAGGCTTCCAGCACCGGATTGGAGGAGACCGCGACCTGCTCGCTGCCCTTGGCCGTACGGATCAGGATCGGCGAGGCCCACGTGAAGCCCTGTCTCTCGCGCATCCACAGTTGCTTGCCCGTCAGGCCGTCCAGCGCGTACAGGCCGGTCACCTGGCCGTCATGCAGAACGATCACCTTGTCGCGGTACTTCAGCAGCGAGGCCGAGTTGCCGTAGCTGTTGCCCTCCGGGGATGCGACGTACGTGGACCACACGAACTTACCCTCCAGGTCGAAGCAGACCACCTCGCCGTTGGCGAAGAAGGCGTACACGTGCTTGCCGTCGACCACGGGCGTGGGGGCGGCGTGGATCATGTCTTCGACCGACTCGTACACCGGGTAGTCTTCCGGCGCGTCGGGGTTGGACTTATAGGTGCCCGTCCACAGCAGCTTGCCGTCCTTGACGCTGTAGCAGTAGACCTCGCGCTTCTGGCGCGTCGCACCGGTCAGGAAGATCTTATCCTCCCAGACCACCGGGGAACTCAGCCCGGGCAGGGCGACGGGCACTTTCCAGGCGATGTTCTTCTTGTCCGGCTCGCTCCACTCGGTGGGTATGTTCTCGAAGTAGCAGACGCCGGAGTTGTTGTATCCGCGGAACGCCGGCCAGTTCTTGCGCATCTCAGCCGGCGAGGCGTAGGCGGGTTCCTGCGGCTTGGGATCCTTGGGCTCAACCTGGTCGTTGCCCTCCGGGTTGGTCGCCGTCTGTCCGTTTCCGCCGTTGTTGGTGACGGGTCCCTGGCCATCTGTCCGGCTCTTCGCGTCAGGCCGGCCCAGCGTGTCGTCCGACAGCGCAGCCAGTGCATCGCTGTGCATGTTTCCCCGGGCTGCCCAGACGAGAACGACCGCCGCCCCGACAAGCAGGATCAGCCCGAAGGCCACCGCACGCCGCCCCGAGGCCTTGGTCTCGCGATCGGCGTCACCTTCGCCCCCGGGCATGGGCAGCTTGCGCCCCAGTTCGCCCGCGATCATGGCGGTCACCAGGAACACGCCTGCCCCAATGGTCAGCAGCCAGGCTCCGGTATCAAGAATCCATTGGCGCATGAAGTAGTTGCCCCGGATCTTGGTGTCCAGCTTGCGGTACTCCTGGCGGACGGTTTCGTCGGCCGGGTGCTCCTTGAGCACGCGCTCCAGGGAGAGCACCTGCTGGGTGTCGGTGGGGTCCTGGGTGAGATTCAGGAACCAGGTGAACGCGAGCACCGAGAACACCGCGAGAGTAAAGACCCCCGCCACCGCGCTGGTGCCGATCATCGCGCCACGCCACTGGGCGGTGCGGATCGTCTTGCTCTGCTCGCTGTCTGCCTTGGCCATCATGTCTTGCTTTTCTCCCGTTTCTTGTCCCGCCTCCGCTTCTGCTCGACGGGGCAGTAGCGGAAACATCGGCCGCATGCGACGCACAGAGACCGGTTGGCCTCGTACTCGGTTCGCGTCCGGTGTATCGAAAGCTCTATCAACTTCAACCCGATAACCAACCCGACCAGACCGCCTGCCATCCAGGCGCCCCAGTAGAAATCTTCCCGCAGTTCAGCTGCCTGAGCGTAGAGCTCGGTGGTGCTGACCGCGCCCTTGCGGAACGCCTCGCTGGCGTCGGTGAGGCCTTGGACCCTGCCTTGCTCCTCCAGCCAGACCCGCTCGGCCAGTTGCACGCGCGGATGGACCTTCGCGAACGGGTCGCGGAGCAGCGAAGCCCCGAACCCCACTCCGACCACCAGCACCGGCAGCAGCAGGAGCATCACGACGAGCATGCCCTTGCCCTCCAGACGACTTTTCTGCTGGTCCTCGTCATTGGGCGCGTCGATCGCGTTGAAGGGGCAGGCATCTTCGCAGAGCCTGCAGCGAATGCACTGGTCGGGCGTGATCGTCACCCGCTTGGCTGAGAATCGGCCTATCACGCGGAACATCGCGCCCAGCGGACAGAGGAACCGGCAGTAAGGCCGGCCGACGAACAGAGACAGCCCGATCAGCACCGCCCCGATGATCAGCACGGCCGTGGCACCCGAGAATCGGAAGATCGCCACGAACGGATCGTACAGACAGATGATGAACAACGCCCCGGTGGCGGCGAAGAGAATCGCAGCCGCCAGGTAGACCCACGCGATCAGGCCCAACCCGTGCTCCAGCCAGCGCGGAACCTTCACCGGCTTGACGAGCACGACGTCCTGGACCGCGCCCAGGGGGCAGACCGAGCCGCAGAAACTCCGGCCGAACAGCAGCGTGAATGCCAGCGGCAGCAGGAAGAACAGCACGATCCCGATCGGCAGGATGTACGTTGCGTCCCACAGGGACAGCGACACGTTCTGGATGGCGCCGATCGGGCAGACGCAGCCTTTGCGGAAGAAGCCGAAATACGCCAGCGAGAACAGCACGAGCAGGAAAATCGCCAGTCGAGATCGCAGCTTCAGCGCGAAGTACGAGCCGAGAAGCAGCGTAGCTATCAGCACGCCGACATCGACCCATTCCCACGTCGTCGAGCGCGGGTTGGGCGTCGTCGGGCTCGGGATCTGGTAATCCGACTGGAAGTCCGGCGGCGGGAATCGCTCCACGCCCAGCGCGGGTACAGCCAGACCCAGCACGAACAGCAGCAGCAGGACCTTCCGTATCAACCCTCGTCCTCCTGCTTGCTTCCGTCTCGGGACTTGATCAGGTACGCCTGCGAGGCGGGGATCCGAACGAACGCATCGGCCGGGCAGGCAGCTGCAATGGCGCACTCGTTGCAGTTGACGCACAGATTGTGCCGAACCTGCAGGAACAGCGAGCCGTTGCCGGCTTCTTCGCAGCCCTTCACGCAGATCGCACAACCGATGCACTTGTCTTCGTCGATGTTGTACTCGAAGTAGGGACTCTCCACGAACTGTCGCTCGATGGCCCCGGTCGGACACAACTGGTTCTCTGCGGCGGTGGTCAACTCATTGGGGTTGGGCTTGAAGTAGCCCAGGCAGATCTTGCAGTACCCGCAGATGTCGTAGCCGTGCACGCACTTGACCGCGGAGGGTTTGAGCACGCAGTAATTCGCGCAGTTGCCGCACTTGGTGCACTTGTCCGGGTCGATCTGCCAGACGAGTTCCTCGTCCAGGCCGTCTTTGGCCAGTGCGTAGCCCGCACTGCCAAGACCCACCAGGGCTGCGCCTCGCAGGCCGTGACCCAGAATCGATCGCCGGGTGATCTTGTCGGGTTTGTTCCTGTCGTCGTCACTCATGGAAGCGTTCGCTCTCGGTTACCGCTTTCGGCTGTCGCGTCGGGTGGCCATCGCCTGGGGCAACTTGCATTGGGCGAGGGACCCACACCCGTCGCAGACTCCGTTGCCCCGGCAGACGTGTTCGCTGCGATTGACGCCCGCCTTGCCGCGATCCCGAACGGTCAGCGCTACGGCCAGGCCGGCAATCGCCGCTCCGGCACCGGCCTGTCCGATGCGGCGGAAGAACTCGCGCCGGTCGACATGGGATGGCTTGCTCATTCGCTGTCCTTCTCGATCTGTGAAAACAGGCGAACCTGTTTGCGGGCGGGGTCCAGCACCACAGCCTGGCCGTCGTGGCTCCAGGCTACCTGAAGATATCGCGTTCCCGGGTCGAACCGGTCCGGTCCGGCGACGACGGACATCAGATGCCCGTCGCGGTCGAACACCTTGACCGTCTCGAAATTCGTGCCCTTCTCGGCTGTCAGGATGTTTCCCTTCCCGTCGATGGCGATCCCGCACGGGTTGCAGCACGGGCTGAAGCCGCGGATATCGACGTTTGAAGATTCGCCCCAGTCAAACTGGAACTCCCCGGCCGGGGTGTGGGTCTCAATCCGCATGTGTCCCGGATTGGTCACCACGATCCGCCCTTGGGAATCGACCGCCACCGTCAGCGACGGGCTGGGCACTTTCAGCCCGGGATAGCCGTCCACCGGATCACGCCGGGCGATGCGATTGCGCAACTGGCCGTCGCGGCTGTACCTCAGCACGATCCGCCCCCCGGAGTCGGCCACGTAGACGGCGTCGTCGGTCACGGCCAGGCCGGTCACCACAGCCTGCTCGGATGGCGCCTTCCACTGCGTAATCTTCCTGCCGTGCTGGTCGTAAGACTCGACGCCGCCTTCCACACCCACATACACGGTCAGGTCGTCGGCGACGGCGACGCACCGGGCCGGGCCCGTGGTCTCGATCTCGCGGATCGCCAGGCCGGTCTGGTCGATCGCCCGAACGAGGTTGTCCCCGGCTACGTAAAGCAGCTTGTCCGGGCCCACCGCGATGCCGCGCGGGGCGTCCATCGCTGTCTCCAGCGTCGACTGCTCGCGCCAGGTCAACAATCCGGGGTCGATCTTGCGGAGTCCCTTGGTGTCGTGGGTGAACTGGGGCGAGAGCCTGTCTCCCTGCCGGCCGGTGTAGTCGTAGGTGCTTACCACGTGCACGAGCACAAGGACCACCGCCACCGCAGCTGCTGCTGCCAGGATGCCTCGTTTCGTCGTGCTCATGGTTCGTTCCGTCGATGTTCTCGTCTTCGAGTGATTCGCCCGGGACATGGGCCGATCGGGGATTCAACATTGTACCAGATCGACCCGCGGTACCGAGGGCGAATCGGCCCACAGGCTACTGCTTTCGCAGGTCCAGGCAGGTCATGTTCGTCAGGTCGCGGATGATCATCCTCCCGCCGGTCAGGGTGATCGGCGCCCAGGAATCGTGCCCGGGCAGAACTTTCGCCCGTCCCAACTTCTGATAGCGGTCCTTCGACAGGCGGAGCATGGTCAGCACGCCCTCGTCGTTGAGTACGTAGATCTTCCCGTCGGCAAGAATGTAGGGCCCCAGGCCGAAGCGTTCATCCCGGCCGCTCGTCCAGAGGTGTTCCCCGGTCGGCTTGAGACAAGCGAACTGCATTTCGTCCTCGCCGGCATCGTACCTGCCCAGCGTCGCCAGCAACACGCCATCGTGGTAGACAGGCGTCTGCTGTTCGGAACCAAACTCCGTCGGACCAAGACGATCGATCACTTCCACCGTCAGCCCCTCGTCCTGCACTTTCATCTGCAGAAGAATCGACCCCACGCCGTAGCCCGCGCTGACGAACACCCGGCCTTGGTCACAGTAGACTGCACTGGGTGCGGCCACGCGGTGAGCCCACTCGTCTGTCTTCCAGACGATCTGGCCTTCGGGCGAAACGGCGATTACCCCCGCGCTGTTGCCCGTAGTGCCCAGGCCTGCGACATAGACGTACATTCGCCGCCCGGCGTATTCCATGGGGATGATCGATGCGTGGGACATGTTCCAGCCGTCGGGGTTGGGCACACTCCAAACGGTCTGGCCGCTGTCGAGATCCACGGCGATCATCAGGGCGCTGCCTGCCGGGGCGAAGATCGCCCTGCTGTTCTCAATGATCGGCGACTGACTGGCCCACCACTCCGGGACAACCGTTCCGTACTCTCGCACGAAATCCATGCCCCATTTCAACTCCCCCGTCGCTGCGTCGACGCACGTGGCGTGGCCCATCGGTCCGAGGGCGACCACGCTGCCGTCCGCCACGGCGGGAATCGACCGGCTCATCCCGTGGTTTCGCTTGACCAGCACGGGGTAGAGGTACCGCCAGATCTCCCGCCCGTCTTCGAGCGAGAGACACCGGATCACGTCGCCCGGCCAGGCGGGCAGGATCATCCCCTCAAACGCCGCGTCGATCAGCAGGCGGTTGAACCGCTCGAGTCGCTTGGTAGCCAGGCCGTCTGCGAAGCGGTCGCGATACTTCTTCGCTTCCTCGCCGAGGGTGAGATTCTGGAAGTCCTGCTGGCGGTAGAAGTTTTCGGCTGCGATGACCTTGTTGAGGCCCTCGATCAGCGTGCTGCGCAGTTTGGGGTCGACGGGAGACCGTTCGTAGGTTTCGGGCCCGTAGACGGTAACCCCGGCCATGGGGCCTTCTGACGGGGGCGCGGCGGGTTCGGGCGGACCGACTTCTGCGGCCTGGCTTGCGATTCGGGTTGCTGCCTCGCGGGCTTGTTCGTCCAGAAGCTGCCAGATCCTTCGGGCGGGGGAGGCGGCTTGGAGTTGCCCTTGTTCGACCAGTCGCTGGCAGAACGCGAAGGGCCTGCGGATGTCATCGTCGCGGATGTCGGAGCTTCGACGGTCGTCGTAATCGAGGATGTAGACGCAGCCATTGGCGACGGCAGCTCCGGCGTGACCTTCGCCGACCTCGATGCTCCAGAGCTCCTTCGGGCCATCCTCCGGCCAGGTGTCGGCGAGGGCGACGTCTTCGTGTACCTTGCCGTCACTGGCCGGACCCCGGAAATTGGGCCAGTGGCCGGGCAGGTCCGAAGGCCTGTGATCGCTACGTATCAGGATGCCGCGCAGGTTCGGAGCTGGACCTTCCAGCGCCTTGGGGGGCGGTTCGTTGTCTGCCCCCGGAAGCCGTGGCTGGGCTTCGGGTTTGGGCGCGGCGATCCAGCCTGCAAACGTACCGGCTGCCACGGCGCCGACGATCAGGGGGATCAGGCGAATCAGGTTGGACATCGAGCGTTCAGTCACGTCCTACGTTATAACGTATCCGGGGGGTTGCGGGGTCGCGCTCTGCCGGAATTTACCCCTGGTCACCTACTCGCTGCGCAAACTGCTCAACAGCCTGCCGCGAAATGCCAGAAACGAGGCTACGTACGCCCACAGGCACCCATTGAGAGCTACCACTGCCAGCAGGCCCAGAATCCGCCCGATCGGCAGGGACCCTCCCGAGGACCGCATCGCCGGGATAATCGCCACCATGGCGGTAACCCCTCCGACCACCAGCGCAGCGGCAACGAGGATCCAATGCTCGACCAGCACCATCCGTCGCAGCGGGCCTTGACGGAATCCGACCGCCCGCAGGATCGCCAGTTCGCTGCGTCGTTCCAGGACGTTTCGCATGACCACGATGCCGACCCCCACGCTGCCCAGCAGCAGACCCAGCCCGCCCAAGGCCGAGAAGATCGTCAGGTACGTATTGACCACTTCCGTGAACTGGGAAAGGCGCTCGACCGTGGTCATCACCTCCATGCCGTAATCGCTCAGGCCGCTGGCGAGTTCGTCAGCTGCCGTGTTCACCCGGTCCGGGGGTGTGTCGATCAGAAACAGCCGATATCCTTCGACCGTCGGGAACAGCTCGCTGAAGCTCCGCTCGGAGATGATGACCGGCCCCTGGAGAACCGACGCCTTCGTCGCGGCGACGATGCGGAGCTGAATGGTCTGGCCGCGCTGGTCGGTGTATTCCAGCGTGTCGCCCACCTGCTTGTGCAACGCCCAGAGCACCGTTTCATAGTCCGCGATGGCGGGGATCGCGCCATCCGGTTGGGGCTGGTTCAGAAGCAGCCACGGGTTCGTGTCTTCCGGGGCGTTCTCCACGACCGCGGCGAACGAGAAAGCATCCCGGCCGGCGAGATCGCTGGAGTCGACGCCCAGCAGTCTTGGTTTCTGGGCGCGGTTGAGGTTCAGGCAGCTGGCGTCGTCGCCTTCCCGCAGACGGAAAGGCACCACGCCGATATCGGAGAGTTTCCTGTCGCTCAGGAAGTACTCGTCCCGGCCGTTGGGGTCGTCGAGGTCGTGGACGATCGGCAGCGCCGATTCTGCCCACAGTTGGAATCCTCCCGTGCCGGAATCCCGCGCTCCGGCATTCTCCAGCGGGTTCATGCGAAACGACTCCACGGAGATCAGGAGAAACGCCCCGGCTGCGAGCACGCCGATGGTCGCGAGGCTTCGTCCGCGTCGCCGGCCCATGTTGCGGACGGCCAGCGCCCGCGTGGAGCGTATCTCGGGTCCGCCTGCCCGGGCGAGTCGCATCAACCCCAGTGCAGCGAAACACAGCAGGGACGTCAGCAGCAAGGCCCCGACGGCAAAGAATGCCCCTGCAGCGGCTTGGTCGCTCTGCAGGCCGAAGTACACTGCTCCCCCCGCGCCGCCGAGGCAGAGCACGCCGACCGCCCAGACGATCCCTCGCCTCCGACGACGGACCGTAAGCCGCTCACCGCCGGAACCGGCCGATCCGGAAATCAGCTGCTTGGGGGACTGTTTCACGTGTTTCCGCAGCGCCAGCACCAGCGCAAGGGTCGCAGCGAGGGCTCCGAGAACCGCTCCCGTGGCGAGAGTTTCCGGACCGGCGGCGTAGCGGATGCTGCCTCCCGCAACCGCGCCGCTCCAGACGCCCGAAAGCCCGGTGAGCATCAGGCGTGTGTAGATTGGTCCGGCGACCAGGCCTATGGCACTGCCCGCAGCTGCCAGGATCGCTCCTTCGGTCAGGAGGGTTACCAGCACGCGCCTTGGCCCCCAGCCGATGGCGAGCAACGTGCCGATCTGCGAACGCCGTTTCTGAATTCCGAACGAGAACAGCATCGCCGTAAGCGCCAAGGCTGCAGCGATCAGGAAGAAGCTCAGACTCAGGAACAATCCGCCGAAATCCGTGGACGCTTTCGACGCCTCCAGAGCACGCTGGCGGACCGGCAGGAAGAACAGGCCAAGAGAAGCCGGGTCTATGTGCGAACGGATACGGCTGGAAAGATCGGTGAGGTCGGTCGAAGACGGTTCGCGGAACCGGGCGGCGGTCAGGTTGCCGTACCGGTTGCCCCACATCTCCCGGGCGGCCTGCAGGGAGACGAATGCTTTCGGCGTGCCCCGGTGGTTCGTCCAGTACTCCCGGTCGTCCTGGGTCAGGCGGTCGATGTCGATCGCGTCGCCCAGTTCCCAGTCTCGACAGTCTTCTACCCCTGCAAGGCCGGGAAAGTCCGGCATCAACGACGGGTCGGCGGCCAGGCCTTCCATCGTGACGATCCGCTCGATACGGAACGAGCGGCTGTCGGTCTGCAGTTTGCGTCCGGCGGACATGAGGTAGTAGGTGAGCGTCAGTTGCTCGCCGCGACTGGCGCCGAGCTTTTCGGCCAGCCACGTGTTGATCACGATGCCGTCGTCGGTTTCCGGTGCGATCAGGCGGCTTCGAGCTACGTCGGGGTCGAGCGTCCCCATGCCGGCGACCATCGAGTACGGCACGGCCTGGTCGCCTGCGCGAAGCTCGTTGACGAAGTACGCGAAGATTCCGACCGGCTGGAGGTCATCGGCCGTCCGTAGCGCCTGGCTGACTGCCGGGTCAATGAACACGCGCTTGCTTCGCAATTCGATGCCCGCAAACGACGAGCCCGTGAGCGTCAGGCCGGCATCGGTGAGCTGCCAGTAATCGGCGATGGCTTGGTCGGCGTCTTGGGGGGTCGGCGCGGGCCGGTCGCTCTTTGACGGGCCCACGAGCATGAGGTTTGCCCGGTGTGGGAGCTGGACCTTCTCGCCCAGCCATTTCAGCGGGACAAAGGCGGTCTTGGGGGCTACCTGGTTTGCCAGCAGCGAGAAGTTGACGCCTTCGGGCAGGACCTCCTTCACCGTCAGGCGGGCAGAGAGGGTGGTGTCGGTGGTGCGCGTGACGGGCATGTCGCGCAGTACGCGGGTGGGGTCATCGAAGTAGACGATGATGTCTTGCCCGGCCTGCACATGCAGCCGCCTGGCCAGTGCGGCGCTTATGACGGTCTGGTCGTCCTGCAGGTCCGTGGCGGGTTTGAGGTCGGGGTGGACCTGGCCGAACCGGCTGTCGACGCCGACGAGGTCGATGCTGCCTGCTGCGTAGGTTTCGTTGGCGTCCGATCCGGTGGCGATCAGCGTAATTGCGGGGGCAGTGGGGGCTTTGAGTTCGGTCTCGACCGACTCGGCCAGTTCACTGCGGAAGAACCGGTCCTGTGAGGCCATCGCCAGGTGGACGTTCCCCAGTCGCGAGAGCGCCAACTCCCGCAGGCTTGCGCGAACGGAATCTCCCACGGCCAGGGCGCCGACGAGGATGCTCGTCGCCAGAGCCGCACCCGCCACAACGCCCAGGTGCGTTCGCCAGTAGTAGCGAAGGCTCCGCAGGATCAGCCGGCCGGTGGTCATCTCGCCCCCGCAGCCTTTGCGGCATCGATCTTCTTGAGCGTCGCGTCCCGCAGCTCCAGCGCCCGGTCCATGCGGGCGGCGAGTTCCAGGGAGTGGGTGACCACCAGGAGCGTCACACCCTCGTCCTCGTTGAGTTCGTGAAGGAGATCGGCCAGGTTGTCAGCGGAGTTATGGTCCAGCTGACCGGTGGGTTCATCGGCCAGCAGCAGCGAGGGGTCGTTGATCAGCGCCCGCACAACAGCGACGCGCTGGCACTCCCCGCCGGACAGCTCCCCGGGCCGGTGGGTGAGTCGATCGCCCAGGCCCACGCGGTCCAGGAGGCGCTTGGCGCGGTCCCGGACGTCCCGGGCGGGTTTCTGCCCCGCGAGCGTCGGGATCAGGACGTTCTCCAGGAGCGTGCACTGGGGAAGCAGGTGGTGCATCTGGAAAATCAAGCCGACCGTCTGGTTGCGCAGACTCGCGAGTCCCGCATCATCCATCTCTGCGATGTCCTGGCCGTTCAGCAGGACGGTTCCGGAGGTCGGTCGGTCGAGGGCTCCGATGAGATTCAGCAGCGTGCTCTTGCCCGAGCCGCTGGGCCCGACGACCGCGACGGACTCTCCGCGGAGCACTTCCATAGAGATGTTGTCCAGGACCCGGACGTCTTTCCCGCCTTCCGGGCCGGGGTAGGTCTTGGTCACGTCTTTCAGCTGCAGGATGGTGGCGGACTCGCTCATGCCGTCTCCTTGCGATGGACTTCGTCGAGCAGATCCATGAACTGTCCGGATGCCCGCTCCATGGTGAACTCCGAGAGTACCTTCTGGCGGCCCAGCGAGGCAAGGTGCGCCCGCTTGCTCTCGTCGGTTAGCAGTTCGTGGATGGTCTCGGCAAGGGAGCGGGGATCGTTGGGTTTGCACAGCAGCCCGCCGCCGGTAAGTTCCAGGATCTCGGGGAACGACCCGTGATTGGGTTGGACCGAGGGCACGCCGCACGCCAGGCCTTCGAGGATGTACAGCCCCGAGGCCTCCGGCTGGCGGGTGGGGACGGACAGGACGGTCAGCGAGCGGAAGAACTCGCGCTTGGCCGGGCGGTCGAAGCGCTCGAAGATTTCGATGTCGTCGCTCCAGCCGGCCTGGTGGACCTGGTGCTTGATATCCTCCAGGAAGCCTTCCTGCCCGGCGAGCATTCCGCCCGAGAGTTTCAGCTTGAGTCGCTCATGCCCCATCTCCCGCCGCAGGATTCCGTACGCTTCCACGAGGATATCCAAGCCCTTGCCGTGGATCATGGGCGAAAGGAAACCGATGGCTTGGGGGTCGGGTGGCGAGGGCGGCGGCTCGTACCCCTTTGTGACGATGCCGTTATGGATCACGTGGACGCGGTCGGGGTCGAGTTGCAGCCTGCGTGTCATCACGTCGGCGAAGTAAGAGCACGTGGTGACGATAGCCTGGACCTCGGCGATGCGCTCGCGAAGGGTTTCCCAGGCCTGGGTCTTGTACGGGTCGGGCAGCGAATCGAGGAACGCGTCCTCGTCCTGCAGGGTGACAATGACGGGCACCGAGAGTCTCCTGCGGATTTCCCTGGCGACGCCCACCAGCAGGGAGTTGGACAGGCAGACGATATCGGGCTTGTTTTCGGGAAGTTCGAGGAAGGTCACCAGCCGGTCCAGTTCCTTGACCTGCCTGCCCTCCTCGCCGCAAAGCATCGAGAGGGTCGTTTCCCCGAGATCGCGGGCGCGGGTCATGCCCGCCTTCGAGGCTGCCCACTTCAGCAGGCGCGGCGAATCGAACAGTTTGTCCAGCCAGCGCGGGGTTTTGCGGAACAGCCCGAGTTTCTGCTGAAGGAACACGTTGATTCCCCCGAAGAACACGGGGTTGGCCTGGATGTCGTCGTCGAATTCGTGAACGGGCGGCAGGTACAGGGGCACGATCGACACGTCCAGGCCGCTTCTGTACATCTCCCGGACCAGCGCGTTGTCCCTCAGGCAGTTCTCACAGTAAAAACTGTCTCCCGCCCCGGCTGAGATCTGACAGACCCTCATTCGCTGCTCCCTTGTTGCTGCTTCTTCGCCTCGGGAGGCTTGCGATTCTTGGGCCCGAACGCGTAGACGAACCCGTCGTCGCAGCCGATGACGATCACGCCGTCGACAACGGCCGGTGAGGAGACAGTCCCGTCGCCGAGATTGTAGGACCAGAGCTTCTTGCCGGTCTTGACGTCGAGAATGTACAGCCGACCGTCGCCACTTCCGACGACGACCTTGCCGTCGCAGACCACCGGCGAGCTGTCGACCTGGCCGCGGGTCTGGAAGATCCAGGCCTTTTTCCCTTGCTTACGATCCAGGCTGTAGACGATCCCGTCCCTGCCCCCAAAGATCACGTGCGTATCGGTAAGGGCGGGTGAGGAGAAGAGCGATTCTCCCTCTTCATTGAGGAATGTCCATGCAATGTTGCGGGTGCGAACATTGGCCCGCACGAATCCGCCTTCGTGATCTCCGATGAACGCATCGTTGCCGTCCAGTGCCGCCGACGCAGCGACGTAGCTGTCCAGCCCCGCGCCGCCACGCGACTTGCCGTTGGGCAGGTACACCCGATGCAGCTCCATATCGCAGCCGCCGAAGATGGCGTACTTGTCCTCGATCGCGGGCGCGCCGTTGATCCGGTCGCCGGCTTCGTATCGCCAAAGCTCGTTGCCATTCTTGGCGTCGATGCAGTAGAGGTAGCTGTCGTAGCTGCAGTACAGCACGCGATCGGGCTGGTTCTTGGTGGCAGGCGTCCAGTTGGCCGAACCGACGATCTTCTGTGCCCTTTTGTTCTGCGATTCGGCACGGTGGTGCCACTTCTTCTTGCCCGTTCGTGCGTCGAGAGCATAGAAGTTCGCGTCGACCGAGCCGACGTAGATCGTGTCCTTGAAGTAGAGGGGAGGAGCGTCGACGGCATCGGCGGTCCGGAAGCTCCAGACCTTCCTGCCGGTCTTGAAGTCGATCGCGTAGACGTTGGCATCCGACGAGCCGACGTAGACCTTGCCCTTGGCAACGATGGGAGAGGAGGCCACCGCCCAACCCGCGTTGAACTTCCAGAGACGGACGAGGTCGGTTCCAAGCTTACCCGACGCACGCCCCTGCAGCTGACGGTTGCCGCGATAGATCGGCCAGGGCTCCTCGGCCGGCTTGGCGTTTGGCTCTGCTTCGGGCTGTTCTGCATTGGTCTCGGCGGACTTGGGCGAAGGGGACTTCTGCTCGCCTGCACCGGCAGTAAGCCAGAGGGATACCAATGCCACCGCGGCCAGGGCGGAAAGCATATATCGGAGTTTGTGTGTTCTCGCGTTGTTGGTTGTCATGGGTGTCTACCTGTTAAACGCTAGGCAGGCTGGAATGGATCCGCAAGACCTTGAATTCCCTGAGGTTTGTAGTGGCTGCCAGTCGGCCCGT
Source organism: uncultured Planctomycetaceae bacterium (assembly GCA_964642855.1). GTDB lineage: Bacteria > Planctomycetota > Phycisphaerae > SM23-33 > SM23-33 > CAZXSK01. The sequence goes on along the minus strand of CAZXSK010000003.1, from coordinate 43,169 downwards.
CGTCTCTGGCCGGGAATCAACCGAGTTGCCCCGTCGCCAGCAGGCCGTACCAGGTATACTCAGCGTCCGGTTCGGTATCGAGTGTGCTGGCGGCGTATCCGCCCGAGTCATGTCTTCGCTCGCGGACGAACTTCGAGCAGGCGGGTCTGAGATCGGTCGTATCGTCTCCCAGAACTCCCAGGGCGTGCAAGGCCGTCGCGGTCGAAAGCAGATCGCTGGCCGGCGCGCCCGGAGCTGCAACGAATCCGCCATCCTCGTGCAGCTGCGATCGCAGCCAGTCTCCCGCCTGCTGAGGCGGACGCCCCCCCGCTTCGGCGAGCACGACCACTGCGGCGGCTGTCGATGGCGTCGCCGCGAAGGGCAGGTCCGCCTGGTTGATCGCCCCGCCGTTGGGTAGAAAGAGAGACCCGATGAAGTCGATCAGCAGCTCGGGCTGTTCGATGGGCTCGTCGAGATCGGCAAGGGTTCCTGCTGCAAGGAAGCACCCATAGGCCGAGCCCTGCCGACAACCCGGGATCAGCCCGTATCCCCCGTCACCGCTTCGGTGAGCGCGGATCCGGCTGACGACCTCGTTGCGGAACTCGCCTTCGACAGGTCTTTTCAATGCGACAGCCCAGCATCGGGCGAGACAGGACAGATGCACCAGGTCGAGTTCCTCGCCACAGGCGAACTGATCGAGATAGTCTGCCAGCGCCTGCAGCGGCTCGTGGTCTTCGAGGGAAGCGAGTACCTGTCCGGCAAAAAGGGAGTAGTACAGATCGCTGCGGTCGTCGCGGCCGCAAAAGCCGCCATCAGCATTCTGCAGGGACCGCACAAACGAACACGTCCTCTCGGCTGCCGGTCCGAGAATGTCACCGGCCCGGTGGCAGAGACGGAACATCTCACGGCCGGCGCTCATCGCAGCAACTCGCCTTGTCGATATCGCCGAAGATCTTCGCCACGACCCGCCGGAGCAGCGCTTTGGCGTCGGGATTGGTCAGGGAGATCAGTGCTCGAACCGCCCGCCCCTTGTAGAACTCCAGCATTCCAGCCACTACGTCGCGAACATCATATCGGTCGTAGATCTCCCGGATCCTCTCGGGATCCCAGGAGGAGGCGGAATCGCACAGCATCGACCGCAGGAACGTTGCGTCCTCTCTCTCCGCCCGTTCGCACGCCACGGCCAGGAGCACCGAGGGGCGACGCGCTTCCAGGTCGCACCCGTTCGCGCCCGATTCTCCGTCGCGAAGATCGTCGCGGATCTGGTATGCGATTCCGATGGCTTCGCTGAAATCGGAAATCACATCGGACAGATCGTCGTATTTCTCCGCCAGCGCGGCGCCCAATCCCAAGGCCACCTCGAAGGCCGGTGCGGTCTTGCCGCGGAAGATTTCCAGCACCTCTCGAACGGAAAGCACTCTGGGCCTGGCCGACCAGGCCAGCTCCGCTCCCTGGCCGATGCATAGCTGGCGGTGCCCCTCTGCTGCCACCGCAAGCATCGTCGCCCGGTGCTTCGGTTCGGCATCGATCCTGGCCAGCAGGCGGTACCCTTCGCCCAGAAGGTAGTCCCCCACGTTCAGCGCGATCGGCACGCCATGAGCCTGGTGCAGCGTGGGCTGGTCGTAGCGGACCGCGTCGTCGTCCTCGATGTCGTCGTGGATCAGCGAGGCTTTGTGGAAGCACTCCACAGCGAGGGCAACCTGCCGGACCGCCTCTTGCGAGGTCGAGAAGGAGGAGTCCTGGAGCAGCGCTTTGTGAAGAGAGACGGCCAGGAAAGGCCTCCATCGCTTGCCACCGCGACTCAGGAAGCTCTGCGCAAGCTCACGCGTCCTGTCCTCGGCGGGCCCGAGTACCTCCGCGACCCCCTGGGGGGTGAACCAACCGTTCGTATCCGCCCGGATGCTTTCCAGGTCGAGAACGCCCACGGGTCTGTCGGTCGAAACCGAAAGCGTTTCCCACAGCCAGTCCATGTCCAGTGCGGTGTCCACGCAACCATCATAGAGCAGCGGCAGGGCGATTCCGGGAATGGCAGCCGCTTCCATGAACGGGTAGACCCGCTGGAGCATATCGAGACAACTCACGCCGACCACCGCGCGGATCTGTCCCGAGGCGATCATGGCTGTCACCACGCTGGAGCCTTCCGCTACCATGACTACGTATCCGAGCGTCTCAGCCTGGGTCTGGATGTCATGAATCACGCATTCCCCGCAGCCTGCACAGAGCAACCCGAATTCGTCGATCTTACCCCGACAGTGTTCCTGGCTGCGAAGACACTGCGGCAGCAGCAGGAGCCTCTTGTGGAAGGGGATTTCCGCGAACCGGTCCCTCCATGCTTCGTTGCTCAGCAGCACCGCGGCGAGGTCGTCGAAGTCGGTGTCGCAGTCTGCGATATCGAGCACTTTCGTGGAGTGGTCCTTGAGTTCCTCCAGCCCCAGGGGAGGAGTCAGGCGGTTGCGGCGCACATAGCTCCGCACCGTCGCGAGCAGATGGTCGCGCACTCGCTTGCTGGCGGGGATGTTCTGCCGGGCTGGATGGTCCAGCCGGCTGATCGCCTTGCTGAATGTTCGCACGTCAGGCTGGTTGTTGCTCATCAGATCACGTCCACGTCAGGCTCGGGCAGATTCGTATCCGGACGACCTGCTAGCCGTACGCTCCAAAGCCAAAGAACCAATGCTTCTTGGCGAATCGGTACGCCCAGTGCTTCTCCGGGATTTCCCTTCCCGGAAGGTGCTGGCTGGGCAGGCAATCCATAGCCGCCAGTTCATCGTAGCCTGTGTTTCTTCCTGTTGTGTCGGCGGCTTGCTGTTGTCTGAGGAATTCCGCCAGCCGATCGGGCTGTTCGAGGATCACGCAGCCCCGTGTGGCCTGGGAGGCGAAGCTCCGGAAGTCTCTCAGGAAGGTAGAACCCTCGATCAGCCCGGTCAGACCGCCCCCGTTTGCGTTGTGCACGTTCTCTCTGGCGAACTGCAAAGGCGGGCAGGGCTCGATGTCTCCCCAGGGGTTCAGGTGATAGCTGATTCCCGATGCGGCTGGGCACAGCGCGTTGCCTGCGTCGTCCCAGTACGTATCCACGATGATGATCGGGTGCCTGCACCGGGCCTCGACGAGAAACTTCCGAACGCGCACGATCTCGTCCTCGTCGAGGGCGAGCTGCGGCGAGGGGTTCTGACCGGCCGGTCTGTAGACGTAGTACCACGCGTACATCACGCCCCGACGCACAAGCATCTCCAGGAATCGGTCCGAGAGCAGATCGTCGAGGTTCGACCTGCACAGGCTGGTCGCCACGCCCGTGATCAGCCCCTCCCTGCAGCAATGATCGATGCCGTCCAATGTTCGGTTCAGGACGTTCTCCCCTCCCCGTCGCTGGTCGGAAACCGTCTGGCTTCCCTCCACGCTGATCACCGGTGTGACATTCCCGATTTCCCGCAACTCGCGGGCGTAATCAGACGTGATGACCGTGCCGTTACTGAACATCTGGAAGTAGCAGTTGCGGTGTCTGGCAAACAACTCCAGAAGCTCCGGGTGCAGGACCGGCTCGCCTCCGAGAATGCCGTAGAAGTGGCAGCCATGTGCTTTGCCTTCCCGCACGACATGGTCCAGAACGTCGATGTCGAGTTGGGACCTGGGAGCCTCGGTGGAGACCCAGCAGCCCTGGCAGCGCAGATTGCATTGGTTCGTAATCGAAAGGAACAGAAACGGCGGAAACTGCTCACCCCTCTGCTTCCGCCGCTTGAATCGCTCGACAGACAGATACCCGCGCAGGCCGAAATCGACCAGGAACTTCGTCAGAAGCCGCGGCCTGACTTCACGAACCATACGTCGGGCAAGCTGCAGGAGCACTTACGGCTTCTCCTTCCGGCGGGGGTCTGCACGGTCAGCGATCTGCGACTGCTGCTCACCCGTAAGCTGGTCGATCACCTGCTGGGGTATGCCCAGTTGCTCTTTGAGTCGCTCGGTGCAATCGCACGCCGGTTGCGCCCGGCTGGAACTGCCCCTTGCGCGGAGTTGGGCATACAGGTCGCCGCGGACCAGGGAAGAAAGATCAACCTTCGCGGGGGGAACGGCCTCCCCTTCGGCTCGCTCATCTCCGTTGACCGGTGCGTCGGTGTGTTTCGGGAAGAGGATCGCTCCGTGTGGACACACCCGTGCACAGGCGGGACAGCCGGTTTTGCACTTGTCGGGGTTTTGCACGCGGGCCTGTCCCGATTCGGTCTTCTCGTACACACCGAACAGGCAGAAGCCCAGGCATTGCAGACAGTCCGCGCAGCGGTCGCGGTCGATCACCGGGAACCACGGTTTCCAGCCATCGTCCGCATCGGGGACCATCTCTTCGAACCCCCTTCGGGTTCGCTGAACAATTTCACCGTCGGCGAGTTCCGTCGCATCGATGATTCGCAGAGGGCTGTCCCCGCCGGCCTGTTGAAGACCTTCATCTACCTGGCCTTGCAGCAGGCCGATCACCGCCAGCGGCCCGTTTGACGCAAGCACCGGCAACTCACAGAGGCAGTCCATGCAGCGAACGTTGATCCCTGCAGCCAGGAGTCTTGGGATCAGCGATTCCCGCCGCTTGTACGGCAGCGCAGCCGGGCCGGTCGTGTAAATCCCAGCCAGCGGCACTCCGGGTGGTACGAGCCGGGGAGGCGGATCGGCGGCTTCCTGCGGTGAGATCTCCAGGGTCGGCAGGTTGCCTCCGTCGAGAAGGCAGAGCTTGTGGATGCCACGGAAGTCCTCGACGCCTGCCGCCGCAAGCAACGCGTCGATGGCACGGGGGAAACACGCGAGGATGGTCGCAGGGGGCGAAAGTATTGAGGCAAGGTGGTCTGGATGGCGGGCGACCATCCTGCAGAGATCGCAGACGGCATCGAAGGCGATGTCGGAGTGGATCAGGTCTTGAAGGGTCCGGTCCTCGCCGGGCTGGCGACGCGGGTCGGTGCCGCTGCAATGACAATAGAGAATGCGGTGTTTGTGAGCCATGGACTGTCTCGACTGGGTTCCTCAGTGTAGCAGACGCAACTGGATTTCTGTGGGCAATTTGTCCGCCGGTCTGGCCGGGTCGTCCTGAATAAAGGCCTTCGATGTTCCGATGAGGGATTGCACCCAAGTCCCCGCGGGTTCATCGGGCAGTCCCCTATGGAACGCGCCGGGACCTGGCTGGGGTCGTTCCGGAAGACCGACAAGCCCAAATGGGGTTGCCCGGACCAGGACGGTATGTCATAGTGGGGGGCTCTGGGGAAAACTGGGAGAGAATCCATGCAGCGAGAAGGCTGTCCTAAGAAATGGTGCATTTCCGTGGCGTTGTCCGTGGCTTTGGTTGCGGGCATGGCCTTTGGTGAGGAATACTCTTCGGACACCATTCCCAGCGAGGATAAGACTCTGACGTTTGTCCGTTCGGGTCGTGTCTCGGAAATGCTTGTCAAAGAGGGAGATAAAGTCGAGCCAAACCAGCCGCTGGTACGGCTTGACGACAAGGCCGAGCGCGCGCAGATCGAACAGCTCAAGGCCCAGGCGGAGAACACCACGCGCGTGCGGGCTGCCAACGCCCAACAGAAACAGAAGATCAACGACCTCCAGCAGCTCAAGGATGCCTTCAAGAAGGGAGCGGCTTCGGAACTCGAAGTCCAGCACGCCGAACTGGAAGTCACGATCGCAGAGCTGTCCAAGGAACTGGCCGAATTCCAGGTCCAGCAGGACAAGCGGAAGTACCACGAAGCGAAGCTTCAGCTCGAGCGGATGGAACTGCGCAGCGACATGGACGGGTTCGTGCAGGAAGTTTTCCTGAAAGAGAACGAGTCGGCCGAGCCATACCAGAAGGTGATCCGGATCGTCAGCATAGATCCGCTCTGGATTGAGGTACACGTGCCCGTCGATCAGGCGAGGGAACTGAAGGTTGACCCGTCTGGCGGCGAGAAGGTGCCCGAGGCGTCCCGGGCGATGGTCCGGTTTGAGGATCGCACGGGCAAAGCCGTTCAGGGCAGGGTGATCCACAAAAGCCTGGTCGCGCGGGGCACGATTCCCCGCACGCTGATGATCCGCGTCGAGGTCGCCAATTCCAACCACCGGCCCGCTGGCGAGCGGGTGAAGGTCGGCTTCCCTGTATTGGATGACAGTGTCGCCGAAGGGGCGTCCTCCTTGTCCTCCGGGCAGGCTGAACCCCAGAGCAACTCCCAGACCCAAAGCGAGAAAGAGGAATCCAATGGCTGAGAAGAACGACCCTTCCCAAGACCCCGTCGAGGCCCAGGCACAGGAGCAGACCGGTCAGAGACAGGTCCGGCTTCGCGTTGACGAGCGGGAACTGCAGACCGTGTACGCCAACGCTTTCCGCACGAACGGCACCCCCGACGAAGTGATGCTGGATTTCGGGCTGAACCTGATGGCTCCGGCGCAGCAGGAGCAGCCCGAGATCGTCTTCAAGGTCAGCAACCGAGTGATCATGAATTACCATTCGGCCAAGCGTCTGGCGATTACGCTCAGCCAATTGATTCGTCGTCACGAGGAGCAGTTCGGCGAGTTGGAGCTCGATGTCAACAAGCGACGGATTTCCGGCGACTAGCCGACACCTCACCCGGGAGCAGGCGCCATGTCGATCCACCAGTCCGGACAACCGCAGGCCCGCCAGTCCGACAGGCCTACGATCAGCGAGCTGATCTCCGAACTCAGCCGCTACGAAGGCCCGCCGGAGCAGTTTATCGTGAACCTTCTGTCGGTTCAGTGCAGGCTGGCGGCTGCCTCTGGTGGAGCGATTTTGCGGCTTACCCAGGCCAAAGCTGAGGTCGTGGCTGCGTATCCCGAGATTCGGCCTGACGAGGATCCGCCGCAGTGGCTGATGCTCGCGGCCCAATCGGCCGGTCAGATCGCCTCGGAGGGCAAGACCGTAACCCGCGCCCTGCACGGATCGGAATCGCTTTACGGGCAGGTCCCGGATCAGCACCTGGTCATGGTTCCCCTCGCCGGTGCAGGCGGCGTCCGGGGATACACCGCGTTTTACATCGAGACGACCCGTCCCGGCGTTCTGGAAGAGCGACGCGATCGCCTGGAGCTCAGCGCCAGCCTGCTGAGCCTCTACGAGATGCGATTGACGCTCCAGCGACGCCAGAGTGACCTCAGCCGACTTCGGGCATCGATGGAGATTCTCGCAACGGTCAACGACCAGCAGAAATTCACCGCTGCAGCGATGGCCGTCTGCAACGAGATCTCCTCCCGCTGGCAGTGTCTTCGCGTGGGGCTGGGACTGCTCAAGGGGCGGTACGTCAAGCTCAAGGCCTTGAGCGACACCGAGAAGTTCGACCGCAAGACCGAGGCGGTCCAGATTATGGAAAGCGCCATGGAGGAGTGCGTGGATCAGGACCTCGAAATCCTGTACCCCCCAGCTCCCGAGGCAACCTATGTCTGCCGCTCGGCCAAGCAGCTTTCCACGAGACTGGGGCCGTTCCAGGTGTTGTCCTTGCCGCTTCGCAGGGAAGGCGAGGTGGTCGGCGCGCTGACCATCGAAAGGCCGCGGGAACAGGAGTTCACAGCCGACGAGATCGAGGCCCTCCGTCTGACGTGCGATCTTTGCACCGCCAGGCTGCTGGACCTGGAGGAGAAGGGCAAATGGGTTGGTGCCAAGGCCGCTGGCGCGGCCCGGAAGGGCGCAGCCGTTCTGATCGGCCCGAAGCATACGTGGATCAAGCTGCTTGCCATCGGCGTGATCGCCCTGTTGCTCTTCGCCGTTCTGGTCAGGGGTGACTACAACGCCGAGGGCGGCTTCGTGCTCGAACCAACGGTCTCTCGTGTTGCCCCTGCCAAGATGAAGGGGCTGCTGAAGAATGTATACGTCAAGCCCGGCAGCAAGGTCGTGGCAGGCGAGACATTGCTTGCCGAATTGCAGACCCACGAGTTGGAGTCCGAGCTAGGAAGCGCCAAGCTGAACCTGCTGGGTTATCAGCAGACCGCCGAAGTCCACCGCCGCAAAGGCGATCTGGAGAAGTACCAGGTAGCCACGTCGGAAGTCCGCCGACTGAAGCTGGAGATCGCGGAACTGCAGCGGAAGATTGACCTCGCTCGGATCGTCGCTCCGATCGACGGCACCGTCGTGGAGGGCGATCTCGAGGAACTCATCGACAAGACCATCGAGAAGGGGCAGGTGCTATTCCGCATCGCAAGCCTCTCGGAGTTACGGGCCGAGATTGCTGTTCCCGAAGACCAGATTGCTGACGTCGAAGCCGCACTTCGCGAGGCCCGGCGGAAGGGCGAGAAGCTCACCGGCGAACTGGCTGCAGCCCGCCGTCCCGATGACCGCGTGACCTTCGTTGTCGATCGGATCCATCCGGTCGCTACCGTCAAGGAGCAGCAGAACGTGTTCCTGGTTCGCGCTCAATTGCAGAGCGCGCCGGAATGGCTCAGGCCGGGCATGGAAGGCACGGCCAAGATCCGTATCGGCCGAAAAGCGTACGGGTATATCTGGACGCGTCGCCTGGTCAACTGGATCCGCATGAAACTCTGGTGGTAGGAACCTGCCTTGCCTGTCGATCGCCCGACATTCAGCGAATCGTGGTATCGCATCGCCGAACTGACACCCCGGCTTCGGCCGACCGTGCAGGTTCACCGCCAGCACTTCCGGGGACAGATGTGGCACGTGCTGCAGGACCCGGCGAGCAATCAGTTCTTCCGGCTGAGCGAGGCGGCGTACTACTTCATCGCCCTTCTGGACGGTGATCGCCCTGTCGCCGAAGCATGGCGGATCGCCAACGACGAACTGGGTGACGAAGCTCCCACCCAGGGCGAAGCCATTCAGCTTCTCGGGCAGCTGTACACGTCCAACCTGCTGCAGGCCCAGCTTCCTCCCGATGCCGAAGGCCTCTTCAGCCGGTATCGCAAGCGCATCCAGCGGGAGGTCCAGGGCTACCTGATGAACATGCTGTTCATGCGGTTCCCCCTGTTCGATCCCGATCGATTCCTGAACCGGTGGGTCGGGGTGTTCGGCAAGGTCTTCACGTGGTTTGGCTTCGTCATCTGGCTGGCGCTGCTGGCGACCGCGGGGTTCTTCCTGGCCGGGCATACCGATGAACTGATCGGCTCGGCGGAGGGCATTCTCAGTGTCGACAGCCTGCCGCTTCTCTATGCAGCGTTCGCGCTGATCAAGGTGTTCCATGAGTTCGGCCACGCGTTTGCGTGCAAGCGCTTCGGCCGGCTGGAGGGCAACACGGGCGAAGTGCACACCATGGGGATCATGCTGCTCGTGTTGGTGCCCATGCCCTACGTCGACGCGTCCAACGCCTGGTCGTTCCGTTCGAAGTGGCGTCGGGTGATGGTGGGTGCGGCTGGGATGTACGTCGAACTTGCCGTGGCTGCGATTGCAGCGATCGTCTGGGTTCACTCCAGCGGATCACCGATGCTCCAGGCACTGACGTACCGCGTGATGTTCATCGCCAGCGTCTCGACGCTGCTGTTCAATGGCAATCCGCTGCTGCGGTACGACGCCTACTACATTCTCTCGGACGTCGTGGAGATCCCGAACCTCTCCCAGCGGAGCAAACACTACATCTACTACCTCGTGCGGAAGTACGTCTGGGGCGTCAGGCAAGCCCGCTGCCCGGCCCACAACGCAGGGGAGAAAGCGTGGTTCCTGCCCTATGGATTGGCGTCGACCGCGTACCGGGTTCTGATCTGCACGGCTATCCTCTGGCGGGTGGCGAGTAATGAGAACCTGTTCATCGCAGGCGTTGCCCTGGCGATCGGTGCCTTCGTGACGTGGGTGATCGTTCCGTTGGGCAAGTTCCTGCACTACCTGGCAAACAGCCCCGAACTGGCGCGCGTGCGGGGCAGGGCGTGGATCACCACGGGCGTGTTCACCGTCGGGATCCTTATTGCCGTCGGCGCCATACCTTGGGATGACACGTTCAAGATCGACGGCGTCGCCGAGCCGCTCAACAGCCGGGTCGTGCACGCGCGGGAAACCGGTTTCCTGGTCTCCTTCTGCCCGGACGGTACGGACGTGGTAGCGGGTGAAACCGTGTTGTTCCGGCTGCGGAACCGGGAACTGGAGTCAGAACTGGAGATTCTCCGGGCCCAGCGCGACAAGCTCCTGCAGGAGCAGCAGCTGGCCAGGCGGGAACGGGGCATCGAGGCCGCCCAACTCAAGCAGCCCGAGATCGACGCCAAGTCCGAGAGGATCCGGTTCATTGAGGGCCGGCTGAGTGATCTCGTCGTGGTCGCGCCGATTTCGGGTCGATGGGTCGCACCGAATATTGAACAGAACACCGACGGACTCCTGGAGCGAGGCCAGCAGGTCGGAATGATCGCGGATCTCGACGCCATGACCATTCATGCGGTAGTCGATCAGGATGTGCCCCTAGCGGAGGCATCGGATCGGGTGGAGGTCCGGGTATCGGGCAGGCCTGACCTGCTGTTCGCAGGGACGATCAGCGATCGCGACCCGGCTGGGACCCGGATCCTGCCCTCACCGTCCCTCGGCGTGCTGGGTGGCGGATCGATCCAGACCCAGAAGGAAGACGAGAAGGGCTTGCGGACCGAGGAGAACATCTTCCGCATTCGCATTACTCCCCAGGCCGCCCATCCGCAACTGCTTCCCAAGCAGGATGTCGTCGTTCGGCTGGAGCTTTCGCCCAAACCCATTGCCCTGCAGGCGTACCGGTCGGTGCTTCAGCTCGTCCAGAAGCGCTTCGGAGCGGGATAGACTCAGGCTATGACCTCCGTTCCCTCCACAACCTGGCGGATGCTCGCTCACGGCGCGGGAGGACCGCCGCTGCCCAAAGGGCTGGACGCCGCCTGGAACGCGGGGGTCGGGTGGCTGAAGCGCTTCGTGCCTCGCACCCGCCTGTTCATGAAACGGGCCCTGCGCGTCATCTCCCTGCAGAAGCAGTACGAGGACCTCGCCGATGCCAAGCTCCGCGAAGTGCTCCACGACATGCGGGATACCTTCCGATGCGGCCGGGAGGATCCCGAACTCGTCAACCGCGCCTTCGCTGCGGTTCGCGAGGTGGCACACAGACAGCTCGGCATGAGGCCGTTCCAGGTGCAGGTAGCCGGGGCGCTGGCGATCGAAGCCGGCTGCATTGCCGAGATGGCCACGGGGGAGGGCAAGACCCTGACGGCCACGATGCCCGCGACCATTCATGGCTGGCGTGGCAAGGGGTGTCACGTGATCACCCATGGCGACTACCTGGCCAAGCGCGATGCCGAGTGGATGGCGAAGGTCTACAACTTCTGCGGGCTCTCCGTGCGGCACGTCGACCAGGAGATGCCCACTCCCCAGCGACGGGAAGCTTACCTGGCGGACATCACCTACGGCACGAACAAGGAGATGTGCGCCGACTTCCTCAGGGACCGGTTGCTGATTGGCAAGAGCAGGGGCCTGACCCGCACGCTGCTGGGCAAGATTGCCGAAGACGGCGGGATGAAGATGCAGGGCCTGGTCCAGCGCGGTCTGCACTATGCGCTGGTCGACGAGGCCGACTCGCTGCTGATCGACGAAGCCGTGACACCGCTGATCATCTCTGGTGACGCGCCCAACGAAGAGCAGGTGGAAGCCTATCGGCAGGCAGCCGAAGCTTCGGCCCAATTGGAGGAAGGCACGCACTATCGAGTGACACACCGGTTCCGCGACATTGACCTGACCTCAGCCGGCCGGCGGAAGGTCTCGGAGATCACCAAGCCCTGGGGCGGGATCTGGTCGGGCGTCAGGCGGTCGGAGGAGCTGGTGGTGCAGGCATTGACGGCCCGCCACTTCTACGTTCGGGACAAGCAGTACGTTATTCAGGATGGCGAGGTCGTGATTGTCGACGAGTTCACGGGCAGGCTCATGCCCGACCGCACGTGGCGCGACGGCCTGCACCAGGCGGTCGAGAGCAAGGAGCAACTTGAGGTCAACCCGCCCAAGGACACCTACGCCCGCGTAAGTTTTCAGCGGTTCTTCCGGCTGTACAAGCAGATGGGCGGCATGACGGGTACGGCAGCGGAAGGGATCGGCGAGTTCTGGCAGATCTACACCCGTCCGGTGGCAGTGATTCCGACGAACCGTCCTTGCATCCGCAAGCACGATCCGGATCGGGTGTTTGCGACCGAGCAGGCGAAGTGGGCAGCCATCGTCGAGGAGATCCGTACACTTCACGAGACGGGCAGGCCGATCCTGGTCGGCACGCGAAGCGTCGGTGCCAGCGAGCACCTGTCTGATCTGCTGCTCCAGCAGGGGCTGGACCACGAAGTGCTCAACGCCGTAAGGCACGAGGAGGAAGCCCAGATCGTAGCCGCTGCGGGGCAGCCGGGGCGGATTACCGTGTCGACCAACATGGCCGGTCGGGGTACGGACATCAAGCTGGGACGGGGCGTGGCGGAACTGGGTGGTTTGCACGTGCTCGCCACGGAGCGCCACGAAGCCGGTCGGGTCGATCGACAGCTCTATGGCCGGGCCGGTCGGCAGGGCGATCCCGGAAGCGCCCAGGCGTTTGTGTGCCTGGAGGACGAGCTGGTCTGCCGGTATGCTCCTCATGCAGCTGCAGCGATGCGTCGACGCTTCGGGAGCACATCGAAGGAAATCTCCTCCCGGAGCACGCGCTGGCTGTTCGATGCCGCCCAGAGGCGTGCCGAGCGCATGGCGCTTCGGCAGCGCAAGGGCGTGCTTCGGACCGATGACTGGCTCGACGAGTACCTCGGGTTCGCCGGGTCCGAGGGCTGATGGTAGACATTTGGCGCAATCGGTCTCCTGCATGCTCTCATCCTTCCAGCAGTTCGCTTGAATTCTCCGCACGAACTGTCCGACATGAATTGTGACGGACCAGAACGCCTCCGGGCGCTGCGATCGGCTCCGGGCTCTTGGGGTTCGGAGCCGGTGTATACGACACAGGGGATGTAATGATACTTAATCTCATGTACGCAGGGGGTCGTGTCTCTCCCCCCAGGCCCCAGCTAGTATGAATCAGGCGGATCGGGTAGCTGAGCTGCCCTCGCTTTCACAGTCCATCTTTCAGGGAACGTCCATGGCAGATACCTCCTCCGCGATCGACATCGCAACGACGGTCAAGAAATGGAAGAACAAGCGAGGCTCGCTGATCATGATGTTGCACGAGATTCAGAACCAGCGAGGCTATGTCCCGCGCGAGGTCGCGCTGGACCTCGCCGGCCAGGTCGGCGTGCCCTTGGCGAGGATTTATGAGGTTCTGACCTTCTACAACTACTTCAAGCTCAAATCTCCCGGCCGGGCGGTGATCTCGGTATGTACCGGGACCGCCTGTCACCTCAAGGGAGCGCCGGAGCTGGTCGAGGCCTTCGAGAACGAGCTCGGAATTGTCGACGGCGAGACCAGCGAGGACGGCGACTTCCACCTGCAGTGCGTTCGGTGCGTGGGTTGCTGCGGGCTGGCGCCCGTGGTTGTGATCAACGGCAAGACGTACGGCAAGTGCAGGCCTTCGGAGGTCCCGGGGATCATCGATCAATGGCGTCAGCAGCTTGCGGCAGGTTCCGAGGAAGGAGGCTCTCATGCCAGCGGTTGAGCTTAGCGAAGTCGCCCAGGCTGAGATGCAGCGAGAGAAACAGTTCCCCTGCAGGCTGTTCTGTTGTGCGAGCACGGGATGTCTGTCCTCGGGGTGTCAGGAGGTCATGGACTCGCTGGAAGATGCTGCGGCTTCCCACGGGATCCAGGACCAGATCGAAATTGTTCCCACCGGGTGCATGGGGCTTTGCAGCCTCGGCCCGCTGGTGCGGGTCGAGTTCGAGGGCGAGCCCCCGGTGCTGTACAGGGAGATGGACGGGTTGACCGCCCGGCTGGTGGTAGCGGAGCATCTCGTACCGATGCTCCGGAAGGATGGGGAATCGGTCGTGCCCGGTTTCCTCAAGGATCGCGCGTTGTCGATGGAGATTCCGTTCTTCACGCGCCAAGAGAAGGTGGTGTTGGCCAACGCGGGGAACATCAATCCCGAGCGTATCGAGGAGTACATCGCCAACGACGGGTACCAGGCCCTGGCCAAGGTTCTCGACGGCATGACGCCCGAGCAGGTGATCGAGGAGATACGCAAGAGTGGTCTTCGAGGCCGAGGCGGGGGAGGCTACCCGACGGCGACGAAATGGAATTTCGGCCTGCAGAATCAGGCTGACGAGAAGTTCATCATCTGCAATGGCGACGAGGGCGACCCGGGTGCGTACATGGACCGCTCGGTCCTGGAGGGCGACCCGCACGCTGTTCTGGAGGGGATGCTCATCGCCGGGTATGCAACCGGAGCATCGCATGGGTGGTTCTACATTCGGGCGGAGTACCCGCTGGCAATCGATCGCGTGGAAAAGGCGATCCGCCAGGCCCGCAAGCACAAATTGCTGGGCAAGGACATTCTCGGGTCGGGGTTCTCCTTCAACTGCGAGGTGCGCCTCGGAGCAGGGGCGTTTGTCTGCGGCGAGGAGACGGCGCTGATCGAATCGCTGGAGGGCAAGCGAGGCACGCCGCGCCCCAGGCCTCCGTACCCTTCGTCCAAGGGCCTGTGGGACAAACCCTCGATCGTGAACAACGTTGAAACCCTCGCCAACGTGCCGCGGATTCTGCTTCGAGGAGCCGACTGGTTTTCGTCGATGGGCACCGAGACCAGCAAGGGTACCAAGGTTTTCGCCCTGACCGGGAAGGTCGAGCATTCCGGCCTGATCGAGGTGCCAATGGGCATCCCGCTTCGGGACATCGTGGATGAGGTAGGTGGAGGCAGCTCGACGGGCAAGCCCGTCAAGGCGTTGCAGACCGGCGGGCCGTCCGGCGGGGTCATTCCGCTGGACAAGCTGGACGTGCCTGTCTGTTACGAGAAGCTGCTCGAGCTCGGATCGATGATGGGCTCAGGGGGTATGATCGTGATGGACGAGGACGATTCCATGCTCGAGATCGCCAAGTTCTACCTGGGCTTCACCATCGACGAGTCCTGCGGGAAGTGTGCTCCCTGTCGGATCGGAGGCCCGCAAATGCTCCGGTTGCTGGAGAAGATCGGCGACGGCGAGGCGACGTATGACGATCTCGATACGCTGCGGGCGTTGGCCCGGGCGATGCAGAAGGCCTCCCTCTGTGGGCTTGGTCAGACCGCACCCAACCCGGTTGTTTCCACGCTGAACTACTTCGAGAATGAGTACGTCGACCGAATCAAATGCTTTGCCACCCATCCGTCCGAGGAAGCCAGATGATCAAAGCGCGCGTCAACGAAATCGAGGTCGAGGTTCCGCGGGGCACGACCATCCTCGACGCAGCCTACGCGGTCCATGCGAAGATTCCCACGCTCTGCAAACACCCGGACCTTCCCGCCTCCGGCGCTTGCGGGCTGTGCGTGGTGAAGATCAGGGGCATGCGCGGTATGGTTCGTGCCTGCTGCACGCCGCTGGAAGATGGCATGGACGTCATCACCAACGATGCCGAACTGGCCGAGGTCCGGCGGACGGTGGTGAAGCTGATCCTCTCGACCCATCCCAACGAGTGTCTCACGTGCGGGCGCGACGGGAACTGCGAGTTGCAGACCGTGGCTGCCGATTTCGGCATCCGAAGCGAGATGTTCCCGAACATCACGCGCGACCTGCCGCACGATACGTCCACCAGGACGATCGACATCGATCCCCGCAAGTGCATCAAGTGTGGCCGGTGCGTGACCGTCTGCCAGGACATGCAGGATGTCTGGGCCCTGTCGTTTCTGGAGCGCGGGATCAACACGCGCATCAGCCCGGCGGGGGATATCGAGTTGTCGGACTCGCCCTGCATACGCTGCGGTCAGTGCAGTGCGCACTGTCCGACGGGAGCCATTTTCGAGTACAGCCAGACCGATGAGGTTTGGTCGATGCTCATGGACCCGGATCTATACTGCATCGCGCAGATCGCACCGGCGGTGCGGGTATCGATCGGCGAGGCGATCGGCTATGAGCCGGGAACGCTGCTTACGGGCAAGCTGTATGCCGCCCTGCGGCGGATGGGTTTCGATGCCGTGTTCGACACCAACTTCGGCGCGGACATGACGATTGTCGAGGAGGCTTCGGAGTTCGCTCACCGTTTCCGAGAAAAGCCCGAGAAGCTTCCCTTGGTTACCACATGCTGTCCGTCATGGGTGGACTTCATGGAGAAGTTCCACAGCGACATGATCGAGCATTTCTCCACGTGCAAGTCTCCTCACGCAATTCTGGGAACGCTTGCCAAAACGTACTATGCAGACAAGGCCGGCATAGACCCCGAGAAGATTCGCATGATCTCTATCATGCCCTGCACGGCGAAGAAGTACGAGATTGGCAGGACCAAGGAGATGTTCGCGTCCGGCCAGCAGGACGTGGACATTTCCCTGACCACGCGCGAACTGTCCCGGATGATCCGCCAGGCGGGCATCGAGCTGGAAGGCCTGCGGGAGGAGAGTGCAGACTCACCGTTGGGAGAGTACTCGGGAGCAGGTACGATCTTTGGCGCGACCGGCGGCGTGATGGAGGCCGCCCTTCGCACAGCACATTACTACATCACGGGCGAAAGCGCAGCGGACCTGGAGTTTGAGCAGATCCAAGGCCTCGATGGTGTCAAGGTCATGGAAGTTGAGGTCGGCGGGAAGACCATACGGGTAGCCGTCGCCCATGGGCTGGGCAACGTCGAGCAGGTCATCGAGAAGGCCCGGCAGGCGAAGCAGGCCGGTGACGAACCGGTGTACCACTTCATCGAGGTGATGGCTTGTCCGGGCGGGTGTGTCGGCGGTGGTGGCCAGGCGTGGGGTGTCACCGACGAGAAGCGCAGGAAGCGTGCGGATGGCTTGCGGTTCGACGACCGCGCCAGCAAGATTCGCCTGAGTCACGAGAATCCGTCGGTCCGGAAGATCTACGAAGAGTTCATCGGCGAGCCCCTGGGCGAGACAGCCCACAGGCTCTTGCATACGCAGTATACGCCGCGACCGGAGTATCGTCGCTAGACCAACGAAAGAATGCCCGCGGGTTTCGAGCCCGCGGGCATGTATGGTCCACGGAATCTCGTGGGTTCAGCGAGCGTACTCGACGCATCGCACTTCCCGGACGAGGGTCACCTGGATCTCGCCAGGGTACTCCATTTCGTCTTCGATGCGCGAGGCAATGTCCCGGGCGATCTTGGCTGACAAGCGATCGTCGACTTCCGAGGCATCGACGATGACCCGTACCTCGCGCCCTGCCTGAATGGCGTAGCTCTGTCGAACCCCGTCGAAGCCCGTGGCGATTTCCTCCAGCTTCTGCAGCCGCTGGACGTATCGCTCGAGGGTCTCCCTTCGGGCGCCGGGGCGCGAGGCGCTGATCGCATCGGCAGCGGCGATGATCGGCGTGAAGATGCTCGAGGCTTCCACGTCGCCGTGATGCCCGCCGACGGCATTGATGATCTCGGCCTTCTCGTTGTAGCGCTTGCAGAGATCGGCACCGATTTCCGGATGGCCGCCGTCGGTCTCGTGATCGGTCGCCTTACCGATGTCGTGCAGCAGACCCGCTCTGCATGCAAGCTGGCCATTGAGGCCCAGATCATCAGCGATCAGCTTGGACAGGTAGGATACTTCCATCGCGTGCTGCAGGACATTCTGTCCGTAACTGGTGCGGAAGTGAAGCCGGCCGAGCAGTTCCTGGAGCTTGGGGTGCAGGCCTCGGATCTTGGCATCCATGACGGCCTGTTTGCCGCGTTCCTGGATGATCTTCTGCACTTCCTTATCGGCGTTGGCGACGATCTCCTCGATGCGCGTCGGGTGGATCCTGCCGTCCTGGATCAGTTTCTCCAGCGCCCGTCGGGCGATCTCACGACGGACCGGATCGAACGCCGAGACCACCACCACGCCGGGGGTGTCGTCAACGATTACATCCACCCCGGTAGCCTTCTCGAAGGCGCGGATATTCCGGCCTTCCCGGCCGATCACCCGGCCTTTCATATCATCGGAGGGAATGTCGACGGTGGAGACGGTCGATTCGCTGGTATGCTCTGCGGCGCATCGCTGAATGGCGGTGACCACGATTTCCCGGGCCTGCTGTTCGGCTGATTCACGGGCCTGTTCGAGGCGTTTCTGAATCAGTTTGCCACACTCGTGCTCCATGTCCTTCTCGACCCGGTCGAGAACCAGTTCCCTTGCCTGGTCGGTCGACAGATTGGAAACGCGGAGCAGTTCCCGCTGTTGCTGGTCGATCAGGTCGCTGAGCTGGCGATCTTTCTCGGTCAGGCCCAGCTCGCGCTCGTTGAGGGCTTTCTCGGACGCATCGAGCGTGCGTTCCTTGGTGTTCAGGGTCTCGAGTTTCTGGTCGATCAGGTCTTCGCGTTTGGAGAGACGGCGTTCCTCGTCACGCAATTCCTTGCGCGTGGCGGAAGTCTCGCGGTCGAATTCCTCGCGGAGCTTGATCAGGTCGCTGTTGGCTTTGGCTTCAGCCTGTGCGACGATCTTCTGGGCTTCGGTCTCCGCCGCGGTCCGGGCCAGGGCGGCTTCCTTCTCAAGGGCTTCCTTGCGGGTCTTGCTGGTGTAGAGTTGAAAGCCGGCTGCTGCAACCAACCCCAGTACGATCCCTCCCAGACCCCAGGCGATTTCCGCCCCAACGGCAAGCATGCATGTTTCCATGACAACGGTTCCTTTATGCACAGCTGCGCGGCTTGGAACCTCTGTCAGGCAGGGAGGACACTTCGTGTGGGGAGCAGAAACTCAGATCACAGCAGAACGGTTTGGAGGCAGCTATGTACGGTTACTCCGGCCAGTCCAGTCCCGTCAGCAGGACCGCTGGCCACCGGAAGCAATCGGTCGCTCGATCAAGAGCTTCCAGACGCTCACGATTGTAGGTGTGCCCTGTCGAAGTCAGCTTTGATGTCAGCCCGAAGCCACTCGATGTACAGGTATCCGTACCCACAGCGTTCAAACGCTCATGCATGTGAATCTATATGACCCGAAGGCCTCGTCCCCAGGGACGATCAATCAGTGTTCGGTGCCGCAGACGTCCTTTGTCCGCTCAGTTTCCCTTGTCGGGCGACGAATGCGACACGCTCGTCGCAGGCCAGCCATCGACCCACGACGGGAACACCGGGTGTCCGACGGCCTGCCTGATACATGGGTTCGGCCGTCGCTACGGTAAAATTCGCCGCATGCCACTGCGGGCGGCGGCGCCTCGTTACATACGGAATATTCCCAAATTGGCATCCTAGCGAGGATCCCCGTCGTCGGTCAAGACCAATCCGCCCCGAGTTGTGCATGTCCCTGCCCACATCGCGCTCGGCCGGCGTTCCGCCAGGGGCGGCTGTTCGCACCGCTTCAAGGGCCCGTGACATCTCCCGAGCGGGGGGGTATAGTACGAATTCGCACGAGAACCCCTTCCCGGAACCAGATGAGGAAGTCAATGATCTCTGTTAACCGATGTCGACGGACCCTGGCAGCTGTGGCGCTGTTGGGGGGGCTGGTCTCAGGTGGCTTGCCTGCTATCGCCGCCGGTCCGCTTGCGCCGCTGAAGACCGAAAGCCCCCGCGACACCATGCAGAGCTTCATGGAAGCGATGCAGGACTACAAGCGCGGCGTGGAGACCGTTGACCCCAAACTCATCGCACGCCTGGACGATGCGGTCCGTTGTCTCGACCTCTCGGAGCTCCCGGTGCTCACGAGGGATGAAACCGGCAGCGAAGCGGCGATCTTTCTCAAAGAGGTCATCGATCGGGTGATAGTCATCGACTACGACATGATCCCCTCGGAAGAAACCGAGGGAGGCCCGCCCAGCCGCTGGCGCCTCAAAGACACGGAAATCACGATCGTGAGAATGAACTCCGGCGAGCGGGAGGGCGAGTTCCTGTTCTCGGCTGACACCGTCGCCAGGGCAGCCACCTTCTACGAAAAGGTCAAGCACCTGCCTCTTCTCGAAGGCAGCGGCGGCGGAGCTGCCTACCGCGAGCCATGGATCGAACGAAAGCTGCCATCCTGGGCGAGGGAACCGTTCCTCACTGTCCGGGTCTGGCAGTGGATCGGCCTGCTGGTCGCCATCTTCATCGGCCTGACGATGCGGGCCGTCGCCGGCGGACTGATGTACCTGATTCAGCGCCTCTCAAGCCGGACCCGCAGCGACTGGGACGAGAAAATGGTCGAGGCGCTCAAGAGCCCGGTCGGTCTGCTCGCTGCAACGGCGATCTGGTTCTTCGCCCTGCGGATCCTGAGGCTGAAGGACGTCGCGCTGAACGTGATGAACGTCATCCTCCAGATCCTCCTGGCGGTGGGGCTGATCTGGCTGTTCTACCGGCTGGCGAATGTCTTTGGGGACTACCTCCGGTGTCGGGCAGATCGAACTCCCAGCAAGCTTGACGATCAACTCGTGAAGCTGATCTCCAACAGCCTCAAGACGTTCATCGTCATCTTCGGCGTGCTCGTCTGTGCCCAGAACCTGGGCATCGAGGTCTTCTCGCTGCTGGCTGGTCTTGGCATCGGCGGTCTGGCTGTGGCGCTGGCAGCCAAGGACACCTTGGCTAACTTCTTCGGGTCGATCACGATCATGCTGGACCGGCCTTTCCAGGTGGGTCACTGGATCGTCATCGGAGACTACGAGGGAACCGTCGAGGACATCGGCTTCCGGACGACCAAGATCCGCACGTTCTACAATTCCGTGATTTCCGTGCCCAACAGCTTCATCGCTACCTCCGGCGTGGACAACATGGGCATGCGCGAGTACCGTCGCGTGTTGACCACCATCGACGTGACCTACGACACGCCGGCGGAGAAGATGGAAGCCTTCCTGGAAGGCATCAAGAACATCATCAAAGCCAACCCGAACACCCGGAAGGACTACTTCCACGTGGTGTTCAACGATTTCGGCGACAGCGGGCTGAAGATCATGCTCTACTTCTTCGTCAAAGTTCCTGACTGGTCGACCGAACTGGTCGAGCGCCAGAACGTGTTCCTGGAAATCACCAGACTGGCCGACGAACTGGGCGTGGAGTTCGCCTTCCCCACCCAGACGATCCATGTGGAGACGTTTCCGGAGAAGCAGCCGGTGCGGCCTCCCCACGAAATCGATACCGGCAGATTCTCCTCCACCGCCAAGCAGTTCGGCGAGGGAGGCGACAAAGCTCGGCCTGGAGGAAGCGGCTTGTTCACCCCGCCCTACAAAGAGCAGCAGTAGCAAAGCCTTCGTACTGACGAACGACATGCAAAGCCCCGTGCACATACGCTGAAGACAAAGGAATCTCCCGTGAGCAACACGAACTACCAGCCTGACGACATGGTGAGAATCGGAGCCAGTTGGTACCCCGAGATGTGGCCGTCCCAAGAATGGCCCAAAGACATCGCGCGAATGAAGGAACTGGGCTTCAACATGGTCCGGCTGTTCGAGTTTGCATGGCACCGGTTCGAGCCCGAAGAGGCCAAGTACGAATTCGACTGGGCGATGGAGATCATGGATCAACTCGCCGAAGCCGGCATCGGCGTACAGGTCGGAACCCCCACGGCCGCACCTCCGGCATGGCTGACGAGCAAGTACCCCGAGGTGCTTCAGACCAAGGTGTCCGGCGTCGCGACGCATGGAATGCGCAAGCACTACAACCACCACAGCAGGAAGTACCGCAAGCTGTGCGCGGGCATCGTTTCGAAAATGGTCGAAGCCTTCGCCGGCCACCCCGCCCTGCACAGCTGGCAGATCGACAACGAAATGGCCGGCCGCGACTTCAGCGAAGAGACACGCGGATACTTCCACGAATGGCTCAAGGAGCGGTACGGGACAATCGAGAACCTCAACGAAACCTGGGGCCTGGAGTTCTGGTCGCAGGCCTACGACTCGTTCGAGCAGATTCCCATGCCCACCGCCAGCGTGGGTTCGATCGAGGTCCCGGAGCGCCATCACCCGTCCTTGATCATGGCCATCGCCCGGTTCAACAGCGACGGCTGGACCGACTACATCCGCAACCAGGTGGAGATCATCCGCAAGGGATCGGACAAGCCGATCACTTCAAACATGACCGGCGGGTTGGGTATGCACTGGTTCCAGCACAATCGCCTGTTCGACGCGGTCGGCCACAGCCTGTACAAGGATGTGGATCACTACGACTGGAACCTGATGTATTTCGACCGCATGCGGGCCGAGAAGAATCGTCCGTATTGGCTGTTGGAGACGGCGCCCAACTGGTCCGGAGGCGGGCGGCAGTGGAACATCCACCACAACGGCAGGGGTGTTCAGGCGATCAGCTGGATGTCCACCGCGTTGGGCGGGTCGATGACGCTGTTCTGGCAGTGGCGCCAGCACTGGGCCGGCCAGGAGATGCAGCACGGCACGCACGTGACGGCTACAGGCAAGTGGCGACCCAACGTGGACGCCTGGAAGAACCTCGCATCGCAGTACGCCGAGCAATCGGACTGGCTGATGGCCAATCCGCCCCAGACGCCGGGCGTGGCGATCATGCTCT
>CAZXSK010000003.1:0-20757 GCA_964642855.1 uncultured Planctomycetaceae bacterium | reverse complement strand
TCGGACTGGCTGATGGCCAATCCGCCCCAGACGCCGGGCGTGGCGATCATGCTCTCCAACGAGGCGGCCTGGGGGCTGAGCATTGACCCCATCGACGATGACATGCAGTACCTCACGCGATGGCGGGACGATTACTACCAGCCGCTGGTCAAGGCGCACGTGTGGCGGGATGTCATCGACGACCACGCCGACCTGTCGCGCTACAAGGTGCTTCTCATGCCGCTGATGCCCATCGTGCCGAAAGAGACGATGGAGCGAATCAAGCAGTGGGTCCGCGATGGTGGACGCCTGCTGCTCGGGCCTCTCACAGGCTATCGCACCGAGGAATTCACCTGCCCGCGCGATCAGGAATTCAATGGCCTGGAGGAGCTGATCGGCGCGGAAAGCTCGCTTCGCTTCACCGTTCAGTGGCAGGAGAAGCACGTCGAGGTAGACTTCACCGAAGGCGTCGACTGCCCGACCCGCAACTGGTGCGAGGGATTCAAGCCCACCACCGGCGAGCCGATCGCCTTCTACAAGTACGACCAGGCCGGCGGGTACGGAGACGGTGAGGTCGCAGCGGTCCAGAACCGTTACGGCAAGGGCACGGTGATCACGCTGGGCTGCCAGGTGGACCCGGCTTCCTACCTCTGGCTGGTCGACCAGTTGATGATGCAGGCACGCATCGAACCGGTCGCCTACGGTTCCGACCGGGTGATCGTGGTTCCGCGGAGCAAGCCCGGCAGCGACGAAATCGCCGGCTACGCGATGGTCAATCTGACCGAGAGCAAGCAACTTGTGACGATCCCCACTCCCGGCGGAGAGCAGCTCACCGACGCGCTGACCGGTAGGGAAGTGGGCCCTGACGTGGAAATGCAGCCACTGGAAGTCATGTTGCTCAAGTCATGACTGAAGCTCCCTTGTTGGGACAAGTCACGGAACGATCGGGTGCTACAGGACGTTTTGATGGAACGCGGGCACGGGTTGTGAGCTTCGCTCCACCGGGCCGCCGCGCAGAGAACCATGGACGTTCCGATGACACAAGACGCTGCTAAGGACGCGCCTGTCAACGTGGAAGTCAGAGACAGGGGCAGGTCCATCGCCGCTGGAGAGGCATTCCGCGTGAAGATCGCTCGCCTGACTTCGCGCTTCACGCCACTCTGGGCGGAGGTCCAGCATTTCAGCCGGTGGGTCGAGGAAGAAGCCATCCCCGCCGCCCGCGCGCTGGGTTGGGTTGAGTTGCCTCTTCGCGTTGTTCTTTCGGGCGACGGCCAACCCATTGCTGTGGAATCGCCGGACGGCGATATTCGGCTCGATGGCTGCCCGCGGGTAGGCCGGTTGCTGCTGGAGCGTGGGATCCGCCGAATGGTTCTGGACGCCAGGCTGGAGCAGAACCAGGTAGCCGACATCCTCCTGCTGATTCATGCCTGCGGAAAACAGCCCCCCAGCGATGACCGCAGGCCGTGCCGACTCACTCGCCACCTGCTGAGCCCGGACGGACTGATGCACGCCTGTACGAACGCCCGCATCGAAGGCAAGACGCTGTCCGTGCAATACACGTACTGCCTGACCAGGTTTTCGCGGGTCGTCAAGTGGTTCGAAGGCAGGCAGAGACGGTTTCGCGATCACCGGGCGATCTTCCTTGCCGCTCCGCGCTACGCCGCGATCGCCGCCGGGGTTGCAGCCATCCCCTTCCTGATCTACTGGGCGATGCCCTACCGCTGGGTGCTGGTGGGGGCGACACTGCTGGAAGTGGGGGTGCTGTTCGCCCTGGTCTATCTCTCACTGATGACCGTGGGCAGCGTGGAGTATGACAATGAGGAGAAAGCCCACCGGCTGGCCAAGGCCAACGAAGAGCTCCGCAGACATGCCCGGAACATCAGCAGTGATCTCCGTCGGGCAGCCGGGATCCAGGAGAGTATGCTCCCCTCGACCGCGAAGATGCCTTTCCCCGACGACATCGAGTGGGCGTCGAGTTTCGTACCGGAGGAAGAGGTAGGCGGCGACTACTTCGACGTCCAGCCGATGGACGATCGCCGCGTTGCGATCGTGTTCGCCGATGTCAGCGGACACGGCATGGCCGCTGCGTTTGTCACGGCGATCATCAAGACCGCGTTCGTCTCCTGGGTTCGCGACGGCCACACGATGCTGGATTTCGTGCGTCAGCTGAACGTGCTGCTTTGTCGGTTCACCCCGGAGGGGAGCTTTGCCGCGGTGGTCGTTGCGGAGTACGACCGCCATACCCGGACGCTGACGTATGTCAACGCCGGCCACAACCCGCGCCCGTGGTATATCCCTCGCGATGGTGACCGCACGCCTCTCTCCCTCACCGGCGGCAAGGCGATGGTGCTCGGGGTGATTGAAGACCTGGAACTCGAGGTGGATCATCTGGAGCTGGCGCGTGGCGACATGATGCTGCTGGCTACCGACGGGCTGATCGAGGCGGTCAACCCGGACGGCGAGATGTTCACAGCTGAGCGTGCGGAGGAAGTGCTTGGTTCCTATCCGGTGGAGACCGCTGACCACCTCGTCAAGCGGGTCAACGAGAACGTGGGCCGCTTCGTTCAGGACGCCGCCCAGACCGATGACCGTACGATTCTCGCGTTTCGTGTTCGCTAGCGCGGCGTTCGTCACTCTCAATCCCTCGCCGGGCAACAAGGGGCTGGGAATCCGGTTGCACATATCAAACACTTGTGATAGTGTGATAGCATGATTGATCAAGAGGTCCCATTCAGTCCCTCCTGCCGGGATACGTTCGACCAGGTAGCCGGCATTCTGCGCGTGCTCGGGCATCCACAGCGGCTGATGCTCGTCTGCCTGCTGTCGGAGAAGTCCCTGGCCGTCGGGGAGCTTGCCGAGTCGCTGGAGATGGCCCCAAACGCCGTCAGCCAGCACCTCTCGCAAATGCAGGCGCGGGGGATCGTCTCGCGAACGCGAAGGGGCAGAAAGGTCTACTATGAGGTAGCCAACGATATCGCCCGAAATCTCGTGCGATGTCTGCAGGCCCGAACCCATTCGGAGAGGTCCTGACCATGTGGATAGAAACGGCACTGCGAATCCTTCTCGGGGCGTCACTCGGAGCGATCGGCGGCTTTGTCCTGGGACGGGCGAGGGCCTGCTCAGGCGGAACCTGCAACGTCAAGGCCAACCTGGTCTTCTCCATCGTCGCCGGTGCCTGCTTTGGCGGGGCCGTCGCGTATGCCCTCGGTACTTCCTGACTCTCTCACCCGGAGAAACGCTCCATGAAGAAACGCATCGTGATCGTCGGTGGCGTCGCTGCAGGTGCATCGGCCGCGGCCAAGGCCCGTCGGACCACCGAAAACGTCGAAATTGTCCTCGTCGAAGCCGGACCGTACATCAGCTTCGCTAACTGCGGGTTGCCCTACTATCTCGGCGGCGAAATCGCCCAGCGGGAGAACCTGTTTGTCGTTTCAGCCAAGATGTTCGCCCGCCGATTCGATATCGACTTGCGCGTCAATACCCGCGTGATCCGCATCGACCGCGACGAGCAGACAGCCACTCTCGCGCTGCCCGGCGGAGACACCGAAGAGCTCTCCTACGATCGACTGATCCTCGCGACCGGGACGCTCGCCACCGAGCCTCCCATCGAGGGCATTCATCGTGAGAATATCTTCACCGTCCGGACGGTCCCCGACGTCGATGCGATCACCGATTACCTCGCCGGCCTGGCATTCGGCCAGTCGGATGCTGCCCCCGGCGACCGTGCCCTGGTCATCGGAGCCGGCTACATCGGCCTGGAGACAGCCGAACAGTTCCTGCGTCGTGGCATGCAGGTGACGGTTGTGGAACTCGCCCGGCAGGTGATGCTCTCGCTCGATCCGGAGATGGCCCAGCCGATCCAGCAGTCACTCGAAGATGCCGGTGCAACCGTCCATCTCGGCGACGCCGTAGCTGAAATTTTCGTGCGGGAGGGCGAAACGGTGGCCAGGACCACCTCGGGTCGGGAGATCCCCTTTGATATCGGCATCGTCGCCGCGGGTGTCAAGCCGAACGTGGAGCTGGCCAAATCGGCCGGACTGAACCTGGGCAAGACCGGCGCAATCGCAGTCGACGATCTCCAGCGTACCAGCGATCCGTCGATCTACGCCGCCGGTGACAACAGCGAAACAATGCATGCCGTCCTCAACAAGCCGGTGAACATTCCCCTGGCCGGTCCGGCCAACAAGGCGGGCCGGGCCGCCGGTGCCAATGCCGCGCTGGACCTGCTGGGCCACGAGGACCAGTCGCCCGCGCGCCTGCATCTGAAGGGAGTTCTCGGCACGGCAGGCGTCCGTGTTGGCGAGATGATGGCCGCTGCGACGGGACTCAGCGAGAAAGCAGCCCGCGAAGAAAACCTCGATGCCGCCGTACTCTACATTCCTGGCCAGAGCCATGCAGGCTATTACCCCGGGGCCGAGCCGCTGCTGCTGAAGCTGGTCTACGAGACCCCCTCCGGCCGGATTCTCGGCGCACAGGCCGTGGGAGGAGAGGGTGCGGACAAACGCATCGACGTAATCGCCACGGCCATCCAGGGCGGCATGACCGTGGAAGATCTCGAACACCTCGACCTCTCCTACGCGCCGCCGTTCGGCTCGGCGAAGGACCTGGAGATCCAGGCGGGATTCGCAGCTTCCAACGATCTGCGCGGCGTGATGCCGCTGATCTCACCGCAGGCCCTGCTCGAGCGCATCGAGCGCGAGGAGGGCACGGTGCTGGACGTTCGCACGATGAAAGAATACGAAGCCGGTCACCTGGACGAGGCGATACACATTCCGGTCGATGAGCTTCGCCAGCGAGCGGACGAGGTACCCTCCGACGGGCCGTTGTACGTGCACTGCGCGGGCGGGTATCGCAGCTACGTCGCCCAGCGGATGCTCATGAACCGTGGCCGGTCCGATGTATACAACGTCACCGGCGGCTGGAACATGATGCAGCGACTGCGGAGCCTCAGAGACAGCAAGCCCCAGTGATCGCGGGGGTGTGACGATCAGGCGAGCAGGTCCGGCCGGATGTCGGGAAGAACAGGAAACTCGCTGCGCAGCCTCTGTGCGGTCTCCGGGTTGATCTCGGCGGTCAGTACCTGCGGCCTATCGTCGGCCTTGGCGAGAGTGTCCCCTGCGGGGTCCAGGATCATCGATCCCCCCGCGTAGTCGACATTGGGGTCGCTGCCGACGCGGTTGACCCCGACGACGAAAGCCTGGTTCTCGATGGCTCGTGCCCTCAGCAGCGCCGACCAGTGATGCAGCCGACTGGCCGGCCAGTTGGCGATCACCACGAGGACGATCGCTTCTTGAACCGTGGCTGCCCGGAAGACTTCCGGGAAGCGCAGGTCGTAGCAGATCAGCGGAGCGATCGTAAGCCCGTTGCAGTCAAACGTGACGATCTCGTTGCCGGGCTGATAGTGGTCCGCTTCGCCGGAGAACGTGAACGGGTGCAGCTTGGCATAGCGGGCGAGGCAACTGCCGTCCCGGCCGACCGCGACAGCCAGGTTCACTCCCTTGCCGTTTTCTCCCTGTCCGATCCGGCCTGCGAGGATCGTGCAGGAGGTCTCGCGGGCGAGTTCGCAGAGGAATGCTTCGGTCGGGCCGTCGTGTGGTTCGGCCAGTTTCCGGACGTTCATGGTGAAGCCCGTGGCGAACATCTCGGGCAGGACGATCAGCGACCCCTCCGGCGGATGGCTGGCAAGGACCATCGCCCGCGCCTGCTCGAAGTTGTCGGCCTTGCGCTCCCAGGCGATCGGCATCTGGACGGCCAGTACCCTCACGTTCTCACGTTTCCTTCCCGCAGGTCAGTGACGTTGGGAGGTGGCGGTCACGGCGACGCTTTCAGCCCGTTCCATCGCCTGGGGCTTGTCGATGGTGACGGTCGCCTTGCGCACCCGGCTGTCACTCATCAGTCGCTCCAGCACGTAGTCGGCGAGTTTCTCCAGCAGGTGGAAGCGCGTCTTCTCGACGTCCGTAGCCACCATGTTGACGATATGCTGGTAATCCAGGGCGTCTTCGACGTTGTCGGTGGCTGCTGCTCGTTGGGCATCGTAGTCGAATTCGATGTTGAGCACGACAGGCTGGGGTCCGGCCCGTTCGTCCGGGCGAACGCCGACCACGCACGTGATGCGAAGATTCCGTACAGTAACGATCATGACAGGCTCCTAGAGGAGGTGTTCTCCGCTGTCGACGAAGATAAGCTGACCGGTGACAGCCTGGTTGGATACCAGCATGCGCACGGCATCGACCAGTTCGTCGAGGTCCGGATGCTTTCGGGTGGGCAGGTTCTTCTCCAGCCGAGTGAGATACTCCTCGCCCTCGCCCGGGGGAGGCAGGACCGCTCCGGGGCAGATTCCGTTCACTCGGACATCCGGCCCGAGTTCGCGGCCGGCCATGCGGGTCAGCTCGCCCAAGGCCTTCTTGGACAGCGAATAGGCGAAGTAGGTTCCGCGGTCGGACGTGATGCGCGTGTCGACCACGTTGATCACGCACCCTGTTCCCACCTCGCGGGCGAAGTCGCGGGTCAGCAGGAGAGGCGCAGTGAAGTTGATGGTCATGTGTTTGTCGAGCAGTTCGCAAGTGGTCTCGGCCAGGGGCGCCTTCAGGAAGATCGCGGCGCTGTTGACGAGGACCTCCAGATCCGGCATCGCGGCGACGACCGAAGGAATCAGTGTCTCGATCTCTTCGACCGCAAGGAAATCGCACGAGAACAGCCGACAGTCGACCCCCATGCCCCGGACCTGCTCGCACGTTTCAATGGCCTGGTCTTCGGAGCGATTGTAGTGCAGTGCGATATCGTAGCCGTCCTCGGCCAGTGCAAGGGCGATCCGCCGCCCGATCCGCACCGCGCCTCCCGTCACCAACGCCGCTTTGCCCATGGTTCTTCCCGTGTGCTGAAGTCTTGCAGCCTGTGACTGTTGGT
Source organism: uncultured Planctomycetaceae bacterium (assembly GCA_964642855.1). Taxonomy (GTDB): domain Bacteria; phylum Planctomycetota; class Phycisphaerae; order SM23-33; family SM23-33; genus CAZXSK01. The sequence goes on along the minus strand of CAZXSK010000003.1, from coordinate 13,872 downwards.
ATCTCCCGAGGAGTGTGGTGTCAAGGAGGTCCCCAACGATGCCTCCATCTTCAGCAGAGAATCCAACCTAGCCGAACCGGTAATGTTTCCGTACCGCTTCGTGAACAATCCAGCGGCAGTCCAGTCCGGCCGGGAAGATCACCAGGTCGCCTTGCCCAAACTGGATCCCCTCATCCTCCGCCTCGACGGTGACCTTGCCTTCCAGTAGGTAGCAGACCTCTCGCTGATCGTAATGCCAGTCGAACTCGCTGGGCTCGCAGGTCCAGATATCCCAGTCGAACACGCCGAGCTCTTCCAGGCGCTCGCGTCCTGGCTTCTCCACCGTGATGACCATTCACGCCTCCATGGTGTGGATCCGGGCAGGGCAGGTGCCGCCTTCGGTGCTGCGGTCGCCCGAAGTCCGGTCAACCGCGACGCTACGCCACGTCGGGTGAACAGTGTCTCAGGCGTGTTGGGCGGCGGCAAGCATCTGGCCGGCGAAATCCCAGTTGGCGAGCTTCATGAACCCGTCGACCCAGTCACCGCGCTTGTTGGCATACTGCAGGTAGTACGCATGCTCCCAGACGTCGCAGACCAGCAGCGGCGCGACACCCCAGATGGCCAGGTCCTGGTGCTTCTCCGCCTGCAGCACGACCAGGTCGCCCGAGAGAGGCTCATAGGCCAGAATACCCCAGCCGCTGGCCTCGACGGACTTGGTCGCTGCGGCGAACTGACTCTTGCCCGCTTCCGCCGATCCGAAGCTTTTCTTCAGGGCCGCTGCGAGCGGGTCGGGCATATCCGAACCGCCAGGGGTCATGGAGTTCCAGTAGAGGGTGTGAAGCACGTGTCCGCTTCCGTGGAACGCCAGGTTGCGGGACAGGGCTTTGATCTGCTTCATGTCGCCTTCTTTGCGTGCCCCGGCGAGGGCATCGAGCGTGGCGTTGAGCCCGTTGACGTATCCGGCGTGGTGCCGGTCGTGGTGGATGCGCAAGGTACGTTCTTCATGGATCGGTTCCAGCGCATCGTAAGCGTAGGGCAGCTTGGGCAGCTTGTACTTGCCCTTGCTGAACGCTCCAGCCATGGCAGGGGAGTGCGAGGCCTTCTTGCCTTTGGTGAGGTGCTCTTTGCCCAAGGCCGAGCCGGCCATCGCCAGTGCGGCTGTGGCTCCGGCATATTTCAGGACATCACGTCGGTTGACAGGTGCGGACATGCGGATTCTCCTTTCGCGCTTCCAGAGGCCTGCCAAGCAGGCCTGCGATCGGAGAATTGTATTCCCGCACATCGGGGGTTTCGTGGGGAGCTAGCTATTGAGAACAGATCCGGGCAGCGTCTCCACGAATCGGCGAATCTCGTCGCGAACGCGGCGGTAGTGCTCCAGGGCTTCTTCCTCCGTCGCGGCGTTCTGCGCGAGCTTGGGTGGGTCTTCAAATCCTACGTGCACCACCCTGGTTTCGCCCGGAAAGACGGGGCAGCTTTCGTGGGCGTGGCTGCAGACGGTCACCACGCAATCGAGTTCGACATCCGCCAATTCATTCACGTGTTGGGATTTCTGATCGGAAATGTCTACGCCCGCCTCGGCCATGACCTTGACGGCATTTGGGTTCAGGCCATGGGTTTCGATGCCGGCTGAATAGGCCTCGACTTCGTCGGCTTTGAGGGCACGGGCCCAGCCTTCGGCCATCTGGCTTCGACAGGAGTTGCCCGTACACAGAAACAGGATACGCGTCTTACCGTTCATCATTCTCTTTCCGGGTTGGTGAATTCTTGAGGTCGCAGCAGGCGGGGCCCTGCAGGATCGGGCAGAGCGGAACCGCCAGGGCAGCTCCGACGATCGGCCCGACAATGTATATCCATTGAAGCTTCAGCGAGCCGCCCACGATTGCCGGCGCCAGCGAACGGGCGGGGTTCATCGACGCCCCGCTGACCGGCCCGCCGAACGTGGCTTCCAGGGCGATGACGCCCCCGACGGCCACCCCGGCCATGATCCCTTTCTCCATGTGTCCGGTGGAGACGTTGAGAATCACGAACATGAGGATGAATGTCAGCACCGCCTCGATCACCACCGCTTGGACGGGCGTCGCCCACGAGGCAGGGAGCGTCTGGCCGAGGGTCGGCGCATCCAGGAACATCAGTCGCAGCAGCCCGGCTGCCAGGAGTGCCCCCGCAAGTTGGGCGCAGACGTACAGCGCTCCGTCGCGGAAAGAGAGACGCCGTGCCAGACAGAAGCCTGTCGTTACCGCGGGGTTCAGATGCGCGCCGCTGACGTTGCCCACTGCGTAGATCATCGCGGTGACGATCAGGCCGAAGGTCAGCGCCACGCCCAGATGGCCAATCGCGCCGCCGCTGAGGCTGTCAATGACGATTGCCCCGCAGCCGGCGAAGACCAGGCAGAAAGTCCCCACCATTTCGGCCAGGTAGCGATTGATGTTACTCATAGCGGCCGGCCCTTCTGTCCGGGCGCTACCGGCGCGTGTGGGAACGTGCGAGGGTCAGGAGATCAGGCTTTTGAGATCGTCCAGGGGCGGGACCTTGCCCACCACGACGACCTTGCCGTCGACCGCCAGGGCGGGGGTGATCATCACGCCCATCTGGCTGATCTGGTCCGTGTCGGTGACCTTCTCCAGCTCGTACTCCATGCCGAGTTCGGAGGCGGCAAGTTCCGCCTGCTCGGCCAGCTTCTCACAGCGCGGGCAACCCGTGCCCAATACCTGCAACTTCTTCATACTCTCCAGTGTCCTTGGCCCTATGCCAGGGCCTTGCTCAACTGCTCCTTGACCGTGGCGATCTGCTCGGGCGTCGCCGCGACGCCCTTGACTTTCTCGATCCCAAGGTCCGTTACCTTGATCTGGGTATAGTTGCTCAGACCCAGTTTGTCGAAGATCTTCTTGGCACAATCCAGATCGCAGCCGTCTACGATCACGTTCAGGTCGGCGTCCTTGGCCGTCTGCACCATGCCCTGGATCTCCGCGCCGAGCCCGGCCAGGCAGAACATCGTGCCGCATCCGTCGTACATCACCGCCCGGCAGGCCTGGTCGGCAGCCTCGGCTACGTTTGCCCCGCCCGAGCACGCATACAACAGAACCGTTCGCTGGCCATTCGCATTTCCACAGCAGCAATCACTCACTGGTTGACTCCTCTCGAGTTGTCATGCACGTGATTTCGTGAAGCGAGATCCGGCGTCTCGCTCAGTCTCCGTCTTTCGGCTGGCCGCCGGCAAACCGCTCGTCTGCTTTCGTTCGAATTGCATCCTGTTCGGCGGCGGGCATCCAGCCACAGGCCGCCTCGGGGTAGGCGTCGAACTTCGGCGAGTACGGCTTGATATCCAGCAGCGGCGTGCCGTCCAGGATGTCGCACTGGTCGATCGTCAGCACGGGCCCGTCTACCGAGATCAGCTTCACGCACGACATGCCGATGGGATTCGGCCTGCACGGGGCGCGAGTGGCAAACAGCCCTCGCTCCGTGTCGTCCATGAAGGGCGTGACGCGGAGCTTCGTCCCTGGAGCGCGGTCCAGCCAGTACAGCAGCCAGATGCGGTCGAACCCGTCGAGGTCCTTCAGCCCGTCGGCCAGCTCGGGACGGACCTCCACGGTCGCCCGGGCGCCCTCGGCGAATCGCGGCTGAATGGGCGTGCCCGCCGGCTCGGACCAGCCCGAGCGGATCACGCCGATCGGCTGAATGTTCAGGTTGTCGCGCGCCATCGGTGTCTCCTGGGCTAGATCATCGAATACAGAAGCCCGCTCAGCGTGGCCATGATGACCACCAGCAGAACATACACGAGTGTCTTGCGGGTTCCCAGCACGCCGCGGATGACGAGCATGTTCGGCAGCGACAGCGCCGGGCCGGCCAGCAGCAGTGACAGGGCGGGTCCCTTGGCCATGCCCGCACCCATCAGCCCCTGGAGGATCGGGATTTCCGTCAGCGTGGCGAAGTACATCAGCGCCCCGGCCACCGAGGCGAACAGACAGGTCCACACCGGCCAGGCTGCCCGGATGGGTCCCTGCCAGACGCTTCCCGCCAGCCCGGTCGTCTCCAGCAACGCAGCCGGTGACGAGCCCAGAAGCATCTCGATGAACCGCGACGGAATCAGCCCCTGCTCGCCGGGCCTTCCAAGCAGCAGCCCCGCCAGCAGCACCCCGATCAACAGCAGCGGGAGGATCTGCTGGGCGAACTCCCAGGTCTGCTCCAACCAGTCGCGGATTTCGCCCCGAGAGAACCACCGCGCAAGGATCACCCCCAACGCCAGCACCAGCACGGCCGTCACCAGCCATTTCGCGTGGTAGACCGACTGCCAGAACGCGTCGGATGCGGGCGCCTCGACCTCGACGAGAAGGTCGCGCGCTACCTCGCGCGTCCCGGCTGCATCGCGGATCGTGACGGTCTGCTCGCCTTGGTCAACGACTGCGGCTTCGTACTGGCTCAACCCCCCGGGGCAGCAGAGCAGTACCGCCTTCGGGTCGCCGCTGCGCGCCCAGTTGGCGAAGATCAGGATACCCACCATGGTGGCGAAGAACAGGCCCTGCTTCCACAGGGGCTTGTCGGTGTCTTCTTCGGGCAGTTGCATCTGGGCGGCAGCTTTCTGACGCTCCTCCTTGCGGAAGATCAGTTGCATGCACACGCCGATGACGACCGCGAAGACCACCGCGCCGATCGCCCGGGCAAGCCCGAGCTGCCACCCCAGCACGCGTGCGGTAAGGATAATCGCCAGCACGTTGATCGCCGGGCCCGAGTACAGAAATGCCGTCGCCGGGCCGATGCCCGCCCCCATCCGGCTGATGCCGGCAAACAGGGGAAGCACCGTGCAGCTGCACACGGCGAGGATGCTGCCCGACACACTCGCCACGCCGTAGGCGAGAACGGGGTGCGCTTTGGCGCCGAGGTACTTCATCACCGATGCCTTGCTGACAAACGCAGCGATCCCCCCGGCGATGAAAAGCGCGGGGACGAGGCACAGCAGGACATGCTCGCGGGCGTATTCGCGGGTCATCGCCAGCGATTCGTGGATGGCGCCCGACAGACGCTCCCACCCGACGGGCAGGAAGTACAACCCGAGGAAGACCGCGACCATCAGGGCGAGTTTCTTCCACGTCTTCATGTCGGATCTCGCTGGACCTGGAGGGACTCGAGCAGTGCGGCGCTGTCCTCGGCCTGTCTGCGGACGACGTCGGTCACGCAGGAAAGCAGCTTCAGCAGGCAGGGGGTCTTGAGCGAATAGATCATCCGCAGGCCCTGCTTGTGAGACTCCAGCACGCCTGCTTCGACCATGACGGCCAGGTGCTTGGATACGTTAGGCCGCCCGGCCTGGAGATACTCCGCGATGTCGCAGACGCAGCGTTCTCCCTCGGCGAGGTAATGGACGATCGAAAGCCTCAGCGGATGGGCGACCGCTGAAAGAACCTTCGCCTGGGCTTCGATGAGTTTTCGGGAGTCAGCCACGTTTGTGTCTCGGCAGGACAGCATCAACTGCGTAACGAATTACTCACATAGTATCGCTCTACTCGACGCGTGTCAAGCCCTCGCCCCGGGTTTGCGGAGGTTTCCCGCGCAGGCCAGACACTCGGGGAGTATACTCCCTCGAATCATACATCCATCTCTTCCGCCACGTTGGTCGCCGTATCCCGAGCTGACAGAAAGGGAAACTCATGCAGAAGATGAACACGCTGATGCTTACATCGTCGCTGTTGGTATGTGCCCTGACCCAGGTCGGCTGCGATTTCGGGGACTCCCCGCAAGCCCCGGCAGGATTCGCCCCCATCGCCTCGCCGGAGTCGTCCTGGTCGATTCCCTGGCCGGACGAGTTCCAAGTGGCGCCCGAGGACACCCAGGCCGTTGACGGCACGAGACAGGTCCGGGTGCAGGCGAGGTTCCTGCGCGGGCCGGCTGGTTCACTTCGTCGGCTCGGAGTGGTCACCGAAGCCCCGTACCGCATCCTCGATGCCGATGACGTCGAGAAGGCTTCGCTTGAACTCGCCCTGGCTGGCGACCCGTCCGCTGGCGTAGTGGTTGCCCCCGCCGTTTTGGTCTCGCCGGGCAGAAAGGCGGTGGTTTCCGTCCATCGCGAGGAGTCGATCATCACGGACCTGCGGTACCTCCCAGCCACCCGCGAAGCCGACGGCCTGCTTCAGCCTGTTCTCTCGACGCTTCGGTCAGGACAGGCGTTGACGCTGACGGTCACACCCCGAACCGACGGCGGCGTGCGGTACACACAAATTGAGGCGATCTCCGCTTATATACGCGATCCGGGGGTCTGGCGCGGCATCGTCGACCTCGGTGGAAAAGCGCAGGACATCACGTGGCAGGAGCCCCTGGCCGTTGTTGCCCGCACGGATGTTCCGGACAGGCAGCAGATCGATCTCAAGGCTGGGGAGGTCCTGGCCGTTCCGCTGGTCTATCACCTTCATCGAGCCCCGGCTGCAGCCGTTCGCCTGCTCGCAAGGGACATTGAGCGAGACGAGGAAACCCCCCACGAGCGACCCGTCGCGGCCGAGGCAATCGTGCTGCTGCTTCGCGCGGCCGTCGTGGATGTTCGCCCCGAGCGATAGAGACAGCCTGCATTTTCGCCCGGTCCCTGCCGAATAGTGTTCTGTGGGAGCCCGGCTGGTTTTTCGGCCGAATCCCCGTCGAAAAAACAAGAACAACGAAGGAGTCCCCCATGAAGCGGATCGCTTTGCTGCTCGCGCTGATCATCCTGGCTGCCGGTTCCACCGGATGCACCACCGGAATTACCGAAGCCCTCAAGGCCGGCCTGGGCGGCAGGCCCTACGTAGCCGAACTCACCAAGCCGGGCACCGATCCGTACCCCCTGGCCGGGTATGAGCGGATCGAACTGGGCACCTTCACCGACGAGTTCGGCGGCCAGGTCCCCAACGATCTGATGCCGGCTGTCCGCGCTTCGCTCTACGGCACGGAGGAAGAGCCGGGCGAACTGGCCGACAACGGCCTGCCGACGTCGTCTTCCGGCAAGACGCTGTTGATCCGCGGGAAGATCTACCATTACGAGGGCAAGGACCTCGTGGGGGCGATGATCTCTCCACTCGACCAGGTCCTCGCCCGCGCGGAAATGGTCGACAAAGATTCAGGTCGCGTGATCGCGACGGCGAATCTCATCGGCCGGACCACCTCACGCACCCGCCACAACGTCGACATCGTAGCCGAAGGGCTCGCCCGCGCAATCGCCAAGTGGGTCAAGATGTATCACTCGCCGGAAGAATAGCCCGGCCCGGGTTGACAGCGAAACAGTAACGGCGGACGGGCTCGTGACGGGCCTGTCCGCCGTCTGCATTCCCGGCTGCGTTCACCGTTATGAATCTTTCTCGTCCAGCCTCTGCTCAATCGCGTCGCAGACGGTCTGCAGCACTTTCAGCCGGGCGTATCGCTTGCAGTTGGACTCCACGATCGTCCACTCTGCCTCCGGGGTGGACGTCCGGAAGAGCATCTCCTCGACCGCTGGCTTGTAGAGTTCCCACTTCTCACGGTTGCGCCAGTCTTCCTCGGTGATCTTCCACCGCTTGTAGTCTGTTTCCTGGCGGGCTTCGAACCGCCGGAGCTGCTCCTCGCGATCGATCTGCAGCCAGAACTTCAGCACGATCATGCCGAAGTTCACCAGGTGCTGCTCGACCTCGTTGATCTCCCGGAACGCCCGGCGGCACTGCTGGGGGGTGCAGAACCCTTCGACACGTTCGACCAGCACGCGACCGTACCAGCTGCGATCGAAGATCGTCATGTGACCGGCCTTGGGGATCCTGGTCCAGAACCGCCAGAGGTAGTGGTGGGCCTTCTCGATGTCATTGGGCGCCGCGACGGGCACCACCTCGTAGCCTCGCGGGTCCAGCGTGCGGGTGAGCCTGCGGATGTTCCCGCCTTTCCCGGCTGCATCCCAGCCTTCGTACATGATCAGTACCGGCACCCGGTGGATGTACATCTCGTGCTCCAGCCGGCGGATCTTCTTCTGCAGCTTCTTGAGCTTCTTCTTGTAGGCGCTTTTCTCGACGGTCCGGTTGAGATCCACGCCGTCGAGAATGGATCGCTTCAGTTCCGTGGGCATCTCGATGCGCGTGGAGGCATCCTTAGCCGGGTCGTCGCGTCTGGCCTGGACCTCCGCGACCCGGTTGCCCACGGTCGCTGCGAACGTGTTGAAGATCTTCAGCGTTGCGAAACGCTGGTCGTGGGCTTCGACGACCGTCCACGGTGCGTGGTCGGTGTCGGTCTCGGCGAGCATCTGCTCGACAGCTGCGAGGTACTCGTCGTATTTCTTCCGTCGTTTGAGGTCGGCCTCGCTGACCCGCCATGCGGTGGACGGGTCGCTGCGGAGTTCCTGGAAACGGCGTTTCTGCTCTTTCGGCGAGATGTGCAGGAAGAACTTGATAACCACCGCGCCGTCGTCGGTGAGCTGTCGTTCGAAACAGCGGATGTCCTCGAATGACTCGTCCAGCGTCCGGCCTTTCACATCGCCCTCGACGCGATTGGTCAGCACGCGCCGATACCAGCTGCGGTCGAAGATTGCAATCCGTCCTCGGGCGGGGGTGCGAATCCAGGGCTTCCACAGGAACGGGCGCAGGGCTTCGTCTTCGGTTGGCGCGAGGGTGCTGTGAACCTGGAAGCCGCGCGGATCGAGGGGCAGGATCAGCTCGTTGATGAGCGTTCCCTTCCCGGCTGCGTCCCAGCCTTCGAAGACCACGACGATGGGGATGCCCAACTCCCGCGCCTGCCTCTGGAGCACGCCGAGCTCGATCTCGAAGCGATCCATTTCGGCTTTGTAGGTCTTCTTGGGAACTTCGCGGGACAGGTCGATGTTCTCGAGCATGGCAGGTTCCCTGTGATGGCATCGGTGCCCGCCCCGAAGGCGGGCATGTCTCTCCCTGATTCTATCGGCCGTCAGATGGCGGGAGCACAGGAAACAGTTGCGTCTGCGGGCTTTCAGGCCCTTGGCCGGGCGTCGCCGGGCCTGTAGACTGGACCGCATCCCCGTGGCTGATACGACCAACACGTACGAAGAGATCGAGGCAAGTTCGGCACGCCCATGCCGCCTGGACAAAGGCCTGCTGACTGTGCTGATCTGTTGTGTTGTCTCCGCGACAGGTCTGGCGATGCGACTGGTCGGATGGGAGGGTTCGGGCAGGGCGGTTCTCACCATCGGTCTGGCATCGCTGGTGGGGAGCTTCACCAACCGCATGGCCATTGAGGCGCTGTTCGACCCCTGGCCGTCGGCCCGGCTGGCGCTTCCCTACACGGGGGTCATCCAACGCAAGCGACGCGAAATCATCGACGGAATCGCCCAGGCGGTCGCGCGGGAGATCATCACCCCCGATGCCCTCCAGAACTGGCTGACCCAGGAAGGTGTGCTGACCCAACTGCGAGACGTAGCCGCCGTGCAGGTTCGATCGCTGCAGGACCCGCACGGCCCCGGGGCCCAGCTTCGCGCGCGATTGACCGACGGCGTTCGCCGACGGGTTCATGCTGCCCTCGCCAGCCGGGAGGTCTACCGGACTTTGCGGCAATTCATCCGCCAGAAGGCGGGCCTGGCCGGAGTGGTCGGGCATGTCAGCGGCCTGGCCGACTACGATAAGGTAACCTATGACATTCTCGACGCACTGGAGACGAAGATCGACGACGTTCTCGCCGATGCCCCCGGCGGCGGGCCCGGACCCACGCTGCGAGACGTGCTTGAGGACACGGCCGATTATCTGCAGCAGTGGGACATCCGCTCCGAGCCGGCTGTCGGTAAGTTTGTCGGTGACCTGGCCGGCTGGATCGACGTCGAGAAGATCGTCACCGATTCCCTCGAGCGATATTCGCCCACGCAGATCAAGCAGCTCATCCGTACCCTCAGTCGGGAGCATCTGGCCTGGCTGGAGGTCTACGGGGGGCTGTTCGGGGCGGCAGGGGGTGTGTTGATGTGGCTGCTGCTTTGAGGAAATGACATGCCTGATTCGTCCGATACAGACAGAACCCGACGCCAGGAGAAGCCCCGGAAAGCTCATGGGTTGCCCAGTTGTCAGCCCAGTCGCCGCCATGTCAGTCGGAAGGTGTTCTGGAAGCGCCTGGCGACGGGGACAGCCGCGGCTGCGGGGTTCCTGGTCGCTGCTTTCCTCCGCCGGCGGAAATGAGTTCCCCCACTTTCGGCTTGCCTGCGGCAGGAGGGCGCATGGAAAACGCCCGGCCGCAGGTGCGACCGGGCGCGATCCGGTTTGTCTATGAGTGTTCCGACCCGTCAGGAGCTTCCGCCGTCGTCCTCCTTGGCGGCGAGCTGTTTCTCGAGGTCGGCGATCTTGTCGTTGAGATCCTCGATCTTGGCGTTCAGATTCTCCACCATCGACCTGTACTTCTTCAGCTCGTCCTGCAGGCCTGTTGCGCTCTTGCGGGCATCGTTCAGCTCCGTGCTGGTCTTGCCCATGACCATCTTGGCTTCCTTCAGGGCGCCTTGGGTCTCTGTCAGCATCCCGCGGGCGTCTTTGAGCTCCTTGGTCGTGGCGGTGAGTTGCTTGCTCAACTGGTCGATTTTCTTCTGTTCGGCCGCGACGGCCTTCTGCTTCTCCGCCTCCGCCTGATCGAGCCTGGTTTCCAGGTTGGTGTTCTTCTCCTCAAGATCGTCGACATCCGCCTCGAGGTTCTCGACCTTCGCTCGCGTGTCGGCCAGTTCATCCTGCGTCTTGACCAGCCGATCGTAGCACTGGTCGTACTCAATCTTCGGTACACACCCTCCGGCCAGCATCGAAAGTGCGACCACGGTACCTGCTGCCACTGTAATTGTCCGCTTTGCCATCCTTTGCTCCTTTCTCCGTCGCCGCGGCGACGTACGAAATCGTGGAGAAACGCCTGGCTGGGCGGCTGGGCCAAACCGGGCGCACAGCCTCACCTGCCTATACCTTCCTATGCAGTGAATTCGGAAAAAGGCAAGCGGTGGCGTGAGGGAAATTCCCGATTCGGCCTCCGAAAGACCGATCTGGCCCCGTCAGCGGGGGAGTTTGAATGCTCCAGGCGGGTTTCAGCGCCGCCAGTGGGCTTCACGCTGATGACGCGCCTCGGCGGCGTTGATGAGCTTCAGAAACGCAACCGCGGTCTGCTGCTCTCGGGGCAGGCGGGAGAACGCCCGGAGCATCGGGGCGATGTCCGACATGGCAATCGTTCCCTTGCCGACCAGTTCCATCAGCCCGTCCAGCACCGACCGGCGAAGTTCGCGGGATGAAGTTTCTTTTGCAGACACAGAGTCCCTCCTGGGTGCCCCCATTATACAGCAGAGCCTGAACTGCGGGGCGATTTTCCGGCCGTTGTGGTTTCGTGATCGCCTTGCCCGATTCCCGGCCCTGCGGTACGATGACGGACATGTTCCCTTCGCGCCGGGCACCTCGACTCTCCGTTCTCGTTGCCGTCTGCCTGCTGATCGCAGGGCAGCTTACGGCGGAGCCCTCCCCCGACGAGCCCAACCAGCCTGCCCGGTCGTGGGGCGAGTCCCGCGCGGGGCTGGCGCTGTCGCTGCTCGTCGAGGACAACCCCCGGGCGATGGGCAGCTTCCGCATTCATCCAGCCATCGCCAACCGGGGCAAGGCTGCCGTCGCCCTGGGCAAGCGAAAGGACGCGGTCGCCTTCCTGTTCATCGTCCAGCGGAAAGGCGACAGCTTGCAGGCATACTTCACCGAGAAGCTCACGATCGGAAAATCCGTCGACTGGCCGGCAGAACTCGCCGGCGGCAAGGCTGTCGACCTCGGTCGGCGCGACCTGGCAGACGTGGCTGTCTACGAGTATCGCCGCGGGCTACGCATGGTAGACGGCTATCCCCAGGCTGTCGATGAAGACAAGCCCCAGCAGGCCGGCACGCTCGCCGAGGTTCTCGCGCGCGATCCGTCGCTACCGGTCAAGGCCAGGCTGATCCTGCACGTTCCCCGCGGCGACGAGCGATCCCTGGACCTGACATCCAACACGCTGACGATCGACCTGGCCCCGCCGGCCTGGAAGGACCTCTCCGACACTCAGCGCCGCGCCTACACCGACGACCTGCTCAAGCGGTTCGACCGCGACGCGTGGTCGGCCCAGCGCGCCCATCGCGAAGCGGTCGGCATCGGCAAGCCCCTGCTGGAGCGTCTTATCGAAGCAGCCGGCGAGACCAGGCGGCCGGGCTTCTCGCGCATGTGGCTGGCGACGAGCCTGGCTGACATCCGCGACCCCAACGCTGCTGCCGCCCTGCGGGAGTTGCTCAAGGACGATCGCGCGGGCGTGCGGTACGTGGTGGCCTACCACGGGCCCAAGCAACGCAGCGATCCGCTCGATCGGGCGATCATCGCCTCGCTGGTCGATGCGAACGACACCAAGGCGCTGGCCTACGGGTTGCTGGGGTTCATGGTGCATCGCGGCGAGGTCCCGGGCAAGCTGCTGGCCGCCGGGCTGGACAGCGACGACCCGCGCGTGCGATCGGCCGCCACGCGGGCCTTGAAAACGCGGGCGTCTGCGTTTAACGTCACACGGCTTTGTCGGCTGCTGTCCGACGACAGCCAGCAGGTGCGTGCAGCGGCGGCCAAGGTACTCGGCGCGATGGGCGCGGATTCCGACGCGGTGATCGGCAAGCTCGCAGCTGCACTGAACGCGGAGGGCGACCTCGCCCGCAAGGCGATCGCCGACGCCCTCGGCGAGTTGACCGGCAAGGACATGCCCTACGACCCCTCAGCCGGGAAGGCAGACAAACAAGCCGTCATCGATCGCTGGCAGGCGTGGTGGCGGGAGAAGCGCAGCGAGTAGAGGACATTTCAGGGCCGACGCGGGCCGGGCTACGCGGGATTGTCCCGCGGGAGGGCACCGGACCAGCCCGGGCGAGTCCGCGGGCGGACCAGGCACACAACAAAGGAAGCACGAGATGACGCAGATCAAGGTGAACCTCGAAGAACACGAAATTCCCCGCCAGTGGTACAACCTCGCGGCGGACCTTCCCACACCGATGCTCCCGCCGCTGGGGCCCGACGGCCAGCCCGTCAAGCCCGAGATGCTCGCGCCGGTGTTCCCCATGAACCTCATCGAGCAGGAGGTCTCCACCGAGCGCTGGATCGACATCCCCGAGGAGATCCTGCAGCTGCTCTACCAGTGGAGGCCTGCCCCGCTCTGCCGCGCCAAGCGGCTTGAGGAGGCCCTTGGGACCCCCGCGAAGATCTACTACAAGCACGAGGGCTACTCCCCGGCGGGCAGTCACAAGCCCAACACCGCCATCGCCCAGGCGTGGTACAACAAGCAGTTCGGCATCGAGCGGCTGACCACCGAGACCGGTGCAGGCCAGTGGGGCAGCGCCCTGTCTTACGCCTGCGCGATGGTCGGCCTGGAGTGCAAGGTGTTCATGGTCCGCATCAGCTTCGAGCAGAAGCCTTTCCGCCGGCTGATGATGGAGACCTGGGGCGGCCAGTGCGTGCCCAGCCCGTCGGAAGAAACCCAGGCAGGGCGCGACATCCTGGCGAAAATGCCCGACACGCCCGGCTCGCTGGGCATCGCCATCTCCGAGGCGATCGAGCAGGCCGTCACCGACAAGTCCGGCAAGACGCGATACTCCCTGGGCAGCGTGCTGAATCACGTGATGCTCCACCAGACGATCATCGGCCTGGAGGCCAAGAAGCAGCTCGAGAAGATCGGCGTAAGCAAGCCGGACGTCGTCATCGGCTGCGCCGGCGGCGGGTCGAATTTCGCCGGCCTGGCGTTCCCCTTCGTGCAGGACAAGATCAACGGAGCGGACATCGAGATCTGGCCATGCGAGCCGGCTGCCTGCCCCACGCTGACCCGCGCCCCGTTCGCCTACGATCATGGCGACACCGCAGGCATGACGCCCCTGCTGCCCATGCACTCGCTCGGGCACGCGTTCGTACCCCCGCCCATCCACGCCGGCGGCCTGCGGTATCACGGCATGGCCCCGCTGGTCAGCCAGGC
>CAZXSK010000002.1:77323-116843 GCA_964642855.1 uncultured Planctomycetaceae bacterium | reverse complement strand
GCCGTCTCTTCGGGCGGCGAGGTGTTGGTGCTGTCGGGTTCGTACACGACGGCCGGTCAGATCGTGATTGACAAGGACGTGGCGTTGACGGGTGAGAATCGGGCGACGACGACGCTTGGCCTGAGCTTCGATACGGGCAGCAGCGGCGACAGTCGTGGCTGGTTCCTGGTGGAATCGGGTGTGACGTTTGACGTGTCGGGCGTGACGCTGGACGGCAGCGGACAGCTGGTGTACCAGGCGATCCGCCAGAAGGGTTCGGGCAGCGTCAGCGACGTTGCGTTCGAGAACATTCTGTTCAACGAGTCGGGTCCGACCTACTCGGGCGTGGCGATTGCAGCTTTCGGCGATGGCGCGCTGGACGTGACGGATTCGACGTTCGACAACATTGGCCGCATCGGCGTGCTGTATTACGGTGCGGGGGTAGCAGGCAGCGTGTTCAGCGGCAACACCTACACCGGCAAGGGCGCCGGTGACTGGCTGGACTATGCGTTGGACATCAGCGCGGGGGCAACGGTCGATGTCTTCGACAACACGATCACGAACAACTACGGCGTGGCCAGCAGCGACGGATCGACGTCGGCGGGCATAATCGTGTCGACGTACTTCGGAGGCGGGACCGCAGCGGAGATCCACAGCAACTTCATCACGGGCAACAGCACGGGCGTGTACGTCGGCTACAACGAGACGGACACCAGCGACGTGACGATCTTCGAGAATGACCTGTCGGGCAACGACACGGCGATTGTTTCGACGGCACCGCAGGTGGACGCTTCGGGCAACTGGTTCGGCAGCACCGACGAGGCGACGGTAGCCTCGATGATCGATGGCGACGTGGACATCACGCCGTACCTGTCCAGTGGCGACGCCGACGCAGCGACAGCGGGCTTCCAGGGCGACTTCTCGACGCTGCACGTGACGGATGAAGGCAGCCAGACGGGGACAACCGGGCGCATCCAGGAAGCCATCGACCGGGTCGATGGCAGCACGGTGCATGTCAACGACGGCACGTACGCCGAGAGACTGAACCTTAACAAGCAGGTGAACCTGCTTGGCGCCCAGGCTGGTGTGGACGCCCGCGGACGGACCGGCCAGGAGACGATCATCACGGAGTCCGGCCTGTCCACGCCGAATCCGGATGTCCTGATCGAGGTCGGTAGTGCAGGCGCAGGTTCGACCATCGACGGGTTCACTTTGGAAGGCGATCCGACGAACACTACCGCCGACACGTCGGTCCTGCGGATCTGGGCGGACGATATCACCGTCGCTAACAACATCATCAGTGGCACGTACGGCGTGGTGTACAAGGGTGGAGACGGACTCGTCGTCGATCAGAACGCGATGGCCATCAACAAGGGCGGGATCGTCGCCCAGCCCGGAGCGTCTACGAATACGCAGGTCACGGATAACGTCATCGGCCTGGGTACGTCGCCGCAGGCGGACATGTCGGGCATTTACATGACCGCCATCGACGGCGTGGTAATCTCCGGCAACGAACTCGACGGATTCGTGACCCGCGCCATCGGAGGCAGTGGCTGGACCAACGCAACGATCTCCTCCAACGTCCTCGCCAACAACAAGGACGGCGTGAGCATCTGGGGCGACAGTTCCTTCATCGACATCAGTGGTAATACCATCTCGGATTCCAGTCGGTACGGGATCAACATCAAGGCGGCTGACCTGGAGATCTCCGGCAACGCCTTCGACGGCAACACCGAGGCGGCCGTCTCGATCGACACCCATGGTAACGTCACCGAGCGAGTGACGGTTTCCGGCAACAGCTACACGAACACGACAACCGGCGTGCTGGTTCACAGTGGCGATGTCGATGTCGACGAGAGCATTGACGGGGCGACCGTCGCAGCCGTGCAGGTCGATGGCGGAACGGTGGGCATTGCGGGCCAGCTCACCAACGGCAACCGGGGCGTCTGGGTAACCGGCGGCGATGCTTCCATTGGCGGAGCCAACATTGCCGGGAACCGGGACGGCATCCACGTCGCTGGGGGCAGTGTCAGTGTCGCCGCGAGCACGATCAGCGACAACACGCATCACGGCTTGATCCTCTTTGGCGGCGGGGACGTCGAGATCTCCGACACGACCTTCAGCGGCAACGCGACGGGGCAGCCGACCGGCAGTGGATATGGCGAGGTCACGCTCTACGACTTCACCGGCGACGCAACACTGACCAACGTCGACATCGTCGTGGACGACGCCGACTACGGCCTGCAGATCCGCGGCACGCAGATCGGCGGCGGCGACGAAACGCCCACCGCAGCGGCGGGCAACATCGCCCTGACCGACGTGAGCATCACCGGCGACGCCGTCCGCTACGGCATGGTGCTGCAGACCTATCTCGATGCGAGCTCACTGAGCTTCAGCAACGTCGAGATCGACGCCAACGCGACCTACGGCCTGGCGATGTGGGACGTTCTCGGCAGCGAGATCGACCTGGGTACCACCACGTTTGCCAGCACGCACGACTATGATCTGGTCGCCAGCCTGGCCGATATCGACGCCACCGGTGCTACGTTCCTGGACGGCGACCTGACTACGGGCGTTGCTCTCGACCAGTCGATTCTGGCCAACAACTTCGCCATCGAGGACCGCGTCGGACATGGCATCGACTACATCGATCCGACCTACGGTGCGGGCCTGGTGACGTGGAACGCCGGCCACCTGTACGTCACGCCCAACAGCTGGGCGCCAACCCTCAACACCGAGGCGGACATCCAGCGGGCGATCGAACTTTCTGCCGACGGCGACACGATCCACGTTGCAGCCGGTACGTACGACAACACGTTGAATGTCGACAAGCGGGTTACGATCGACGGGCAAGATGAAGCCACGACGATCGTCAACGGCAAGGTTGACATCGTGGCGGATTCTATTGTCGTCCAGGATATCACTGTCGATGGTCAGTCGCTAGAAATCAACGATTCCGATAACGTCGTTCTCGCAAATGTTACTATCCAGGGCGGTGAGCGAGGCTTGTGGATCGTCGACTCCACGGGGGGAGCATTCACCGACGTGACGGCCCAGAATATCGCCCGAGCCGCGGGCGACCCCATCGGCGTGTACGTGAACGGCGAGGGTAGCCACGAATTCACTGGTTTGGAAATCGACGGAATGGCCACGACCGGCGGTTTCGCACGTGGTCTGTATCTCAGTTCCACCTCGGACAACACGTTCCTCGACACATCCATTGAGAACGTCCAGGCGGGCGAGCACAGCGTCTACGGCATCTATGCCGTCGCGTCGACAGACAATACATTCACCAACACGGTAATCGATTCGATCACCGGACTCGCCAGCGCCCAGAACCAAGCGTGGGGAGCCTTGTTCCAAGTGTCCTCGGGCAACGACTTCACCAATACGACCATCAGCAACCTCAGCGCGACTCACCAGGTCGCGGCGATCGCGCAGCTTTACGAACAGACGAACAACACCTTCGACGGACTGGTGATCCACGATCTGGAGGCCGTCGCGGGCTACGGCGGACCTTCGCTGGTTGCGGGCATCGCCAGCCAGCCGTTGCCGCCACCCAACCCGACCTCCAGCGGCCACGTCTATACGGACGTCTCCATCAGCAATCTCCACGGTGTGTCCGATTCGGTCGTCCGCGGCGTGTACCTGAAAAACACCACCGATATCGAACTGGAAAACGTCGACGTCGATCTTTCCGCGACCTCAGGCGTTGCCGAGATTTCCGGCTTCTACCTGCTCACATCGTCCGGCACCAGAATCCTCAATGGCAGCAGCGCGACCGGCGCCGAGGTTGGTGTCAGCGTCGAGGGCGGAAACGTCCTTGTCCAGAACACCGACCTCACCGGCAACGATGTAGGCGTGCAGGTCTCCGGCGGGGCGACGGTCGACCTCGGCGGCGGGGCGCTGGGAAGTGCGGGCAACAACGACCTGTCCGGTTACACCGGCGGCGCGGGCAACTATGCGGTCGAGAACCTCAACACGGCTGCCGACAGCCAGCCCGACGTGGCGGCAGAGAACAACAACTGGGGCCCGATCGCATCGGCTTCGGCGATCGAGGGCGTCGTCTACGACGACACCGACGATCCGGCCCTGACGCAGGTGATCTACACCAATCCGCAGAACCTCTCGACCACGCCGTCGGCGACGGTCTACGTCGACGACGACTGGGCAGGGATGTATGCCTTCGGCGAGACGTTCGATCACGACGCCGACGCGGGCACGGCCGACCTGACCTGGGGTCAGGACGCATTCGCCGTGATCCAGGACGGTGTCAATGCGGTCGTCGACGGCGGACAGGTTTACGTCCTCGCTGGCACCTACACCGCTAACGGCCAGACGCTGGCGATCATCGATAAGGCCCTGACGCTGACCGGTTCGGGGCAGGGCGACGACGATACCGTCGACACGATCCTGGCTGGTGGCTCCTACGGAGCCGGACAGGACACCACGGGCGTCGGCATTGCCTGGCCTCGCGCAATCCTGATTCAGAGCGACAACGTAACCATCGAGGGCCTTCGGATTCGGGACTTCATGGGCGACCAGGTGAACGTGGGTGGCTACGGTATCGTGGCCCGTGCACAGGATTCCTGGGGCGTTTCCGACCTGACGCTGGACAGCATCACGGTTCAGGACGTGACTTTCCACGACGTCACGTATGGCGTGCGCGGTCAGGATACGACCGGCCTCACTGTCCAGGACACGACGTTTGGCCTGACGACATATACTCCGCTTGACGGCGGGTATGCCTTCTACCTGTCCGGTACGGCGGCCCAGGGGTCCAGCGGCACGGTAGTTCGAGACAACGTTGTCGATGGCAGTTCGATCTGGGTGACCGCTACCACCGACGCGCTGATCGAGGGCAATACCGTGACCGATGCCAACTACAACGGCATCTGGCTGGGACAGCAGTTTGCGGCTGGTACGAGCAGCTCGGGCACGGTTCGAGGCAATGTGGTCAGCGGTACGCAGGAAGGCGGCATCGTTATCTGGAACCGCGACAATGAGTCGGTCGGCGCGATTTCGGTGACCGACAACGTCGTGACCAACGCGGGCAATCCGGGTTGGAACCCCAACGGCGGGATCGCGGTCTACAGCGTGGATAGCACCTCGCTGGAGATTCTCCGCAATGAAGTCAGCGGCACCGGTTCGACCGGCCTGAACGTGATGAACAGCACTCTCGACGACGTGACCATCGAGGGTAACAGCTTCACCGGAAGCGCCATGCAGGGCGCCTTGTTCACCAATGTCGACTTCGCCGATGTGGTCTTTACGAACAACGTCCTCGAAGATGGCTTGGTGATCTCCGGAGGTACGGGCGACCTGCAGGCCGGCGGAAACTGGTGGGGCAGCAACGACGAAGCCGACGTCAAGGCCGCTGCCAATGGCGGCGTTCGCGTGGACTACACCCCGTGGCTGGACGCTTCGACGGACACCGACGGCGGTGCGGTCGGTTTTGCCGGCGACTTCTCGATGCTGCATGTCGACGACGACAGCCTCCAGCTTGGAACGAGCGGCAGGATCCAGGAAGCCATCGATCGGGTCACCAACTCCACCGTCCATGTCCATGCAGGCACGTACGCCGAGTCGATCACCATCGACAAGGCGCTGCAACTGCTCGGCGACGGCGCGGGAAGCACGACCCTCGATGCCAGCGGCTTGAACGGGGCGGTTGTGATTGCCTCTTCGGACGTGACGGTCGACGGGTTTGAGATTGTCGGCGACGGTTCGACGAAATACGGCGTGTACGTCAACGGTGGGGACGCGGGGCTGGACAGCATCGCGATTACCAACAACGACATCCACGGGATGTCGCTGGCGAACTCGACGGCTACGCCGGGCTCACCGGACGTATACATGAGCTACGGCATTCTGTCCGACAGCAAGGGCGGAAGCCAGTGGGGCCGGTTGACGGATCTGACGATCACGGGCAACAGCATCCACGACATTGGCGACGGCGTCACCAGCGGCGGATACGGGCTGAACCTGTACGACGTGGACGGCGCGACGATCAGCGGCAACGCGTTTGCGAATCTGGCGACGAGTTCGGACCTGGAAGGTACGGCGGTGTCGGTGAGCTACGCGGGTGTGGGGTCCAGCAGCAATCCGCTGAACGGGATTGCGGGGGTCTCGCAGAACGTCTCGATCAGCGGCAACACGTACGACGGCCTGGCCAATGGCATCTCGCTGATCAGCGACGCCAGCAGCAGCGTTACC
Source organism: uncultured Planctomycetaceae bacterium (assembly GCA_964642855.1). Classification (GTDB taxonomy): domain Bacteria; phylum Planctomycetota; class Phycisphaerae; order SM23-33; family SM23-33; genus CAZXSK01. The sequence goes on along the minus strand of CAZXSK010000002.1, from coordinate 110,648 downwards.
GAAGATGTGGCCGACTTCACGAACGTGACTCGGATGGTGGCCAATGGCGGGGACGACAGCAGCCTGGCGACGGTGAATCTGACGGGCCAGTATGCGGTGACCAATGACCTGGTCCTGCCGTTGCTCCAGCAGCAGTGGCTGGACTACGCGAATCATGATGCGACGGACGGTTACTACGACACGATCCAGGGCGCGATCGACAACTCGGCCTCCGGGGCCACCGTCGACGTGACGGCCGGCAACTTCAACGAGGCCGTCACGATTTCCCAGTCTCTGACGCTGCAAGGCGCGGGCGCGGGTGTGACGACGATCGACGGTACGGGCTTGGAGAACCAGAACGGAGTGCGGCTGAACAACGTCGACGGTAATGTGACGGTCGACGGTTTCACCATCGAAGGGGCGTTCAATAGCTCCACGAATCGCGCCTACCAGGTCGTCATCGCCGGTGGTACGGCTGGATCGACCTTCACGGTCAGCAACAACGAGATCAACGCCGTCGGCAGCGTTGCGGCCAACGCGGACTACGGCGTGATCGCCCAGAACGGCGAGGCGACGGTCAATGTTACGGGCAACACCATCAGCGATGCGAACTGGCATGGCGTGATGTACGAGAAGTGGGCAGGAGCAACCGAGACCAGCTTCAACACCTTCAATGTCTACGCCGGCGACCCGTGGGCGACCGCGACGCTGCACATGAATTACGCCCACAACGGCCAGTCCGGCAACGTTACGACGCTCCAGTCGGTGCATGACAATGTCATCAACGGTCAGGGCGGTAGTGGGGTGGTCCTGATCAGCGGCCTGCCCTATGGCTACAACAGTGGCAGTGACGGCGTGTTCTCCAGCGTCCTCATCGCCGACAACGTGATGACGGATATTGGCGGCAAGGGCGTACAGCTCGAGGCCGACAGCGACACCAGCGGCTTCCAGAACGTTACGATCCGTGATAACGATATCTCGGCGGCCGCGTCCAGTTCCACCACGATGCGCGGGGTTCGCTTGCTGGCCGGCCTTGTCAATGCCAACGTAAGCATCGAGGACAACACGATCACCGGCTTCGATCAGGGCGTCTACCAGGGCGGGTCCTTCGGACAGCCGGTCTATGCGAGCGGCACCGTTATCGATGGCAACACGTTCGATGACAACACTGTCGCCGTCAACGTGGATGGCGGCCAGGCCATGTTCCAGGGCAACGAACTGGCGGGCAACACGATCGGCCTGCTGGTCTCCGGCGGAGCGATCGTGGACGCCGGCGGCGGAACCCTCGGTTCGACGGGTGGCAACGACTTCAGCGGTTACGTTGCCAGCAGCGATGCCGAAGGCGCGATCGTGGTCGGCAGCGACGATGGTGGCCTCGTCGGTCCGCAGGGCCAGCCAGCCGACATCGCGGCGAAGGGCAACACCTTCACTGCCCCGGTCGAAGACGTGATCTACCACGACGCCGACGACAACAACCTGGCGTTCGTAGACTACGCGGACCTGGCTGGCTTGAGCATTGCCGACCTGTCCGCCACGCCGATCGACGAAGGCGACAGCGTGACCCTGACCGGCTCGTTCACCAACGACCCGCAGGCCCACACCGTCGAGATCGCCTGGGGCGACGGCCTGACCGACACGATCGACCTCGTCCAGGGCGACTTCGACTTCTCGATCACCCACACTTACGCCGACGACGATCCGGACACCGGAACGGCAAGCGACGTGCTGCCGATCTCCGTGACGGTGACCGAGGCGATCGTAGGCGGAGCCAGCGCGACGGCTTCGACCAGTGTGACGGTCAACAACACGGCTCCCACGGTTGCGATTCTGGGTGCACCGGCGACGAGCCCGGAAGGCACGCAGATCGACCTGACGGCCGACGTGAGCGATCTCGGTACTGACACGCTGACCTACGCGTGGACGGTCACCAAGGACGGCGATCCGTACGCCTCCGGAGTCGCAGACGCGCTGAGCTTCACGCCGGACGATAACGGCACGTACGAGGTGACGCTGACGGTGACCGACGACGACACCGGCCAGACGACGGTGACCGAGACGATTGCGGTGACCAACGTCACCCCGGGCAACCTGGGCCTGACGGTGGATGCCAGTGTCGACGAAAACGGCGTGGTTACGCTGGACGGGTCGTTCACGGATCCGGGCGACGCGGATACGCATACGGTGACGATCGTCTGGAACGACGGCGACAGCAGCACGATCAGCCTCACCGGCGGCGAGCGGACATTCAGCACGACCCACCAGTACCTCGACGATGGCGTCAGCGGCACGGCCAGCGACGTCTACAGCATCGACGTGACCGTGGCTGACGACGACACCGACCAGACCGTCGCGTCGACTTCGACGACGGTCAGCAACGTGGATCCGGTATTGAGCAACGTGGAGCTGGATTCCTACGCCATCGACGAGGGCGACGCCGTAACACTGACCGGCGACCTGTCCGACGTGGGCACGCTGGACACCTTCACGCTGGTGATTGACTGGGGCGACGGCCATGTAACGACCGACACCCCGACGGCCGGTGCATTCAGCTACACGCATACTTACGCCGACGACGATCCGACGGGGACCTCGGGCGACGATTACACCGTGACGGTGACCGTTACCGACGACGACACCGGAAGCGACGTCGACTCGAAGGTGGTCTCGGTGGCCAACGTCACGCCGACGGTGAGCATCGACGGCGCCCCGGCCAGTTCGCCGGAAGGCACGCCGATCACGCTCAACTCGACGGTGACCGATCCGGGCACCGACACGTTCAGCTACGCCTGGCAGGTACTCAAGGACAGCCTGCTGTATCAGACCGGCAGCGATCCGAGCCTGACGTTCACGCCGGATGACAATGCCTCCTACGAGGTGACCCTGACCGTCACCGACGACGATACCGACGTGGCGAGCGATACGGTCACGATTACGGTGACGGACGTGACGCCGACGATCGACCTGACCGGCGACGCCGAGGTGGACGAAGGTTCGGCCTACAGCCTGACGCTGGACAACCTGGTGGATCCGGGCGACGATCCGGTGGACCTGGTTCGCGTGTTGTGGGGCGACTCGACGGCGAGCACGGTGTTCGATCCGTCGACGCATCCGTTGCCCCAGACCGTGACGCACGTGTACGACGACGGCCCGGCCTCTCGGACCATTACGGTGGAGGTCATCAGCGAGGGCAACTCGTATGTCGCGGGCACCAAGAGCGTTCAGGTCAACAACGTTGCTCCGACGGCCATGCCGCTGACTGGCGGCGCGGTCAACGAGGGCGAAGACGGCCTGGTTGAACTGCTGCTGGCTGACGACGCATCCTCGGCCGACGAGGCGGCTGGCTTCACCTACAGCTACGACTTCAACCAGGACGGCGACTTCGCCGACGCGGGCGAGGCTGCCGGCGTGGCGGCCAGTTCCCGGGTGATTCCGGGCAGCTACCTCAGCGATGATCCGTCGCAGGATGTCGACGTCTACATCCACGACAAGGACGGCGGCACGACGAAGTACACCGCGACGATAACGGTCAACAACGTCGCGCCGGTCGTCGATGCAGGGGCCGACATGATGGCCTTTGCGTCGCAGGCGTTCACCAAGGCTGTGAGCTTCACCGACCCGGGCGACGATGCCGACTGGACCGTCTCGGTCGACTGGGACGGTGACTCGGTTGTGGATGAAACGTTCACGACGCCCAGCCGGAGCTTCGACCTGACGCATACCTACAGCCCCTCGACCACGCCGGCGAACTACACCGTGACGGTGACCGTCGACGACGGCGACACGGGCATCGCCAGCGACAGCTTCGACGTGACGGTGGTCGAGAACACGTTCCGCGTGACCGGCTTCCAGCAGAACGCCAGCGGCTTCGATGTCACGTTCAATCGCTCGGCGGATCTGGACATCCTGAATCTCTACGACGGTCGCGACGCATCGGTCGATCTGCCCGACCTGTCGCTGGTGCGGAACGGTTCGGAAACCATCGACGGTTCGATGGTCTGGGACGCGGCAAGCAACACGCTTGCGTTCGTCAAGACCGGCGGCGTGCTGGAAGACGGCAGCTATCAGCTCACATTGTCCAGCCGCTCGGACGGCTTTGCCGATACGGCCGGTGCGCTGCTCGACGGCGACACCGACTATGTCGCCGGCGGAGACTATGTGACGAGCTTCTCGGTGGCCAACGGTGCGGCCAGGGCGGTTTACCTGCCGGACTTCGCCCGCGGAGCCGGCCAGGACGTGGACATCCCGGCGACGGGACAGTATCTGCCCCTGCGGCTTGACAACGCCACCGGCGTGACGGCCATCGACGTCGACATCGTCTGCGATCCGTCCCTGCTGGTGCTCAACAACGCCATCAAGGCCAGCGGTCTCCCGGCCGACTGGACGGTCACCCAGAACCTCATTCCGGGTGGCAGGCTGAAGCTGACGCTCTCGGGCACGACGCCGCTGAGCGGCACGGACGTGGACCTGGTGCGGATCAACGCCAGCGTGCCGTCCACCGCCGAGTACGGCGATTCGCAGGCAATCCGACTGGAGAACCTGAGGATCAACGAGGATCTGATCCCGTCCGTGGCGGATTCGGCCATCCACAAGGCGATGTACCTGGGCGACGCCGACGGGGATGCGATCTACACCGGCTACGACGCTGCGTTGATTTCCCGGACGGTGGTGAATCTGGATTCGGGCTTCGATGCCAGCGACTGGACCGATCCGCTGATCGTGGGCGACACGACCGGCGACGGAACTCTCAGCGGGCAGGACGCCTCACTGACGGCCCAGAAGGCCGCCCTGATGAGCGTGCCCCAGATCCCGGATCTGCCCGGCATCGTGGTCACGCCGATCACCTCGGGCGTGGATCCCGAGCTGAGCATTCCCGACGCGATCATTGCCGCTCCGGGTTCGGAGGTCACCGTCCCGCTGAACATCACGGTCGAGGCGGGTGCGGAGGTCATCTCCGCGACCGCGGACGTGTTCTACGACTCGACGGTCCTGAGCATTGAGGCCTCCGACGTGACTCTGGGCAGCTTCTGGAGCACGGACTGGAGCCTGACGGCGAATGTTGTGGAAGCCGGTCATCTGCGGCTGGTGTTCTACGCCGTTGACGGACAGAGCCCGACCGGCACCGGCGAGATCGCGCAGATGACCTTCACGGTCGATGCAAGTGCACCGGAAGGCTTGACGACGTTGGACGTTCAGCCCGTCGCCGGCAACGATGGCCTGACCTGGACCGAGGACGACGGCAGCGTGGATGTTGCCGCTCCGGGCGATGCCAACCTTGACGGGAAGGTCTCGTTCCTCGAAGCCGCCAGGGCCGTCGCCCAGATCGGCAAGACCCCGGCTACATGGGCAGACGGTGACATCGACAACGACGGTATCGTGGAAGTGTCCGACGCGGATGAAGTGGTGGCGAGCTACGTCGCAGGACAGACGCCGCCTCCGTCGGCCGCGAGCCTGGAAGACACGCCGATGGCGCCGCTGTCGGCGACCGTGGTTGCCCCGTCGGTCGAGACGACCGCCGAGGCCGACCTCACGACAGGGGTCGACGAGCCGGCAGGGCGACAGATCCGCAAGCGGGATCGTATCAGCGATTCGGCCATGGGTCCCCATGCCGATGGTTCGACGATTCGCACCCGGGCCCGAAGCGACGCGGAGAGCTACCTCCAGACCGCCCTGGACCGTGCAGCAGCCGGCACGCAGCAGCGAATGATGGGCGTGTCGTCATCGACGATGACCACGGGCAGGATGATCAGCCCGGCTGTCAGCGAACTGCTGTCCGAACTGGACGAGAACCATCTCGTGGTGAATGTGCTGGACGAGTTGTTGTAAGCCTGAGCTTTTCTACGGGGTCTGAGGCCCCTCGGGTTGCAGGAAGTCAATCAGCGGCCCGGATGACCGGTGCGTCGACCGACGCCAGGCCGTCCGGGCCGTTGTTGTTTGTCTAGAGCGTCAGGCGGAGGTAGATCTCGGGCAACAGGCGGGGCAGGTGGCGGATGGAGGGCAGGATCACGAACCGCCGATGCGGGAACATGATCTCCATGTCAGGCAGGGAGTTCTCCTCGGTGGAGATCGCGAACGTGTGGACGTCGAGTCGGGCGTTCTCTTCGCAGGCCATGCGAACGTCGTGCTGGGCGTAGCGGGTCGCGGGATCGTACCCTTGGTCCATCGGCTTGCCGTCGGTGACCAGCAGGATCAGACGCTGCCTCGCAGGCTGATCGGAGAGCAGTTGTCCCGCATGCCGCAGTGCGGGCCCCATGCGGGTGGAGTTTCTCGACCAGGCGGCCATCACACGCTCGATTGCCGCGTCGGTCCAGGATTCGTCGAACCGTTTGAAGACAAAGAACTCGCACCGCTCGCGGCCGTTGGAGCTGAAGCCGCACACGCTGAAGCGGTCGTCCAGCGCGGACAGTCCCTGCCCGAGGATCACCACAGCGCGTTTCTCCACATCCAGGACCTTCGCGCGGTCCGACACCTGCTCGCCGGTGGACCCGCTGACGTCCAGAAGGATCAGCGCAGCGAGATCTCGCTTGCGGACCAGCGGCTTCTCGTAGAACCGTACAGGCGGAGATGGTTCTATTTGGCGGTCGATCATGTGCGTCACCAGCAGGTCCGGGTTGATTTCGTCGCCGTCGGGCAGCCGTTTCTCGCGCCGGGTCTCATCAGGCTTGAGTCGTTCGAAGACGGTGCGCACCTTGCGGGCGTCGTCGAGCCAGTCCTTGTCCAGGCTCACGGTGGCGGCAGGCTCCACCCGTCTCTCTCGCAGATGGCACCAGTCCGGAAGATACTCGTTGAGGCGGCAGTCCCACTCGGGGTACAGGAAGGCCGGCTCGCCTGAAGCACCGTCGTCAGACTCCTGCCCGCCTTCCTCGTGCCCGCTCTCTCCGCCGATCGCATCGGCCTGGCGGTGTTCGGCGTCGCCGGCGAGTCCGGCTGCGGTGCGCAGGTCAGCCACGGTCGGTCCGGAAGCGGCCGGGCTGAAACTCACCGGGAACAGGAAGTCCGACAGGAACCCCATCGGCCGCAGGAGTTCACCGGTCAGCGACGGGAATCGGCGGCGGATTTCATCGGCTTGCACACCGTCGATCAGTTCGGCGGAGTGAACGCAGTTCTCGGACGCATCGGCCAGGTCTCGCAGCGTCCGGGCAGGGCCTGTGCGCGGTTTCCCCGCGAGTGCCTCCCGCAGCAGGTGCTCGTAGCCGGTGGGGTGGCGATCGGATAGCTCCGCCTCCAGGCCCCACCGTATGAGTCCCTCTGCCCCGGGCCAGCGGATGCAACATCGCCGGAGCACGCGCAGCCACTCCACGAGCACCAGCAGATTCACCCGCCAGGTTTCGTCGCCGGTCAAGGCGGTGCATGTGTCAAATCTGCCCCGACCGTGGAGGACGGGAAAGGAGTCGTCCAGGAGCATACCCGCTGCGGCCACGGCGGAGAGACGGTACCAGTTGCGGTTTTCGGCGGCTGTGTCGAACCGGCGGAACCGCTCGGGCAGGTAGATCCGATCTGCAAGCGTGAGGGTGGTCGTGCCACGCTCGAGCAGGTCGTCGGAGTCCAGCTGGCTGAGGACCTCAATCGGACAGTCCCTGCCTGTAAGGCCTCCGATCATTGCACGAAGGCTTTCGGTAACGTCGGCCAGTCGGCATTCCTGGGTGATCGCCCGGATGTACGTCTCGCTGGTGGGCAGTTCTCCCCGCAGGAATCTGCAGGCGGCTTGGGGATCGCGCCGGCTGATCTGCAGCGCGACGTCCACGTATTGCTCCAGTTCGTCGGGCTGCAGTCGGCTGCGAAGCCAGCCATAGCCTGCGAGCATCGACACGGCGAGTTCTTCGTCGACCTCGCGAAGCCGACGGATCCACTGCAGGCCGGTGCGCAGTTCCGAAGGGCTGGCTCCAAGCCTGCCCTCGGCGATCGCCTCGAAGAACCGTATGCCGTAGTAAAGCTTGCTTCCGGCCAGCAGACCTCCCAGTTCGACCAGGTCGGAGAACAGCCCGGGCAACCCCAGGATCCAACGGTTGCCGGGTCTCAGGGCACCGAGGAACTGTTTGAGCACGTGGTCGAAGCAGCTTCGATCCGCCTGTTTCAGCAGGCCGAAGAATTCGCGCGTGACCTCCTGCCGCTGTGGCCCGAGATGTCCCTCACGCAGCAACTCGTCGATGGCGTTCTGGAAGATGTCGCGATAGCCCCAGGTGACGCTGCGCAGCGAGAAGCCATGGTACTGATGGTTGGCTTGCTCCTGCTGGGGCGATGGGCGGTCGGAGGTATCAGGATGTGGCCTGGCCGGAGTCATCGGGTGATTCCTCCATCAGGTCACCGAAGTAGAGCTTGGCGATGCTCTGGATCGATTCCAGCACTTCGACTTCGTCCGTGAGGGTCTGGCTGATGGCGTGCCGTGTGGCCTGGATCGGCGACAACCCGCTGCGGATCAGCCGGCCGACGTATACCAGCAGCCGGCTGGATACGCCCTCGTCCAGGCCGAAGCCCTTGAGCTGTCGGATCTTTGAGCCCATTTCTGCAAGCTTCCGGCTCTGAGTTTTGTCCAAGCCGCTCTCGGTGCGGATGATCTCCGTTTCGGTCTCCACGTTGGGGTGGGCGAAGTGGATGCTTGCGAATCGCTGCTTGGTGGACTGCTTGAGATCCTTGACGATACTCTGATAGCCGGGATTGTAGCTGAGGATCATCATGAAACTTGGGTGCGCAGAGACGACCTCGCCGGTCTTGTCGATGTACAGAATCCGCCGATCGTCGGTAAGCGAGTGGATGATGACGGTCGTGTCCTTGCGGGCCTCGACGATCTCGTCGAGATAGCAGATCCCTCCGTGTCGCAGCGCGAGTGTCAGCGGGCCATCCTGCCAGACCGTTTCGTTGTCCTTCAGCAGGAACCGCCCGATCAGGTCGGCCGCGGTGAGGTCCTCGTGGCAGGAGACTGTCACGAGGGGTAGCGACAGTTCGCAGGCCATGTGCTCGACGAAGCGCGTCTTTCCGCAGCCCGTCGGGCCTTTGAGAATCAGGGGGATCTTCGCATCGAACGCTGCACGGAAGACGGTTTCCTCCTCGTTCTGCGGAACGTAGTTGGGCCGCTCGGAAAGGAGGAACTGTTCGATGGCTGGGTTGTTGCTCACGGGCTGTCTTTCTCCATGAACTTCCCCGTCGCGGTGGCCTTGACCTTCCCGCCCTGGACAACCTCCGCCTCGACGACGTGCAGCGGCGACTGGCTGCGCGACACGTGCGCCCTGACCTCCGCAGCGGTGTCCAGCTCGACCGGATGCCGGAAGCGGACCCGCATCTCCGCGGTTACCGCCACGATCCCGCGGGCGAACAGGCAGTTGGTCATCGCCCCGTCCAGCAGCGACGACGTCACCCCGCCGTGCAGGACACCATCGTAGCCCTGCCACCGGCGGCTGCACTCGAAAATCGCCCGCACGCTGCCGTCGGACCGGGGCGTAAACCGCAGACCCAGGCCGCACGAACTGCCCAGGCTGCAGACAATACAGCGAGGGTGCGCGGCGTTGCGCGTTCGCTGGAGCAAGGTCGCTTCGGATTCAGTGGTCGCAGACATTCTGCCCGACTTCCAGATCTCCGGCCAGGTAGGCGGCCACGATCTCCTGGGGATTCCCAGCCGGGGCGCCGACGACGACCTCGATGCCGTGCTGGGCGAAGAGGTTCTGAGCTCGCATCCCCATGCCGCCGGCGATGATCACGTTGGCGCCCTGCTCGGCCAGCCATCGCGGCAGCACGCCCGGCTCGTGTGGCGGGGGGGTCGTCAATGTGGTGCTGACAACCGATTTGCTTTCGTCGACCTCGACGACCGCGAACTGCTCGCAGTGGCCGAAGTGCATGCACAGCCTGCCGTCTGCTACGGGTAAGGCAATCTTCATGGGTTCATTCTCCTTCGAGGGTTCAGGTTGTGTGTTCGTGGCCATCAACAGTTCGTTTGCATGACCGGCTTCTGGGCCGGCGGCGTTTCCCCGGCTGGCCACTGCATCGGTCAGCGCCGCAATGGCCGATGCCGTCGGGCCTAGCTCGTCTGACGCCCCCAGCGGGACGCCCTCGTCGCCCGAGGCCGCCACCCGCGGGTCCAGCGGGATTCGCCCCAGGAAGGGCACGCTCATCTCAGCTGCGAGCTTCTCTCCGCCGCCGGTGGAGAATACGTCGATCACCTCGCGGCAGTGCGGGCAGACCAGCCCGCTCATGTTCTCGACAATTCCCGTAACAGGAAGCTCGAGTCTGCGGCAGAAAGACACGCTCCGCCGAACGTCCGCGATGGCGACGTCCTGGGGGGTGGTGACGATGACCGCCTCCCCGCTTCGCCCGACCAGTTGCGCCACAGCCAGCGGCTCATCTCCCGTGCCCGGAGGCGAGTCGATCACGAGGTAATCCAGCTCCCCCCAGCATACGTCCTTGAGGAACTGGCGGATAACGTTGTACTTCATGGGCCCGCGCCAGATCACTGCATCACCCGCGCTTTCCAGGAGCAGGCCTACCGAGACGACAGACAGGTTGTTGCTGAACTTGATGGGCGCGATCCCGCCGTTGGGGTCTGCGCCGATGCGACGGCCTGTCAGGCCCAGCAGCATCGGCACGCTCGGGCCGTGAAGATCCACGTCCAGCAGCCCAACGCGATGGCCCGCACGTGCGAGCGAAACGGCCAGGTTCGTCGCGACCGTACTCTTGCCTACGCCGCCCTTCCCGGAAAGGACCAGGACCTTCCGCCCGATACGCTCCATCCGGGACGCAAGTTGACGTTGCCCCAACTCGCCCATCGACGGATCCGGATGCGGGTCTCGTTGTGATGGATGGCTCATATCGGTCGGCTGCCTTCGGCTGGGGTGTCGGCGGGTTTCGGCAATCGGTGCTGTCCGATCACGCCCAGTGACCCTGGACGTCTGCCCCGGAGGCGAGCTGGAGCTGACCGGCCTGGAAACTCTGCACCGCCTCGGCGACGGTCCCGGACGCCCCGGTGTAGACCTGCACCCCGCCGGCCTGGAGGGTCGCGAACGCCTTGGGTCCCACGTGGCCTGTCAGAACGGCGGCGACTTCGAGGCCCACGACATTCCTGCCTGCCTGGATGCCCGCGCCCTGGGCGGCCGCCAGGTTCTGCGCGTTGTCGACCGCGCGTGACTCGCCGGTCTCCGTGTCGACGATGACGAAGAACTTCGCCCGGCCGAATCGGGGGTCCACGGGCGAGTTGGTGTCCTGTCCCTGCGATGTAACTGCGACTTTCATGGCATCTCCTTCCTGCCGGTGGAGATGCAACCACCATGCCAGCCGCTGCCATGGCCCGCGATAGTTAGCCCTAAGTCTAACTATTGTTTAATCTTACCCTCGAAACACCAGTCAGCGTCCTGTGGTCGGCAAAAGAGAAGTAGCGCCGAGTCGTGCAAAATGCACTGTTATCTTCGCTTGCCCCGGCCGTCCGTTTCAGGTGGATCGATCCCCAGCGACTTGATCTTTCTATACAACGTGCTGACGTCGATGCCCAGGTCTTCCGCTGCCCGCCTGCGGTTGCCTTGCCGTCGCTGGAGCGCCTCTGCAATGAAGACCTTCTCGACGGCCTGGAGGGTCATCGCCCGCCCGGCCTGGCCTTCCCGGCCTGCGGTGGGTCGCAGCTCGGGGGGCAGGTGGCTGATCTCGATCTGCCCGCCGCGACAGAGCACGAACGCCTGCTCCACGATGTTCTCCAGCTCGCGAACATTGCCCGGGTACTGGTGGTCCATCAGCGTGGCGAGGACCTCGTCGGAAACCCCCGCGATGTCTTTGCCCTGCAGGCGATTGAACTTCGCGACCAGATGTTCGACCAGCAGCGGGATGTCCTCGCGTCGATCGGCCAGACCGGGCAGGGGCAGGTGCACGACGCGGATGCGGTAATACAGGTCGTCGCGGAAGTCGCCCGAACTGACCAGGGCGGCGAGATCCTTGTTTGTCGCAGCGATGACCCGTACGTCTACCTCGACGGGCTCGACGCCCCCGAGGGGTTCGATCACCCGCTCCTGGAGCACCCGAAGCAGCCGGACCTGCATCGCCCGGGAGATGTCCCCGATTTCGTCGAGGAAGATCGTTCCGCCCTGGGCGAGGGCGAACCGGCCGGGCTTGTCGGCGCGGGCGTCGGTGAACGCTCCGGCCTTGTGTCCGAACAGCTCGCTCTCCAGGAGTGTGTCGGGCAGGGCGGCGCAGTTGACCGCGACGAAGGGCTTGTCCTTGCGAGGGGAAAGGTTGTGGATCGCCCGCGCGAACAGTTCCTTGCCCGTCCCGCTGGCGCCCTCGATCAGCACCGTCGAACTGCTGTCGGCGATCTGGGGCAGCAGATCGAACAGCCGGCGCATCGCGGGGCTCCGCCCGACGATGTCCTCGAATGTGTAGCGGCCTTGGAGTTCCTTCTGAAGCTGCCGGACCTCGCTGAGGTCCTGGAACGTCTCAACGCCGCCGATGACCCGGCCTGCGCTATCGCGCAGCAGGGCGGTCGAGATGCGGATCGGCACGCGCTGGCCTTGCTGATCGATGATGTCCGCGGTCGCGTTGAGTACAGGCTGGCCGCTGGCCATCGTCTGTCGGAGCGCGCAGCGGGTTTCGCAGATGCTCGCGCGGAAGACGTCGCAGCAGGGGCTTCCGATCGCATGTTCGGCCGGGATCTTGGTGATTCTCTCGGCGGCCTTGTTGAAGGCGGTAATCTGCCAGTCCATATCGACCGTGAAGACGCCCTCGTTGACCGAGTCGAGGATGGCGATCTCCCGCTGCCTGGTGTCCTGCGTATTCTCCATCGTGGGATGACCTTTCTCTTTCAATCGTGCAGTATACCACTCAAGGCAAGCAATAACATTGCATATTGCAATAATATATCGCTGCGGCCCGCCGGCTTTATTGGAATGTAAGAGCAATTATGGCATTGGTTTATGATGAACTGAGACGGTCTGGCACGCGGATTGATTCATCCATTCCGTGATGAAGGTTGCCCTTCCAGTCTGGCAAGGCCGGGTCAGTCCGGTCTTCGACGTCGCCCGCACGCTGGTGCTGGTGGACGTCGCCGACGGCGTGGAGATGGCTCGCCGGAGCGTGGAGCTCTCGGCTGAGAATCCCCAGGCAAGGGCTGGCGAGGTATCCGGGCTGGGCGTCGACGTGCTGATCTGCGGAGCGATATCCCGGCCTCTGGAGATGGCCCTGCAGGGCGCGGGGGTTCGCGTGATCCCCCAGACCTGTGGCGACGCCGAAGAGGTGCTCTCTGCCTTTGCCGATGGCGGCTTTGGCGAGGACGTGTTCCTGATGCCGGGCTGCTGCGGGCGTCGTCGACGGATGCAGGGGCGGGGTGGCAGAGGGCCCGGGCCGGGCAGGGCAAGGAGACGAGGAAAGAGAGGTGGCGGACATGCCACAAGGTGACGGAAGAGGACCCCGAGGCGGCGGTCGCCGAGGGGGACAACGACAGGGCGGCAGACCAGCCGCCGGGCCCGGCGGAGTATGCGTATGCCCCCGTTGCGGCCTGCAGATTTCGCATACCCCGGGGCAACCCTGTAACCGACAGAAATGCCCCACGTGCAACGCAATGATGATCCGAGGCTGACACGCCTCCTGACAGCAAGGAGAACACCATGCCAGGCGGAGATCGAACAGGACCGGAAGGAATGGGACCTATGACCGGACGCGCAGCCGGATTCTGCGCAGGATTCCAGCAGCCAGGCTACGCCCACCCCGCGGGTCGGGGCTTTGGCGGCGGCAGGGGTTTTGGCTTTGGTCGCGGGGCAGGCTTCGGACGCCGTCGTGGCGGACGGGGCTTCCGCAATCGCTTCTACGCAACCGGCCTGACCGGCTATGAGCGTGCAGCGATGGCCGGGGCACCGCAGGCCGGGGCGATGACTTCCAGCCAGCAGTTGGATGCCCTCAAGACCCAGGCGGAGTATTTCTCCGAGGCGCTGGAGGACATCCACAGGCGCATCGAAGAGATCCAGTCCGAGACCGACAGCGACTGATCTGTCTGCCAGAGGGAGTGCAGCCCGCCCGGGCCGGATGGGAAAAGGCCGGCCCGGCGGGCGCCGTCTCATCCAGGAAAACACCATGAGAATTGCCGTAGCCAGCGGCAAGGGCGGGACGGGCAAGACCACCGTCGCGACCAACCTTGCCCATGTCGCGTCCCGCAATGTTGCCGTCGCCTACCTTGACTGCGACGTCGAGGAGCCCAACGGCGCGATCTTCCTTCGGCCCGATCTGCAGGACGACCGGCCCGTGACGTCCCCGGTCCCCGAGGTCGATCAGGCCAGGTGCACCCACTGCCAGCGGTGCGGGCAGATCTGCCAGTTCAGCGCCATCGTGCCGATGGACGGAACCGTGCTGACGTTTCCGGAACTCTGTCACGGCTGCGCCGGATGCTGGTTGGTATGCCCGGCCGGTGCGATTCGCGAAACGGCCCGGCAGATCGGGTGCCTCCAGGCAGGATCGGCCGGCGAGGTCCGGTTCGTTCAGGGCGTTCTGGACATCGGCCAGGCCATGAGCCCGCCGCTGATCGGCGCGGTCAAGAACGCCGCCCCGAAGACGGACCTGCAGATCGTCGACTGCCCACCGGGCACGTCGTGTCCGGTCATCGAAGCGATCCGAGGAGCAGACTACGTGCTGCTGGTCACCGAGCCCACGCCGTTTGGCCTGAGCGATCTGGAACTCGCCGTCGAGACCGTTCGAGAGCTCGGCCTGCCGTTTGGCGTGGTGATCAACCGCGCCGACACCGGCGATGGCCGGACCCGCGAGTTCTGCGATCAACAGCACATCGTCGTGCTCGCGGAAATCCCCGACACCCGGGAGGTGGCCGAGGCCTATTCGCGCGGGGTGCTGGCCGTCGAGACGTCGGAAGCTCATCGCGACCGGTTCGAGAGGCTGCTGGCGAGAATCCACGAGGAGGCCCGGCGATGAACGAAATGGTTGTCATCAGCGGCAAGGGAGGAACGGGCAAGACGTCGATCGTCGCGTCACTGGCCGCACTGGCCGGCGAGGCCGTCCTCGCCGACGCCGACGTGGACGCAGCCGATCTGCACCTGGTTCTGGAGCCCAGGATTCGTCGGCGGGAGTCGTTCTCGGGCGGCAAGCGGGCCCGGATCGACGCCGACCGATGCGTCGGCTGCGGCAAGTGCGCCGAGCTCTGCAGGTTCGGGGCAATCTCCTGTTCGCTGGCGGATCATTTCGCCGCCGGCGGTCCCCAACTCGACGCCGCCTGTTACGACTGCACCTACTGCAAGCGAAGCTGCACGCTGCGCGTCAACAGCGAGATCCTGGCGATGGGCGAATCGATGGCCGAGGCGGCGCGTCGATTCCACGTCGACCCGATCGCCTGTGAAGGTTGCGGGGTCTGCGCGTGGTTCTGTCCTGCAGATGCAATCGAGTTCGGGCCCGTCGAGAACGGACAGTGGTTCGTTTCCGACACCCGGTTCGGGCCGATGGTGCACGCCAGGCTGGGCATCGCCGAGGAGAACTCCGGCAAGCTGGTCAGCACGGTGCGCAGCGAGGCCCGGGGGCTCGCCGAGGCCGGCCGGCGGGAGCTGTTGATCGTCGACGGATCGCCGGGCACGGGCTGTCCCGTGATTGCCTCGGTCACCGGGGTGGACCTGGCGCTGATCGTCACCGAGCCGACTCTCAGCGGCCTGCACGACCTCAGACGCGTCGCGGAGTTGACCAAGCACTTCGATGTCCCCGCTGCGGTGTGCGTCAACAAGTGGGACCTGAACCCTGACGTAGCCGACGAGATCGAGTCGGCGGCCGGGCAGATGGGCATTCCCGCGGCCGGTCGGGTCCGCTACGACGCGGCCGTCACGCAGGCACAGATCGCCCGACAGGCCGTTGTGGAGTACACTGACGACGGCCCCGCAGCCGACATCCGGAACCTGTGGGACACGCTCTGTCAGACGCTGGACGAACTGTCTGCGTAGCGGAAGACGGACTCCCCCCGCATCATCGGCCTGCCTTCTGCTTCTGTTCCGACTGGACGATTGCGATGTTGCGCTCCAGGTACGGGTTGACCGGTTCGTCGACCTCGTCGAGCACGGCGGAAAGCGTTTCCGGGCTGAGGTCCGAGATGCTGTCGAAGCGCCCCTGCGGCGCGTCGCTGCCGATTCCCACCACCGCCAGTCCCGCGCGGCGCATCGCGTCGACGGCGTCGGAGTCAGCCGCGATGCCCGCACAATTCCATGGCAGCGCCAGCAGGTGCTGCGTGGCGACCAGCGGGCCCTGCGGATCGGGCTTGGCCTTGCGGAGGAACGTCGCGTCGACGACGGCGTCGAAACCGGCCGCAGTCAGAGCATCGCGGTCGAGCTCACCAGCCGCGACAATTGCGGTCTTCACTCCCGCATCGCTCAGCATTCGCACGAGCGTGATCGCCTCGTCGGTCGGCGAGCCATCGGCAAGGGCCGCTGCTTCGTCGAAGACCACGCCGTCGAGCCCTTGCTCGCGCCAGTCTGCGTCGACCGGTCGCTGGACGGATTCTCCCTCGTCCAGCGAAACCTGCGACCCGCCCACGGCCAGGGTGATCTCTCCGGGGCCCTGGTTGGTCACGCGGCACCCGTCGGGTGTGGCGTCCACTTCCATCCGTCGGCCGCGGAGCAGGAAGCTGTATTGCAGACGTTGCCATCCTGCGGGCAGGTGCGTGCTGACGCCGACGCCGTCCGGCCTGACCGTCAAGCCGCCGAAACCTCCGACAACTGCCAGCCAGATTCCACCCTCGCCTGCGCCGTGGATGCCGTGGTCGCTGTTGCCCATCGAATCGTCGAGATCCACGCCGGCGGCCATGTCGAAGTAGCGTTTCGCGTCGCGGACGAGCCCAAGCCGCCCGGCAACCAGGGCGTGCGTGCAGAGACTCAGCGAACTGGTCTGGTTGCACAGCGGCGCGTACATCCGGTAGTTGGCAAGTGTTTCGTCCCGGCTGAACGCCCAGGGCATGTTCTGGAACAGCAACGTGGTGTCGGCCTGCTTGCCGATGCGGTCGGCGCCCATGCCGCGGTCCTTACAGGCCCGGGGGCTTGCAATGGGCAGGTCGCTGTGGTCGGTGAACTGCTCCATCACAAGGTCGTCGAGCATGGGGATATGCATGTTGCGGGCGATGTCGGCCCAGGTGGCGCGTTCGTCGTCATCGATTTCCATGCGGTGCAGCAGCGAGTCGACGGCGAACGGATCGTTCTGCCTGCAGCGGTTGAGGGCGGCGGTGGCCTGACGCATGAGATCGGCGATCATGTGGTTCATGTAGGCGTTGTCATCGACGGGCTTGTGGAGTTCGTCGGGACCACAGATGCCCCGCAGATGCCAACTTCCGTCGCCGTCCCGCGCGATCCGCGATGCCCAGAACCGCGTGATCTCCAGCACCGTCTCCAGGCCTTCGGTCAGCAGGAAGTCCGTGTCGCCGGTGATCGCCGCGTAGTGCAGAATGCCCCATGCGACCTCGAAGGTCACGTGGATCTCCATCCGTCCCAGGCCGCCGAGGCAGGGGGGATCCTCCACGCCGTGCTCGTAGCTCTGGCCGGGGTAGCGTGCGCCGCGGTAGCCGTCCTGGCGGGCCATTCTTCGAGCCCCGTCGAGCCGGCGGGTTCGGAACAGCTCGTGGTTGCGTGCGCGGTCGGGGGCGACCGCAGCCAGCAGGGGCAGCTGGAAGATATCGAAGTCCCAGAAGACCGCGCCGCGGTACCAGTCGCCGGTGAGGTTCTTGGCGCCCACGCTCGACCGCCCGCCGTCCAGGGGGGACGAGTGCAGCGTGCTCCAGATCGCAAACCGCACCGCTCGCTGGGCGACCGGGTCTCCCTCGATCCGCACGTCCGCGAGATCCCAGAACTGCTCCATCGCCCGGCGATGGGCGGCAGAAGCTTCGGCGAAGGTCTGGCTGCGTGCACGGTGGAAATCGCGATCCAGGTCCGCCTCGACGCTTTCAAAGCCTTCGAGGTCGGCGACGATGGCGGCGAGCTTCTCGAAGGCTGCCCGGTCGGCGGTGAGCTCGAACCGCACCCCGCCGATACCGTCGTCACAGAACACTTCGCCTTCCTCCGCGCCGTCGAGAACGCGGATGGCTGCCGCGGCTGCGCTACGCCGGCCTGTCGACGGGCTGATCAGTCGCGCTTCGACTGTTCCGTTCGCGGCGGTCAGTGACTCGATCTCGGTGAGCTTCAGGCCGGTGTCGTCGACGGCGGGGAACTCGCCCGGCTGGTAGTACTTCGCGCGAGACTGACGGATGTCGGCATCGACGCCCATCACGACGGACACAGCCGCCTGCCCCGCCTGCCGCGTCACGCGCAGGTGCTGACCGGCCAGCGACGGATCCGCCCACGATGCGAAACGCTGCTCGACGACCTCGACGGTGGTGTCGCCCCGGCTGAATGTCGCGCGGCGCGTGACGACGCCCGCCCGCATGTCCAGCTGCCAATCGTCGTCAAGGCACTCCGCCCGGCGGCCTTCGATTTCGATCCATGCCTGCAGCCAGTCGGGCGCGCCGCTGAAGTACATCAGGCCCATCGGTGCCCTTGTGACCAGCCCGGAGACGAACACGCCGCGGTAGGCGTCGTAGCGGGCTTCGCCGGCGGTGCCGCGCGTGGAGTGGCGGCCGTTGCCGACGCAGAAAATGCTGCCGAGAAACTCCGGCTGCTGGTGGCGAAGGTCTTCGTTGCGAATGATCCAGCTCATGGCGTTCCGTCTGCTTTCTTTGCCGTGGAGGCGGCCGGTGCCTCCCAGGTAACCAGGTCCTTTGATCTCGCGATGCCCAGCAGGGGGTTGGTAAGACTGTTCCAGTCGATCATGGTTCTCGCTTGTCCGGAGGCTGGCCCGCCAGGGAACCGGCAAGGATATCATAAAGATGCGACAAGTGGGAGTCGCCGCTGCGATGCCGAGACGTCTTGGAACTATTCGCCATCGATGCCTGCCTCATCGAGCAGTCGGTCGAGCTTCTGCCGTCGGCTGTCAAGGCTGTGGGCGTGCTGCATCAGGTGCTTCCACGGGTCGTCCTTCTGCGAGAGCCTGCCCGAGACGCTGCGGAGGGTCCAGTCGCGCGGATCGGCGCCCGAGGCCAGTTCGTCCCATTCCAGGGGCGTCGCAACCGGAGCGCCCGGGCGGGGACGCACCGAATACGGCGCCACGGCCGTCGCGCCGTACGCGTTGCGGAGCATGTCCAGGAAGATGCGGCCTTTCCGCTTGTTCTTCCGCGATTCCAGCGTGTAGGTGTCCGGCTTGCGGGCCTCCAGAACCCGGGCGACGTCGCGGGCGAACTGCCGGACCGTTTCGAAGTCCGGGCCCAGTCGCACGGGGACCACCACGTGGTAGCCTTTCGAGCCGGTGGTCTTCACGAAGGCGGGAAGGTCCAACTCGTCCAGTGTGTCGCGGACGTCGACGGCTGCCTGCCGGACCAGCCGGAAGTCCTCGGTGCCTTCGGGCGGGTCGAGGTCGTAGATCATCTTGTCGGGCTTTTCGAGATCGTCGATGCGGGAGAGGTAGAGGTGGGGGGTCATCATGGCCTGGTTGGCCAGGTACACCAGCGTAGCCTCGCTGTCGATGACCGGGGCGTCGTACGAGCCGCCTTCCCGCTTGGGGACATGAGCTGTGTGGATCCATTCGGGGAAGTAGTCGGACGCGTCCTTCTGATAGAATCCTCCGCCGTCCAGCCCGTCCGGGAAGCGCTGCATGCTCACGCCGTAGCGACGCGTGTGGGGCACCATCACCTCCGCGACGCGTCGGTAATAGTCCACCAGGTCGCCCTTGGTCAGGCCAGCGTCCGGGAAGAAGACCTTGTCGCTGTTGGACAGCTCGATATCGTGCCCGCCGATGGTGGCCATGGTCGCCTCCCGTGGCTCAGTCGTCGTTTTCCTGGTCGACTTGCTGATCGGCGATTTCCTCCAGCGATCGGCCTGTGACGGCTGAGTCTGGCTGGGTGGAGGTGGGGCTTCGCCGTGCGTCGGCCTGGTCGTCGTCGGTCTTGACGACCAGCCAGCGCTCGTCGTCCCCGCTGGACGTGCGGATCAGCGCGTAGGCGCCCGTGAGCTTCTCTCCATGGAGGTAGACGACGGCGTGGCCTTGTTCGAGTTGCTCGGCGACGGAGGGCACGTCGTCCTCGTCGTCTGCTTCGAGGGCCTTGGCGTTCTCGTAGCTGCCGCGGTCCCAGATCATCACCGTCCCTCCCCCGTACTGGTCCTCCGGGATGACGCCCTCGAAGTTCGCGTACCCCAGCGGGTGGTCCTCGGTGGGCATGGCCAGCCGCTTGTCGCCCGGGTCGGTGGACAGACCCTTGGGAACCGCCCAGGACTTCAGCGTGTCGTCGACTTCCAGTCGGAAGTCGTAGTGCAGGTTCGAGGCGTCGTGTTTCTGGATGACGAAGATCGGCCGATCGTCAGCCCAGGCGAGATCGGGCTGGCTGTCGTCCGGTTCGGAAGTGCTGCGGAAGTCGCGCCTGCGTTGGTAGTCTTTCAGGGAGTCTCCACTCATGGTCGCCAGAATTGTATCGGCAGACCGATTCGCATTCCGGCGGGGCAGGAAGATCGTCTCCTTCGCGGGTCAATCCTCCATGCCGATGCGCTTGCGGATGGCCTGGGCGTCATCGGTTTCGCCTTCCATGTCCAAAAGGAATGCCAGGCGGGCGCCGAGCTGGTAATACGACGTCTGCCGGGCGAAGGGTCCGCTCTGGCGGGGCGGAGATGTCTTCTTCCATAGCTGATGGTAGAGCTTGATTGCCAGGTCCGTACGATTGGCCGTCGAGTACAGGTCTTCTGCCTTGCGGGCGGCCTTGATGACCACGTCGGCGATCTTCACGCAGCGTCGGGCGGCGGTGGTGTAGGCCGCGAGCGCCTTGGGCTTGTCGTCCTGTTTCTCGAGGTAGTCATCGCCTACGGCCAGTAGGATGCGTCCCTGCAGGTCGGGCCTGCGCCGATAGATCCGCATCGCGCGCTGGTAGACGCGGATCCGCCGGTCTGCGTCGTCGACGGTCGGTACGATGCGCATGACCATGACGTAGGAGAAGTCGGGATAACGCTTGGCGGTTTCGTCGATGAGCGTATCGAAGTAGTCGCCCAGATCATCTACCGGAATCCGGTCTTCCTTGCGGAGCTCGGCGAGCGTGTCCCACGCGGGACGATGGGCGAGATTCGCCTTCACCGAAGCTTTCAGCAATTCCTGCACCACGTCCATGTCGACCGCGCGGGACCGCCCGATCCAGGACGTGTCAGCCTTGGGAGTGTCGGCATCGGCCAGCAGCTTGTCGTGCGCCCGGGCGAGTTCCAGCAGGGCAGCGTTGGCATCGACCGGGTCGTTGGGATCGTGGGCGGCTGCCAGCAGGGCAGCCTTGTGCAGCGCCCAGGCGGATTCCCGCCTCGCCAGGGACAGGTCGCTTGCCGCCCCGTAGAGCATCAGTTCCGAATCGAGCATCTTACCCCGGGCCGGGTCCCGAAGCCATCCCAGGAAATACGACTGCGACTCGTACCGCCCCGTGCGGGAGTCCCAGATCGATCGGCCTCGACTTTGCTTGAGGTAGGCGAACCACGCGTGATGCACGCCCCCGCCGCCCCGGCCATGCACGATGGTCGCCGGCACGCCCAGCGCCTTGCAGATTTCCGCTGCGTAGTAGGCCTGCTCGATGCACACGCCGCCGACCTTCTTGAGGTTCATCAGCGAGTAGGGCTTGTCGGCGATCTTCTTGTCCTTGCCCTCCGAGAAGTGGTCGTAGTCGTAGTCGAGATCGAAATACGCCTTCGCCGGGGTGCGCATGCGCGCGTAGTGCTTGACGGCCCAGGCCCGTTCGGCCAGGGACAGTCGCGTATCGGCCAGGTAGCGGGCGCTTTCGTAGGGCAGGTCACCGACATCGGTCGCGAAGCGGACCTTGCTCTCGGCGTAATAGCGGAAGCTCTCCAGGAGCGTCGCAGGATTGGGCTGGTCGCGGTAATGCTTGAGCGGTTCGGACGTGGCGAACGCCACGGCGAGGTCGGGATACTTCGCGACGGATTTCTCCGCGCCATCGACCAGTTCGGCGAGTCTGGTGACCGCCTGGGCGGGTTTCCTGACGTCGTCGACAGCTCGGATGAACCGCCGACGGACTTCGGGGCGCTTCATCAGCCACGGGGCCAGGTCGGTCTTGCCGGCCGCCTGCGAAGCGGTTT
Organism: uncultured Planctomycetaceae bacterium; assembly: GCA_964642855.1. Lineage (GTDB taxonomy): Bacteria > Planctomycetota > Phycisphaerae > SM23-33 > SM23-33 > CAZXSK01. The sequence goes on along the minus strand of CAZXSK010000002.1, from coordinate 88,599 downwards.
CCAGCACGTCGCAACCGCGCAGGGCGAACACCAGCCTGGAGAGGGTTTCGTCATTCACCGGCCCGCACGCAAGCCGGGCTAGCAGCGCCTTGCGAAGCCGCTTGCGCGGGGCGTCCCAGGTTTCCGCGCGGACGGCGAGTTCGAGTTCCTTGGTCGCGATCCGACCCAGCCAGGCGTCGTCGATCGTGTCGGAGGCCCCGGCACCGAGAGCAGCTGGGGGCAGGGCGATAAGGACCGCGCAACAGAGAGCCGCGGCTGGGATCAGCCGGTGCATTGGCTTGTGCGTCATGGTGCAGACCTCCCCGGCGCGGGCGGGTCGGACCCGCGCGGTTTACGGCCGGATGGTGACGGTGCTCTTGCTCTCGTAGAGCATCTTGTACAGCCAGGCGATGTCGGCGTGTCCGAGACGGACGCAGCCGAGCGATTCTGCCTTGCCGATGCTGTCCTCCTCGTTCGTGCCATGAATGGCGTAGCTGTCGGCCTCGGTGATGGTCGTGCCTTCCTCGACGATGCCCTCGATCTTCATGTTATGCCCGCCGGGATCGAGGGGGTAGCCCTCTTCGCCCGGGCGGATCACGCCGCGTCCGCGGTTGACCGGCGGGTAGTACTTGCTGCCCTTGGTCTTGCCGCCGAGTGTCAGCACGAACCGTCCTTCCGGGGTGGGCGTTTCCGGAGCGCCGATACAGACCGGCATGCGACGGACGAAGAGGTCCTGCAGGTACACGTCCATCACGCGCTGGTCCTTGTAGACGATCACGTGGAACGGGCCCTTGAGCATCTTGTAGGTCTTGCCGGCCTGGAATTTCGTGGAGCTCACCAGCCCGTTGGCCAGCACGATCCCCTCGCTGGGCACCCAGAGCTTCCGGCGATGGATGATGCCGTACACGAGGTTCCCGTCGCCGTCGCGATGGTTCGAGAGATACTCGTTGAAGTCGAACGTGTGCCCCTCGGTGTACGCGTCAGCCGGGTTGACGTAACTCGACCCGTTGAACAGCGTTCGGTTCGCCAGGTCGGTCATCGCGGTGCGGACGCGAGCTGCCTCGGCGTCGGAGAGTTTCAGCGAATTGTACGCCTTGCTGAGCATCCCCCGGGCCTTGATCGGTTCGCTCTCGGCGAGCTTGAGACCTTCCTGCATGGCGGCGACGGCTTCGTCTCGCCCGACCCGAAGCACGTTGTGCACGGGGTCCTTCTTGGCGTTGGGGTCATACGCCTGCGGGCTGACCGTGCCCAGCATCGGGTTGACCTGGCCTTGGTCGCCCCCGTGGTCGGAGGCGGAGTTCGCGTCGTCGCGGTGGCCGGCGCTGTCGCCCGGCCCGAACCACAGGAAATAGACAGCCGCCCCGGCGATCGCCGCAAGCACCACAAACAGCAGCAGACGTGAGGAGCGGTTTTTCTTCGAACGTGCCATCATCATTCTCCGCAGGTTGTACGCCGCCCGACCGGTCGGAGGTCGGGTACTTCAGGGTAAGAGGATTACTCAGCCACCTGGCTGTTGAAACGCAGAACGTCCTTGTCGGTTACGACCAGATCCACCGGCCTGTCGTGATCGTCAACGGGCAGCTCGTCGATCAGTTGCTCGTGGAAGCCCAGCCCGCAAGTAACAGCCCGAAGCTGGGGTTGGCTGAGGAACCGGTCGTAGAACCCTCCGCCGCGTCCGAGGCGGTTGCCCTTGCGGTCGAAGGCGAGTGCGGGAACGATCACCAGATCGATGTCTTCCACCGGCCAGGGCTCGCCCTTCGCCGGCTCGCGGAGCCCGTATCGCCCCAGGGTCATGTCATCGTCAAGGGATCGGCAGACAACCGCGAGCATGTGCTCGTGTTCCCACTGGATCTTGGGCATCAGTACGGTCTTGCCCGCCCGCCAGGCAGCCAGGACCGCCGGGAGGGAGTCGACCTCGTGTGGGATGGGCATGTACGCCATTACCGCGCTGGCCTCACGGAATTCCGGCAGGTCGGTCAGCGCTTTGCAGGCCGCGTGACTGCGACGAGAGGCGTCGTCGCCATCGACCTTGGAAAGCTGTAACTTCAAGTCATCTCGTAGTTTGGGTTTCATCATCCGGGTCCTGCCTGGGCGGGGGATCACTCCACATTATTTACTTCGCCGACGTCCCAACGGATCTTTGGGGATTTCCCCCCAGTCCAGTGAGTTATTTCGGCCTTTTCCGGTGGGATTCTCCATCGGTTCGACCGCCGAAACGCCCGAGGGTTGGTTCGCAAGCCTCAAGCTCCCTCGCTCCGCACCCGCTCACCCGGCCGGAGAGGACAGCTTACCCCATCCTGTCCCCTCAGACAACGCGGGTTGCGGGAAACCGAGCCCAGGCTCCGTTTGGCAACCCAATGACGGACTTCAAGCGGCTTTCCAGCGTGCCAAATTTCGTCCGGCTGCATCGACAGATCCCTTGGATCTGCCTGCTTGACCGTCCTTGCCCGCCCGGCGAGTTCCGCGCTTTCGGGCAGCGCCAGCGTTTTCAAGAAGAGCCTAATCGGGCAGGGGGACCATCAGTACCGCGCACGGAGCCTTGCGGGCGACCTTCTCGGTCACGTCGCCGAAGAAGAACTCGCCCAGGCTGCTCGTGCCGTGTCGACCCACGACGATCAGGTCCACCTCCTGCTCCCGGGCGAACCGGAGGATCTCGCGGAAGGCGTTGCCGATGCGGATGGTCACGCGAAAATCGACATGCTCGGGCACCATCGGGCGGTAGGTCGTCTCGATTTGCTCATCGACGTCGGCCTTGGCTTTCTCATCGACGCCTTCGACCTCGTAGATGTAGGTCTTCCAGAACTGTGCGTCGGGTTCGGGGATCACGTGCAGCAGGTGAAGAACGCACCCCGGCCGGCGGGTGGCTGCGTCGACGGCGTAGCGGAACGCGTGGTCGGCGTTCTCAGAGAAATCGGTGCAGAACAGAATCGTGCGGTACGGGCTTTCGGGGAAGGTCTCTGCGTTCATGGGTTTTCTCCCGCGGGGTTGCCGCCCCGCAAGCCGAAGCGGCCGGTCTAACGCTGAATCAGTTTCGGAAGGAAGGTTGTCAGCCCGGGAAAGGCAACCAGGATCACCACCGCGACCACCAGCGCAGCCAGGAAGGGCAGCGCGCCGCGGAAGATGGTCTGCAGGGGCACGTCGCGCTCGACCCCCGCGACGACGTAGACGTTCACGCCTACCGGCGGGGAGATCACGCCCATCTGCGTGACGACCACGATCATCACGCCGAACCAGATCGGGTCGTAGCCCAGGCTGGTGGTGACGGGCTCGAAGATCGGCACGGTCAGCAGCACCAGTGCCAGCGCGTCGACGAAGCATCCGCAGACGAAGTAAAACGCAAGGATCAACGTCACCAGCAGCCAGGGCGGGGCGGGCACCTCCGTCAGCCAGGTCGCGACGGCCTCGGTGAGCTCCGTGCGTGCGAGGAACTGCCCGAAGATCTTCGCCCCCGCGACGATCAGCATGACCATGCACGTGGTGCGGGCGGTTTCCTTGAGCGAGCGGGCGAGCATGCGCGGGGTGAGCTTGCGCTTGAGAAGCGCGATCACCAGGCTGCCGAAGGCGCCTATCGCAGCGGCTTCGATCGGCGAGAAGAAGCCCACGAACATGCCCCCGATGACAGCCAGGAACAGCACAACCGTTTCGATGACTCCGCTGAGGGCGAGGATGCGCTGAACCCAGGTGACGGGGCTGCCGGTCGGTCCCATCTCCGGGCGGAACTTGCACAGGAGGTAGATCGTGATGCAGAACAGCACCGAGATCAGCGTACCGGGCACGAGCCCGGCGATGAACAGGTCGCCGATGTTGCCCTGCGTGAGGACCGCGTAGCAGATGAACACGACGCTGGGCGGAATAAGCATGCCCAGGCTGCCTCCCGCCGCGACGGCCCCGGTGGCCAGTTGCATCCGGTAGCCGTAGCGTTTCATCTCGGGCAGGGCGACGGCGCCGATGGTGGCGCTGGTAGCCGGCCCGGACCCGCAGATCGCGCCGAAGCCGGTGCAGGCGCCCACCGTGGCCATGGCCAGGCCCCCGGGGAGCCAGCCGATCCACGCGTGGGCGGCTTTGAACAGCTTCCGGCTGATGCCGGAATGGAACGCCACCTGCCCCATCAGCACGAACAGCGGGATGACCGTCAGCGTTTCGCTGGTAAGCGTGCCATACAGTTCCCGCGTGGCGATGCTCATTCCCAGTTCCGGGTTGCGCAGGTACATCATGCCCACCATGCCGATGGTGGCCATCACAAACGCGACCGGCATGGAGCTCATCAGCAACACCAGAAGCACCACGCACGCCAGGGCGCCCAGCTGCATGTCGGTCATGGCTTGATCATCTCCTTGCCCGGGCGAAGCAGGTTATGCAGGATCACCAGGACCACGACGATGCAGCATGCCCCGAGGACCATCGGCCTCCAGAAGAGAGGCATCTCAAGGGTCATGCTCACGCGTCCCGCTTCCCGAAGGCGTACTCCCTGGTGGAAACAGCCCCACGCCAGGGCCCCGAACAGCGCCATCGCGACCAGGCGGGTGACGGTGTCCACCGCGATCCGCCCGGCCGGTCCGAGCTTGTGGAAGAAATACTCGATCGCGATGTGCCCTTTGACGGCGGTGGTATACGGAAGGGCGGTCGCCACCGCGACCAGCGCCAGCGATTCGACCAGGTCGAGGTCGCCGGTCAGCCCGCCCATGCCCGTGTTGCGCATGAACACGCTGACGACCGTCACGCCCATCATGCCCAGGATCGACAGCCCGCAGACCACCAGCAGCGCATAGGTCAGCCATCGAGTCAGCACGAAGACCGGCTCGATGGCTGAGAGAAACGCGCGGTACGTACGGGCGAAAGCGGACATCGAACGTCTATTGGTCGTCGGCGTTCGCGCTGTTGGGGTCGGCTTTCTCGGTTTCGGCGATCATCGCCTGGATGTCGGCCAGGAACTGCTCGCCGGGCAGGTTCTCCTCGGCCGTTGCGGTCACGTAGCCGGTCAGGATCGGCTGGACTTCGGCTTTCCATCGCTCCTGCTGATCGGGGTCGAGAGGAATGATCTCCTTTTCGAGATCCTTGACGTACGCCCGGCCTGACGCATCGGCCTGGTCCCAGGCTTCGCCCGCCTTGGCGGCATACTTCTCGCTGACTTCCGTGACGATCTTGCGAAGGTCCTGGGGCATCGACTGCCAGAGTTCCTTGTTCATGACCACGAACATCGAGGTCGTGTAGCCGATGCACTGGCTGTCGACCACGTAGTTGATGACCTTTCCCTGCTTCCAGCCTTCGAGCGTCTCGATGGGGCAGAAGGTCGCGTCGACGACGTTCTTCTCCAGCAGTTCGTACGCCTGGGGCTGACCTTTCGCCACCGGCGTACCGCCCAGCGCCTCGACGATCTTGGACGAAAGGCCCGTCGCGCGGATCTTGAGACCCTCGACGTCTTCGAGCTTGGTGACTTTCTTGCGCGTGGCGAGAATCCCGGGCCCGTGCGCGTGGACGTACAGCACGTGCACGTCGTCGACCTCCTCCGGCGAGTACTTCTTGACCAGCGTGTTGGCCACCCGGCTGGCGGTCTTGCCGTCGGGATAGCCCACGGGCAGGTCCAGCCCTTCCAGCAGGGGGAATCGACCGCGCGTGTAGGCGAAGCAGCTCATGCCCACGTCCACCTCGCCCTGCGAGACGGCTTCGTAGGTCTGGTTGGCCTTGGCGTACTTGCCCGCGAAGCCGACGGTGATGTCTACCCGGCCTTCGGTCTTCTGGCGGATCTCGTCGGCCCACTGCTGGGCAAGTTCAGCCTGAACATGCGAGGGCGGGAAGAAGACGTTGTACTTCATCTTGAATGTCTGGGTGGCCGGGTCTTCATTCCTGCAGCCAGTCGTGAGAATCCCCGCAATCGCCGCCAGCGCGACGATGCCCGTCAATTGGAAAAATCGTCCCATCGGATCATACCTCCAGAAGTGCCCAGGTGCCTGATAACCGTGCAGGCAGCTATGTTCCCAAAGCCTGCCGGCGAACGCAAGCGACAATCGCAGGAGCCATTGCGGGGACCGGGGGAGGGCCTTGGATCGAGAAATCGGAAAACTCCTTGTCCGGACTCCTCGGGCCCGTCAAGCCGTAAACGCTTCGCCGCCGACAACCGACTGCTCGCGAGTGGCTGCCTTCCGCCGGCAAGACGCAGCGCATGCGCCCGATCCCTCTGGGCGCGATTGCATTCCCCACCGGCTTGCGGTACCCTGTCTGACCTTTGTGAGCCCGTAACAACCCAGCCTCTGCGCGAAAGGTTTCCCCGCGATGAAGACGACGAAATACGGTAACTTCTCTCCCGACGGCAAGGAGTTCATCCTCACCGATCCACGCCTGGACCGCCCGTGGATGAACGTGCTCTCCAACGGCCGATGGTGCTACCTCGCCAGCCAGATCGGCGGGGGGTACTCCTTCCTGGACAACCCCACCGTCGGGCGCATCAGCCGGTGGCACGTCGACGGCGTGCCGCGCGATACGGTGGGCAAGTTCGTCTACCTTCGCGACGAGGAGTCCGGCCGGTGGTGGACCGCCAACGGCTATCCCCCCGCAGGCAAGCTGGACCACTGGCAGTGCCACGTCGGCCTGGGCTACAACCGCATCGTCGCCGAGCACAAGGGCATCGGCAGCGAGATCCTGTACTTCACGCCCATGCCCGACGCCGAAACCGCCACCGGCGAGGACGTCGGCGACCCGTGCATGATCTGGAAGGTCAAGCTGTCCAACAACTCCGACCGCCCGCGAACGATCTCCGCGACCAACTACGTGGAACTCGCCCTGGGCAACTGGTTCGAGGACACCTCCTGGCGCGAGTTCTACCTGCTGTTCAACCGCCAGCAGTACAAGGACGGCGTGATCTACACCCGCAACGTGCAGTGGGTGAAGTACCTCGGCGGATGGCAGGCTGCCAACTCCGACGCCAACAACATTCCGTTCGCCCACGCGGTGTTCCTGGCCTCCTCGGCCGAGGTGACCGGCTACGAGGGCGACCGCTACGAGTTCATCGGCTCGTACCGCGACCTCTCAAGCCCGCAGGCGATGGACACCGGCCGGCTTCGCGACAAGGTCGGCGAGGGTCGCGACGCCTGCGAAGCGCTGCAGCACCGCTTCGAGCTCGATCCCGGACAGGCCGTCGAGTACGTCCTCGTTCTCGGGGCCGTCGACAAAGACGCCGACGACGCCTCCGAACTGACGGGCAAGTACCTCTCGGTCGACCAGGCCGATGCCGCCTTCGCCAACAACCAGGCGTATTGGCAGTCGGTGGTCTCCTCGCCGGTGATCGAGACGCCCGACGAGGACCTCGACAACATGATCAACCAGTGGTTCAAGTACCAGGGCTCGAATCTGTCCTGGTGGAATCGCAACACGGGGTACTGCTACTCGGGCATCTACAACTTCGGCGTCCGCGACGCCTGCCAGGACGCCGTCTCCCGCCTGCCCCAGGACCCCAAATGGGTGCGGGACCACATCGTCAAGCGGATCATGATCTGGCAGTTCGACGACGGCGACTACGCCCACGGCGGGAACTTCATCAGCATGCAGGGCACGCGCACGTTCCACTCCGACGACCCGATCAACCCGCTGTTCATCCTCGCCAACTACTGCCTCGAAACCGGCGACTACTCGATCCTGCAAGAGAAGACCCCCTGGGTCGACCCCGAGACGTGCATCTCGGGCCGGTCCGCCAAGCCCGACGCGACCATCTACGAGCACGCCATTGCGGGTATGGAGTTCTTCTGGAGCCAGTTCTCCGACCGCGGGCTGCCGCTGATCCTCAAAGCCGACTGGAACGACGCGCTCGATCAGCTCGGAAACGACCGCAAGGGCGAGAGCGTAATGCTCGCCGGCTGGGCGATCATCTGTCTCGAAATGTTCTACCCATGCATGGAGCACATGGGCGATACCGAGCGCCTGGCCGAATACAAGGCGAAGGTCGCCGAACTCCGCGAGAAGGTCAACGAGCTCTGCTGGGACGGCGAGTGGTACTGGCGGGGCACGCACGACAGCGGCTGGGTGCTGGGCACGAAGGACCAGCTCGAAAGCGGCGGGGCGCTGTTCACGAACCCCAACGCCTTCGCGATCATCTGCGGGCTCGCCGACGACGAGCGCCGCAAGAAGATCCTCGCCAGCTTCGACCGGTACCTCGACACCGAGTGGGGCAGCCACTGCTTCTATCCGCCGTTCCCCCAGCCCGAGCCGCGTGCGGGGATCATCTCGCGGTTCGCGCCCGGCACGAAGGAAAACGGCTCGCTGCAGGGGCACAACTCCCGCTGGCGGATCTGGTCGGAGTTCGTCGCCGGACGGGGCGACAAGGGCTACGAGCTGATCAAGACCATGCTCCCCACCACCCGACACGAAGCCGACCCGGAAGGCTACCGGATCGAGCCCTACATCGCCTGCCAGTTCATCTACGCGCCCCAGGCCGACAACCCCGGCGAGGGATCGCACGCCTGGGCAACGGGCACCGCCTGCTGGACATTGCTGAACGTCTGGGAGCACATGCTCGGCATCAGGCCGGTGGTCGACGGGCTGCTGATCGATCCCTGCCTGCCCTCCGACTGGACCGAAGCCAAGATGACGCGCGACTACCGCGGCGCGACCTACGAAATCGCCTTCGCCAAGCCCAAGGGCATCTGCAAGGGCAAGGTCACCGTGGAACTCGACGGCCAGACGCTCGAGGGCAGCGTGATTCCCCCGGCCGGTGACGGCCAGACCCACCAGGTGAAGGTGACCATCGGGTAACCCCACCCCACCGCGAACATCGAAAAAGCGCCCGAGGCCAACTGGTCCCGGGCGCTTCTCTTCTGCGCCGACTCCCGACGATGTCTCGGCGCGTCTATGCGTTAAAGGGCAGCTCGGGCGTCCACGCGCCGGAGGTTTCCTCGGCGGTGAATACCTCGAAGCCCAGGTAATTGCCCAGCGCCTCCCAGAGGACGTTGCCCACGTGGGCGCGGTTCATGGCTACGTGATGCGGGAAGTGCCTCAGCAGCACGTCCTTGTACAGCTGCTGAATGCCCGGGATGCGAACCCAGCCGTAGCTGCCGAACGTCCTGGCCTCGTTGGGCTCGACAACGCCCTCGGCGAGCATCACCTTGGGGTAGCCTTCGTTGTCCTGCGTCGCCCGGCAGAGCGTGACCGGCCCGTCCTGCATGACAAACTCCACCACGCCCATGGCATTCTCGCGCCCGGTCGTGCCCGCGATGATCTCCTGGCAGCCCATCTTCGGCGTGCCCTTCGCCCACGAAGTCGGGAAGACCCCGCAATGCCAGCAGTTCACCAGCTCCGGGTCGTCGTTGTGGACGTTGTTCCAGTCGGCCAGGCAGCTCGGGCCCCGGCTGGCAAGCTGCAGGGCGTGCATCGACAGGGTGCCCATCATGTCGGCCTCGCAGGCACACGGAACGCCCTGGTCATTCAGGCGGCTCATGGTCGTGCACGAGCAGATGCCCATGTTCTCCTGGATGCTCGTCCAGCACTGAATGCCCAGCCCGTCGAGGGCCTTGTCCTCGATGAACCGACGCAGGTACAGCTCGAACTTCGCGATCTTCTCGAGGATCGAATCGTCCACGGCCGAGCAGTCGATACCCGCCTTCATGTCGTCGATCGCCTTCCTGACGTCGGCGTCGGTCTTCATCCGATCCATGCCGCCGAAGACTTCCGACAGATCCAGGCTCACGATCGTCGGGCCGATGGTCTGCATCGCCTTTTCGCTGTAGCGACAGGTCCAGAACGCGTCCGGTCTGGCGCCGATCTGCCCGTACCGCGCCGACCGCACGCCCGCGACCACGCGGCAGACGCCGACGAACCGCTCGGCCGTCTTACGGAAGCTCTCGTCGGTCGGGAAGCAGATGGGCACTTCCGGCACGGAGTAGGGCAGTTCGAGCTGACGCAGCGCCTCGCCGATCGACAGCAGCCCGCAGAAGCTGTCCCGACGGTCGGTGGTGGGGGTGAGGGCTTCCTCTTCCTGACAGCCCACGATCAGCACCGGAACCCGCAGGCCGGCCTCCTGCAGCGTGATGGCCACGCCTTGCTCGTCGCCGAAGTTCACCGCGGAGACCACGATGCCGTCGACGCCCTGTTCGGCGAACATGCGCCCCACGAGCTGGGCCTCCTCGCGCGTCTCCACGCAGCCGACCTTGGTTTGCTCCGGCGACGGTGCGACAACCTCCGCCCCCGTGCCTTCCAGCACGTCGAGTGTTTCCTGCCGCATCCGGGCGGCCAGCTCGTCCGAGAAGAAGCCGCGGTTGGCGGGAATGAATCCGAGTGTCACGTTCCTGGTTCGCATGGACAGGCCTCCGAGGGGTTCCAAGTTGAGTGCGTATCGCCAGTGAAGCGATTCGCACCGCAGAAAGCAAGCCCCGGAAGGAGGTGCAGGAAAGGCGGCCGGCTTTTTCGCTGCCAGACGCCGAGGCGCTCAGCGACGGCGGACGATCGCCGCAAGCCCCACGCAAAGCAGGCTTATCGAGGCGGGCTCGGGAATCGCAGAAGGCGGGGCCGGCCAGCCTGTGTAGCTGTCGATCGCGGCGTCGGCGTCAGCGACATCCACCGCGCCGTCGTCATCGAAGTCGCCGTCGGCCCACTCTGCCGGGGACATCCCGATTCGGGCGGCAACGGTCGCACATTCCAGGAACGTTACCTGTCCGTCCAGGTCCAGGTCTCCGGGCAGGGTCGATGGCAGGTTCGCCGGCAGCTCGAACCACTCAAAATAGACGTCGCCTGCCGATCCGACGTGCTTGACTTTCTGCAGGGACAAATCGCCGGCCGTTGTCTGGGCGTACCACTGCATCAATCCGCCCGGCGATACGCCCAGCAGGGGGTTGCTCACGTAGAAACGAAGGCCGGATTCGACGTCGCCGTCGCTATCGATGTCGACGTTCTCAAACGTCTGGCGGTCCCAGTTGCCCGTGATGGCGTTCTCGCTGCCCTCAACCAGGCCTTCGAAGGGCACCCAGACTTCCACCAGCTTCTCGGAGGACTGGCCAAGGTTCTGGACTTCCACGTCCCACTGGCCCGAGCCGGGATCGGCCGTGTTGGTCGAATCGCACACGAGGTCGGCTTTGGCAGGTAAGCTGGCAAGCAGCAGGATTCCGAGGCAGGTTGCGTAGAAGATCCGATGGCTCTCACGTCGCATGAAACGGGAAGAATGGCTCAAGGCGGGCTCCTCTGTTCTGAGATCCTTTGCGCCGCTGGCCCTCCCAGCGGGCTCCGACGAAATGATAAAGCGGTTTGGCGTTTCGTCAAGCGCGGATCAGACACAGCCTAGTCGACAACCGGCAGCAGCCTGGCTACCTCCGGAAGCA
>CAZXSK010000002.1:72942-77223 GCA_964642855.1 uncultured Planctomycetaceae bacterium | reverse complement strand
ACGGCCGCCGGCCATTCGACGATCATCGAATCCCGCTTCCGCTCATGCCACGCGGGAATCAGCACCATCACCGACAGCACGGCCAGTACTCCCACCGCCGAGATCGCCCCGGCGACGGAGATTCGCACGGCCCGGCCTCGCCGGCTGGTGATCGCCCACGCAATCGCCAGCGCTGCCCCGACGGCTGCGACGGCGATCATCCCGGCTCCGTGGAAAGCGAACATCGCCCGTCGCAGGACGGGCAGAATGCTGCCAAGTTGGTAAACCACCGAAACGGCTACGAAGCCCAGCGCGCCGACCAGCAGCAGCGAAAGCATCAGGGGCAGGCGGGTGAACCGTCCGGTCAGCTTCCCGTCAATCGTGGCGTCCACCGTCTGGGGCCGACCTTGGACCTCCGTCGCCAGGTCGTAGCGCGCAAGCAAACCCAGCGACGCCACCCATACCCCGGCCGGGCTCAGTGCGAGCATCGCCGGCGCGAAGGCCCATCGCGCCGCCCACCGCCGGCCCAGCAGGCCCGTGACGCCCAAACCAAACGCCGCTGCGCATGCCACCGCGGAAACCGGGTGGAGAGATATCGCGTTGACCGCGGCGCCCGCCCCGGCCGCTCCGACCAGCGCCCAGGTCAGCGTCGAGCCCATCCGCCAGACGTTCGAACCCTCCCGCGGAGGGGGAGGGGGCGTGTCCCCGTCGGGTTCGTATTCGATCAGTGCGGCCATCACCAGCCAGGACAGCAGCACGATCATGCCCGCTGCACCGACGGCAAGGGGTTCCCATCTCAGGGCGGCCTCGATGGCTGCGCCTTCATCCAGCTCGCGCAGCCCGTCGGCTGCGAGGCCCATCCCGGCCCCCGCCAGCACGGCGCCCAGCCACAACGACCCGGCCGCCGTGGCGAGAATCAGGACCTTGCGGATCCAGCCGATCGGCCAGCAGCGCATCGCGATCAGGGCCGTCGGCACGAGCAGCAGCGGCAGCAGCAGGGCCCGCCCGCGGGCCTGCACCGGCAACAGCCGGCCGTCCTCGCGAAGCAGGCCGTCGCCCATGCTCTTGGCGATCTCGTATGTCAGGTCAATCTGCCCCAAGTGAAACCGCGCCCCCTCGCCCAGCGGACGGTATCGCTCGCTCAGCAGCGACAGCGTCGCCAGGCCGGCCAGGATCAGCACCACGACCCGGCTGATGATGAGAACGGTCCGTTGCGACTTGCTCACAGGATGCCCCTTTCTGGATTCGCCGAGCGGGTCAGTCGTGCACGTGGCTGAGGATCGCTTCGACCGACGAGGTCCCCAGGCGCGTCGCGCCGGCGTGGATCATCGCCAGTGCGTCGTCGAGGCAGCGGATCCCGCCGGCCGCCTTCACGCCCGCACGGTCGCCGACCTGCTCGCGGAGGAAGGCCACGTTCTCGGTCGTCGCCCCCACGTCGCCGAAGCCCGTGGAAGTTTTCACGAAATCCGCCCCGGCGTCGATGGCCGCCCGGCAGCCCGAGGCCATCTGGTCGTGGTCGAGGTAGCAGCATTCCAGGATGACCTTCACGGTCCGTTCCTCGGCGGCCTGGACGACCCCGGCAATCTCGTCGCGCACGTAGTCGGCGTCGCCCTCGCGGAGCTTGCCGATGTTGATGACCATGTCCAGCTCGACGGCCCCGTCGGCGATGGCGTCCAGCGCCTCGGCGATTTTCACCGTCCGGCTGGAGCTGCCATGCGGGAACCCCACCACGGTGCCCACCGCCACGTCGGAGTCCCGCAGCAGCGCGGCGGCGTCGGCGACTTCGAACGGCCGCACGCACAAACAGGCGACGTCGAACCGCAGGGCGATTTCGGCGTTGTACTTCAGATCCCCGGCCGTGGCGCCGGGGTGAAGGTTGGCGTGGTCGATCATCTTCGCCAGCTCGCGGCGTGACAGGTCGTGTTCGTTCATGGGTGTCCTCCCGGGATGATTTCCGCGGGCGAGTCTACCCTTGCGGGCGGGGGTTTTCCAGCGACAATGGCAGGGGGCCGTGGACACCCAGCCGGAGGTATCTGACGCATCATGAGACGCATCCGCATCGCGCAACTGATCACCGAACTGCATCCCGCGGGGGCGGAGCGGGTGGTGTACGAACTCGCCCGGCGCCTGGACCGCGAACGGTTCGAGGTCGGCGTGATCGCCCTGCGCGGCGGGGAGGTGGCCGGCTGGTTGGCGCGTGCGGGCCTGCCGGTGGAGGTCCTCGACATCTGCTGCCGGGTCGACGCGCCCAGCTTCGCGCGACTCGTGAGGCTGCTGCGTCGCTGGCGGGTCGATATCCTGCACACGCACCTGTTCCACGCCGATCTGGTCGGCAGGCCGGCCGCCTGGCTGGCGGGGGTCCGCCATCTGGTACACACGGTGCACGTCGCCGAGGCGAGGTTCAGGCCGTGGCAGTACGCCTTCGCCCGCATGACGGCCGGGGCGTGCGAGAAGATCGTCTGCGTCTCCGAGTCGGTCAAAGACCACCATCGCCGGCGGGCGGGCCTGCCCGACGCGCGGTACCGGGTGATCCATAACGGCGTGGACGCCTCGGCGTATGCCTGCGACATCGCCGCCCGCAGGCGCCTTCGGCAGCGGTGGTCGCTGCCGGACGACCGGCCGCTGCTGGCGTTCGTCGGGCGGCTGGACGCCCAGAAAGGCGTCAACGTGCTGCTGGGGGCGCTCAGCCATCTCGGCGCCCGCGGCGACGCGGTCGATATCGTCGTCGCCGGAGACGGACCCCAGCGCGACCTCGTGGAAACCTACGTCCGTTTCGGCGAGGGCGGAAGCCGCTGCAGACACCTGGGCTACGTCGGCGACGTCCGTTCGGTGCTCTCGGCGGCCGACGTGCTGGTCCTTCCGAGCCTGTGGGAAGGGTTCGGCCTGGCCGCGGCCGAGGCGATGGCGGCGGGATTGCCCGTGATCGCTTCCGACGTGCCCGGCCTGCGGGAAGTCGTCTCTCCCGGCGAGACCGGCCTGCTGGTTCCCCCCGGCGACGTAGCCGCCCTGGCGATGGCGATCGAGCAACTCGTGACGCGTCCGCCACTTCGCGAGAAGCTGGGCGAAGCGGGGCGGGTGCGGGTGATCGATCGGTTCTCCCTCGATTCGAGCATCCGGGCCCACGAGCGGCTTTATGCAGAAGTTTCCCGGGTCGCCGATCCGATCCTGTAAGCGGATTTGACCGCCCGCCCGGACGGGCCTATCATGATCGTGCCAGGGAGCACCGGGTATGTATCGTAATACCTACCATGATGACGCCCAACTGGACGTGATGTCTTCTGTGTACGCAGGAACTGCGATGGGGCATGAACTGGGAGACGGCAACCTTGGGCTGAATGCGGAGATCTCGCGACTTCGCAAGAGCTTGGCAGGCGCCGAGGACCTGCTCGCCAGGCGCCAGGACGCCTGGAGTGTTCTTGCTGAACTCTCTCCCGATGCCATCGTTGTGCATGTCGACGGCCGAATCGACTTCGCCAACCCCGCAGCGGCCAGGCTGCTACGCGCATCCGAACCCGACGAACTCATCGGGCGGTCGGTCTACGATTTTGTTCGCTCCCAGGACCGGGAACTCGTCGAACAGCGCAGGGCCGAGCTGAAGGAAAAGGGCCGCACCGAGCTTCGGAACTTCACGGTCGTCGCCGACGACGGCCAGCTCGTGGACGTCGAGATGGCCAGCGCACAGATGATCTGGCAGGGCACCCAGGCCGTTCAGATCGTCGCACGCGACATTTCCGACCGCAGGGAGGCGCTGGAAGCCCTGATCGAAAGCGAGCGCAACTACCGCGAGATATTCAACTCCACGACCGAAGGCATCGCCGTGCATGATCCGCAGACCGGACAGCTCGTCGACGCCAACGAAACGCTCCTTCGGATGTACGGCTGCCAGCCGGGCGAGATGCCCTCGCTGCACGTGCTGCGTTCACGCACCGAAGGCGAGCCGCTGGATGAGCCCGCCGCGATCGAGCGCCTCCGCCGATGCCTGCGGACCGGCATCGAGACCTTCCAGGCCCGCGCGACGCGCAGCGACGGCAGGGAATTCTGGGTCGAGGTGGTGCTCCGGCCGGTGACCATCCGGGACCAGCGCCGCGTGATCGCCGCCGTGCGGGACATCAGCAACCGTCGCCGGGCCGAGGAAGAGCTACGCCGAAGCCAGGCACGCATGGAAAGTCTGTTCCGCGCAGCCCCGGTGGGTATTGGGGTGATCGCCGGGGGCGTGATCTGCCACGTCAACGACCGCATCTGCCAGATGACCGGCTACGATCCGCAGGAACTGCTCGGGCAAAGCGCGCGGGTGCTGTTCTC
>CAZXSK010000002.1:63804-72842 GCA_964642855.1 uncultured Planctomycetaceae bacterium | reverse complement strand
ATGCTCATTCGCCACGCGCCGGTGGTCCTCTGGGCGATCGATACCGAGGGCAAGGTACTGTTCTCCGAGGGCAGCGGCCTGGAGGAGCTGAATCTTTCGCCCGCCCAGCTTGGCAACGCCGGCGTGCTCGACAGGGACGCCAGTCCCGTCGTGCCGGTGGATCTCGCGCTTGGGGCACTCCGCGGGCAGGCCACTCGCGGAGAGATCGCCAGCGGGGACCGTCACTTCGCCGTGCATTACACGCCCGTTCGCGACGAAGACGGCCAGGTGACCGGCGCCATCGGCATGGCCATCGACATCACCGGGCGCGTCGAGGCCGACCAGCAGCGCGCCGAACTCCAGCAGCAGCTTCAGCAGTCGCAGAAGATGGAAGCCGTCGGGCAGCTCGCCGGAGGCGTGGCCCACGATTTCAACAACCTGCTGCAGGCGATTCTCGGCTACCTCGACCTGGCGATGCAGGACGTCGCCGACAACCAGGACATCGTCGAGTTGCTCAGCGAGTCGCGAAGAGCTGCCGACCGGGCGGCCACGCTCACCCGCCAGCTTCTGACTTTCAGCCGGCGGGAGCAGATCCAGCCGGAGTACCTCGACCTCGGCGAACTGATCGACGAGCTGGCGCGGATGCTCCGGCGGGTGATTACCGAGAACGTCTCGCTGACGGTCACCGCGCCGTCGGAACTCCGGCGGATCTACGCCGACCGCGGGCAGGTCGAGCAGGTGATCATGAACCTGTGCATCAACGCGCGGGACGCCATGCCCGAAGGGGGGGAGCTGACCATCGAGGTCGACAACTTCACCGCCGACCGCGCGTTCCTGCGGCGATACCCCGAGTTGGAAGTCGACCGGTTCTTGCACATCTGCGTCCGCGATACGGGAGAGGGCATGGACGAACAGACCCGCGAGCGGATCTTCGAGCCGTTCTTTACGACCAAGCAGCGCGGGCGGGGCACCGGCCTGGGCCTGGCGATGGTCTACGCCGCCGTCGCGCGGCACTCGGGAGTGATCGACGTCGACTCCGCGCCTGGCGAGGGTACCACCTTCGATATCTACCTCCCCGCAGCGGAGGGAGACCCCGGGCCTGAGAACACCGACGAGCCCTCCGGCCCGGCCGGCAGCGGGGGCGGCAGGACGATCCTGCTGGCCGAGGATGATGAATCGGTCCGGAAATTGACCCTCTCGGTCCTGCGGTCTGCAGGCTACCGCGTGCTGGTCGCGAGGGACGGCATCGAGGGGCTCCGCCTGGTGCGCGACCACGCCCGCGAGGTCGATGCGGCCGTGCTGGACGTGATCATGCCCGGTGCGAGCGGCCGGGAGGTCTGCGAGGCCCTCCGCAGACAGGCGCCCACCATGCCCGTGCTGTTCTCGACCGGCTACAGTTACGAGGATCTCAGCGACGCGGACCTCGACGAGGGAATCAGCATGATCCGCAAGCCCTACGCGCCCGGCGAACTGCTCCGCAAGCTTCACCGCATCATCTCCGCGAAGTAGACCCACCGGCCGGGCGGGGCCCGCTTCTGCCCCGCATGCCGATCAGGCATTCGGGAGTTTCTCGATGCGATAGACCGCCGGCCAGAGCCCGGTGATCTGCTCGGCCGGGTAGGTCTCGGGCGGGTACTGGGGGTTCAGCGGCTGGAGACGGACGGTTTCGGGGTCGTCCTGGTAGAACCGCTTGAAGGAGGTTCCCCCGCCCTCGAACCGCACGAAGCAGTCCGCGCCGTTCTTGACGGGCGTATTGGGCGAGAAGACCACCACGTCGCCCTGGTGATAGCGGGGCTCCATCGAATCGCCTACGACGCGGGCTGCAAACGCCTGGGCGTCGCTCATCTCCGGGCAGCGGATGTACTCATCAGCCACGCCGGCAGGGTAGTCCAGGTCGGTGAAGTCCTGTGGGTAGCCCGCCTGCACGCTGTTGATGACCGGCACGGGCGAGCCCGCGCACAGTTGGGCGCTGCCGTCGCCTTCGGGCGCGTCGAGCATTTCATGGAGGTCCAACCCCTCGGCGACGGTGCGTTCGCCGCTGCCGGTCAGTCGGCGGAGCACCTCGCGGAGTTGATCGACCTTCGCCTGGAGCTGCTGGTGTTCCTCGCGAACGTCGGGGGGCGTTCGCTCGATGTGCGCCAGCCTGGTCAGCGTTCCCGCCTGCATCGTCAGGGCGCGTTCGAGCGCCCCCAGCACGCGATCGGTGGGGGGGTTGCGCACCTTACCGGTCTCGATCTGGGACAGGTAGGGCTTGGAGATTTCCGCCCGGCTGGAGACCTCCTGCTGGGTAAGCCCCAGCTCTTCCCGCCTCGTTCTCAGTATGTCTCCCAAGGCCATGCTGCAAGTTCCTTTCCAGCGATATATTATCGGAATTTGTTTGGCATACAACAAAAATTTCTCGAAAATCGCTTGACTAAGTTAGTTTGTTAACTATCATACTCAGGGTAATGATTCGTACTGTTCAACCACATCCAGCGGGGGACTGAGGGCTTCCAGAGGCCACGCCAAAGCCCCGCCGCCGCGCAGAACAGAGGGAGACGTAACGTGCCGTTATCGCTGAAGGAAAGCATCTGCTCCGCCACCCGACTGCCCCGAACCGACGCCGTCCTCAAAGGAAGGGCCCGACTCCTCGCCACCGACGACCGCAGGCTGATCGAGGCCGTGTTCCTGAACAATCAGCCTGTCAGCATGCTGGCCGATATCATGGGGATCTCGCCCCGCGGTCTCCGCTCCCGCATTCGCAGGCTCTGCAGACACATGACGTCCCGCAGGTTCCTCGATGCCGCCCGCGCCCTGCCGTATCTCCCGCCCGACGACGCCCGGGTCGCACGCATGATCTTCTGCCAGCGCCTGCCCCGCGCCCAGGTCGCCGACGAGGTCGGCCTGACGGTCCACAAGCTTCGCCGACGGATCGACAGGATCTCCGCCCAGATTGTCACCATTCGGCGCCTCCGCCGGTCCAACGGACCTCTCGGCGACTGATCCCGCCTACTCCATTCCCATACATCAGGAGGAACCATGACTGAAGCCCCCCAGCCCGACGGCCCAGAGATGGGACACCGCCCACCCCCGCGCGAGCTTTGCATCTCCGCGGCCGTCGCTACCCGCGCGCCCGCTTCCGGCGAGGCACGCCTGCTGGCCGAGGTGTTCGGCCTGTCCGGCCAGCTCCGCCAGCAACTGTATGACGACCTGCGTGTAACCCTTCAGGCGGGCGAGATCCTCGCGGTCGTCGGGCCTTCCGGCGGAGGTAAAACGCTCCTGCTGGGCGAGCTGGACCGTCGACTGGCGACTCGCGACGGAACCGATGTGATCTGGCTGAGGCCCGAGCGGCTGGCATGCAGCGCAAAGCCGGCCGTCGAGACGCTTACCGGCGGCCCGCTCGATCAGCGCCTGCAGGTGCTCTCACGATGTGGCCTGGCCGACGCGGCCGCCCTGGTGACCCCCGCGCGGTGTCTCTCGGGCGGACAGCTTCACCGTCTCGCCCTGGCCGAGGCGCTGCACCGGGCATCGCGGGCGCCCGGTGCGGTGGTCCTGGCCGACGAGTTCGCCTCGACGTTGGATTTCGACACGGCCTCGACGTTGTCTCTCCGCGTGCGGTCGCTCGTGACCGATTCCAACGTGTCGCTGGTGCTGGCGACCCCGCGCATGGAACTGCTGGGCTTCCTCCAGCCGGACCGGGTCGTCGTCAAGCCGCTCCGGCGGGAGGGCTCGCTGCGCCCGCCTCCGGCCCGCCGCCGGCGAACAGAATGGAGGATCAGGCAGGGGAGCATCGCCGACTACGACGAGCTGTCGTGCTTTCACTATCTCGCCGGGCGACCGGCTGCCCACAAGCGCGTGCACGTCATTCGACCCCCGCGACCTGCCCCCCGGAGCGGGGTCGAACTGACCCGCCCGGGTGTGGCCGCCGTGGCGGTTATCTCCCCGCCGGTGCTGCAATGCCGCGGCAGGAACGTTCACACGGCCGGTCGATATGCAGGCCGGCCTCGCAGGCCTGCCGTGGCGAAGCTCAACGCCGAGATCGAGTGTATCTCCCGGGTGGTGGTACACCCGATCTGGCGCGGGCTGGGACTGGCCGTTCGGCTCGTGCGCCACGCGATTCGCACCGCCCGCACGCCGTACGTGGAGGCCCTGGCCGCCATGGGGGCCGTTCACCCGTTCTTCCGCAAGGCGGGCATGACCGACGCCGGGAGCTTTCCCGGACGGTCGCGCCCCTATCACTACTACTTCGCGGCGACGCCGCTGGCGGGGGCACCGCTGCCCCAGGAGCAGGAGCAATGACACGAAAACGCAGACGCGGACAACACCCCGACTCACCCATCCAGACCCGACGCCAGCTTCGCGCACTGGTGAAGCGTTACTTCGGCCTGGACGTGCCCGACCAACGCCTCTGCCCGCACCACCACAGCCCGATGGACTACCTCGCGGCGAGTTTCTTCGACCAGCGCGACCTGCTGGTCTGGGCGAATCGCGGCGGGGGCAAGACACTGCTCGCTGCGATCGCCACGGTTCTCGATGCGCTGTTTCGCGGGCCCATCGAGGCGTGCGTGCTGGGGGGCAGTTTCGACCAGTCCGACCGGCTGGCTGAGTACATCCGGCGCGTCACGGAAATGCAGCCGGAGCTGCTCAGCGGCAGGGCGGGCAAGCAGCGCGTGGAGCTGGCCGGGGGATCGGTGGTGCGAATTCTCGCCCAGTCGCAGCGTGCGGTGCGCGGTCAGCACGTACAGAAGATCCGCTGCGACGAGGTGGACCTCTTCGACGACGACGTCTGGCGCGCGGTGCAGTTCACCACGCGTTCGCAGGGGCTCGCGCGGGGGTCGGTGGAAGTGCTCTCGACGCTGCACCGAACCGGCGGGCTGATGGACCGCCTGGTCGAGAAGGCCAATCGCTGGCAGCCGATCGAGAACGTCGCGTCGGGCGATTCGCCGGGAGCTTGCCCGGGCTTGCCGGTTCTTGCCGAATCTTGCCGTGCCTTGCCGGCCGCTGCCGGCTGTGAACCACCGTTGCCGGCTGTTGCCGCCCCAGGCCGGCCGTTGCCGGTTCTGCCCGAATCGCCCGACCCGGGCGAGGCGCCGGCGGCCGGCGACGAAGACGGGTTCGCGATGATCTCGTGGTGCCTCTGGGAGACCATCGAAGCATGCAGCGAGGACCGCTCCTGCAGCCGGTGTCCGCTCAACGACGACTGTAAAGGCATCGCCCGGCGCGGCGGGGGGTTTCTCAGTGTCGAGGACGCCATCGGCATCAAGTCGCGAACGTCGCGGGCGTCGTGGGAGGCCGAGATGCTCTGCACCGGCGCACACGCGGACTGGCTGGTGCTGCCGGAGTTCGACGAGAAGGTGCACGTCGAGCCCGTGGAGTACTGCCCGGACTGGCCTCTGTACCGGGCGATCGACTTCGGCTACCGATCGCCGCTGGTGTGTCTGTGGATCCAGGTGACCCCCGGCGGGAGAGTTCACGTGATCGACGAGTACGTCCGTCACCGGTTGCCGCTGACGCACCACGCCGAGGCGATCCGCTCGCGTGATCCCGGGCCGGTGCGGATGACGTACGTGGACCCGGCCGGGCGGCAGAAGGAATCCACCAGCGGCAGGGCGTGCACGGAACTGCTGGCCGCTTCGGGCATACCCAGCGCCGCGCGGGCGTCGACCATCGGCGAGGGTCTGGAGCTGATCCGGGCGGGCCTGGCGCCTGCGTTGGGGGAGTCGACGTTGCGGCTTCACCCGCGTTGCAGGAGGCTGATCGACGCCTTCCGGGCGTATCACTATCCGCCCGGCGAGGAGGGCGTCGGCCAGCCGGTCAAGGACGGCCCCGACCACTGCATCGACGCGTTGCGGTACTTCTTCGTGAATCGCTGCAGGCCCGCGGGTGCGATGCGGCGCGGGATGTACTGAAAGGAGCGGAGCATGGTCACGCAAACGACAAATCCGAAACACACGCACCGGCCGGGCAGTTGCAGCATGGCGGGAGGCGTCGTGGGGTGCGGTGCGTCGATCGCCGATCCGGCGACCGGCGGGTGCGCAGGGAAACACCCGCACGGATCCGTTTCCGTGCGGGCGCTCGTTAGTGCCTCAGCGATGCGAGAGGTGCAGCCAGCCGCAGCGTCAGCGACGCCGACGACGTGCAAGCACGCCCGCGGCTCCCATACCCAGCAGCGACATCGTCGCCGGCTCGGGGATGGGGGCAATGTGAATGAAGGCCATCTTCGGGTTGTCGGCGCCCGGGCCGGGGCTGATCGTAAGCCGGCCGTCGGACACGGTGACGTTGGCGGCCAGCTCGTCGAAGTGGTCGCCGGAGCTCTGGCCGTCTGGGTCTTCCACCAGCACGCCCTCGATCAACAGCGAGTTGGTCTGGTCGGTGTACTGGGGATCGCCGGCCACGATGTACACGGAGTATTCCATGTTCTGCAGAGCGATTTCCCAGGTGTGGTTGTCCTGAAGATGGATGATCGTGTCGTACCGCTGGTCGTCCCCGCCGCTTCGCAGGCGGGTTTCGTCCTGGACGTCCATCTCCCAGCCGTAATCGAACATCGGTGTGTATTCCATCGTGCCGAACTCGTAGCCGTAGTCGGGCAGGTAGCCGTTGGGGATGGTTTCGCCCTCCGGCTGGAAGTTGATTCGAATTTCCGACACGCCGGCCGCTGCGAGCGAGGCCGAAGCCACCACCACCACACCGGCTGCGAGAAGTCTCGAAAGCTTCATGGGTTTCCCTCCCAGGGTGTATCCACTTATTTGAGCAAGATTTGTGTTCTATTTGCGCAGGCGAAGGGCACATACTACGTCGCTGGCCCTGCGATTCCAGTACCTATTGTATTCGGTTTCCGAAAGTTGACAACCCCTCCAGCCCGGCAAGAATACGGGCATGGAACTCGTTCCGGCGGGCGGAAAATCTGCCGTTTTCTGCATAATCACCGCCCGGCCGGGCGTCAGATCATCCGGAACGCAAAGCCAGGCACAACGAAACGGGCCCCGCGAGTGCACGAGCAGCTCAAGGACATCTATCACCGGCACAACAGGCCGTTGTATGCGATGGCGCTGTCGGTGACGGGCAGGCCCGAACTCGCCGAGGACGCCGTCCACGAAGCGTTCTGGCGCCTGTGTCGCAACGGGGGCGGCCGGGCCACCGTGCCCTACGTATACAAGGCCGTGCGGAACGCAGCGATCGACCAGGTCCGCCGCGCCCCTCGGGAGAAACCCGCCGGCGAGTACGTCTCGCTGTTCGACGGTCCCGACGGCGATGAGCCTGACGTTGCGAGCGAATCGGCCGAGCTTGCCGGGGCACTACGTAAGGCCGTCGGGGCGTTGCCCGACGCACAGAAACAGGCCGTGCTGATGAAAATCTATGGCGGCATGACATTCGCCGAAATCGCGGAAGTCACCGGCGAGCCGCTGCAAACGATCGCCTCGCGATACCGACGGGCGCTTCTCCGCCTTCAGGAAACCTGTGGGAGATGGCTATGAACCCCCAACCTGGCAACGAACACGATAACACGCTCGATGCGAAGCTCGATCGACTCGAAAGAGCCCTGACGGAGCTTCGGCTGGCGTCGCCTCCGCCCTCGCTGGACGACCGCGTCGAGGAAGCCATCGACGCATCCGGCGTGCCCGAGATCCGCAGGCTGCATCGCAATCGGAGGCTGGGCAGCCTCGGGGCGATCGCCGCAGCCTGCCTGCTGGTCGCTGCCTCGGTGGCCGTCGTGCTGGAGCGCCGGAACCGGCTTGGGCAAGATCAGCAGGGCCCAGCGGGCGGGAGCGCCCAGGTAAACAGCAATTCCGCGCCCCAGCCCCTGCGCATGGAGCAGGAGCTGAGCAATGTGAACTACGAAGGAACGCTCGAAGTCGACGACGGCCCGCCGGTGCGGGTATTCCGCACCACGACCGTCCGGAAGGTCTGGCTGGTCGACGAAGCCGACGACGTTCGAGTGGAAATCACCACCCCCAGCGAGCAGGTATGCCTCGTGCGGGCCGACGTGCACTGAACCCAACCTACAACGGGAGAACGAACATGAGACTCCAGAACACGCGAACATGGATTGTCGCCTCGGCGGTGTTGCTGACAATGGCTGCCGGAGCCGGCGCCGACGAGCGGGGTCCCCGGGACGACCGGCGAGACGAGCAGCCCGAGGCCTGGCCACTCCGCGAGGAAATCGAAGAGGCGATGGAAGACGTCCAGCGGGAGCTTTCGGAAGCTGCCCGGGAAATGGAAGACGCCCGTGAAGGATTCCCCGACGCGGTCATGGACGCCCTCGCAGACGCCGGCGATGCCGACGGCCTTCCCTTCGACGCGCTGCCACGCGGGCTGGTGCTGGCCGCCTCGGAAATGGTCGAGCAGACGTTCCTGGGCGTCTCGACCTCGCCCGTCGGCGAGACCCTCGGCAAGCAGTTGGGACTGGCGGAGGGTGTCGGGATGGTCATCGACCACGTCGAGCCCAACAGCCCAGCCGCCAATGCCGGCCTGGAGAAACACGACGTGCTCCACAAGCTCGACGATCAACTGGTGATCAACACCCCGCAACTGTCGGTGCTGCTGAACATGCACGACGGCGGGGACAAGGTGAAGATCACGGTCATCCGCGGCGGGAAGTCCAAGGCCATTCCCGTGACGCTGGAAAGGCGAAAGGTTCGCAAGCTGACCGTTTCGAAGGAGATCATCGAGCGGATGTTCCGGCCTCGCATGAAGGTGCCCGAGGAACTCCGGCGTCGCCCGAGAGAGGGCGATTCTGAGGATAAGGAACGTCGCGAGGGATCGCGTGGCAGGAAGACCGTCGGCTCGATGCTGTCGATGGACCATGGCGGAATGTCGGTGAGGATGAAGGTAACCGGCAACAAGGCCACGCTTCGCGTGATCGACAAGGACGGCAAGGAGATCTACGCCGGGCCGGTGAAGATCGACGAGTCGGGCCGGGTGCATGCACCGGAAGGCAACGAGAAGGTCCGCAAGGTTCTCGAGCGGATGCACCGCATGAAGATCCGCATCCGCGACGGAGAAATCACCACCTCCGGTGACAGGGGCGACGAGGAAGATGATGACGATGGCGAAGGCAGCGGCCGCGCTCGCGGGCGCCG
>CAZXSK010000002.1:27058-63704 GCA_964642855.1 uncultured Planctomycetaceae bacterium | reverse complement strand
ACGACGAAGACGACGAAGGGGAAGGATTCGGCAGAGGCGGCGACGAGGATCACGAAGACGACGAACAAGAGCATGGAGACCCTCGCGAATCCGACGAGGATGAGGACGACGATTGACCTGCATCCGAAGAACCGAGACCCATCGACCGGCCGGGCGAGAAAGCACTCGCTCGGCCGGCTGTGTTCTGCCAGCCAGTCGCGCCTCAGCCGGACGCGCTGCGATACTCGCCGGGCACGGGCCCGTGGCGGACGGTGAGCGTCCCGCGCCGGGCGCGGAGGGTCGTGCGGTTCAGCACCCCGGCGAGGGCGGCGTACACCAGCGGCAGGCCGATCAGTACGAACGGCAGGCCGATGAATGCCATCATGACTCCGAATGTCGAACCGATCGCGAATGCGATGAGATACCACGCGGCCAGCATGGCTCCGCCGACGAGCCCGATGACCGCCAGGAAGGCCGTTCCGCCGGAGAACCACCGCCGGGTGAGCGTCAGTTGGTGGGGTTGGTCGTCGACGTCGATGCCCGGTGGGGCGGGCAGGTCGCGCGGCAGGACCTCAGGCGGGGCGGCAGACGGTGGCGGCAGGGGCGGGCCGTCCTGCGTCGACATCGCCGGCGGCGGGTCGGATCGGCTCCCAGCGGCCATCAGCGCGCCGCAATGCGTGCAGCGCAGCGCTCCCAGGCGGGCGATGTAACTCTCCGCGCGCAGCGGAGCGCCGCAGTTGACACACTCCAGTTCCGTCACCGTCACGGGCAGTACTCCCCGGCCGGCCGGTCAGCCGACCTTGAGCAACTCCACCTCGAAAATCAGCGCCTCGTTGGGGCCGATGTCCGCCCCCGCGCCGCGCTTGCCGTAGGCCAGTTCGGGCGGGAGGAACAACTCCCACTTCGAGCCTTCCGGCATGCGTTTGAGGGCTTCGGTCCAGCCCTCGATCACGCCGTTGACGGGGAACGTCGCCGGCGTGCCGCGGGAGTAGGAGCTGTCGAACTCGGTCCCGTCGATCAGCGTACCGCGGTAGTGCACGGTCACGGTGTCGGCTTCGGTGGGCGTGGGCCCGTCGCCCATGTCGAGCTTGCGGATCTGCAGGCCGCTGGGCAGTTGCTCCACGTCGTCCCGTTGAGCGTTCTCTTCGAGGAAGGCGCGCGATTTCTCAAGGTTCTCCTGGGCGTTGGATCCCATGGGGTCTCCGATCTCTGGTATCCCTGCCCGGCGGGCAGAAGAGGTAGTCGGTGTCCGGAGACGTTCCGGGCACGAGAACTCAGGGTACCCCGTGGCCATGCGGCATGCAATCCCTGCGATGTGGAATCCGCCCTCCTGATCGAGCGCGCGAAGAAGAGGCCCACCCGCATGGATGGGCCTCCCGGAGTCGAGCTCTGAGGAATGAGCCCGCATCATGAAGAAGCTGATGTCCCAAGACGACCGGCCAGCTTCACTCCTGGGTGTGCTTGTTATTCCTGGCCTTTTTCCTGCGGCGTTTCCTGGCCAGGCCGGCTGCTCCAGCCGCTCCGAGGTACAACCCCGTTGCGGGTTCAGGAACAACCCACGGCTCGATGGCCGTGGCGAACCGCTCGCCGATGAGCACCTCACCGGCAGGGTTCGGATGGATCCCGTCATCGATCAGCATGGTATCGGTATCGAAACCCGTCCAGTGATCGACCAGCACCACCGGAGACGCCTCGGTCGAGATGCCGCCGGAGACAAACTCGGACGGATCCAGACGCTCCGGGGCCGGCTTCCAGGCGCCGGTGTTGCCGATCGCGTAGCTCGGAGCCGGATCGAGATCCTCGGGCACCACGTACGTGCCTTCGACCAGCTTGACGATTTCGTCCTTGAGTGCTTCCAGCGTGCCCGGGGCGTAATGGCGACGTTCCTCGGTGCTGGGGATGCCCGTGGAGAGGGCGATCCTGACGTTGGGGTTCTGCTCGCGCAGAAAGCCCACCACGTTGCGGATGTCGTTGATGGTCTCGTGCACGGCGTACAGCGGAATGGTTTCGCCCGCGTCGGGGTCGACGATCCCGTCGTTCTGGTCGCGGACCATCTTGCCCCAGTCGTAACCGATGTCGTTGGTTCCCGTCAGCAGACAGACAACGTCGGGCGCGACAAACGTGCCCGCGTCGGCTTGCTCTTTGATGCCGTCGGCCCCGGACTCCCGGCCGGTCAGCAACTGGTCGGTGGTGTACCCACCGTGACCTTCGTGGTCCTTGTCCCAGGTGCCCGACGCATTGCCGCCGTATTCGGAACCGATGAAATCGAAATGCACATTGTGAACCCCGCCGGCAGCGACCAGCGAGTTGTACATGTAGTACCGGTAATCGGTGGTGGTAATGGAGTCGCCCAGCGGCATGACCTTGTAGGGTTCCGGCGGGGTGACCTGCGCCAAGGCCTCTCGTGACACCGTCAGCAGGGCGGCCAGAAGCGTAACACAGAACAGAATGGCTGAGGTCTTCACGAGATTCTCCTTCGCGTTTTGGCCGTCGAGCGGGGGAGGGCGCCTCGCGACCTTCTGCGAGGCGCCGCTCACTCCCGACGGACTGGTCCGGGTCTCTCGCGAACTTACGCGTTGCGACGACGGCGGATCAGTGCGATCCCGCCACCGACGGCCAGCAGACACAGGGAAGTCGGCTCGGGGATCAATGCGACCATGTCCCCAGCCAGTTCGTAGTGTCCGTCCGGCGTAAAGTGGGTATCGTCCGGTCCCAGCTGGGACACATCGGTCTCAGCCAGCCAGACGTAGGGGTCATTGGCGGCGACAAATGCCTGGGCTGCCTGAACGACCGGCGCGTAGGCTGCTTCGCCGTAATCGGGATCCGGGCCGACACAGGTCTCACCGATGACCACGGGAAGATCCGGGATGGATGTCTCCAGGCGAACCCGTTCGATCAGTGCTGCCAGCCGGGTATCGTAGTTGTCGGACGCATTCGGCTGTGGGGGATGGGTGCCGCCGGACTTGGAGTCCTGGTAGCCCTGCATCCAGAAGAACCCCTTGGTGACCGGGGTGTCCCCGGCGGCCGTGATGCTGTTGAGGGTGTTCTGGTACTCGTTCAGAAGGCGATAGAGACTGCTGTCGCTGCTGTCGTTGACCCCGTCCATGAGGCTGGGGTGCCACGACGGCCCGAAGCTGTCAAAATCGGGGTGAAGCGAGGTGCCGCCGTCGCCGTAGAGCGGCAACTCGTGCGTCACGCCCGGGTATTTCGCGTTCAGATGATCCGACAGAGGCGCTCGCCCGTCGGTGGTCTCGACCAGGCCCGGGGCGTTGGATTGTCCGCCGACCAGCCAGACCCAGACGTCTTCCGCGCCGGCGGTGGCGGGGATGCAGACCGCCAGCAGGGCGAGGACAAGAATGTGTCTGAAGTGTTTCATAAGTGCATACTCCCTCCCGCTTGCCACGGGTCGCCGGGTCAAGCCGCGGACAACTGTCATGGCTCCGACGGGACATTTACTGACTGGGCCCGGCGGAGCGGTCTCCACCGGGCCCGGTCAGGATCGGTGATCGGTGACTTACGCGTTGCGACGACGGCGGATCAGGGCGATCCCGCCACCGATGGCCAGCAGGCTCATCGTGGCCGGCTCGGGAACCGCGTAGGCTTCCACCGATGAGATGTAGGTATTGCCACTGCTGGGAGCGAACGCGCCGCCGAAGGCGGTGATGTCGTCCAGGTCGTCCAGGTCGATCGTAGCCGTTCCTGCTGCGCCGGTGGCCATATCATACTCGGTCCACGTGCCGGCAAGGTCGGCCTTGGTCGCGGTGATGGCATCGAAAATGCCGGGATCGCCATGGATGAGCTTGGTGTAGACCGTGCCGTCATTGACGACCAGGGCGGAAAGGTTGTCATAGATCGCCAGGTTGCCATAAGTGGTATCCGCATTGAACTCAAAGAGGATATCCGTGTCAGCCATACCGTCAAACGTATAGCTCCCGCCGGCATCCCAGTAGAGTCCTACGGTCGCGGCCGAATCGCTCGAGATGATCATGCCGCTGTAGCCCGGCTCGACCCACCAGGCCAAGGGCCCGGACGCACCGTCGTAGTACACGGCGTCCGCGCCGTTGTCACCGACATAGCTGTTGTACGCGCCCTTTGTAAGAGGAGTCCCATGGGTCTTGTCATGGCCTCCGTTGAACTCGAGAACCTGATCGGCCGAGGCCGCCGTGGCCAGGGCACACACGCACAGAACAGCAACAATACTCGCGAAACGTTTCATCTCTTCTCTCCTTTGTTCAGAAGGCTCCTCGAGGACCCTCGTCCTGAGATTTGAATAAATACGCTGCCGCCGGACGAGCTTGACGTGAACTTCGCTCACCGACGAACTCTCGTGCCCACGAAGATAAGCGGAATCGTTTACGATAAAGCGTGAAAGATTTCCGATTTTGCGTTTTCGTGGGATTCCCGTATATAATGCCCTTTCCGAGGCGGCAGGAGGCGGGTCCCACCGAGGCCGATCCGCCCCGGAACCCGCCGCCAGGCCGGAGGCGTTGCTCACGCGGCAGAGCCCCACCAGGCCCGCTGCCAGCGGGGACAGAGGCCGCCCCCGAGCAAGCCCAGGCGAACTGAAAATCCATCTGGCATCCCCAGGGAGACAAGCAATATGCCCAAATCCAGACAGGTCGGTCTGCTGGTGGAAACAGCCACCAACAGCGGCAGGAGCATCCTGCGAGGAATCGCACGGTACATCCGCACCCACGAGACATGGCAGTGTTTCATGGCCCCGGGGATGTCCGAGGAGTTCCCTGTCGGCCTGCAGGACTGGCAGGGAGACGGCGTGCTCGCCACGGCTGCGACCGACTCGATGCGGCGCGAGCTGCGTCGCCGGAAGCTGCCCGTCATCGACCTGTCCAATGAGAAGTCCGACTCGCCGTTTCCGCGCGTCCTGGCCGACGACGCCGGGATCGGTCGCCTGGCGGCGGAGCACTTCCTCGACCGCGGGTACCGGCATTTCGGTTTCTACGGCCTGCCCGACGACAACTACTCGAACCTGCGCATGGAGGGCTTCCGCAAACGCCTGGCGGAGGAGGATATCGAGGTCCACGTCAACCGCACCGAATCGCTCGGGCAGACCGAGGACTGGCGGTGGTGGCGGGACATCAGCGAGCAGTGGATCCGGTCGATGCCCAAGCCCATCGGCGTGCTGGCGTGCAACGACAACCAGGGACGCACCCTCACCGGCGTCTGCAACCGTTCGGGCCTGCGCGTGCCCGAGGATGTCAGCATTCTCGGCGTCGACAACGACGAGGTCATGTGCGAACTGTGCAACCCGCCGATGTCGAGCATCGAGAAGGCGGACGATACGCGTGGCTACGAAGCCGCTGCGCTGCTGGAGAAACTGATGCGGGGCAAATCTCCGCCGCCCGGTCCACTGACAATCCCGCCGCGAAAGATCGTCTCGCGCCAGTCGACGGACCTGCTGGCTGTCGACGATCCGGACGTCGCCGACGCGGTGCGGTTCATCCGCCAGCACGCCCACGAGCCGATCCTCGTCAAGAACGTTCTGCAGGAGGTGCCGATCTCGCGGCGGTCGCTGGAGAAGCGGTTCCTGGAGATCCTCGGTCGCCTGCCCGGAGAGGAGATCAGGCGGGTGCACGTCGCACGGGCCAAGACCCTGCTGGCCGAGTCGGACCTGCCCCTGGCGGAGGTGGCCAGGCGGTCGGGACTCCGCACGGCCAAGAGCCTCAGCGATATCTTCCGGCGGCACGTGGGCATCACGCCCAGCGAGTATCGCCAGCAACACCTGATTCGCTGAACCGTCCGGCCAGCATCTTTTTCTCAGGTCCGCCGGACGGTCGGCGGCGTTGGAAGAAGCGGACCGAAAGGGGAGGACTACCCATGAACCCATCGTCAGTGTTGCCGTTGCGGCCGATTGCCCGGACCGTGGCTGTTCTCGTCGTCGTGTTTCTGCCGGCCATCTCAGCCGGTGAGAACTGGCCGGGCTTGCGGGGCCCGCGGCGCGATGCCGTCAGCGCCGAAACGTCCGGCTGGCCGAAGGCCTGGCCGCCCGAGACGCTCTGGAAAGCCGACGTCGGCGAAGGCGCCGCCAGTCCCGTTCTCGCCGACGGCAAGCTCTACGCGCTGGGTTTCGAGGGACGGCGCGGCAAGGACGGGCGGGACGTTCTTCGTTGCTACGACGCCAACTCCGGCCAATTGCTCTGGAGCCAGGCCTACAAGGCCCGCTACCAGGGACGCGTGCGCACGGGAGACACCGGCCGCTACGGCGGACCGCTGGCGACCCCGACGCTGGATGCGGACACCGGCCGGCTGTTCACCCTCGGCGTCGACGGATACCTGGCCTGCTGGGACACCACCGACGACGGCAAGGAGCTCTGGTCCCGCAATCTCTACGATGACTACCGCATTCCGCGGCGACCCAGCAGCGGCGGCGGACAGCGCGACTTCGGCCTGACGTGCTCGCCCCTGCTGCTCGACGGGCAACTGCTCGTGGAAGTCGGCCACAAGGGCGCCACGCTCCTGGCGATGGATCCCAACTCGGGCAAGGAGCTGTGGCGATCGCAATACGCAGGTCCCGCGGGTCACACGCCCGGTCCGGTGCCCCTGACCGTCGGCGACGTGCAGTGCGTGGCGCTGCTGACGCTCAAGGACGTGGTGATCATCCAGACCGGCGGCGACAAGCCCGGCCGGACTGTCGCGACCTATCCGTGGGCGACGAAATTCGCCTGCAACATTCCGTGTCCCGCCGTGGCGGGGGAAGGGCGGGTGGTCGTCACCAGCGCGTACAACCAGAAGCGCTCGGCGCTGCTGGAGGTCGCGGGCGGCAAGGACAAGCTTCAGCAGCGGTGGTTGTGCAAGGCGTATTCGACGATTACCACGGCGGTTGTCCACGACGGCAGTGCGTACGTGATGGGCTCGAACCTCGCGAAGGTCTCGCTGAAGGACGGCAAGGTGCTCTGGAAGGGGGGGCGGTTCGGGCTGGGGTCCTTCCTGCTGACGGCCGACGGGAAGATCATCGCAACCGGCGGGCGGGACGTCGTGCTCGCCGACGCCGACGGTGAGAAGGGCGACTACAAGGAACTCGCCCGCCTCAAGAACGTGCTGGGCAGCGTGAGCTATTCCCAGGTCGCGCTGTCAGAAGGCCGGCTTGCGGTGCGGGACAAGAAGGGCAGGCTCGTGGTGCTCTCGCTGCGGACGGAGAAAACGCGAAGCTCCCGGGCGACCCCTGCCACCCAGCCGGCCCCGGATTCCGGCGACGATCAGCCGCTTGCCAGCGCTGCCGGTCCCGAGTGAGCAACGAACCGGTCAGCGGAGCGTTTCGTACGGCCACATTTCGACCCCGCCGTCCAGGACGCGCACGTTGTCGAACCCGTGTGCCCGCAGGATGAGCGCCGCTTCATAGCCTCGGAGGGAAATCTGGCAGAACGCGACGATGGGTCGGTCGCGGGGCAGTTCGTCCAGCCGGCCTCGCAGGGCGCCCAGGGGGATCAGCGTTGCCCCGGGCAGGCGCTGCTTCTCGTGCTCGCCCGGCGAGCGGACATCGAGGAAGACGAACTCCTGGCGGTCGTCGAGCATCCGGCGGACCTCCATCGGGGAGATCCCCTCCATCGCACCGGCGAGCTTGTTCCGGGCGATGTTGGCCGCGGTGATCAGGTTGTCCATCGCCGGCGAGTAGGGCGGGGCGTAGCACAGGTCTGCCCCGGCGAGTTGGTCGACCGTCCAGCCGGAGGCGATCGCCACGGCGGCGACGTCGATGCGCTTGTCGCCCGCGCCCGGGCCGGCAACCTGCACGCCCAGCAGCCTGCGCGAGTCGCGATCGACCACGAGCTTCAGCAGCAGCATGCCCGCTTCGGGCATGTAGTGGGCGCGATCGGGCGCGGGGGCCAGCACCGTCACCACGTCGTGTCGCAGGGCGCGGGCCTGGGCCTCGGTCAGGCCCGTGCGCCCGACGCAGTAATCGAACACCCGGCAGACCGTGCTGCCCATCACGCCCGGGAACGTGTCGTCGCCGCCGCAGACGTTGATCGCCGCGACGCGCCCCTGTTTGTTGGCCGTCGAACCCAGCGGCACGTAGCACGGGTTGCCCGTGAGCTGGTGGGTCTGCTCAGCGCAGTCGCCGGCTGCGTAGATGTCCGGGTCGCTGGTCCGCATGTGGTCGTCCACGCGGATCGCGCCGGTGGGTCCGAGATCCAGGCCGGTCTTCTGTGCGAGCGTAACGGCCGGACGCACGCCCACGCCCACGATCGCCATTTCGGCGTGCATATGCCCCTGGTCGGTGCGCAGGCCCGTCAGCCGGCCTTGCTGGTCACCTTCGAACGACTCGACGTGAACGCTGGTGAGTATGCGGACGCCGCGGGATTCCATGTGCCGCTCGACCAGGCGGGCGATCTCCCAGTCGAGCATGCGCAGGATCTGCCCCCGGGCCTCGACGATCGTCACGCGACAGCCCCGGGCGACCAGCGCCTCGGTGGCTTCCACGCCGATCAACCCGCCGCCGACGATGGCCACGTCGCGGGCCTTGCCCTCGGCGAGCATCGCCTTGATGCCCTCGGCGTCGTGCACGCCGTGCAGCGAGAAAACGTTCTGCAGGTCGGCCCCCTCGATGGCGGGGACCACCGGCGTGGCGCCCGTGGCCAGCACGAGCTTGTCATACGCCAGCCAGTCCTCGTCGCCGCTGAGAGTGTCGCGCACCTTCACCCGCCGGGCGTCGCGGTCGATCTCCAACGCCTCGGTCTGGTTCATCACGCGGACGTTCTTGACGTTCTGGAAGAACACGGGGTCGCGGACGGCGCCCAGCGGCGTGGACAGCAGCTCCCGCTGCTCCTTGACCGCGCCGGAGACGTAGTACGCCAGCCCGCAGCCTGCGTAGGCCAGCGCCTTGCCCTTCTCGACGATCGTCACCTCGGCCGAGGGACGCATGCGGATGATCTTGGAGGCCACCTTCGGCCCGGCTGCGACCCCGCCGACGATGACCACCCGGAAAGGCGCCTGCTGCTCGATCGATTCCGAGGCGGTCGAGCCTTCGGGCTGATCGCCCGCCGGGAGGGTCATCATCATCCGCGCCCCGCCGAAGGTCGATGCCTCGGCGCGGATCGAACCCCCGCCGGCTTCGACAACCGTCTTGACCAGCGAAAGCCCCAGCCCCGAGCCTTTGCGCGACGAGCCGCTGGCACGCCGGCTTCGGTAGAACGGGCGGAAGACCTTGTCGCGGTCTTCCTCGGGGATGCCCACACCCGAATCGGAGACGGCCAGCTCGATTGTCTCCCCGTCGGGCCCCCCGGCCAGGGAGATGCGCACCCGCCCGTGGTCGGGGGTGTACTTCAGGGCGTTCTCGACGAGGGCGTGGACGGCTTCGGTGATCGATTCGCGATGGCCTTTCACCCACGCCGGTTCCAGGCCGATCTCCGAGGACAGGGAGATGTCGCGGTCGCGGGCGGCGTCGGCGTAGTCCTGCAGCGACTGGCGGACCAGGACGGCTGCGTCGAAGGACTGCCCCGCCTGGGCGGCTTTCTCTGCCGCTCCGGCGATGGCGAGCATGCGCTCGATGCTTTCAATGGCCTGGTTGCAGCGGGCATCGGCGCGGGAGAGCACCTCCCGCTGCTCGTCGGAGAGCGGGCCGACGAAATCGCCCAGCAGCGACCGCAGCAGCGACTGGATGGAGTTGATCGGCGACTTGAGCTGGTGGGCTGCCATCGCCGACAGCTGCAGCAGTTCCTTCTCTTCGTGCGAATCGGGCATGGTCGTTCCGTGTTCGATAGGGTGACTGCCTGAGTATGCTTGGCGGACGGGAGCTTGGCAAGGCCCTCGCCGGGTGGAATATCAGGCCGGACCCCGGCCGGGCGCATTGTCTGACTGCCCCCGGGGAGGTACGATACATGTGCAATGCCGCCGGCGTATCGCCAGGCGGATGAACCAACCCACCGAGGTGATGCGATGAAACACTGGATGCTGCTGTTGCTGCTGGGCGGGCTGTTGCTCGCGACGGCCGGGCCCGCTTACGCCGATGACACCGGCGAGAATTCCCCCGAGGCCGCCGTCAGCGATGACGCAGCCGAAGAAGCTGCCGATGATGCCGGCGACGACGCAGCCGAGGAGTCGCTCCCGCCGGCCGGCGGCGACGACGTCGAAGACCCGGGCGACGCCAAGCCCGAGGACAAGGGCGAGAGGAACAGGGACGGCGACAAGGACAAGGAAGGCGAGAAGGACAAGGACGAGGTCGCCTTCGAAGCCGGACCGGAGGGGATCACCTCCTTCACCGACGACTGGGACGAGCTGACCGCCAAGCTCGATCTGTCCGACGAGCAGAAGCAGCGGATCCTGACTATCCGCCGGACCCGCAACCAGGCCATCGAGAAATTCGACAAGCTCACCGCCCCGAAGCTGGAGAAGGCACGCGAGCGCCTGGACAAACTCGACGACGACAGCAGGAAGGATATGAAGATCCGCGAGCAGATCGAAGCCGCCCTCGAGCAGCACAGGCAGCGGCGCGAGAAGATGGCCGAGATGTACGAGCGCCGCATGTTCTCGAGCCTCAAGCGCGAGCAGCGTGGCACGATCAACGGCCCGCGGGTGGCCGGGGCGATGCTCCGCGAGTTCGGCGACCTCGACCTCAGCGAGAAGCAGGAAGAGAAACTCCGCGAGGTCTGCACCGAAATCGGTCAGCGGCTGCCCATGCCTTACGACGCCGGCGACGCCTTCGGGGACGGCGGGAAAAACCCTCACGACCTGGCGATCCGGAAGGTGATCTTCCAGCGCGTGCTCGACAAGGACCAGCGAAAGCAGTACGCCAGAGAGATGAAGGCACGTCAGCCCGAGAAGCCCGATCGCGACAAGGACGAAGACGAGAAACCCGGGCGAAGGAAACGCGACTGATCCCGCGCCCGGTTTCCGATCCAATCTCGACAAGCCCAGCCATCCGACGGTTGGGCTTGTTCATTGCGATTAGGATGCCCACGACACCCAGCCACTTCCGGCCGTACGCTTCCGGTTGCGCAGCTGCCTGCGGGAACTCGCTCCCGCCGGGCGTGCGCTATCGTCGCCTGCGGACCAGACCGGCCAGGCCCACCGCGAGGATGGTCAGCGTTGCCGGTTCGGGGATGGTCATCGGCGGGATCGTGCTGCCGTACTCCTGCTGCCAGCGGGCGGCGAGAATCGCGAGGTCTGCTTCGCTGACCCGGCCGTCTCCGGTGAAGTCGCCGGTGGCCCAGGACTGTCCCGTCTGCTGCCAGTGGGCGGCGAGAATGCCCAGGTCGGCCTCGCTGATGATGTCGTCGCAGGTGGCATCGCCCGGGGCGGTTGCCCGGACAACTACGCGGTCGGGTTCGTAGAGCACGGCCAGCTTCCAGTCGCCGGCGTCCATGCCCAGCACGGTGTCGAACATGCCCTCGACGCCCATCGCGGCGCTGAGGAGGACGAACTCCTCGCCGAGCTGCGGGGCCTGGAGGAGGTCCAGCACCAACGTGCCACCGATGTCCGCTTCGGCGCCCGCTTCGATGAGCGGCTGGGAGACGGCGGCGACGTCGGAGACGCCCGCGACCGTCAGGTTGTTCTCTACCATATTGACGTTCCCGACCGCTTCGACCCGGCCGTCGTAGAGCTCCAGGAGGGAGTACGGGCCCATCAGGAAGTTGCCGCCGAGTTCGGTCGTCGCCCCGTCGGCGACTTGCAGCAGTGTCATGTCGGAGGCCAGGTAAATGTCGTTGTCGGACTGGAGTGACGAGCCCGGCCCGCGGACGATCACTGACGCGCGTTTCTGTGAGCCGTGACCGATGTAGATCGGGCCGTTGGCATCGACGCGGCCGGCAGCTTCGATGATCACGTCGACCGGTCCGTTGCTGCCCAGGCGCATCCCCCCGTCTGCATGCAGCCGGGAGCCTTCGCCGGAGATGAGGATGGCGGTGTTGGGGTCATCGGATCCCGCCCGCTGGCTGGTGTAGAGGGTACCGCCGACGTCCATGGAAGCCCCGCCGGTGATCTCCAGCGAACACCGCCCGTAGGCTCCGAGGGTGGCATGCTGGGTGACCGACAGGGTCGAGTTCGCGCCCCAGACTGTGATATCGCCCCGGGCGTCGTCCCAGTTGCCTGCCACCAGCGAGCCGTCGACATGCAGGTCGCTCTTGCCACCGACGTAGACCCTTGCGTGGCCATGGTCGCCGATGGTCAGGCCCCGGGTATTCCATTGCGAGGAGCCGGTGAGTTCCACTTCGTCCTCGCTGCCGGTCCGCCTGGCCAGGGTGGTCCATCCGCTGTTGAGCGTTCCGCCGTTGGTGACCTTGGTGTGGGTCGTCGCGCCGGTGCCGCCGCCGGATTGCCAGTCGGCGACCGTCAGCGTGGCGAAGTAGTCGACGTGGACCTCGGCGGCCGCGCCGTCCATGCGGGCTGTATCCAGCCACCAACCCGCCGATACCTGGGCGCTCTTGGCTACGACAAGTTCGCCGGCCCCGTAGCGCCCGACCTGGAGGGTGGTTTCGATGTCCACCACCGTGCCGTTGTCGCTGATGGAGAATTGCCCGTAGCTGCCCCCGTAGTCGCCGAGCGTGAGACTACCCAGGTTGATCTGGGCCTGCGAGGCGACTGACACGTAGCCCTCGCCATGATAGCCGGCCGTGAGCTTACCGTCGACATCGACAGCCGCTCCGGCTCCATCGAACTGCGCGTGGCCGGTGGCGGAGGCGTCGCGCCCGAGCTGGATCGAGTCGGCGGTGAGATTTCCGCCGTTGCGGACGTTGAGTTGGCCTTGGTTCTCGGTCCCTGCGGTGATGTCGCCCACTTTGGCCGATCCACTGTTTTCGATGGTCACCTGTCCGTCGGAGTCGATCTCGACATTGGCCTCGGGGAAGTCCTCTCCGGCCAGGCCGTTCTGGACGTACAGATCGTCAGCCGGGTCGGGCTGGCCGGTGGGGGTCCAGTGGTTGGGGTCGTCCCAGTCGCCGCCATCAGGCCCGGACCAGAACCGTTCGCCGGCCTGGCAGGGCAGGGCGAGCAGGCAGCAGGCGACGCAGAGAAGCAGCGCGGGCAGGGCACGGTGTTCACCCATCGTGGAAATCCTCCGTTCGAACGAAGTATACTCCGGTAGCGCCGACCCCCAGATGCCGACGCATCCATCCTACGGGAAAGCCTGCAGTTGTCAATGCCTGCTGGCCGGGGACGGGGCCGCACGCCTCCAGCAGGCCGGGGCACCTGGAAATGGTCCGGCCCGGGGGGCTGTCGTGATGGTTGAACTGGCATAGCAGGTCTCGCCGGGCGATCCGGCAGGGACGTCCCCCGTCTTACGCGATCGGAAGGAAACGATGGCTACGCATCATGCACCTCGTATGGACCGGCCTGTTTCGGTCGGTATCGCTCTTGTGTTGGTCTGTCTGGTGGCATCGCGCGTTCAGGCCGCGGGCCCGACGCCTCTCGGAGGCCAGGCCGGTGAGCCCGAGCCGAAGGTCCAGGACTCCACGCCGCTGATGGATCTCAAGGAGTCGGTCCAGCAGATCGAGGCCGACAACCTGCGCCTGCACCTGACGCTCGAGGGCGCGATGCCCAGGGGCAACGGCGGGGCGGATCTGACCATTGACGTGGCGCGGGTGGCGGGCAAGTGGCAGGCGGGAACCGGCAAGACGCCCGAGTACAACCAGGCGACCCACGAGGTGGACGCATCGGCTGTCAAGACCACCGACGAGGGCATCTCCGGGACGATGGTGGTGACCGTCAAGCCCGACCGCTGGGTGCCGAAGGACGGCAAGACCCAGACGCTGAAGGTCGACGTGAACCTCGACCTCGGCAAGCTCAGGCGGGTGCCCAGCGACGACGGGGAAGTGCCCATCCGCTTCTGGAAGATCATGCCCAAATCGCAGGGGCCCGCCCGGTCGGTCAAGGGCACCTTCACCGCGAAGCTGGACGGCAAGGCCACGAAGGGCAAGGCGGGGGGGTATCTCAACCTGCCCGTCCGCAGAGGCCGGTGGAACATGGGCAGTTGGGACAACGGCCTGGCGATGCAGCTGGACATGGGCACCCAGCGCGTGAACTGGAATCACGTCCGCCTGGCGATCCACGAGTTCGCGAAGGTCCGCGACCTGCGCAAATACGACGGCCTGCGGCTGACCGCCCGCACCCCCAGGGCCCGCACCGACGTGGGCGTCAGCGTCTGGCTGCGGGAGTCCGACGGCAGCTGGTACTACGTCAAGGACGCGTTGCCGCTGGCGAAGAAGCAGACCGACATCGTGCTGCGGCTGTCGGACTTCGTCGAGGCGGAGTGGGTCTCGCCGACCAACCACATGGACGAGGACTATGTGCTGGATCTCTCGGAGATTTCGCACATCGGCCTGGGCGTGGTGAACTCGCTGGGCGTCGGGAAGGTGGACTTCACGATCGAAGCGATCGACCTGGTGAACCTGCCCCCCCAGACAACCGAACCTGCGCGCGTCGTGGCAACGGGCAACCTGCTGCGCGTCAACGGCCACGACGTGGTCCCGCCGGGCGTGTTCGGCGGCTATGCGCCGGAAATTCCGCAGCAATACCGCCCCGGCTGCCAGCGTCACCTCTACGCGCCGAGCTATCCGCGCGTGCCCGATCACATGCACCTGAATATCTCCCCCGACGAGATCGCCGACGCGGGGAAGATAATGGCCGTGCTGGGCGGCGACAGCGCCCTTGCGAGGCACGTGGTGGGCCTGCTGGATGAACGGTTCACCGAGCGCACTCTCGCGCGGTACCGCAAGGACAAGCGGCGCGTGCCCAGGAGCAAGGACCTCTCGCGCTCGCTGGGGAGGCTGTTGAGGAATCGCGACCTGTATGACGCGACGCTCTGGAAGGACGTCGAGCTCGACAAGGATCTCCGCGCCGCAGCGGCAAAGCTCGCCAGGGACGCGACGCACACGGAGATCATGAAGGTCAACCGCCGGCTGTTGACAGCGCTGTTTGCCGGCGGGGTCAAGCCGGAAACCGACCAGCGGCGGACCGAGGCGTTCTTCATCGAGTGTTTCGGCGAGCGGTTCGAGCCGGCGCTGATTCTGGGTCACGGCGACTGGAAGCAGCGCCTGGCGGGGTTCGGGCGCAGGTATGCAAGCAATGCCAAGGCCAATCGCTATCCCGCGAGGCTGGAGTTCTGGAACGAGCCCTACCTCAACTGGGCCGAGCGAAGCCGCGTGAACTACAACCTGAAGTTCTACGACGTTTCGAAGGCGAAGGAAGGCGGCCCGGTGCACCTGAAGCGCGGCGTGGAGGTCCCGCACCTGCGCTGGCGGAAGGTGGGGGGCAAGTGGCAGGTGTATGACCCGTCGGCGTTCAGCTACTGGTCCGGCCGGGCCAATGGCTGGATGTACGACCAGATGCTCGGCGCGATCTCCAAGGCCGTCAAGGACACCTACCCGGCCGTGCGGGTCATCGGCGGGTGGGGCTTCCGGTACAACGAAGACCACTGGGCTGCGTGGGACATTCTGTACAAACCCACGATCGACCGGAATATCGAGACGATCGACGGCATCCACGAGCACCATTACCAGGGCGACCCGACCGCGCTGACCGGGACGTACGAGGTGCTCACCGCCTATGCGCAGACGCGCTACGACAAGTGGCTGCATTCGTACAACACCGAGACCAACGACCTGGTCGACGCCCCGGCCCGCGGCGCGGTGGACACGCCCGAGAAGGCCCGCCGGGCGAAGGAATACCGGCGGATGACCTACAACCTGCGCGACATGCTGCACGTGATCTGGTCGGTGCCCGACAAGTACCAGTCGCGCACGATGATCCACTACAACCACACCCCCAAGGCCACGGAGATCGCCTTCGGCCTGACGCGCGACCTCCGGGGCAGGCTTGTGGAGACCCGCACCACCGACCCGGACGTGTGGTGCCTTTCGAGCATCGACGGAACCGACCCCAACGCCATGCCCGACGATGGCGGCAAGACGATGGTGGTCTTCGTGTTCAACGACCACCGCAGCCCGCGGGACGTGGAAATCGCCATCGACGCCCCGGCCGGTACCACGTTCGACGGCGGGCGGATCGACCGCACCGAGGTCGACAAGTCCAGCTACGAGATCGGCGTGAAGTTCGAAAAGCTCAATACGAAGCTTCGGCGGGCGACGGAAGAGTCCCATCGTCGCGTGAGGCTGAAGGTCAGCCTCGACGGTCGCACGGCGTGCAAGGTCTCGCTGCCGCTGAAGGGCGAGATCAAGGGCGAATCGGAGATCCGTCGCGTTCAGCATTTCAGCCCCGATGTGCTGCAGACGGTCAGGCCCGGCGAGGCGTTCGACACGAAAGTGAAGATCGACAAGGACGCGCTGGCGGGCGCCCGGTCGGCGTGGCTTCGGCTGGTGGTCGAGGACATCGCCCCGGGCGAGGGCGTGGTGACCGTCGGCGGGAAGACGATCGCGCTGCCCAAGGCCTACACGGCGGACAACCAGACGCATATCGTGGAAGTGCCCGTAGCCGTTGAGGATCTCTCGGCGGAGACGAAGCTGACCTTCGCCGTCCGCGACGAGTCGGACGGAGCGGGCTATCGCGTCGACATGGCCAGCGTGGTGACCGAGTCGGAAAAGTAGCCCGTTGGCCTCCGGCGAAGGCGGGGCATCCGAAGGCAGAGCTCGGCGAAGAGACCGGAAGCGATCCTGGAACCTTTTACAAAAGTGTCATACTTGACTTGAAAGTCATGAAAACGTATACTTGAAGCAGAGGTTCAGCCGATGGATTCGTTGCTGCCAGCCTTCACGGACGAAGGGCTGCTCCCGCCGGGCGACTATCTCCTGTCGCTGGACGAGTTGCGGCGGAGCATGCTGGTAGCCGGGCCGGACGATCATCCTGACTGGGACGCCGCCTGGCGGATGGTGCTGGTGGACAACCTGCAGACGTTGGCGGGGCAGTTATGGCAGTCGGGCATCGAGCGGATTTTCGTGGATGGTTCGTTCGTGGAAGACAAGGACCACCCCAACGACGTGGACGGCTACTTTCAGTGCGGCATGGCCGAGCTGGCTTCGGGCGAGCTCCAGCGGAAGCTGAACCTGCTGGACCCCCACAAGGTCTGGACGTGGGACCCCGAGAGTCGCAAGCCCTACCGGGGTTATCCGAAGAAGCAGTTGCCGATGTGGCACGTCTATCGCGTGGAGCTGTACCCGCATTGGGGGCAGCTTTGCGGCATCCGCGACGATCGCGGGTTGGAGCTGGAGTTTCCGTCTGCCTTTCGGCGACGTCGCAGCGACGGCGTGGCGAAGGGCATCATTGAGATCT
Source organism: uncultured Planctomycetaceae bacterium (assembly GCA_964642855.1). Taxonomy (GTDB): domain Bacteria; phylum Planctomycetota; class Phycisphaerae; order SM23-33; family SM23-33; genus CAZXSK01. Next base: position 46,556 of record CAZXSK010000002.1, on the reverse strand, counting down.
CGAGGTGAGGCCGTGATTCGCAGCGAATCGGAATACCGCCGGGCCGTGGAGAAGCTGGAAACCGAGAAGGATCTTCTCGCCAGGCAGCGCAGCCAATTGGCGGCGTCCGGCATGCAGGCCGGGGAGATCGACCGCCTGATGGATCCGCTGGAATCGTTCCGCGCGCAACTGGCTGAGGAGGTGGAAGCCTACGAGCGCCTCCGGCGGGGCGAGTTGGGCCAGCTCAGCGACGTCGAGCACATCGGGCAGTTGCTGGTCTCTGCCAGGATCGCGCGGGGCATGACCCAGCGGGAGCTGGCCGAGAGGCTGGGCGTGCACGAATCGCAGGTTTCGCGCGACGAGCGCAACGAGTATCACGGCGTTTCGCTGCAGCGTGCGGGGAAGGTGCTGGAGGTGCTCGGGGTGCGGTTCCGCGCCACGGCCGAACTGAGCGACGACCTGCCCACCGGCGGGCCTGCCCGTGCAGCTGGATAGCGCAACAGCGGGAGACGGTGCGGATGGACTTACGGATTGGGGACGACTATCTCAACTACGACGTGGATTTCGATCGCGTCCGCCAGGCGCTGGAAGACCTGGCGCCGTCGATGGTGGTGGGCGCGTCGCTGACTGACGGCAGCTCGGAGCTGACCGCTTACCGGCTGCGTGACGGGCGGCTTCGGCTGACGGTGCGTCCGGGCGGGGGGGAACCGATGACCAGCAACCCGGTCGGGCTGGACGAAGCGATGGAGGTGTTCGCGGGTTTCTTTCGCGGCGAGGAGGACTACCGCGACGGTCTGACCTGGCGGCGGGTGTGAGAAAACCGGCCAGCCGGCACCCGGAGAAAAGGCCCGCCGACGACTCGGTCGCCAACGGGCCTTTCGGTTAGGGTGCGGGACGGCAGGTGGGGCTTTAGAACCTGGCCGTCTCCTCCTGACGGTCAGCCTCTTGCCTCGCGTCGGAATTTCCAGGATCTTCGGTCTTCTTCGGTGCCGGCTGGGCTTTCGGCTTGGCCGCCCTGGGGGCAGCGGTCCGATCCGCCTGGAACGACAGATCCTGCTGGCCCGCCTTGGCGCCTTCCACCAGCACGCCGAGCTGAACGACCATGAGGTTCAGTTCCTCGGCAGCCGCGGCCGATTCTTCCGCCGAGGCGGCACGCAACACGGCTGACATGATCGAAACAGCCATGAAGAACGCCACCGACGGCGTGGACGTGACCGAGGAAGTCACCGCCGACCTGAAGACCATCGGCGAGAGCATCGAGAGCGTTACGACGGTAGTAGCGGAACTGGCCGCGGCCAGCGAAGAGCAGTCCCGCGTGATCGACGGGGTGAGTGAAGCCTCCAGCCAGCAGGCAGAGGGCATCGAGCAGATCAACCAGGCCGTGGCGCAGATGGACACCGTCACGCAGTCCAACGCTGCCTCGGCCGAACAGTCTGCCGCGGGCGCCCAGCAACTGGCGACCCAGGCAGAGGAACTCATGGCGCTGATCGATGACCTGACGAAGCTGGCGAGAGGAGGCGCGGACAGGTCAGCCACCGTTGAACCGCAGGCCGATGTCCCCTCTGAAGCGCACAGCGCGGATCAAGTCGCCAGAACGTTCAGGCCCTCGCGATCGAAGCGCGATGGCCGTCCAACAAGTGGATCCGCCCCAGGGAAGACTCAGGCTCCAAGCCCGGAACACGTCCTTCCGCTCGATGAGAGTGAGCAGGACGAGACACTCAGCCGGTTCTGAGCTGTTTGCCGGAGGACGACGGCCCGGGCGCATTTTCCGCGACCCGGGCCGTTTTGTTCACCGGCCGGTGCTTTCGGCCTGGTTGTCCGCTGCAGCGTCCTGTTCTGTTTCCACCGGCTGGAAGTCCAGGGATACCGAGTTGATGCAGTACCGCAGGCCGGTGGGCTCGGGACCATCGTCGAAGACGTGACCGAGGTGACCCTCGCACCGGGCGCAGACGGCTTCGGTCCGCACGCTGAACATGCTTCGGTCTTCGCGCGTAGCCACGTGGTCGGCGTCGATGGGCTGGTAGAAGCTCGGCCAGCCTGTGCCCGAGCGGAACTTCGCCTTCGAGTGGAACAGTTCGAGCCCGCACCCGGCGCAGGCATACACGCCTTCCTGCTTGTTGTCCCAGTACTTCCCGGTGAAAGCACGCTCGGTGCCTTTCTCGCGGAGTACGCGGAACTCTTCCTCGGTGAGCTCGGCCTTCCACTGGCTCTCGGATTTCTCGATCTTTTCCATGTCGGCGTTCCCGTCGGTGTTTTCGGTGTGTCGGATTCGCTGCCGGATGTTCTCGGGCCTGCTGTCACAGCCGCCCGCGGTCCAGACTACCAGCGACCCGGCTGCAAGGAGCATCCCGGCGATCTGAAGTATTCGGTACATGGTTCATTTCCCCTTTCAGGGCCACCCTTTCCATCGAACCGCGGGAGAGAAACGTTCCCGCCGTCGGGCGGGGGGACGACGGCCAAGAGAGAAGGCGTGTACTGCGTGGCAAGTGTCCACTCGCCGGCCGCGCGGTATTAATGCCTGATCTCAATGGATTTGCGTCGGAAGCTACTGGTGACGCAGTGAATTAGGAGTGACTGACTGCGATTTTGGGTTTGCGCTGGCATCGAGGGCGACTCGGTGTATATTACCAGATGCGAAGGGGAGACGTCCCCAACGCCACCAGTCCCGAGTGGCCTCCCCCTGTCCGCTCGGGACGCTTTTTGCGCACGCAATTGCTTTGCGCGATACCGAGCCGCCCTCTGAAAGGCATGCATGCCCGATACTGACCGCGAATAAGCTCCGCTGGGAGAACTATACCGTCAATCCCGGGCCGATCCGGGAATTTCCCGCGACATGCTTCTGATCGCCCTGTGGTCGCCTTTCGCATTCCACCGGCCTCTCGATCAGTAGAACAGTCTGCTGCGGTAGTCCACCTCGGTGTCGAAGGGCGCCTCGATGCCCGCCGCGACTCGGTACAGACGCTCGTGCGTTTCCCGCGCAGCTCCGGCGAGGGGCTCGTATTCCTTCCCGCAGACGTCCAGCATGCCGATGTTGTAATTCTCGCCATCGAAGCGGCCGAGCATCGACTGATCGTAGAGTTGGAAGTAATGCGTGCCAACCAGCGAGGGAACAGCGGCCGCCAGCTCGACGTATCGCCGATACGCCAAGCCACGATGGCGCTGGTCGGCGACCCGGCAGATCCCCGAGGCGGGCAGGCCCACGTCCACCGCGCCGAAATGCCATTCGCCGATCAGCATAGGCCGGGCGAGCTTCTCCGAGACGATCGCCAGTTCCTCGGCGGGCGGCTGGAGCTGGTAGCAGTTGATGCTGAACACGTCGAAGTAGTTCATGCCCGCCAGCGCCCAGTCCGGCGGGATGATGTAGTACCGTGCGCCGAGGTTCAGGTGGTGGGGGTCCACCTTGCGGCAGGCAGCCGAGAGGGTCCCGAACAGCCGATCGACCATCACGGTCGAGAACTCGGCGAGGTCGGTTTCGGCCGCGGCGGAGACACGGTCCTTCCACCGTCCCTCCGCGACCTTCCGGAAGGTGACATCCATACCCCATGCCTCGGCCAGGCCTGTGTCCGAGCCGTACTTGCCCGCAAGCCACTTCGACAGCGCATCGCGCGTGTGGCATCGCTCGGTCACGTAGAGCATTCCCTCGGCCGGGACTTCGGTCGCGAAGCCCCACTTGGGCTCGTTCATGAGGAAATAACCGATCAAGGCCGGGTCGTCGGCCGTGTCGCGAAGCTGCTCGGCAAACTCGGCTGCGTCGTCGTCGAAGGTCGGGTCGAAGACGTCGGGGAAATCGCGGAAGATCTGCTGGGTGCCGGATCGCCACCCTCGCATCGGGCGAACGTAGGGAATGCCGGACTGCCGGGCGAAGTCCAGGTCGCTCCAGTTGCCGACCGTGTTGAACCCCCACTTGCGCAGCAGTGACGCGGTGACGGTGTCCCACGCGTGCTTGTAGTCCTCCGGGCCGAACGCGCGAATCAGGTTCGCCGTGACATAGGAGAACGCCTTGTTCCGCCGCTGCTGGGGCGGCCTGTGGGCGTCGGCGAAGTCGTCGCTGTCGGGCAGCCACGCCAGCGCCTTCTCGATGCCTTCGATATTCGCCGAGCCGCGCAGCGCGGTGCAGTCCAGCCCGGCCGACCAGAACGCCAGCCCGTCGGGATCGACCAGCCACCACCGGCGCCCGTCGTGGTGGGTCCGGAAGAAGCCCGTCGGGTCGAATTGCTTCTCGCGCCACCCGCCCCAGGAGCCCATCGACTCAGGCCAGCACTGGTCCTTCGCCCGGTTGCGCGTGGCAGTCAGGCGTGCGGTCATTTCGTCAACAGATTTCGTCTTGCCCGGCCAGTCGTGCAGGGCGCACTGTCCGAGCTCGTCGACCAGCGCACCGGCCGGCAGGAGCGGGTCGTCGAGCGTCTCCGGTTCGGTGCCAGTGATTGCAAGCGCCGTCTGCCACCAGCGGGCGTCGCCCTCGGCCTTGCGGTCGACGCGCAGCTCGATGCGCGTGACGCGCTCGGGATCGACCCGCCGGCCGAAACAGCAGACCTTGATCCAGCCTCCCTCGCGCCCGATCAGCCAGCGGTCGTTGTCGCACAGCGTTGCGGGCAGCCGGACGCGGGCCTGGCACTGGTTGAGGTAGCCCCAGAGTACCTGCAGCGCCGGGCCGTCTACCCCTTCCCGCAGGTAGATGCGGAAGACCGTAACGGTGTGGCCTTCCAGGAGTGCGTCGAAGGTGATCCACGAGTCTCGTCTCAGCGTGCCGGCAGGGATCTCCCACGCCATGCCGTCGCCCTCGTCGGTCGATACGTAGCCGGTGGCGCCGGGCAGGGGGGAGGATCGGTCGCTCTGCTGAAGTCCGCCAAGGACTTCACACATTTCGGGGGTAACGTCTGACATGTCACAACTCTCCTTGGGTTCTCCGCCGGCAGGGAAACAGTAAGGCCGGCCGGGCGTTGAATGCAACAGGCCTCTCGGGTAAGAACACGTGCGGGTCGGGCAAGCAAAGGAGTTGTCATGACAGAGCAGAAGGCGCGATTCTGGGTGAAGGTGATTCTCCGCGTAGGCGGGCTGGGCATGGTTGGCGGCGTGATCGGGCTGGTCATGCCGGTCTCCTGGATGGACGCCACGCATCAGTGGCTGGGGATGGGAGAGCTTCCCCGCCTGCCGGTGGTGGAGTATCTGGCCCGCATCACCTCGGCGCTGTACATGCTGGTCGGCGCGCTGATGTTGCTTTCCTCGGCGGATCTTGACCGTTATCGGCAAATCATTGCCGCACTGGCGTGGGGGGTCATGCTCGCCTCCATCGCGGTATTCGGCATGATGTTTACGCGGTCGTCCCCGATCGTCACGTACCTGGCGATCGACGTCATTTCCGCGTCGGCCATGGGGCTGGCGATCGTGGCGCTGCTGCGGAAGATCCCCGCGCGCCCCGGAGACGAAGACTGACTCCCCGGGCTGGCTGATGCTCTTCTCCTGACGCCGCGCGAAGGGCGTTTACACGCCGGGCCGGTGGATCTATGATCGTCGCAGCACGAGACACGTCTTCTGTCACGAGTTGCGAGGTAACGCATGGCTGGCTACACCATCGGGCTGGACTACGGAACGAACTCCGTTCGCGCGATCGTCGTCAACGTCCGCAACGGGCGGGAGGTCGGCGAAGCCGTCTGGACCTACGAGCACGGAACGCGGGGCGTGATCCTCTCGGACGACCCGCACCTGGCGAGACAGCACCCGGCTGACTATCTCAAGGGCGCGGAATTGACCATCAAGCGTGCGCTCTCTGCTGCCGGCAGGAAGGTCAAGCGTTTCGACCCGGGCGACGTGATCGGCATCGGCGTGGACACCACCGGTTCGACCCCGTTGCCGGTGGATGAGGCCGGCAAGCCGCTGGCTCTGAAGAAGAAATACGGCAGCGACCTCGCGGCGATGGCCTGGCTGTGGAAGGATCACACGGCCATTGAGGAAGCCGAGGAGATCACCGAACTCGCCCGCAGGAAGAGGCCGGAGTATCTCGCCAAGTGCGGCGGGACGTATTCGTGCGAGTGGTATTTCAGCAAGGTGCTGCACTGCCTGCGGACGTCGCCGAAGGTGTTCGACGCGGCGTATTCGTGGGTGGAGATCGCCGATTGGATTCCCGCGGCTCTGACGGGCACCGAGGCGCCCGAGAAGCTCACCGTCTGCATCTGTGCCGCCGGCCACAAGGCGATGTACAACGACGACTGGGGCGGCTATCCGGATGAGAGCTTCCTGGGCGAGTTGGACCCGAAGCTGGCGGAGCTTCGCGCGAAGCTCAACAACACTGCCCACGCGATCGACGAATCCGTCGGCGGGCTCTCGGCGAAGTGGGCGAAAAAGACCGGCCTGCCGAAGGGTATTCCGGTGGCTGTGGGCGCGTTCGACGCGCACCTCGGCGCGGTCGGTGCGGGCATCAGGCCGGGGCGGATGGTGAAGATCCTGGGCACCAGCGGGTGCGATCTGATGATTCACCCCGCCGACGACAGTCATCCGCTGCCGGATGTGCCCGGGCTTTGCGGCATCGTGCGTGGCAGCGTGCTTCCGGGCTGCTACGGCCTGGAGGCCGGGCAGGCGGCCGTCGGGGACATCTACAACTGGTTCGTGGAGTACATCCGGGCGGGGGGCAGCAAGGCGGGCAGCCACGCGTCGCTGACGCGGCAGGCGAAGAAGCTCCGCCCGGGCGAGTCGGGCCTGCTTGCGCTGGACTGGAACCACGGCAACCGGACGGTGCTGGTCGATCAGCGGCTGACGGGGTTGCTCATCGGCCAGACGCTCTATACCACCCCCGCCGAGATCTACCGCGCCTTGGTGGAGGCGACGGCCTTTGGCGCGATGACCATCATCGAGCGGTTCGAGGAGTACGGCGTTCCGGTCGAGGAGATCGTCAACTGCGGCGGCATTGCCGAGAAGAACCCGATGGTCCTGCAGATCTACGCCGACGTGACCGGCAGGCCGATGAAGATCTCCCGTTCGTCGCAGACCTGCGCGCTGGGTTCGGCGATCGCAGCGGCGGTCGTCGCCGGCTCCGGGGCGGGCGGGTACGACACGTTCGCCGACGCCCAGTTGGCGATGACCGGCCTGAAGAAGAAGGTCTACACGCCCGATCCCGACGCCCACGCCGTGTATCGCGAGCTGTACGCCTTGTACCGCCAGCTCCACGACTGCTTCGGTACGACCACGTGGAAAGGCGACTGCTCCAACGTGATGAAGCAACTGATCGACATCCGCAACCGCGTGCGCAGCGCGTCCTGAGGGAACTATGCTCGATGAACTGAAAAGCGCAGTGTGCGAGGCGAATCTTCGGCTGGTCGATGAAGGGTTGGTCTTCCAGACGTGGGGCAACGTAAGCGGCGTCGATCGCGACGAGGGCGTCGTGGCGATCAAACCCTCGGGTGTCGCCTACGACGACATGACGGCCGGGCAGATGGTGCTGGTCTCGCTGGAGTCGGGGCAGGTCGTCGAGGGCGACCTCAAACCGTCCAGCGACACGCCCACGCACCTGGAGATCTACCGGGCGTTTGAGGGCATCGGCGGGGTGGTGCACACTCACAGCCTGCATGCCACCGCCTGGGCACAGGCCCGCAGGCCGGTCCCGCCGCTGGGCACGACCCACGCCGACTACTTCCACGGACCGGTGCCCTGCACCCGCCCGCTCAGTCGCAGCGAGGTCGAGGGCGACTACGAAGCCAACACCGGCAAGGTCATCGTCGAGACGTTCGAGCAGATCGATCCGCTGGCCATACCGGCCGTGCTGGTCGGCGAGCACGGGCCCTTCGCGTGGGGGGCTTCGATCGCGGGCGCCGTCGACGCAGCTGTGCTGCTGGAGCACATCGCCGAACTGGCGAGTCGAACCGTCGCGATTCGCGCCGACGTTGCGTCCATCGGCCCGCATCTGCTGGACAAGCACTTTCTGCGCAAGCACGGGCCCGGGGCGTACTACGGCCAGAAATAGTCGCCCCCGCGAAACCCACGCAGGCAGGGGGTTGTTTGGCTGCGGGACGGTCTTAGAATGGCGCAGGTCACCTGCACGGGAGAACCACACATGGCAGCACTCGGAGTGAACATCGATCACGTAGCGACCATCCGCCAGGCCCGCAGAACGGTCGAGCCGGATCCTGTCTGGGCGGCCACCGAGGCCGAGCTTGCCGGAGCGTCGTGCATCACGTTTCATCTCCGCAAGGACCGGAGGCATATCAACGACCGCGACGCCGCCGTCCTCGGCCAGACCGTCCTGTGCAAGCTGAACATGGAAATGTCGATGGATCCGGAGATCGTGGAGATCGCGCTGGATCTCAAGCCCGACCAGGTGACGCTCGTGCCGGAGAACCGGCAGGAAGTCACCACCGAAGGCGGGCTGGACGCCGTCGCAGAGCTCGCCAGGCTGACCGATGTCACCGCATCGATGAAGGCCGCGGGGGTGCTGGTCAGCGCGTTCGTCGACGCCGAAGACGAGCAGATCGAGGCTGCCCACCAGGCCGGATGCGACGCAATTGAAATCCACACCGGCGGCTACGCCAACGCGTTCCTGCTGGGCGGCAGGGAGGGCGAACGTCGCAGCGGCGAGCAGGTCCAGAAGCTTGCCCGTGGCGTGGAGAAGGGACGCTCGCTCGGGCTGGTTGTCCATGGCGGGCACGGGCTTACGTACAACAACGTTCAGCCCGTGGCGTCGATCGACGGCTTCACCGAGTTCAACATCGGACACTCGATCATCGCGCGGGCGGTGCTGGTGGGCATGCAGCGTGCCGTGGGGGAGATGAAGGCGCTGCTGGCGGGTCCCGGAGTCTGAGCAGACCGGTCGAAGGTGGCAATTCGCTCGCAGGTCCCTATAATCGGTCGCTGCACGGAAGTTCTCAGACTCAACGCGGAAAGGGACACACCCATCATGGCCGATCTACCGAAGCTTCAAGGCGCGATGACCGCCATCGTGACTCCCATGTCCGGCGGACAGGTCGACTGGGACGCCTTCGGGCGCCTGATCGACGACCAACTCGCCGGCGGCATCAACGGTCTGGTGCCTTGCGGCACGACGGGCGAGTCGCCCACGCTGACGCACCCGGAACACATGAAGGTCGTCGAGTTCACCGTCGACCGCGTCGACGGAAAGGTGCCCGTCATCGCCGGAACCGGCTCCAACTCCACCGACGAAGCCGTCCAGCTGACCGAGCATGCCAAAAAGGCCGGCGCCGACGCCGGGCTGGTGGTCAACCCGTACTACAACAAGCCCACGCAGGAGGGCATGTACCGCCACATCGCGCGTCTGGGTGAAGTAGGCCTGCCGATCGTGCTGTACAACATCCCCGGGCGGACGGGCATCGAACTGACGCCCGAGACGATCGTGCGGATGTACAACGACATCGAGATGGTCATCGCGGTCAAGGAGGCCACGGGCGCCGTCGACACCGCCGCAGCCGTCTCGGCCGAGTGTGACATCACGGTGCTTTCGGGAGACGATTCGCTGACGCTGCCGATGGGGGCCGTGGGCGGCAGGGGCGTAGTCAGCGTGGTGTCCAATCTCCTGCCAGCCGAAGTGGTCAAGCTCACCGACGCGATGCTCGCAGGCGACTTCGCCGGCGCGCTGACCCAACACCGCCGGCTGCTGCCGCTGTTCAAGGGCATGCTCTCGCTGGAGACCAACCCGATTCCCATCAAGGCTGCCCTGGCCATGGTCGGGAAGATTGAAAACAAGATCCGTCTGCCGATGACCCCTCTCAGCGACGCCAATCGTGGCAAGCTGGCGGGCATGCTGAAAGACTTCGGCCTCGATGTCAATGCCTGACGGAGACCCCGCCGAGACGGCGGTGGCTTCGCCGGACGTCGGCAACTATCGCCGGGGCTTTGCGCTGTCTCTGGGCGCGACGCTCTGCATTTCCGCGATGTACGCGCTGGCGAAGTACTCCATGCGCGGCCTGGGTGCACCCGGGTTCGCGGTGGTGTTCGTCCTCGGGGGGTCGGTGATCTCGCTGACGATGAGCTTTGTCACCGGGTACGGGCGGAAGCTGATCATCCCGCGTGACACCTGGATTTCCGTCCTGGCGATCGGCCTGCTCAACGGCGTGGGCGCGGTGGGTTTCTGGGCGGGTCTCGAACGCATCGATCCCACCTTCTCTGCGATGCTCGGCAGGACGCTGCCGGTACTTTGCATCCTCGGGGGCGTGGTCTTCTACGGCGAACGGTTCCGCCGCGTGGAAGTGCTGCCCGTGCTGCTGATCCTGGTCGGCGGGGTGGTCGCTGTGGCCGGCCGGCCTCCCGAAATCACCCTCGGGGCGGGGCTGACCCTTGGCGGCTGCGTGATGGGGGCGTCGCAGTTCATTCTCGCAAAACGAATCGTGCACCGCGTCGACGTGGGGGCGTTGACCGCCTGGCGGATGATCTTCGCGATTCCGATCGTGGTGATCTGGGCCTGGAGCACCCGCCGGATGGATATCTCCGCCGCCCAGCCAACCCACTGGGGTGCGGCGCTGCTGGGGGCGTTTCTGGTGTCCTACCTCAGCCGCTGGCTGAGCTTTCACGCATACCGCAACTGGCCTCTGGCGTATGCGAGTGTTGTTGACGCGACCCAGCCTCTGTTTGTCCTGCCCCAGGCGTATCTCCTGCTGCACCAGTTGCCCACGACGCAGGGCATGGTGGGGGGCGGGCTGATCCTGGCCGGGGCGCTGACGTTCGCCCTCGTCCACAGCCGGGCGAACCGCAAAGAGCAGCAGATCCTGCCTCGCGTGCCCTCGGCGAGGTGACCGGTCAGGCGGAGTCGACCTGGGCAACCGGCTGAGAGATCTCCGGGGTCGACTGGGCGACAACCATACGGTAGAGTTCCGCCATCAGCGAGACCATCACCGCCGGGCTGTGCTTCTGGCGGACGTAGTCCAGCGCCTTGGCCCCGAACTGCCTGGCCAGCGCGTGATTCTCGATGAGTTCCACCAGCCGGTCGGCGAGGTCGCCGTCGGTTTCGCGGTCGAAGGAAACAGCCGTTTGTCCGTCGACAAGGAAATCCGACGCTCCCGGACCGGCCATCACGACCGGCACGCCCACCGACATCGCGATCAGCGCCTGGACGTCGACAATCGGCGACGCTGACGGCACGACGTACAGGTCCGCTGCCTTGAGAATGCCCGAGAGCTGCACCGCAGACAGCCCGTCCACGAACGTCAGATCGTGCGACAGGCCGAGGTCTTCCACTCGCTTGCGGAGGCTCTTCTCAGCCCGGCCATTGCCGATGACAAAGAACACGCACTCGTGTCCACGGGCTGCGAGCATGGCGAAATTCCGAAGGACCGGTTCGAGGATCTCGGCCGAGTCAAGGCGCCCTCCGGTGACGATGGCCGGTCTGTTGCCCGGCTCACTGAAGCAGGTCGGGTGGCGGACGGTATATACGCCCGGGCGGACGAGGTGCATTTTCTCCGGGCGGGCGACCTTGTGTTCCAGCAGGTCGTGCTGGACCGGCTCGGAGGTGACCTGCACGGCGGAGGCCTGGCTGTCGATGCGGGACAGGTGCCCAGCCCCGCCGACCTCGAAGGCGCTGACGACATAGGGCAGGTGGGCCTCAATCGCCAGGCGTCGCGTCAGGGCGCCGACCGTGGAGTCCAGGGCGTGGAGGAGTTGAATCTCGTCGTCGCGAATCCGGGTGACCGTATCCTGCAAAGACTGGGGCCTTCGCTGCCACCAGCGCTTCGGTCGATAGGGAACCTGTTCCATCGGCGGGCAGGGCAGGTGGTCGATCGGCCGGCCTTCGGGGCTGAAGGCGGTGACCTTTACGAGCTCGTCGATCAGCCCGACCGCCAGTGGCTGGAGGGTCCTGCCCAGCCGGAGGTTTGTTTCGCTGCCCGCGATCCAGCCGACCCGCACCGGCGTCGGCGGCTGAAGTACGACCTCCATGCCCGGAGCCTCGACCGTTTCGGCCGACGAGATGTCGGTTGGCTGGTTCATGGTTCACCGGGGCGGGGGCACGGCTTGTCTGCCTTCAACGCACCCCGCTATGGAGACCATCGGCAGGAGTCCGACGCCGATCAAGCTTCCTCTGGAGAAGCTACGCGCTGGTCGGCTCGCCGTTGAGCGACGAGGCGCCCGACTGGTCGGCTGCGATGCTCTCCTGCAGGGCTTGCCAGTCCTCCAGGGTCATCTGGCATTCGCGGGCCTGGGAGCCCTTGTGCTCGCCCAGAATGCCCGCCTCGGCCATCTGATCGATGATTCGACTGGCCCGGCCGTAGCCGACCTGCAGGCGACGCTGCAGCAGCGAAACGCTGCCACGCTGTGCCTGGAGCACAATTTGGACAGCCTTGTCGAACATCTCGTCCCGCTCGCCGGAGATGTCGCCCGGGGCCTTGCTCTGGAGCTTCACCAACTCCTGGTTGAACTTTGGCTCGCCGTACTTGGTGAGCTCCTTGACGACCTTGTGAATCTCGCGGTCGTCGACGAACGCCCCCTGGGCGCGCACCAGATTGCTCGTGCCCGGCTGGAGGAACAGCATGTCGCCCTGGCCGAGCAGCACGTCGGCACCGTTCTGATCGAGCACGATGCGACTTTCCTGACGCGAAGCCACGCGGAAGCTGACCCGGCAGGGGATGTTGGACTTGATCAGGCCGGTCACCACGTCGGCCGACGGGCGCTGGGTGGCGAGCACCAGGTGGATACCCACCGCCCGGGCCTTTTGGGCGATGCGGATGATGTACCCCTCGACTTCCTTGGAAGAGGTCATCATCAGGTCGGCCAGTTCGTCGATGATGATCACCCAGTAGGGCAGACGCGTTTTGACTCTCTTCTTCTCCTCGGGGTCGCTGACGCCCAGCCGATCGTAGAGCTCCTTCTTGCTCAGCCGATTGTAGGTCGCGATGTTCCGCACGCCGGCATCGCGAAGCAGGGCGTAGCGCTCGTCCATCTTGGTGACCGCCCACTCGAGGATGTCCTCGGCTTTGCGCATGTCATTGACGATCGGGCATAGCAGGTGGGGGATCTTCTCAAAGGCAGCCATCTCAACCATCTTCGGGTCGGCGAGGATGAACTTGACTTCCTCAGGCCTGCGTGTCATCAGCAGCGAGACAATGATGCTGTTGATGCTGACGCTCTTGCCCGAGCCGGTCGTACCCGCGATGAGCATGTGGGGCATGGTGGCCAGATCGGCGACGATCGGGTCGCCGCCGGCGTCCTTGCCCAGGAAGGTCGGCAGGTGCATGCTTCGGGCGGCGTCGGGGGCGAGCTTCATCAGCTCCTTGATGCGGACGGTCTCCTTCTCGAGGTTGGGCACCTCGATGCCGACGGTGTCCTTGCCCGGAATCGGCGAGACCACGCGCACGCCGGGCACGGCGAGGGCACGCCCCATGTCGGTCGCCAGTCCCGTGATGTGGGAGACCTTTACCCCCGGGGCGAGTCGCAGTTCGAACATGGTAATCACCGGCCCGGTCTGGTGGCCTACGACTTCGGCATTGACGCCGAAATTGTCCAGCGTGCTCTGGAGGATACGTCCCTTCTCGGCGGCCTGGGCTTCCTGGGATTCGATATACCCGCCGACCGGGTCGGCAAGCAGGTCGTCGGACGGAAGCTGATACGGGCTGTCCTCGGGCTGGGGCGGGGGAGCGGGCTCGCCCGCGCGGCCGGCCGGTTGACGCGGCGCGTCCTCCTTCTTGCCCCCGAAAATCTTCTTGCTCAGCAGCGAGAGCTGCTTGCCCCTGCCATCGTCCTTCCCGGACGACTTCTTGTCGTCATTCTTACCAGCTGCGGGCCTGGGGGCGGGTTGGACAGCTGCGGGTGCGGGGGCCGGCGTGGACATCGCCTCGCGCTGGGCCTGCTTTTCTGCCCTGCGGTCGGCGAGGCGCCGGGCCCACTCATGCCTTCTCTGCCAGAGCTTCTTCATCGCGCCGGGCAGGCGGACCAGCCATTCGTCCGCCGCCAGCAGGGCGGCAATCAGGGTCGTCACGGACAGGACCACCCAACTGCCCAGACTGCCGAAACGGACGTGCAGGAAATCGCCCAGCGATGCCCCGACGATTCCGGCCGTGCCGTCCAGGCCGTTTCGCGTCTCTGCCGGACTGGCCAGGTAGATCCCCGCGCTGGTCGCGACGATCAGCATCGCCACGCCCAGCAGACGCCAGGGGACGTCGGAGATCCGCCGGCCGGTGATGAGCACCGCAGCAGCGATCGACGCGAAGATCAGGCCGACGTAGGCCCCGCCGCCCAGCCAGTATCGCAGGAAATACGCCAGGTGCGCTCCGACGATGCCGGCGGCGTTGTGCACGGGGCGGACCGGCGGGTACACCGACGGGGACGGGGGATCGGCCGGGTGCCAGGTCAGCAGGCTCAGCCACATCAGGATCACCCCGCCGGTCAGGACCAGCACGAACCCGTAGCGCAGGAACCGCCTCTGTCCCTGGCCGTCGTTGCTTTCGCTCGCGTCGGCAGGCGGGGGGGCGTCCTGGGTCTTGCGACTCTTCCGGGCTGATTTGCTTCGCTTCCGTGCCATGGTCGGTTGCCTGTCCATGTTACGCGCGTCGGTGCGCCAGACACGCGTGGTTTCTCAACGTCGGGCGGTTTTCCGTTCCCGCCCTCCAGGGGGCGGACTCACACGCCCGTGTGCCCGAATCCGCCTTCGCCCCGGGCGGTTTCCGGGAGGGTCCGCACCTCGACGACGCTGGCCTTGAGCACCGGCGCGATGACCATCTGGGCGATCCGCATGCCGCGTTCGACCGTGAAGCTCCCGGGCCCGGTATTGGCGAGGATCACGCACACCTCGCCGCGATAGTCCGCGTCGATCGTGCCCGGTGCATTGGGCAGCGTAATCCCGTGCCGAACCGCCAGGCCGCTTCGCGGGCGCACCTGCGCCTCGTAGCCAACGGGAATGGCCATGTAGAACCCGCAGGGAATCAGCTTGATGTCCCCGCAGGCCAGGGTCACGTTCTCGTCACAGGCGGCGCACAAGTCCAGCCCCGCCGCGTGTTCGGACATCGCCGCAGGAAGCGGAACATCCTCGCAGCCGGGCTTGCGACGTACCTCTATCTTTATCGGACCATCCATCGGCCTGGCTCCACTTCAATTGGACTGGGCAGGTAACTCTATCGTCATGCCATGGAGCAGGTTAGGTCCGCCCCGGAGCAACATCCACAAAAAACCCCCGAGGATCCCCGGCCAGGCCGGTCATCGGCAGTGAACGAGCCCACGCAGATCCCGCCCTGCCTCCACGAGCGGCAGTACCGTCTCCCGCCCCACGCCCAGAAGCGCGATGCCTTTGTCAACGGTGTGCCGGAGGATGGTTTCGACGTCATTAAGCTCAGGTTGGGTCATGTCCACCGCTGTCAGGCCTGTCATTTCGCTCATGGCCTGGATGTAATGATCCCCCCGGCCGCAGAAGTGGACCGCGCCCTTGCCGCCGAACGCATCGAAAACCCGCTGGTCGTAAGGCCTGACGAATTCGACATAGGTCTCCGGGGAGAGGTTCATCAGCGAGTCGTTTCGCAGCATCACGGCGCCCTTGATCCCGTAGGCCCAGTGGGCAGTGTACTCCCCGACCGGGCCGGTGCGGCGAAACCACTCGCTCAGCAGGGCGATGTAGGTCTCGGTCACCGTTTCCAGCAGTCGATGCAGCAGTGCCGGGTCGTCGTGGACCAGCAGGAACATTTCGCAACCACAGATCAACTCCACCGCGTCGATCGGTCCCTGCAGGTCGGGGTGGTACAACTCGACCCACCGGCCTACATTGGGGTGTCGCTGGAACGCTTCGGCGAACGCCTCGGCCGCGCGGAAGACCTTCTCGGGAAGGGCTGCGTGCAGGCTGGCGGGGGCCGTCTCGGCCGCGGCGCGTATGGCATCGCGGTCTGACAGGGGGCGGACTGCCTGGAGGGTACACGTGTCGCGGGGCATCGGGAACAGTTCGCAGCCGAACAGCGATGGCAGGATGCCCGTGCCGTAATTGCATCGCACGGCGAGCCTTCCCCCCCCGCCGGCCGAGAGCATGTCCGAGACCATACCGAACTGCTGCAGCAGCATCTGGGTGACATCGGTCTGGGCGTCGTTGACATGGACGTCGGGCCAGTCTACCCGGGGCGGGGCGGGCGTTCGCGGCGTGGGTCTGAAGACCGGCTCCGGCCAGTTTCCATCGAGGAAGGTCCGCCATTGCTGCTGGTTGCGTTGTTCCTGATCGGGATCGATCCGGCGGGCGAGATCATCGAGGCAGGTCTCCAGAGAGGTACTCATCGGCGTGCCTCGGTCAGCGCTGCAGGAGCTTGACGATCTCGGTCGCAAGCTCGTCCTTGGGCCGGCGACCCCAAGGAAGGGCGAACCCGTCGGTCGAGAGAATGCAGGCCTCGCTGTCGGCCGAACCCATCGCCGCAGGGGTGTTGACCACGGTGAAATCCGCGTTCTTGGCGAGCATCTCCCGGCGGACCTTCTGTTCGATGACCTCCGGCCTGCCTTCTTCGACGGCGAAAGCGATCACGATTTGAGTGTCGGCCTTGTCAGCGGCGACGGCTGCGAGGATATCCTCCGTGGGATACAGCCGAAGGGTGACGGGCCCGTTGCGGCGGTGGAGCTTGGTGGGCAGGCGCTTCTCGGGCCGAAAGTCGCCAACCGCCGCGGCCATGATCAACGCCTCGGCTGCGGGGAAGGTGTCGTCCAGCGCCCTGTGCAGGTCGTCGCAGGAGGTGAAGGACAGGATCTCGCAGTTCCGGGGTGGGGTTTCGACCATCGGTCCGCCGAGGAAGATCACGTCATGTCCAGCCTGAAGGGCCGCACGGGCGATGGCGGTTCCCATCCGCCCGGTGGAGGCGTTGGACAGAAACCTCACCGAGTCGATGTACTCTCGCGTAGGCCCGGCTGTGATCACGATCCGCATGGCCGATCAGGGTAGCGTTCGGCCGGGCCTGGAGCAAACCTAAACCCGGCCTTTGCGCCGGTGGCAGCGCGGGGCAACATGGCGTTTCGGGAGGTGTGGTCTTCGCCCGGATCCATCGCGTAGAATGTATCAATCAGTTCCTGTCGAGCCCGCTGGGCTCGGCAACCTGAGTTCCTTGAGGAGTGGCGGGCGGGAGAGGCTTGGGAAGGCGTCTTCCGCCTTGCCTTTTGCGCAAAGACGGACTCGGAATAGAGAACGTAGCCTCAGGGGCGTTGCTCAGCGGCCGGGCGGGAGCATCTCGCAGATGCGGTCGAAGATTTCCTCCGGTTCGGCCATGCGCCCGGGGCCCACGGTATCGCACGCGAGGCGTCCTTCCCCGGGGCCGATGATGTTCGCCCCCCATTCCTGGAGCTGCTTGATGTTGCGCTGGGTGACCGGAGCGTTCCACATGCGGGTGTTCATAGCCGGGGCGACCAGAACCGAACACGCCAGCCACGCCGACAGCGCGAGGGTGGAGACGAGATCGTCCGCGATGCCGGCGGCCATCTTGGCGAGGGTGTTGGCGGTAGCGGGCGCGATGAGGATCAGGTCGGCCGACTCGGTCAGCGACAGATGCTGGGAGCGATAATCTTCCGTCGCCTCCCACAGGGAGGTGTAGACTTTCCGGCGGGTCAGCGCCTGGAAGGTCGCCGCGCCGACGAACCGCTGGGCGGATTCGGTCATCGCGACGTGGACCTTCGCGCCGGTCTGGACCAGCGTCGAGGTCAGGTCGGCGGCTTTGTAGCATGCGATGCCGCCGGTGGCGCAAAGCAGGATTTCCCTGCCTGCCAGCGGGTTGTCGGATCGTCTGGCCATGTCGCTGCCACGGGCCTGGGCCCGGCCCGGCGGGGGGCTACTTCTTGAGTTCAGCGGGCGTTGGAATGTCGGAATTCTCGAAGTCGATGGAGATCTTCTCTTCGAGGATCTCCTGAATGGCGACTTCCATGTCGGTCATGCCCTTTTTCCGCTCGATCTGGGGCCTGGCGCCCTGCATCAGTTCCACCATGCGTCGCTGGATCAGCGCGGTGAGCTTGAACCGGCCTCCGACCTTGTTGATGATCTCTTCGCTCTTGAGTGCTTCAATCATCGGGCTGTTCTCTCCTCATGCCTGAATGATATCGACTACCTGCCGGACGGCGGTTTCGAGATCGTCATTGACGACCACATGCTTGTATACGCCGCTTTCCCGGGCTTGGTCGACTTCCTGTTTCGTTGCCTCCAGCCGGCGCTGGATCTTCTCTTCACTTTCGGTTCCGCGGTCGCGAAGCCGCTGGGCCTGCACCTCGTCGCTGGGCGGGAGGATCAGGATGTACGTCGCGTCCGGGAGCTTGCGGTGTACCTGGATGCCACCCTGGACGTCGATGTCCAGGACGATGGTCTCGCCTTCCTGGATGGCCTGGAGCACAGGCTGGGCCGGGGTGCCGTACAGCTCGCCGTAGACCTCGGCATGTTCGAGCATCTCACCGTGTTCCACCATCGCCTCGAACGTCGGACGATCGACGAAGAAGTAATCTTCGCCGGGGATCTCGCCCTTTCGCGGCTCGCGGGTGGTAGCCGACGTGCTGAACTCCACGTCCATGCGGTCCTGGACCTTCTGGAGTATCGTGCTCTTGCCGACGCCCGAAGGCCCCGTCAGCACCACCAGTTTCCCGTCTCCATGCTCTCGTGTCATGTCGCGATCCACCTTCCGGGGGCAGGTTCATCCGTCTCGACCAGCCTACTCGACGTTCTGCACCTGCTCCTTAATTCGGTCGATCCCCGACTTGATCTCAACGACAAGCCGGCCAATCTGGCTGTCGTTGGACTTTGAGGCAATTGTATTGGCTTCGCGGAGCATTTCCTGGGCGATGAAATCCATCTTCCGCCCGGCCGGCTCGGATGAGTCGCACGCCTGGGCGAACTGCTCCAGATGCGTTCGCAGCCGCGATACCTCCTCGGAAATGTCCGAGCGGTCGGCAAACAGCGCCACTTCCCGCGAGAGCGTTTCCTCGTCGAGGGTAAGCTTGGCTTCGCGGGTGAGTTGCTCGACACGCTGGCGAAGTCTCTCGTAGTACTCACCTACCACGCCGGGCGAACGCTGGGCAATCTGGTCGAGGGCATCGCCGACTGCGTTGCAGTGTCCCAGCAGGTCGTCCTTGAGGGCCTGGCCTTCCTTCTGTCGCATATCCAGCAGGCCTTCGATCGCCTGGTCGATCAGGTTCATCACGCCGTCCCGCGTTCGGGCAACGATCTCTTCCATGGGCGGGGGCTCGAGCACGCCGGGAAGCTCCAGCAGGCCTGCCAGGTCGATGCGCATCGTCGGATTGGCCTCGGTCTCCATCGACCGAAGCTGGTCGACGTAGCTGTTCAGCGTGCGTCCGTTGACCTGGTAGGCTGCCTGCTCCTCGGGCACCCTCATTCGCAACGAGAGAACCACCGTTCCTCGCGATACGCGATTGCGGAGTATCTTCTCGATGTCTGCCTCGGCGGCGCTCCAGCTGTCGGGCAGCTTGATGACCGGCTTGAAATACCGATTGTTCACCGAGCGGATTTCGACAGAATATTCCACGCCGTCGACCGCGCCGGAAGCGGACCCGAAACCGGTCATCGATTGTAACATGCGAATGCCTTTCTGCTGGCTGGCTTGACCGGCGGCGGTCAGCTGTTGGCGTCAACCGGTGTGTTGGC
>CAZXSK010000002.1:10370-26958 GCA_964642855.1 uncultured Planctomycetaceae bacterium | reverse complement strand
TGTTGGCGTCAACCGGTGTGTTGGCATCGGCCGGGCTATTGGCGTCCGGCAGAGACGGAGGCGCCTCCTTCGGCGAGACGAACTGAACCGTCGTGACCTCGCTGTCGTCCCAGCCCGATCGGGTGCCCATTGCCCGAAGCTCCTGCCCCGGCTGGACGATGATCCGTCCGCCGGCCGGGACGTGGGAGTCGTTCTCCGTCGGCGACGAGCCGTCGGTGGTGAAGTAGATCGTCACGTCGCGGGTCGGTGAATGAAGGATCACGGGGGTGTCTTTACCCACTTCCACCACGCCGGAGGTGTACTGCTTCGCGTCGCCCTGCTCGTCGGGGACGACGACCTCGGGCGGAAGGACCTTGCCCGGCGCGGTCCGCATCGCCACGACGGTGCCCATCGCCAGCAGCAGGAACAGCCCGACCAGGACGATGGTGACCCAGGTCATTACGTCCCCGGTCTTGGTGCCGAATGCGCTGGACCCCGCGCCGCCTCCAAGCGCCGCCCCCAGGCCCCCGCCGCGACCCTTCTGAAGAAGAATCACGCCGATCAGCAGCAGGCAGACGATGACGAACAGTACAGCCAGTAACGTCGACAGAAAAGAAGCGATCATGTCAGTCTCTGATGGTTGCGTCCCACGCGGGGACTGGTACCTGGTTCTCTCTCAGCGGCCAAGCCGGCGGGTGTTACTTGCCCGCGGCTACGATGGCTGCGAAGTCGTCGGCCTTGAGCGATGCTCCGCCGATCAGCCCGCCGTCAATATCAGCCTGTCCAAGAAGCTCCGCTGCGTTGCCCGGCTTGACGGACCCGCCATACTGAATCTGCATGCTTTCGGCGACGTCGGCGTCGTACAGGTCGGCCACCAGGCTGCGGATCATCGCGTGCACTTCCTGCGCCTGGTCGGGCGTGGCGGTCTTGCCGGTTCCGATTGCCCAGACCGGTTCGTAGGCGATGGTCACGCGGGCGACGTCGGCCTTGGAGACACCCTCCAGGCCAAGCTTCACCTGCCGGGCGACCACGTCATTGGTTTCGCCCGCTTCGCGCTGCTGGAGCAACTCGCCCACCGCGAGGATCACGTCGAGCCCGTCGGACAGCGACTTGAGAACCTTTCGGTTGATCAGCTCATCGCCCTCGCCGATCACGTGCCTGCGCTCGCTGTGGCCGATCAGCGCCAGCGAACACCCCACGTCCTTGAGCATCGCGGTGGAGACCTCGCCGGTGAAGGCCCCGTTGTCCTCGTAGAACACGTCCTGGGCGCCCACCCGGATCTGGGTGTTCTTGAGCGCGTCAGCCACGGCGGCGAGGTAAACGAACGGCGGGAATACCGCCAGATCGATTGCCTGCTCCTGGCCGATCTTCTCGGCCAGGGCGTTCGCCAACGCCAGTCCGGTTGCGCGGTCGGTATTCATCTTCCAGTTTCCAGCGACAAACAGCTTGCGAGCCATGATTCCTTCCTTTTCAGGTTCGTCTCAGACGGGGTCGACTGCCCGGGGAAAACTCCCCATCACCAGCAGTTCCCCGCAGTGTTCACGGGCCTCGCCGAGGGCCTGGGCGAAGTTCGGGTCCTCGCAGTGACCTTCGGCATCCACAAAGAAGTAGTATTCCCAGTTGCGCCGCTTGGACGGGCGCGTGTCAATGTTCGTCAGGTTCACCCCGTGACGCGAGAAGATATTCAGCACCTCCACCAGGGCGCCGGCCCGGTGGGCGGTCGTGAACATGATCGCCGTCTTGTCATTGCCCGTACGCTTGGCCGGCTTGGTGGAGATCACGAAGAAACGCGTCTGGTTGTTGGGGTTGTCCTCGATGTTCGCGTAGACAATCTTGAGATTGTACAGCTCCGCAGCCAGGGTCGAGCCGATTGCGGCGAGGTTCTTCTCGGCTGCGGCCATCTCTGCCGCCTTGGCGGAACTGGCCACGGGAACGAGTTCCACGCCCTGCATGCTGGTCGAGAGCCACTTCCTGCATTGGGCGAATACCTCCGGCTTGGAGGCGACGACCCGAATCTGCTCGGGAGGGCAGTTGGCCAGCAGGTTGTGGTGGATACGTACCACGACCTCGGCGCAGATGTGCACGGGAGTTTCGATGAACGCGTCGAGCGTGTCGATGACCCCGCCGCCGAGGCTGTTCTCGACGGGCACGATGCCCAGGTCGCAGTGGCCTCGCGTGACTTCCTCGAACGCCGCTGCGATGTCCGGCAGGGGGCAGTATTCGATCGAGGAGCCGAATTTGCGTGCGGCAGCGAGGTGCGAGAAACTCCCCCGCGGGCCCAGGAACCCCACGCGGAGCGGCTTTTCCAGGGCAAACGAGCCGCTCATCAGCTCGCGGTAGATCGCCTGGAGCGTGCCCGGAGGCAGGGGGCCTTCGTTGAGGTCGGCGATGCGTTTGAGGACCACCTGCTCGCGGTCGGGCGCGTAAATCGGCGTGCCGTCGACCTGCTTGGCCCGGCCTACGTCGACCACGACTCGCGCGCGCTCGTTGAGAAGCTCGACGATCTTGCGGTCGAGTTCGTCGATCCGCCTGCGAAGGAACTCCAGGTCGGCAGGGGGCTTCGAATTGTTCGTAACATCCGTCATCGTAGCGGCTTCCAAGTTGGCAGAGTCGGCGCAGTACAACCCCGCCTGCCCGAAACGCAGATCGGTGTTTGTACCGGCGACCGGCGATGCGGTCAAGCGGTTTTTCGGGGGCGGGGGCGATCGCTTGCGTTCGGCGGGACAGGGCGCCACAGGCCAGGACCGCCCGCGGCAGGAAATGAGACGCAGGCCGGGGCGAAGCGGGAGCATGCCACCCCGGGCAATCCCGACGGTCCCGGCGGGTCGGAAGTAGAAGACGGCGAGTCAGTCTCTTTGCAGAAACCCTTCGCCCGATCCGAGTTAGGAGGCATCGGATACCCGGAGGCAATGCAGTGGCATCGCTCCGGCGGGTCTGCTATAACGTCGGGCGCAACTCTGCGTGCTCGTTGAGAATGAAAGGGAATTCACCGAACGGCCTGTGCGTTCCGGCGTACAAACGGAATGTAATTCGCTCGTGTTTTCCGCAGGTCGGCATTCGGTGGTACTGAGGCCATGCAAGCAACCGAACAAGCTGATCCCTCGGAGGTCCACAACGTCCGCAAGGTCGGGATCCCCGCCTGGGTGTTCTGGACCGCCCTGGCCGCAGGGCTGGCAGCTGGGTTCTACCTGAACTTCGCCGAGATGTGGCACCGGTGGTTCCCCCTGTGGGACAAGACCTCCCGCAGCCTGTATGACCGGTTCACGGAGGGCAGCAGCTACTACACCCACGCGCCGCTGGTTCCGCTGGTGAGCCTGCTGATTTTCGTGTTGCTGATCCGCCATACGAAAGTGAAGGTCAAACCCAACCCGATTCTCGGCATGGTGGTGCTATGCGGAAGCCTGCTTCTGCACCTGCTGGCCGCCTTGGCGCGGGTGAATTTCGCCAGCGGCTTTGCCTTCATCGGCGTGCTGTTCGGGGTGGCGATCATCGTGTGGGGTTTTTCTGCACTGCGGCGATTCTGGTTCCCCCTCCTGCTGTTGGTGTTCATGATTCCGCTGCCGGAAGTGACGATCGGTAACTGGAATTTCCACCTGCGGATCTTCGCGACCAAGGCGGGGGTGTGGATCGCCGACACCCTGGGCCTGCTTGCCGTGCGGTCGGGCAACCGGGTGCTGCTGCCCGATGGCAAGGAACTGCAGGTCGCCGACGTATGCAACGGACTGCGGACGATGATCAGCCTGGTGGCCTTCGGTACGCTCTACGCCTACGTCTGCCGACTCCGGGGGCTGTGGCGGATCGGGCTGTTCCTCGCGTCGATTCCCGTGGCTGTGGTTGCCAACTCCATTCGTATCTTCGGGTTGATTCTCGTAGCCGAAGTGTGGACGGTCGAACTGGCGACCGGCTGGGTGCACGATACCAGCGGGGTGCTGGTCTTCGTAGCTGCGTTCTTCATGATGTTCGGGCTTGAGAAACTGGTGCTGGGCACGCGCAGGCTGGTGGGCAGGCCTGCGGAAGTCGTGCCGCTGTTCCACGATGTCCGTCGGGGCCCGGAGGACGAGGCCCAGGGCCGGGAGCTCAGGCAGGCGATCCGCAAGCCCTGGTCAGTCACGGCGATCGTGCTGATCGTTCTCAGTGCGGGTGTCGCGATCTGGCTGTCGCGTTCGGTACCCGCCATGCACCGGGCGGACGTCGCTGCCGAGGCGGTGCCATCCGAGCTGCAGATCGACGACGACCTGTGGGTTGGCCACAACGAGACGCTCAGCGAGCAGGAACTGACCATCCTGGAGACCAACGACTACCTCAACAGGGTCTACGCCCCCGGGCCATCGGTTCTGGATGAAATCCGCTTCCTGATCGTCTTCAGCTCGGACAACCGCAAGGGCACGCATCCGCCCGACCTGTGCATCGAGGGAGGCGGGACGAACATCGTCGCCAAGGGCGACGTGCAGATCAGCCAGGTCGAGGGCGTCGGCGAGCTTCCCTGCCGCGAGCTGGTCGCCCAGCGGGGCCCGTACCAGACCTACTTCCTCTACACCTACAAATGTGGGGATCGCTATACCCAGAGCTTCTGGACGCAGCAGTTGACGATATTCGCCAACGGGCTGCTGAGGCGCAACGCCAGCGGCGCACTGATCCGCGTTTCGGCCGTGGTCAACGGAACGGTGGAGGAAACGCGAGAGCGTTGTGTGAGGTTCATGCGGACAGCGATACCCCACGTGGATCGCAAGCTCCCCTAGCGGGCTAGAACAAGGAGACAGTGCACATGGCACGCCGGATCCTGATTTTCGTGCTGATCGCCGGAGTGATTGCCGCCCTGGCCGGCGGCGTGTGGTTTTTCCTCCATCGACGGGGCAGATACTCGCAGCTGGACCGGGCGAGGATCAGCCTCAGCGCCAAGAAGTTCGAGGACGCCGCCAACCAGGCAGCCCAGTACATCCGCGAAAACCCCACCGATCACCAGGGGTACGTGGTTCGCGCCCGGGCGCTGAATTCGCTCCAGAGACACGAGGAAGCACGCGAGGTGCTCCAGGAGGGCAAGTCGCATCAGCCCGAGGGCAAGATCGATATCCAGATGGCCCTGGCTGAGAGCTACTCCATGCCCGCTACCCAGGCGTTGATGTCTTCGCAACGATACCCGCCGGTTGAGAAGCTCCAGGCTGCGATCGGGAACTTCGACCGGGCCCGGGAGATTCTGGAAGAGCTTGACCCAGCCGACGAGAAAGACAAGCTCCAGCTTCACTACATGCTGGGCGTCATCTGCAGGAACCAGGGGCGGGCGTATGATCGTCTGGCCGGGCTGTTCCGTCGCGAGGCCGAGAGCGCCCAGGCCGGAGGGGTCGCAGAACTGGCCCGACAGAAGCGGGAGGCCCGCCAGGAAGCCGCCGACCAGGCCGACCAGGCCTGCGCCCGCGCGATCAACGAGTTCAGCACCGTCGTCCGGATCGACCCGACCCTGGAAAGGGCAGCGGTGCTGCTGGTGGACACGTGCGTTCAGCAGCAGGATTTCGAAGCACTCGAAGACGTCCGGGACGTGATCCTCTCGGCGGAGAACCCGCCGCCGCTGGCGGTCTCGAAGCTCGAGATGTACGAGGTCGCTACCCTCAGCGGAGAGCTTTCCCAGGAGGAGTATATCCAGCGTGTCCGCCAGGCAGCCGACCGTCTCGACGTCGTCCTCAAGGAGAACCCAACGGTCATCGAAGTACAGCTGGATCGGGCGGAACTGGCGATGTGGCTGGGCAACAACGAAAAAGCTCAGCAGCTCGTGGAGAACGTGCTGAAGGAAGATTCGCGTCAGCGGCAGGCCCTGTTGCTGGAGGCGATGCTCATGGTTCGGCGCGGAGAGCGAGCCCAGGCGGTTCGCCAGCTCAGCCGGCTTCGTGCGCAGCACCCGGACTGGCCGGTTGCGCACGTGCGTTATGCCCAGTTGGCGTCGCAATATCCTCAATACGTGGAGTCTGCCCGAGAAGCGATGACGTTCGTGCTGACCGAGCTGGACCCCGACAATGCCCAGGCCCTGAAATTCATGGCCAGGAGTCTGTCCGAGGAAGGCCTGCAGGATGCAACGGAAACCGCCTTCCGCCACGCCGACAGGCTCTACAAAACCCATCCCGACGACCCCGACGCCCTGACGCTGCTGCTGGAAATCGCACGCAAGACGGACCGCGAGCAGTTGGCCGCCGATGTCATGGAAAAGGTTGCGGCCGATCCGAACGCGTCGATCACGCAACTCGCGAGCATCGCACAGGCCTACGAGCGCCGGGCTGAATTGCTGATGCAGACGTATCCCCAGCAGGCCCGCAAGCTCCAATCGCAGGCCCGGGCGATCGCCGATCGACTGGTTAAGGGGGAGCCCCGAAATGTTCCCCAGACGATCGCCATTTCCAGGGCACATCGCTATCTCGGCGAGGACCGGGCGGCTGAGCAACTGCTTTCCCGCGCGGTGGAGAAATACCCCGAGACCGCGGCGCTTCGCTTCGAGATGGGGCAGCTCTACGGATCGACCGAGCGATCGGCTTTGGCGATCGAAGAGTACCGCAAGGCCTCCAGGCTTGCACCGGGCGTGGCGGAGTACAAGGTCACTCTGGCTGCAGAGCTGATTGCGGCGGGCAATCTCGAACGTGCGGCCAGTGTTCTGGAGACCGTCGACTCGCCCAATGACCGCGCGAACCTGCTGAAGCTGCAAATTGCCCTGGCCCAGGGCAAGGATCTCGATGAAGCCATCCAGGAAGGCGCCTTTGAAGGCAAGAGCGGGTTGCAGTTGGCTGCGGTGTATCTGCAGCGTGGCAGGCCCGACGAGGCAATCCGGATCTGTCGTGAGAGCCTCGAAGACCGCTCGGACAACCAGCAGGCACGGATGCTTCTGGTCCAGGCACTCCTGGCCAGCAACCGCAGAGACCAGGCCGTTTCCGAACTCCAGAAGGTGCTCCGTGCCCAGCCTCGGGTGCTGACTCCCTACCTCGCCCTCGCCCAGATCTGGCAGCGGTCGGGCGATCTCAAGGACGTCCGTGAAAAGCTGACCGACGTGCGAAACGCACGGGAGTACATGGTCAACATGGCCATGGCGAGCCTGGAGCAGGCGGGAGGACGTCCTGGCGAGGCGATCAGGAGCTACCAGGCCGTCTGGAGCCACGCCGACGCCCCGGAACATGTCGCAGCTGAAGCCAAGCTCCGACAGGCAGCCTTGCTGGCGAGAATGGGCCGGCTCGAACAGGCCATGACGCTGCTGGACCAACTGACCGAAGGAACCGTCAATCGCCGGCGGGCGATGCTCTCGAAGGTCAACGTATACCAGGCGATGGGCAAAGAGCTCGACGCCATGGCTGTGCTGAAGGATCTTCACCAGACGGCGGTGCGGCAGGGCGATCGCCAGGCCCTTGCGGAACTGGCCATCTACGTCGCCAAGGCGATGAAGCATCGTGACGACGCGCTCGCTATCTGCGACGACCTCCAGGAGATCGCACCGGCCGACGCGCAGACGTACGTCACCCGCGCCCAAGTCCAGCGGATCTTCGGCGACCTGAAAGGCGCCATCGCGTCGCTTCGCAAGGCGGCCGGTCTTCAGCCCCAGCGACTGGGACTGCGCGTGTCCATCGCTACGCTGCTGGACCTCAACAACGAGCCTCTCGCCGCGCTGGAAGAACTGCGGAAACTCGAAGATGCAGGAGCCTCGGGGCTGGAAATGAGCGTCTTCCAACGAGCGGAAATGCTCCGGCAGTGGGGGTTGGACCACAAAGCCGCCGAAGTGCTCAAAGAGCTCTCCGGGCGCGACGAGGAGGTCCATCCGAGACTCCTGCTGGCGTTGGCGCGTACGACCATGGCCGTGGGAGATCGCAAGGAGGCCCGCCGGCTGCTGGAGAGGGTTCCCGTTCACTCCGACCGGTACGTGCCCTCGCGCCTGATGCTGGCTGAACTTTCGGAGACCGACGACGCGAAGATTGCCGTTCTGGACGGCCTGCTCAAGGATCGACCCAAAGACATGAGGGTGCATGTGCAGAGGATCAGGCACTACCTCCAGAGCGAGCGGCCTGACCAGGCACTGGAGGCCTTCCGC
Source organism: uncultured Planctomycetaceae bacterium (assembly GCA_964642855.1). Lineage (GTDB taxonomy): Bacteria > Planctomycetota > Phycisphaerae > SM23-33 > SM23-33 > CAZXSK01. The sequence goes on along the minus strand of CAZXSK010000002.1, from coordinate 18,926 downwards.
AGCAGTGTGCAGGAACTCACCAACGACCGGTATGTGCAACCCATCCTTGCCGGTCTGGCGATGGACGCCTACCAGCAGAAGGGCGACCTCCGCGGAGCAGCCCGGCTTGCCGAACGCATGACCAGGCAAACCGGTTCGCCGCTGTGGGCCAACATCACCGCGATGCTGACAGCCAAGCAGGATCCCCAGGCCGCCCTGAAGCTCCTGCCCGAACCGAAAGCAGCCAGCGGCGTGTCGGTGCTCATCGGCGTGTGCATCGCCCAGACATCCGACGATCGCGAGCGGCTGGATGGCTGGCTGAATCGCATCGAGGAGATCAACGAGCAGTTTCGCAAGCAGCGAGTCGGCGTGCCTGTCTCTCCGCCGGATCGTATTCTGGCGCTGCTGGCCGCGGGACGGGTCGACCAGGCGGCCAAAATTGTGGAAGCTCTGCCGGATGGAGATCCGATCGGCGTGGTCACGCGCCAGCATCTTCAGACGGCTCGAGAAGGGTACGGCACCTACAAGGAAACCTCGCGCGACCTGCTGCTGCTGTCTATTGCCCGGGACTTCCGCCTGAACCGGTTCGCCGGTCAGTGGGCGATGGAGATCCTGGACAAGAACCCTCGCTGCCAATGGGCCGCCTGGATGGGCGCCCGCGACCTCGACAGCCGACGCAAGGTCCTCTCACGCCTCAAGCCCAAGGAGAGCTTTACCGCTGCGGTTCTGCGAGCCGACATGTGGCTGGACGAGAGCAAGCCCGACCGGGCGGTGAAGGTTCTCGAACGAGCCGTCGAGGACTTCCCCGAAAGTGCGTACATGAAGCTGCGTTACGGGGCTGCATCGGAGACAGCAGGCCAGCGAGACCAGGCCCTGAGTATCTACGAATCGCTCATGGAGAAGCTCCCAAACCATCGGACGCTTCTCAATAACGCCGCCTATTCCATCACCCAGCTTCATCCGGATGACAAGGAGAAGCTTGCCAAGGCCAGGAACTACATGGACAAGGCGGTCCGTAACATGGCCCGGCCTCCTGCGACGCTGATCGATACCCGGGGATGGATCTCGCACCTGATGGGCGAACATCAGCAGGCTGTCGCGCTTCTGCGCCAGTCGATCCGGGGCATGACCGACTCGCCCCAGGCGCATTACCATGTCGCCGAGGCGGAGAAGGCCCGGGGCATGGAGGAAGTTGCGAAATGGCATTACCAGGCCGCGGTCGACCTCGGAAAGAAAGCCAAGGCCGAGAACCGGACCCTCCTGCCCGACGAACAGGATGCGGTAAGAAAGGCCTCCCAGGCGCTGAAGCAGGGAACGTCGTAGACTTGTCCCGGACAGTTATCGCCAGGTGAACTTGTGCGGGTCGTCGGCAGGTTCCGACGGCCCGCTTTGCTGCGCGGGATCGACGTCGTCGCCCGTGGCTCTGGCAACACCCGCGCGAGGCTGCTTCAGGAAGATCGCTGCAAGCCGCGGCTGGGCCCAGACGCCCAGGGCGGACGCCACCACGCCCACCAGCACAAGCGTCAGATCCGGGGGGTATTTCGAATAGAACGCCCTGCCAGCTTCCAACGCGACGGCCAGCGCAATCGTAACCAGCGTCGCGCCCAGCCAGCGAGTTCGGGACCCGCCTCCCACGACCGACCGGACGAACAGGCCCAGCGTCGCGATGACCGCCAACTCGCGGGCGATTCGCACACCCCCCTCCAGGAACCCAAGGTGGCGGGCCATGTCCAGCACGGGCACCCCAGCCGCATTGGCGAGGCGATCCCAGGCGACCGGCATTGACGCCGGCCCGCCGGGGCGGTCCCACCGCGCGATCAGCAGCACCGCGACCCACGCGACGGTCAGCCCGGCCATGATCCATCGGCCGTGGGCTTTCCACCACGTTCCGTAGACGCCCTCGCCCCGTGCCCGCGGGCCAAGAGTAACCGCCAGCAGCGCTCCCAGCGCGCTTCCTGCCGCGGCCAGCAGCAGGTCGGTCGTCGTCGCGATCCGGGACACCACGAACACCTGGGCGACCTCCAGCAGGACTGCGAAGGCCACGCCCCCGATGACCCCGGCCAGCAGGGGACGCTTCCGCCTCGGAGTGACCGTGGCGACCAGGAACCCCACCGGCGCGTACATCAGCGACTTGAGCACGATCGCCAGCACCGAGTAGCGCATCAGGTCCGACAGCGGCCAGAGCGTGATCATCCCGTCGCGATACTTGTGCACCACCCGCCGGACGCTGATCGTCAGCGTCAGGGGCATCAACTGCATGACCAGTAGCATGGCGACATAAACGTACAGCAGCCTGACCGCCAACGCCTTACCTGCCGATTTCCGATCCGCAAGCCCGCGCACGAACCGCGTGAAAGGTCGGCCGAACGCCACCCACGCTCCCGAGCCGATGACCGAGCCGATTGCCTGGGCGATCACGTCGTGGGCCGAGGCGGTCCTCTCGGGGAGGAAAACCTGCCCGAACTCCAGCGCCAGGCTCATCGCCGCCCCGAACAGCACCACGCTCGGGGCCATGATCCACCACCCGCTCCGCCGGCCCTCTTTCGTCCATGCCCCCATCGCACAGAACGCCAGGGGGATGTACATCGCGATATTGGCGACGGCGTCGGCCTGGCCCCACCGGGCGGAGGTCAGGTATCCCGGGCTCGTGAACACAGCCCACGCAGTTTCCAGCGAGATCGGCTGGAAGTTGAACGGCACGTAGCAGCCGTAGAACAGGAACGCTACGTAGACGACCGTAAAGGCCAGGTACACCAGGCCGGGGTTCCCGGGCTTGCGCCCGTCCTCAGCCGGTTCGCGCAGGTGGGCGGGTCTGGGTTTGCCCGCCTGAAGCGAGCAACCGCCAAGCGCCCCGCCGGCGATTACGGCCAGCAGCCAGCCGCCGCCGGGGGCCAGGCTCGCCCACGCCCCGCGTGCCGCCTCGGCCGCTTCGTGTCCGAGCAGCCCCAGCACCATCGGGGGCGCAACCGGCTCGCCAAGGGTGGTCCCAAGCAGCGACCCGCCTTGCCACCATCGAAGCACAAGCCACGGCGCAGCGGCCACCAGCAGCACAACGATCCGCGCCATCGATTCCCTGCCTCGCAGATGCACCAGCGACCACGCCACACCCCCCGCGAGCATCACCGCGATCACCGGCTCGGCCGAGAGAACCACGAACGCCCCGACCTGCTCCCATGCGCCCAGCCAGCTTCCCGGCGTGCCCAGGAGCCCGTCGACCACGCCACCGGCTGCGGAGAACTTCCACGCGAACCACGCCGGCAGCGAAACCACGCCCGACCACAGGGGCAGGCTGGGCAGCAGTTGAGGACGGGAGGCGAGAAATCCTCCAGCCCAGGCGCCCGCCAAGCCGATCCACGCCAACAGCCCCGCGTGGACCAGCAGGTACAGCTCCAGCCGCTCCAGCGGGAAGGGCGAACCGTCCGGCGACGCGGAGATCGCAGCCCGCACCGGCGCGCGGTACAGCGCCCAGCCGGCTGCGATGGCTGCCAGCGCCGCCCCGAGGGCGATGCCGCGCACCAGGATGTTCGCTTTCCGCGTCATGGTTGATTCCGCGCGGGACACTGTATCGGCCCGGGGGTTCCGTTGCGAGCGCAACTCCGCCCGCCGAGCCGGCCGGCAGAGACGCCGGGCCCGGGGCGATACACTGCACCATAGCCCGGCCGCACTCGCCCGCTGCCAAGGAGATCGGCATGAGAACCGATGCCAGACAGGAAAACCCGCACGCACGGTGGATCGCCCACACCGTGGCCGGGCTGCACCTGCTGGCCTGTCTGCTGGGGGCGATCGTGCTCGCCTGGGGCTGGCTGAACCCGGCCGGGGTCCTGCCGGCGTCCCTGGCCGAAGAACTCCCCGGGTGGTCTCCCCCCTGGGTACTGGCCGTCCTGTCCGGGCTCGCCTGGCTGGGGGCGGTGGTTTCCTTCCGCAGGCCCGGTGCGGGTGTGCTGGCGCTGCTGCCGCTTGCCTACGGCCTGCCGCGGGCGGGCGCTGCCTGGAGCTTCTTTCTTCGATGGCACGTGCTGGAGTGGACCGCTGCCCTGGTGGGCACGGGCTACTTCGCCTGGCTGGTCCGACGCCGCAGTACCCCGCGCTGGGCGATGACGTCCGCAGGGTGGGTCATGGTTGCCATGGTCGCCTGGTGTCTGCTGGCCTCGGCAGCGGCAGCCTATCGACTGTACTGGGATCCCGCACTGAACCACCACCCGATTCTGCTGGCCGCCGGGCTGGTCCTCCTGGCCGCTTCGTCCGACGGGCTCACCAGCACGCGTGGCGTGCTTGCCGCGGGGTTGGTCCTGGCGGTCACGCTGGCGGCACGTGCGGCCGGAGAGTGGAACCTGGTCTACCTCAACGGCGACCTGGGCTCGCTGGCGGCGATCGCAGCCGTGCTGGCCGGGGCGCTCACGCTGGCCGGCAGCCGATGGTGGCACAAACTCCTGCTGGCGATCCCCGCCGTGGCGATGGTCGCCCTGACAGCCGCAACCGCCAACCGTGGCGGCGTGGTGGCATTGGCAGCCGGGGCGGTCGCGGTCTGGGTGGCCGGCAGGCGGAAACTGCTGAAACTTGCGCTCGCCTCACCGGTTCTTGCAGGGGGAGTCGCCTGGGTCGCCCTCGGGCCTCTCGGCAAACGGATTGCCGACATCTGGCAGGGCGGGTACTGGCTGCGGACCGTCACCGAGAGGCTGGACATCTGGCAGGCGGGGGTCGCGATGGCCGCCGACCACCCCGTGCTGGGCGTGGGGATCGGCAACTTCCGTCCGCACGTGGGCGCATACAACCTGGCCGTTGCGGGCATGAGCCCGCACAACAACTTCGTGGCGATGGCTGCGGAGGCGGGCCTGCCCGCGCTGGGGTTGTATGTCGCTGCGGTCTCCCTGGCGGTGATCGCGGGTGTTCGTTCGTCGCGACGGACTGGTCGCGGCGACGGGCCCGGGCTCTACGTCGCCGGCGCGCTGGTCGCGCAGGTCGCGGGGGGGTGTTTCATGACGCGCCACACCGAGGCGATCGCGTTCATCCTGGCCGGGCTTGCAGTGGGTCTGTGGACCCGCAGGCAGGGCGGGGATGACAACCGGGCGTCGCGCCTGTACACTGTGCAGCCTGATTCCGACGGATCCACCTGATTGCGAAAGGTGACGACAGAAGCCATGAGCGAGACCTACTACGTAACCACGCCGATCTACTACGTCAACGACGTGCCCCACATCGGCCACGCGTATACGACGATCGCCGCCGACGTGCTGGCGAGGTTCCACCGCGCCGCCGGGCGCGACGTGCGCTTCCTGACGGGCACCGACGAGCACGGCGTGAAGATCTACAAAGCCGCCCTCGAGCGAGGCGTCACCGCCGATGCCCTCGCCGACGAGGTCGTTGTGCACTTTCAGGATCTCTGGGGCGAGCTGAACATCAGCCACGATGACTTCATCCGCACCAGCGAAGACCGCCACGAGAAACGCCTGCAGGAGATCGTCCGCAGGCTCGTCGAGCGGGACGAGATCTACCTCGGCCGCTACGAAGGTTGGTACGACGAAGGCCAGGAGGAGTACGTCACCGAGTCCACCGCGCGGGACAACGAGTACAAGTCCGAGATCTCGGGCAAGCCGCTGACGCGCTTCAGCGAGGAGAACTGGTTCTTCCGCCTGAAAAAGTGGGTACCCAAACTGCTGGAGCACATCGAGCAGCACCCGGAGTTCATCCGCCCCGACGCCCGCCGCAACGAGGTGGTCAGCAAGCTCAAACAGGGCGTCGAGGATCTCTGCATCTCGCGGAACAAAGAGAAGCTGCCCTGGGGCGTGGAGATGCCCAACGACCCCGAGCACGTGGTCTACGTGTGGATCGACGCGCTGAGCAACTACATCAACGCCCTCGGACTGATCGAGATCGACGACGCCCACGACGGCGAGTTCAGCCGCTACTGGCCGGCGGACGTGCACCTGATCGGCAAGGACATTCTCTGGTTCCACGCGGTCTACTGGCCGTGCATCCTGATGGCGCTGGACATCGAGCTGCCCAAGTGCGTGTTCGCCCACGGCTGGTGGACGTCGGAGGGCAAGAAGATGTCCAAGAGCCTGGGCAATTTCATCAGCCGGGAGAAAATCCGCGAGATCTGCAGCGACTATTCGCTGGACACGTTCCGGTACTTCCTGCTGCGGGCGGTGACATTCGGCGCCGACGGCGATTTCTCGCACGACATGCTCCGCCAGCGCTACAACGCGGATCTCGCCAACGGCGTGGGCAACCTGCTGTCGCGCACGACGAACATGATCGGGCGGTACTTCGACGCCGCCGTGCCCGCCCCGGCCGGCGAGTTGGAAGAAGCCACCGAGGTCGTCGCCGCCGCACGCGACCTGCGGGACGGCGCCCCAACATGGATGAAGGACTGCCAGTTCCACGCCTACCTAGACGGCGTGATGAGCCTGGTGGACGCGACAAACCGCTTCATTGAGGTCACCGAACCGTTTAAACTGGCGAAGGACGAAACGCAGACCGATCGACTTGCGTCTATATTGTGGACGTGCGCCGAGGCGGTGCGCATCATCCTGCTGTACCTCCAGCCGGTGATGCCCGAGACCGTCGCGAAGGGTTTTGCATCGCTGGGTTGGTCGCCGGACGACCGGCCGCTGGCCGAGCAGGGCGCGTGGGGCCAGATCGAGGCGGGCATGGCCACGAGCAAGGGCGAGCCCCTGTTCCCGCGCAAGAAGGACTGAGGCGCGATCATGAGCATCAACGAGATGACGGACGAACCGGTCGAATCGATGGAAAAGGTGATCCGCGACGACGGGCGGTATCCGCCCGAAGCGTACGCGTTTCTCCACGAAGGACTCAGCGCCGCCGTGCAGCGCGAGTTCGGCCAGGACCGTGACGTCGAGGGCGAAAGCCACGTCACCGGCCAGCAGATCTGCCATGCGCTGCGTGAACTGGCCGTCGAGCGGTGGGGTATGCTCGCCCGCGCCGTGCTCCGTCGATGGAACATCCGCTCGACGATAGACTTCGGGAACATGGTCTACCTGCTGATCCGCCACAAGTTCATGAAGAAGACGCCCACCGACAGCATCGAGGACTTCCGGGACGTCTATGACTTCGACGACGCACTCGACATCGAGGAAGAGTTCGACATCCGCTCATGAGCGATTCGAAGAAGACCGACGCGCACCGGAAGCAGCAACCACCCAAGCCGGTCGACGTCGTCGACGATATCCCGGATCGCACGCCAAGGCGGCCTCTGTGGAGGTACATCCTGCTGGCAGTCGTCTTCATGGCATGGGTGGCGTTCCTGATCTACGTCGCCGCCGCGGGAAGCCCCAAACCCCACTGATCTCCCTGCGAACCATGAAATACTCTCTTGATCGTACACTCCGCCGCGTCGCTCTCTGCCTGGCCGGCGGTCTGCTGCTGTTCGCCGGAGGCTGCGCCACCGGGCCCGTCACGCCCGCCTACGGCCACGAAGAAGTCCGCATCCCGCCCGGGTCGATGAGCGTGTATCAACTGGCCGGCTGTCTCGACATGCGCGTCGAGGACGTCTCCTCCGCCACCGCCATGCTCCGTAACCCCACCAACGTAGTAACGCTGATCTGCGACCCCGGCGGTATGGCCATCGTCAACGGCCGGCGGATCGACTCGCCGGGCGGAATGGGCAGCGTCGGGGGCATTCTCTACGTGCCCCGCCAGCTGAGCCTTGCCATCGGGGCGGCTGCCAACCCCGTGCCCACCATTGACGTGCCCGGGAAGACCCGGCGCAAGACACCCGAGGCCGATCCCTCGCTGCAGCAGGTGAGCGGGACGGTGATGATCGACCCCGGACACGGGGGGGAGGATCCCGGGGCCATCTCCGTCCGCGGCACGAGCGAGAAGCACGTGAACCTCGCGATCTCCAAACTGGTTGCCGCCCGCCTGAAGTCCCACGGCGTGACGGTCGTCATGACTCGCACGGGCGACGAGACGGTCAGCAGGAAGCGTCGCACAGACCTGGCCAATGCCCGCCGACCCGACCTGTTCGTGAGCATCCACGCCAATTCGTTCAAGCCCAACCGGTCGGTGACGGGCTTCGATGTCTTCCACGCCCGCAGTTGCTCGCAGACCTCCAAAGACGCCGCCCGGTCGATTGCGTCTGCCTTCAAAGCCGCGGGGATTCGTCCGCACGGCCCGGGGGTGCGCGGGGCGGGGTTCTACGTTCTGGTGCGTACCACAAGCCCGGCTGTGCTGGTGGAAACGGGCTTCCTGTCCAATCAGGCGGAGTGCGACCGCCTGCACGACGCTGGCTATCAGCGCAAGGTTGCCAACGCCATAGCCCGGGGCATCGTGGGCGTTCTCGCTCGATAAGCATATATCAGTTATTGGGTTACATCTCCCCCATCGCCGCTGTCCCCTGGAGGCGGTGCGTCCGCAACCGATGGTCGTCATCCATGATGATCCAGCCAATTTGAGAATCTTGCGCGAGCTGCTCCTGTCTCTTGCGTAGATTGTAAAGGATTTCCAGATAAGTGTTTGCGGCCGCATCACCGGGCGATCAAGGGCGCGATTCGGTCTGTTTTGCAGGTCTTTTCTCTCGCCCGGTTTGCCGGCCTGTTGGGTCGAATCGTACTGTCC
>CAZXSK010000002.1:0-10270 GCA_964642855.1 uncultured Planctomycetaceae bacterium | reverse complement strand
GCAGGTCTTTTCTCTCGCCCGGTTTGCCGGCCTGTTGGGTCGAATCGTACTGTCCCTGCGAGCAGGGCCGGAAAACGCCCTGGAGGGCACTGGGTACTGTGTTCAGCCAGCTTGTGATCGAGGATAGCGAGGGAGTCTGATGGTTTACCGAATTCGATACAGAGATCCCGGACAGAACAGCGAGTCCGAGGCGATCGTGGAGGCGAATACCCCCACCGAGGCTATGGTCAAGTTTCGCTGCGTGTACAACACCCGCGAATACCCTGCTGGCCTGCCTGAGCAGGTAACCAGCGTCATAGCCGAGCCGGTGACGCTCTGATCGCCCGGACCTAGCAGAACAACAAGCCGTCGGCAGGGCGGGGGGCGCTGTCGCACGGCGACACGAATGCAGATCGGTCTTCGGACTGGTCTGCTTTCGTTTGCGCGCTGCCCGCATTGGGCGCTCCCGCAAATTGCCCCAAAAGCCCCTTCCGTGAATCGCCCGGTGTTTCCGATAGGGATACAGTATGGATCGGTAACTCCCTGCCAAGCGGAAAGGAATCGCAATGATCGGTGTAGCAGTCGTCGGGGCGGGCAACTGGGGCAAGAACCTCGTTCGCAACTTCGCGGGCCTCGAAGGCGTCGCGCTGCGGCGGATCGTCGACCTCAGCGAGAAGGTACGCATCTCCATGGCCTCGCAGTATCCCCAGGCCAAGGTCACCGCCGAACTCGACGACGCGCTCCGCGACGCCGACGTCGAAGCCGTGGTCATCGCCACCGACGCGCCGCTTCATTTCGAACTGGCCGAAAGGGTTCTCCAGGCCGGCAAACACGTGTACGTCGAGAAGCCCCTGACGCTCTCCAGCGAAGACGCGGCCCGGCTGGTGGAACTGGCCGACCAGAAAGGCGTCAAGCTCATGGTCGGGCATCTGCTGGAGTATCATCCGGCCGTGAACCACATGAAGCAGATGATCGCCGACGGCGACGTGGGCAATCCGCTGTACCTCTACTTCCAGCGCGTTAACCTGGGGATCGTCCGCAAAAAGGAGAACGCCTGGTGGTCGCTGGCGCCCCACGACATCTCCGTGGCGTGCTATCTCTTCGACGCTGAGCCGGTAAGCGTCTCTGCCTCCGGTCATGACTACCTTCAGGACGGCATCGAGGACGTGGTGTTCGCGAACCTCAAATTCGCCGACGGCCGGATGGCGCATATCCACGTTTCGTGGTTGGACCCGCACAAGATCCGCAAGGTCACGCTGGTGGGCTCGAGCAAGATGGTGGTCTTCGACGACATGGAAGCAGCCGAGAAGATCCGCGTGTATGACAAGGGTGCCGAGATGGGCGGTTCGGTGTCCAGCTACGCCGAGGCGATCACGCTGCGGACGGGCGACATCCTGATTCCTCGGATTGCCGGCGGCGAGCCCCTCCGTGCGGAGGGGCAGCATTTCGTCGATTGCATCCGGAACGACCAGACCCCGCGATCGGACGGGCTCGACGGGCTTCGCGTGGTTCGAGCCCTGGAGGCGGGTTCGAAATCCCTCGCAGCCGGCGGCCAACCGGTAGAACTCTGACCGCACCGACCGGCCCGGCAGGCCGGACGATCGCACAGCGAGAACAGCCGTGAACGCAGACAAACGCGACTACTTCGTGCACGAGAGCAGCTACGTCGACGACGGCGCCGTGATCGGCGAGGGGACCAAGATCTGGCATTTCAGCCACGTCATGGGCGGGGCGACGATCGGACGGGGGTGCATCCTCGGCCAGAACGTGATGGTGGCAGACGGGGCGGAAATCGGCGACAACGTGAAGATCCAGAACAACGTGTCGATCTACACGGGCACGACCGTGGAAGACGACGTGTTCCTCGGCCCCTCCTGCGTGCTGACCAACGTCACCAACCCGCGCTCCCAGGTGCTCCGCCACAGCCTCTACGAGAAGACCGCCCTCCGCCGCGGCGCGACGGTGGGCGCCAATGCCACCATCGTCTGCGGGGTCGAGATCGGGCGGTATGCGTTCATCGCAGCCGGTGCGGTCGTCGCAGCCGACGTGCCCGACTATGCGCTGATGATGGGCGTGCCCGCAAAGCAGCGGGGGTGGATGTCGCGTCATGGCCACCGATTGGCTGACCCCGACGCCGACGGGGTGATGACCTGTCCCGAAAGCGGGTTCCGGTATCGGGAGGTCTCCCCGGGGGTGCTGCGATGTCTGGATCTCGATGAAGAGACGCCTCTGCCGGAGGAACTTCGCACTGGAACGTTGACGTACGACCAGTGGAAGGCTAAGAAGCGAGGGTAGCGGCCGGGCGATCCGCCCGCTGCACGACGCACACGCAACGGCGTTGGGACGGACCCCGCGCCATCGCATCTGCTGACATCGCACGAAAGGGATGGAACATTCCATGCAGGTACCTCTGCTCGATCTCAAGGCCCAGTACGCCACGCTTCGCGACGAAATGATGCCCGTCATCGAAGAGGTGATGGAAAGCCAGTACTTCATCAACGGCCCGGCGGTCAAGGAACTCGAAGCCGCCGTCGCCGACTACTGCGACGCTGCCGCGGCCGTGGGTGTCTCCAGCGGCACCGACGCGCTGATCGCCAGCCTCATGTCGCTGGGGATCGGTGAAGACCTCCCCGCCTGCCGAACCGGAGAGAGTTGTCCCGGCGCGCCGGAGGTGATCACCACGCCGTTTACGTTCTTCGCGACGGCGGGAAGCATCTGGCGCGTGGGCGCCAGGCCCGTGTTCGTGGACATCGAGCCCGACACGTACAACATCGACCCGGCGAAGATCGAAGACGCCCTCACCGACAACACCGTCGCGGTCATGCCCGTGCACCTGTTCGGCCAGTGCGCGGAGATGGACCCGATTCTCGAGATCGCGGGCAGGCACGACCTGGCTGTCATCGAGGACGCCGCCCAGGCGATCGGCGCGACCTACAAGGGCAGAAAGGCCGGCTCGATGGGCACGACGGGCTGCTTCAGCTTCTTCCCGAGCAAGAACCTCGGCGGCCTGGGCGACGGCGGGATGATCGTCACGCAGGACGCCGCTCTCGGCGAGCGGATCGCCCAGTGCCGCAACCACGGCTCGAAGCCCAAGTACTATCACAAGTGGGTGGGGGGCAACTTCCGGCTGGACACGCTCCAGGCGGCGGGGCTTCTGATCAAGCTGCGTCATCTGGAAGACTGGTCGCGGGGGCGTCGCGAGAACGCCGCCCGTTACAACGAGCACTTCGCCGACGTCGAGCAGATCACCACGCCGGTGATTCGGGAGTACAACGAGTCGATCTTCAACCAGTACGTCATCCGCGCGGCCAACCGCGACGGGCTCCGCGACCATCTCAAGGCCAATGACATCGGCTGCGAGATCTACTACCCGCTGAGCCTGCACGAGCAGGAATGTTTTGCGGGCCTCGGGTATCGGCGGGGCGATTTCCCGGTCAGCGAGAAGGCAGCCGACGAGGTCCTGGCGCTGCCGATCTACGCGGAACTGACCGGCGAGCAGATCGACTACGTAGCCGAGACAGTCAAGAGCTTCCTGTCCTGAAGGAGTCAGCATGACCGACCCCCACAGTGAATCGCAGGAGCAGCAGGATCAGCCGCAGGATTCATCGTTTGAGCCCGCGCCCGTGGACGTGAGCGCTGCGTCCGGCGGGGAGGAGTCGAGTGAGGTCCCACCTGCGCCCCCGACGCCTCCGGCGGCTCCGCCCGTTGCCCGCCCTGTGCAGATCACCGGCAGCAGCGAGATCATCAACGTCCGCGGCAAGGACAATCTCGTGCAGGCGATCATCGTCGTGCTGGCAATGATTCTCGGTGCGGTCGCCGGGGTGATTCTCCTGGGCGATCACGAGATCTTCGGCGGGTATTCCTCCGGGGCGATCGGCGCCGTGGGCGGAATGATCGCAGGCGTGATCGTCTCGCAGGTTGCGCTCCATGTCCTGCGTCGCCGGCGGAAGCAGGCCGGCGGATCGTAGGATCCAGCCTGCCGCTACGGCGAAGGTGTAAACAGATCAGGCCGACGGGTTCGTGGAGCCCGCCGGCCTGCGTTGCGTTTGTGGTGTCGGCGCGTTACGCCAGCACGATTTTGCTCCGGCCTCGCTTGACGTTTTTGGTTGCGTTGCGGGTGTCGATGACCATCCGGGCGTGGTCGACGATGAACTGGTAGTCGTACCGCGAGTGGTCGGTGGAAATCAGCGCCACGTCGTACTTCGCCAGCGACTTCTCCGTGAGCTTCACCGACTTCATGCCCTCGATCTCCGGGTGCTCGCGCACCGACGGGGCCACCGGAATGTGCGGATCGTTGTAGTCCACCTTCGCCCCGCGCTGCTTGAGCAGCCTCATCAGCTCCAGCGACGGGCTCTCGCGCATGTCGTCGACGTCCTTCTTGTACGCCAGGCCCATCAGCAGGATCTTCGAGCCCTTCATCGCCTTCTTCTTCTGGTTCAGGGCGTCCATGGTCTTGTGGATCACCCACTCGGGCATCGAGACGTTCACCTCGCCGGCCAGCTCAATGAACCGCGTGGGCATGCCGAATTCCCGCGCCTTCCACGAGAGGTAGAACGGATCGATCGGAATGCAGTGGCCGCCCAACCCCGGGCCCGGGTAGAAGGGCGTGAACCCGAACGGCTTGGTCGACGCTGCTTTGATGACCTCCCAGACGTCGATGTCCATGCGGTCGAAGAGCATCTTCAGCTCGTTGACCAGCGCGATGTTCACGCAGCGGAACGTGTTCTCGAGAATCTTCGACGCCTCGGCCGCCTCGCAACTGGTCACGGGAACCACCGTGTCGATCGCGATTTCGTAGCACGCCTTCGCCGCCTTCAGCGAGTTCTTGTCGTATCCGCCCACGACCTTTGGGATGGTCTTGGTGGTGTAGTCCTTCCGGCCGGGGTCTTCGCGCTCCGGCGAGTACGCCAGGTAGAAATCCTCGCCCACCTTCAGGCCGGACTTCTCCAGCAGCGGCAGCATGACTTCCCGGCTCGTGCCCGGATACGTCGTGGATTCCAGCACCACCAGCTGTCCCTTGCGGAGGGTCTTGGCGATCTGCCTGGCGGTGGCTTCGACGTAGCTCATGTCCGGCTCGCGCATCTGCGTCAGGGGCGTGGGCACGGCGATGAGGATGCAGTCAGGCTCCTTGAGTCGCTTGAAGTCGGTGGTCGGTTCGAACCGCCCGCCGGCGATCATCTCCTCGATGGTGTCCGACGGGATGTGCTCGATGTAGCTCTGCCCGGCCTTGAGGGCCTTGACCTTCGTGGGGTCCACGTCGAACCCGATGACCTTGGCCCCGCCGCGGGTGAACTCGCGGACCAGCGGAAGCCCCACGTACCCCAGGCCGATCACGCCCACCAGCGCCCGGTTCTTCTTGATCTTCTGGATAAGCCCGTCAATCATGCAAATCGCTCCTCTTTGTGCCCTGTCCGTCCCGACGCCCGCCTGGCGTCGGTCTGACGGAAGATCGGCTATTGTACCGGCCCGGCTGGCGGGGGACAGCCCAAAAGGCTACCCGTCGCAGTCGCGGGATCTGACCTTCCGTACGCCTGCCACCGCCCGACGGTTTGCCATTTCCTGCAAACACAAGGCGATAGCCGACGATATATAGTGTGATTCGGACGCAGGCCGCCTCCGGCTGAATGCTTTCGGGCGTAGACTTCAGAAAGAGGACATCAAACCATGATCCCAAAGATCTTCATCCTCGGTGCGGGCAACGTAGGAGCCGCCTCCGCTGCGGCGATCGCAGCCCGCAGGCTCGGACGCGTGTTTCTCTACGACATCGTCGAGGACCTCGCCATCGGCAAGGCGATGGACATCAACCACGCCTCCCCGTTCTTCCACACCGATTCCCGCGTGACCGGCTGCAACACGCTCGATCAACTCGACGATGCCGACCTGGTGGTCATCACGGCCGGGGCGCCCCGACGGAAGGGCATGACACGCGCCGACCTGCTCGGCGAGAACGCCCGCGTCATGGACGAACTCGGGACCGAGATCATGGGCCGTTGCCCGAAGGCACGCGTGCTGATCGTCTCCAACCCGGTCGACACGCTCACGGGCTATCTCAAGTCCAAATGGCCGGCGATGAATGTTTTCGGCCTGGGGTGCTCGCTCGACACCGTCCGCCTGCGGTTCTTCCTGGCCGAGGCTGCCCATGCCTCGGTCGACGCCGTCAGCGCCCTGGTGATCGGCACGCACGACGACAACCAGGTGGCGCTGGTCAAGCATGCCACCATCGGCGGGGTCGGCGTGGACCACCTGCTGGACGCCGACACCATCGGCCGCGTCGTGCAGCGAACCCGCCAGGCGGGCACCGCGATCGTCAGCCGCCTCAAGACGCGGGGCAGCTTCTACGCCGCCTCCTATACCGTTGCCGCCATCGCCGAAGCCAGCATCCGCGACACGCGGAACGTCTTCCCGCTCAGCGTGCAGTGCACCGGCGAGTTCGGTTACGAAGATATCTGCCTTGCGCTGCCCGCGGTGGTCGGCACCGATGGCGTGCAGCGCGTGGTGCCCATCGACCTGACGCCCGACGAACGCGACGGGCTGGACGTCTGCGCCAAGTCGATGCGCGACGCCAAACAGCAGATCAACTGGCCCGGCCAGGACGCCTGACCCCCTGAATCGGAGCAACGATGGCCGTCCCGATCGGTACGACCGGCAGACAACTCGCAGCCCTGTTCCGCGCGGTATTCGCCGCCGTCGTGGTCATCTGCCTGCTGGGCTGGTGGTGGCCCGATTACACCTCGTGGGCCGGGCTTACGCTGGGCCTGGCCACCGCCTGGACGATCTGGCTGCTCTGGCAGATCGCCCGCGGCAACCGGCAGGTCCCGGGCAACCCGCTGCACCTGGCGCTGTGGGGACTGGCCGGGCTGCTGACCTGGCACGTCGCCCGTCAGCAACTCACCGGCGGCGTCGAACAGAGCAGCTACGTCCTGCGGGGGCAACTCGAACTGTCGATGATTTTCCACCTGGCGATGCTGTCCCTGACGGCTTTGCTGTCCCAGAGCATGTTGCTGGGGCTCGCCAGCGACCGCGCCCGGCGCGCCTGGATGCAGGTCATCGCCGCGGCGATCCTCCTGGGGGCGGGCCTGGCGGGGGCAGTCTCCGCCGAGCCGGTTATCCGCAGCGCGATCCTCCTGACCGGCTGGGCGGGCGTGCTGGTGTGGTTCGCGCCGCTGTGGCCTCTCGAGATGCGCCTCTCTCCGCGCGGCGATCCGCTCCGCGGATTGCAGATCGGCGCCCAGGTCGCCTGGGTCCTCAGCGGACTGCTGGCGATTATCGCGATGATGGTCATCGACCCGCCCACGGGCGCATTGGCGCTGATCACGGCCGGGGCGGTCGCCATCTTCGCCGGCCTGCTTACCCGACGCACCCGCTGGGGCATGCTCGCCGGAGGGGCTGTTGTCGCCGGGGCGGGCCTGGCAATTGGCCAGCTCGCCGGGCTGCCGGTTCCCATGGCCGGGGCGGTCGACGCCGGCGCCCTCGGACGTGGTTCGATGGCGATGGACACTCTCTGCGCGCGGGATAACGGCCTGTCGCTGCTGGGTGCGATCACCGGCGAGGCGGGCATCGGCTGGCTGGCGCTGACGGGTGTAGCCGCCATCGTCCTGTCGCTCGCCAAGGGCCGGCGCGCGACGACCGCACTACGCCTGCGCACCGCGCTGTGGACCTCCGCAGCCGTGATGGCCGTCTGGGCGGTGCTCGCCCCCGGAGGGCTTTTCCTGCCCGCAACCACCGTCGCCCTGGCCGTGCTCTGGGGCCTGCTGCCGGAAGTTTCCGGGCATCGGGTCGTCACGCGGACCGGCGCGGTGGTCCTGCTGCCCGTCGTGTTGCTTGCCGTCCTGCTGGGTGTCAGCTCGACAGGCTCCCTGGCTGGATACATGGCCGAGAGACTCGGCGCGGATGACAAGGCGATGCACGCGGTCATCGGGTTCCTTTTGGCGATGGTGCTGGCCTGGCTGGGCGGAACGCGCAACACCTGGCTGGGGCTCGGCGCGATCGTCCTGGCCATCGGAGCGGGCGGGCTCGGCGAAGTCGTTCAGCGCCTGGCCACCACTCGCAGCTTCGAGTTCAACGACTGGATCGCCCACGCCCTCGGATCCGCAGTGGTCCTTCCCGTCTACCTTCTCTGTCGCGGGGCCCGATGGAGCGAATCGCCCGACGCCGTTCTCCGCGACGCTGCCGACCCCTACAGCCACACAAACGGCTGGACACCGGACGGGCCCGCGTGAATACTGGCCGTCGCAAGGAGCTGCCATCGCCGAAGAGATGAACATCCTGTTCACATGCACCGGCCGACGGGTCGCGCTGCTGCGCACATTCCGCCGGGCTATGGGCGAGCTGGGCCTGGCGGGCAAGATCATCGCCGCCGACGCTTCGGCCAGTTCGCCGGCTGCCCACCAGGCCGACGTCGGGCTCGTCGTACCGCGCGTCGACAGCGGCGACTACCTCCCCCGGCTGCGGGAGATCGTCCGCGAGCACCGCGCCCGACTCCTGGTGCCCCTGACCGATCTGGACCTGACCCTGCTAGCCGAGAATCGCGACGAGTTGCAGCAGGAGGGTTGCACCGTGATGGTCGCCGGCCCGGCAGCCATGGCGATCTGTCGCGACAAGTCCCGCACTTGTCACTGGCTGGCCGAGCAGGGCATCGCGACGGTGCGAAGCCTGTCCCTTGGCGAATTCCGCCGCCAGCCGTTCTACCCGTGTTTCGCCAAGCCTCGCGGCGGGTCGGCGAGCATCGGGGCCGCCCGGATCGACTCGCGCGAACAGCTCGAGGCGCACGCCTCCCGCTACGGCGAGGACCTGGTCATGCAGGACTGGGCGCCCGGCCAGGAGATCACCATCGACGTCTACAAGAGCAGGGCGGGGGAGATCCACGCGGTCGTTCCGCGTCTTCGGCTGGCCGTTCGCAGCGGCGAGGTGGAAAAGGGCGTCACGCTGAACGACGCCGGGCTGATCGAATCCGCCGCACGCATCGCCCGCAACCTGGGGGGCTTCTGGGGCGTCTGCTGCTGTCAATGTCGCCGGGAGATTGACCCGGCCGGCGGGGGCGAAGCGAAATTCTTCGAGATCAACGCCCGCTTCGGCGGGGGCGCTCCGCTGAGCATCGCAGCCGGGGCCGACCTGCCTCGCTACCTGCTCGAGGATGTCCTCGGGCGGACCGTCACCGGCCGGGTGGGCGATTTCACCCCCAACCTGCTGATGATGCGATACGACGACGCAGCCTTCCGCACCGTGGACGATCCCTCGTCCCTGGACGGCTGGGAATCTCCGAGCTTCCGCTGACCTCGCAGCGCGGTTGCCGCCCGCCTTGCCCCCTGATACAATGGAAGCCGTCGACCGCCCGGCAAGGGGAGTTCCCCCCGCAATCCGGGCTCGCCAGCAAGGAGCAGTGCACATGAACCGTCCGACGCGAGCCGGCTTTTCCCTGATCGAGCTTCTGGTGGTGATCGCCATTATCCTGATGCTCACGGGCATCATCGTTCCGACGTTCTACCGAATGGCTGAGATGACCCGCCAGAAGGTCTGCGGCACCCGCCTGCATGGCATCGGGCAGGGCGCGATCTCCTACGCGACCAGCAACCAGGGGGTGTTTCCCTCGTTCAACGAGGAATCATCCGACTGCAGCCGGGTGGGCTACCGGCGCGACGACCGCAACCCCGGCACGGCCCGCAGCAACACGCGCGGGTGGTTCAGCATGATCCGCACCGAGCATTGCGACCTGATGCTCTTCTGCTGCCCGGCTGACGATCTCGTGTTCACCGACAGCTACAAGACCTCGGACATTTACGACTTCAAGGCGTTCGACGACCGCACGCCGCTGAGCTACTCGATGCAGCGAACGAAGATGGACGTCTCGGGCGATACGCCCAAGGGCGTGCTGCTGACACTGCAGGACGATTCGGACCTGCCGATCGGAGCCGACCATAACGGCAACCTCGACTGGGAGGACCTGTCGACCTCCTACGCGGAGGTCAGCGGCGGGGGCGGGGACGAGAACTCCATGAACCACAGCCGGGCGGGGCAGAACGTGATGCGCCTGGGGGGCAGCGTGTTCTGGGCGACCAGCCCCAAGGTGGGCCTGGAGAACGACAACATCTACGACGGTCAGAACGGCGGGCCCCTTTCCGCCGAGCCGGAAGAGGACAAGGGCAAGCTCGTCGACAGCGTGCTGACTCCCTGACGGACCGTTTGCCCCCGGAGCAGGCGCCCGCCTTCCGGCGGGGGAATCCCGTGCAGACGGCCTGCTTTCCTGACGATAAGAGGAGTGTTCGCAATCCTCTGGAGTCGACAGGAGAACTCT
>CAZXSK010000001.1:111239-177042 GCA_964642855.1 uncultured Planctomycetaceae bacterium | reverse complement strand
TCTCGCCCAAGCCGAGGTAAAGCGCAGAATCCCTGCCGATTGCCCAGCGCGTGTCCAACTGCAGCGCATAGAGGACCACCACCGTCAGCAAGAGCAGCCAGACTGCTCGTCTGTGACGACTGCGTGCTCCGGGTTGACGGATGGCGGCTTCGCTGCTCACGTTTCGTCTCCATCTGGCAACTGGCCATCTACGGTGTTGACGGGGCCGACACCTAACAAGAGCCACGCCGATATGCTCCCGCCGACGACCACAAGGGTCATGTCCGCAGCCCGAAAAGTCAGAACGGCCATCACGGATGTCTGGGGGTCGGCACCGAGAGCAGTTCCCGTCACGACGGCGGTGAAGTCGAATACGCCCAGGGCACCGGGCGTGATCGCCAGCAGCGTGGCGAGCCCGCCGAGGCCCGCCATCGCCATCGCCGAGCCGGCCGGGATCGGCGAGCCAAGCATGCGGAACACGAACCACAGGATCCCTGCCATACAAAGGACATTCAGCAGGAAACAGCCCATCACCTCTCCAAGGTGCCTGCCGCGCTTGAGGAGACTACGCCATCCTTCCAGTCCTCGGGCAACGGGCGGGGCGATTCGTTCCAGCCAGGCAGGTGGGCGAGGTCGCAGCGCCGCGACGCCCAGCGTGCCAACTCCCACCGCTGAGACCAGGCCCAGCAGAGGCCAGTGCATTCCCCGGCCACTCATTGCCAGCAGGATCAGCCCGGCCGCTGAGATGAGCATCTGAGCGAGAGTGCTCAGCACGTAGGTTCCGGCGAGGGTCGAAAGGAACAGCGAGTAGTCCAACCCGCGACGCTTCATGTAAACGCCTCGCAGGAACATCCCGGCCCGCATGGGCCCCAGTAGATTGCCCAAAGCCCCGCCGAGGGCAAGGGGGAGCCATTGCCATTTCGGCAGGCGGAATCCCAGCGAATCACACATGCGCGCGGTCAGGTAGGCGTTGGACGTATGAACCGAAAGGACCAGCAAACCGACAACTCCCCAAGACCACCAGGGGAGGGAAGGAATCTCCCGAAACTCGTGCCAATGCGCGCGGACATACCATACGGTAAGGGCGGATATGGCAGCGAGAAACATGTACGGCACGAGCGTCCGAATCCATCCTCCAAGACCCCTCGTATTGTCGCCGACCATGGCGCGGCGGAGATCTGCCACATGCCCACGCAGAATACCCGTGCCAAACGAAACGCAGACCGCTGGCAAGATCGCAAGAATGCTGAAGAAGCTCTTGACGCTGTAAGACAGATACGCAGCGAAACCCACCCATCCTGCCAAGGCAACCGCCGGAAGCAGCCACCAGCTTTCAGGCCGGGCGACGGTCGATCCAATCGCTGCGAGCATCGCCACCCAGAGTGCCAGGTACACCCAGAAGTATCGGTGTCCCGGCCTGATGTAGTAGGAACCGAACCGCGCTCCGCGCCAGTGAAGGTGTGGTATCACCTCGGCCAAATCGGTCCGTTGCTGATAGTGGCAGCGGATGCGTGCGGTGCGGATGATCGGCGTCTCCCGCACCATCGAGCGGAAAATCAGTGTGTCGTCATTCACGTATCGGTCACGCTGCTCGGGCTGATGTCGCAGCCAGAGGTCCTTGGGCGTTACCAGCAGCGTGGTTCCCTTGGGTGTCGTTTCGAAGTTGTCCTCGGTGATGACGGTATCGCCGTCGAGCCACTCCTGGGGGAAGTATCCTTTCCAAATCCTCCGGTATACGCCAAAGAGGAAACGTCCCATCAGGCTCTGGTCGAACATCTCCGGATCGTCGCACCCGAACATCAGCGGCTTCTCCGGGATGTCCAGGGCAGTTTCCAGTGCGTCGCGCTCGACGAATACGCGAACGTCACAGAATACCAGCACATCGCTGCGCGCAGCCTCGGCCCCACGGGATCTCGCGACGATTCGACCTTGGTTGCTTCCCAGTTCGATCAGACGCACCGGGAACCGCCTGGCGACGTCGGCGGAGTGGTCGGTCGAACCGTCGTCGATGACGATGACCTCGTAATCGCTGGAATCCAACGTCTGATCGCACAGGTGACGAAGACACTGCTCAAGCATGTCGGCGGCATTGTAAACGGGGACGATCACGCTGCAGGCGAGGTCGTTTGGCTGGGCACGGTTCGACACTAGGATCGCCTCCCGTGTAGCCGGTCGTGCATAGCGATCACCGCGTCGACAGCAACGGCAGACGGGCTCTTCTCGGTCGGGCGATTCTCTCGCCGAAATACCGAGGGGTCGTTCAGGAAGCGCTTGATGCTATCGGCGTCCCAGTCGCTCAGCAGTACGTTCTCGCCGAGTCCTTCACGGCGTTCGGTGGCATGCCTCAGCAGTAGACACGGCTTGTCCAGGAACCAGGACTCCTCCTGGATGCTTCCGCCATCGGCAATCACGAACCGGGCTCCGGAAAGCAGATGCGCAAAGGGAATGTAATCCAGAATCGGGCGGATCTCTACGTTCGCGTCATTGAGCGATCCCAGGAGACGTGCTCTCCGGGCAGCGGTTGCGAACACTTCGTGCATCGGCCAGACGATTCGGCAACGGCGGGAAGCATCGCGCACGACGTCAATGGCGCGGGCGACCCGGGATCGACTTGTGACAGTCTCGAAACGATGGATGCTGGCGACGGCGTAGGGAACGTCGGGGATTCGGACGTTGACTTCCTGATCGAGCGCGTGACGGAGGGCATCGCAACCCGTGTTGGACGGCAGGGTCACGATCCGGCCTCGGACGCACATGTTGCGCAGGTTCTCGGCTGCCCATTCTCCGGGAGCAAGCAGGAGGGAGGCCCACCGATTGACGACGACGCGGACAATCTCCTCGGGAAAGGGATGAAACCATCGGAAACTCCGCAGTCCGCTCTCGACGTGAGCGATGCGGATCCCCATGGCCCGACAGACGATGCCCATCAGCAGTGTCGTGAAGGTGTCGCCATGGATAACGCACACTCCGGGGCCGGGTGCGAAGACCCGGGTGCGCAGTTCGTGTCTGGCGAACAGGGCGTTGGCGAGAATCCGGGCACTCCAAGCGCCAGCCTTCCCAAAGCCGTAGATGCCTTCTCCCGCGTCGAGGATCGCATCGGGAGAAGGCATGCCAAACTGTCCCCGGAGCTTGCGGGTCTGCCCGGCATGCTGGCCGGTGTCGATCACGCGATGTTCCGTTCCACGCCGTCGAAGCTCGGCGAGAACGGGCATCAGCTTGATCAGTTCAGCTTGAGTTCCGTATGCAATATGGATCATGCGATGCTATCGAAGGAAAACCAGCCGCTGCGGCTGCTTCCGGACCGCGGCATGGTACTTCATCGGTCGAAGGACTGCAAACGGTCTGCAGCAGCCTTTGCTGAGGGGAGCAGTTACGAGAAGATGAACTTCGGTCAGCCGGTCTTCGGGTCCCTGCGGCGGAACGCCGAAGGAGAGGCGTTGGCGATGGACTTGAAGTTGGCAACGAATCGGCCGGTGGTGCGGAACCCGACGCGTTTTGCGATTTCGGCTATCGGCAGGTCGGTGCGTGTCAGCAGTTCCTTCGCCCGGTTGATCTGCAGCCTGCGGATCTCGTCGCGCGGGGAGCGTCCGAGACAGGTCGTGAATCTTCGCTCGAGTGATCTCCTGCAGATGGGAACCTGCCGTACTACGTCCTGAACGTTGATCCCCTCGCATGCGTTGCGGTGGATGAATGCCAGCGCCTTGGAGAGCGCTTCGTCCTCGACGGCCAGTACGTCAGATGACTCGCGTGTAGTAACCCCCAAAGGTGATACGAGGGTTGTTCGAGCGGTGACGGGCTTGCCGTCCATCATGTCGTTCAGCAGGGCGGCGGCATGGTAGCCCACGCGTTCGGCGTCAAGATCGACGCTGGAAAGCCTCGGATGCGAGGCGTGGCAACTGAGGAAATCGCTGTCTCCAGCCAGGACGGCGATATCTTCCGGCACGCGAACGCCTGCCAGCCGGCAGGCCTCCAGGATGCGTCTCCCAACCATTGATGTAAATGCCAGAATCCCGGTTGGCTTGGGGAGTTCCTCCAGCCAGGCGATTGTGTCCTTCATCTCCAGCTCAAACTCCCACTCGCGGAGCAGCTTCTCGGAACCCAACATGTCGGTGAACCGGGCGCCTGCGCCTCCGGCCTGAGACTCGAATCCGTCACGCCGGAGAACCGAGGCGGCATACTTCGGATCGCCTCGATAGGCTAGGCTGTGGAACCCTCGGTTCAGGAAGTGCTCAGCAGCCAGCACGCCCACTGCGAAGTTGTCGGGGCATACGCGCGGAAGGTCGCCCTGCTGGGGAGAAGAAACCGTTACCGCAGGGATTCCTCTGCGGGCGATGTCCTTGAGCATCTCCTCAGACAGTTCCTCGGCGATCAGGCCGTCGATCTGGGCGAAACGGTCGCCGGAGTTGACGGCCCAGGGCTCTCGCCATCCCTTGACGGAGAAAACCCAATCCGCTTCGGTGCGGGTGTACCGCACGACGCCGGACAGGATGTCCTGCTCGAGAGAGCTCTGGAGATCGATTTCGATGCGGACCCGCCGCTGTGTGTGCTGAACTGGCATCGAGTGCAGTTTCTACACGGCGCGGCTGGATTTGGCAAGCATGCACCAGCGACCCTTCGAGGTGTCGCAGGTCGTCGGGACGTATCGACCTTGTCATTCCTTGCTTGAAGAGCCCTCAAGCTTCGTCAGTGCGTCCTTGGCTGCCTGGACAACCTGCTCGTTGTCATCCTTGGCGGCCTTGTTCAGCGCGTCGATCACCTGTTCCGAACCGACGCCGATCTGTCCCAGAGCGATGGCAGCTTTCTTTCGTGCGTCGGCGAAGTGGAAGTCCAGCAGGGCTGTCAGAGCGGGAACGCTGTCGCTGGCGGCCGGTCCGATCCTGCCCAGCGTTTCGGCGATGTGCGCACGGAACCACTGGTCCTGGTTCCTGGTCATCTCGGCGAGGGTTTCCGAGGCGACCGCGGCATCGGGCCCTAGTTCCTTGAGCACTTCGATGCACCACCACCGAAGGCGTTTGCCAGCCCGGCGAGTCAAGGCGAGTGTGGCTTGGGCGGCTTCCTTGCCGTGGAAAGGAAGGATGGCCTTGACGTCTTCCCGGACGGCTTTGCTGGCAGCGGCTGCAGCAATCAGCGCTTCTGACAAGTTGTCCGAGCCCTTCGAGACGGTGAGGATCGCCTCGGTTACATAGCCCTCCCGCTGCACCCGTCGATCGCGGAGGGCGTGGATCATGCCGGGCAGTGCCATCGGCCCGATCTTCGCGAGCGTCCGGGCAGCTTCCTTGCGGACATCGCGGTCCGAGTCCTTCAGCAGTTCCAGCAGTTTGTCGACGGCTACCCTTGCCTGGGGGCCGGCCTTGGCGATGGCCCGGACGGCTCCCAACCGCTCGGCAGCGCTATCGGATTGCAGTTGCTTGACCTGTGCTGCGATCTCTGCTTTGGCTTTGCGGATCTCGGCCATTTTGCTGGCACGCAGTTCGAAGGCCATGAGCGGCCCGTATCGCACGAAGAGCTTACCCTCTGCGATGACGGGGTTGACCGGCCCTTGCCAATCGATGTCCTTGAGGCTGAGTTCCGCGTCGGTCAGGTTCGGGACGAACCGGCCTGTGACTTCGAAACCCTTCTCCGTAGGCTTGATCAGGCTGATCCGCAGGACCTTCTGCCGCCTCCCTCTCTGCCGAATGACTTCCGTGAAGTAGACCATTCCGTCAGCAGAGACGATGTGCCCCTGACCTGAGGCCTTCATCCAGTGGATGAGCTTGCCCGTCTGCGCATCGAGACACAGCAGTCCGCGGGCTTTGGGGACCCGGCCTTTCTTCGAATCAGTTTCGCAGTTTTCGTCGTTGTTCTTGGTCTTCTTCAGCGGCTCGTTGATCCGCTCGGGCTTGAAGGGCTTGTGGTGTGGGTTGCCCAGCACGTAGACGCGGCCGTCGAGAATGACCGCATGCGAAAATCCGCCCGGCCAGGCACGCTCCCAGAGCACCTCGTAGTCGTCGCCATCGGAGGAAAGGTACAGCATCTGGATGCTGTTTCCGCGGTCGTAGAGCAGGTACCCGTCGCTGTAGACAGGGGTGAGTGTTTTCTCGCCAACCTTGCGGATTTCCCAGAGCTTCTTGCCGGTGTCGGCTTCGCATACGACCAGGTACCGCCACGTCGGATGGGCGACGAAGTCCTTGCCGTTGTGATTGAAGCAGGCGCCGGACGCGTCGCCGGCGGAGTAGTAGTCCTTGTTGTCTTTGTCGGCGGACATTCCCCAACGCTTCTTACCGGTTTTGATATCGATCGCGACCAGGGGCGGGGTGGCGTCCATGCGGCTGCAGGCGTTGAAGATGACCATGTCCCTGTGCAGCATGGGGCTTTCGGGATAGCCCCACCCCATGTGTCCCTTTCCCGCTCCGAAATCCCGCCAGGCGTTGACCTTCCAGGCGAGCTTCTTTTCTTCGAGATCGAACGCGTAGATCGTAGCGTCGGGGGTGGTCGACACGACGATGTCGTCGTAGACCAGCGGCGTGGAACGTGTTCCGCTGAAGCGCTTCCAACTGGCTCCGCCCATCGGATAGCGGGCCTTGAGCTGGCCGTCCAGCGAGAACTGGTAGAGGTACATCATTTCTCCCCCCGTTGCGAAGACGTCGTCCTCGGTGACGGTCACCCCGGAGAATCCCAGGCCGATCTCATATTTCCATGCCAGGGGTGGTCCTTCCTCCGGCCAGGACTTGACCAATCCCTCGGCTGGATAGATCCCCGAGTTGTCGATTCCACGATAGCCAAGGGGCTGATCGGCGGAGGCATAGGAGGTCGTCAGGAACATGATCAGGGAAGTTGCCAGCATAGAGTTGCGGAATCGAACAGCCATGGGATTTGCCTTTCTGCGTTCGGGATTACTCCCTATAGGAAAACGGCGGAACGGCCTGGGTTCCGGTCTGTGGGAGACCTCGTGGCATGTTGGCAGCCGCCTGGGGTCGTCAAACCCACGGGCCGCTGCTGCGGGGACTGCACCGGGCGGGGTTATCCCCCATTGAAACGCAAAACGGGCCGACCTTTACGGTCGACCCGTTTGCTTCAAGCGGAGAGGGTGGGATTCGAACCCACGGTACCCGAAGGTACACCGGTTTTCGAAACCGGCCCGATCGGCCACTCCGGCACCTCTCCGTCGCTGTCCTGCAGGATCGGGGATTCTAACGACCCGTCCCCGGCCCTTCAAGGCTGCGAGATAAGTAATCGGAATTCGGGCGTCCTTGCTCCAGGTTCCCTGTCGGTTTACACTCCAGGGTTGAGGCATCACCAGGCCGGCAGGGCGGCTCCTATCGGCTCCGGCGGTGTTTCAGAGTAAGCAAGGAACCTTCGCGAAAGGCACCCATGGCCAAGCTCCAGATTTTCAAGGCAACGGTCGAACACTTCCTCGCGCCCATCCTGCCGTTCATGGAAGATCCGTCCGTTTCGGAGATCATGATCAACCGGCCCGATGAGATCTATGTCGAGAAAGAAGGCCGGCTGGTCCAGACCGAAGCGAAATTCGAGGACGAAGAGGCCTTGCTTTCGGCGGTCAACAATGTGTTGCAGTACACCGGCAAGCGGCTGGACTTCGAGCATCCGCTGATCGACTCGCGCCTGCCCGATGGCAGCCGGGTTCACGTGGTTCTCTCTCCGCCGTGCCGCACCGGGGTGTGCATGACAATCCGCAAGTTTTCGAAGGTCATGTTCAGTGCAGATCACCTGGTGGAACTGGGCTCGTGGACACCCGAGACCCGGGAGTATCTCGAGATCTGCGTCGAGGCCGAGAAGAATATCCTGGTGGCGGGTGGGACTTCCAGCGGCAAGACCTCGCTGCTGAACGTCCTGAGTGACTTCGTGCCCCACCATCAACGGATCGTCACGATCGAGGATTCTTCGGAACTGGAGCTCCAGCAGGAGCACGTGATTTCATTGGAGGCCCGGCCTGCGGATCGGTGGGGCAGGGGGGAGGTCAATATCCGCGACCTGTTCCGCTCGTCGCTTCGGTTGCGGCCTGACCGGATCATTATCGGGGAGGTCCGGGGCGGGGAAGCGCTGGACATGATCCAGGCGATGACTTCGGGCCACGCCGGGAGCATGTCGACCTTGCACGCCAACATGCCGATGGATGCGCTGAACCGCCTGGAGACGCTGGCGATGATGAGCAAGGTGGAGTTGCCCCTCCACGCGCTTCGGGCCCAGATTGCTTCGGCGATTGATGTGATCGTGCAGGTGACCCGTTTCACGGATGGCAGGCGGGGTCTGACGCAGATTTCTGAGGTTCTTCCGCTGGGAGACGACGGAAAGTACCGGGTCCATGACGTATATGTATACGGACTGGCGGATGACGGCCAGGGCATGCCCGGAGAGGGCTCGCTGCAATGGACCGGAGAGAAGTCGCTGTTCGCCCGGGAACCGAAGATTCGTATACTTCGAGACAAGTGGGACTTAACTCGAAAGGTCTTCGGCTCCGATAGTGAGGACTGAGGCGAGATGGCACCGTGGATGCAGAGAGTTCGAAGGTTTCACCGGGACCAGGGCGGCCAGCAGACGGTCGAGTGGACACTGCTTCTGGTGGCCTTTGGGATTCCGATGATCGCGGTGCTCGCGATTCTGCTGGATGTCCTGGTGACGCATTACGCCATGGTTAGTTTTCTGGAGACGCTGCCGTTTCCCTGACGGATCAGCAGGAACGGCCGAAGGCGAAGTACGGATCTGATCCGAGGAAGAACTCATGAATACGATGGTAAACAAGGTCAGAAGCATGCTGCGGGCGCTGCACCGGGACGAAGGCGGAGCGGACATGGTCGAGTACATTCTCGTGATTGCCGCAATCGCCCTGCCTCTGCTGGCTGTGATCATCTGGTTCTGGAAGGACATTTCCCAGTGGGCTGGCGAGCTTTGGGACAAGGCCAAGGGACGCGAGGGAATGTCGCCGGATGAAATCTGAGAACCCTCGAGTAGCGCTCGCGGGCGGCATGGGTCTTCTGGTACAATAGTCCCATGCCGCCCGTGTGGACATACGCGTGGGCGCTGGTGGTACTGGCTGCGGTTCTGATAGCCGCTTCGGTCACCGACGTCCGCAGCGGTAAGATCTACAACTACCTGACGTACCCAGCCATCGCCATCGGGCTGATCGGCCATACGCTGGTTGGCGGTCTCACCGGCGGGGAAGATCGGCTGGGCTTTGTTGGCGCGCTGGCGGGGTTCGGTGTGGGGTTCATCCCCATGCTGGTTGCCTGGTTTGCAGGCGGGATCAACGGCGGCGACGCGAAACTGATGGGCGCAGTGGGCGCCCTTGCGGGTTGGCGTCTGACACTGGCCGCAATGTTCTATGGTTTCGCCGTAGCGGCGCTGATGGCGGTTGCCGTCATGCTTCAGCGTCACGTACTGAAGGAGACGATGGGACGCATCGTTCGTTTCCTGTATCTGTGCATGACGCCAGGCCGGCCGCCTGATCCTGCAACGAAAGACAGCCCGAAGGTGCCTTTCGGACTTGCGCTTTGCATCGGGACGGCATTGGCGATCGTGGAAACGCTGATTCGCGGCCCGGCGGCGGCACGCTGGCCCTTCGGGATCTGACCGAAATGGATCGATCCGACGTACATCCCGGCTGCGAGGCAACGGGCCCGGGCTTTCGTGATGCGCTGAAGGCTTGGCTTGTCACGCTGGCCGGTTCTCTTGCCTTGGTAGCCGCGGTAGCCTGGCCTGCGCTTCGTGGCAGATGGAACTCCTCGTGGATTGTCTCGGCGGTTACTTCGCCGTTGTTCCTGCGATGCCTCGTGGTGGTCGTTGTCGGCTCGGCCGGTCTCTCAGGGCTGATGGTCCTCCTGTGGCGGTCGGGTGCAAGGCAGCGTCGCAAGCCTCGCGACGGGCAGGGAGGCGCCGCGATTGTCGAATTCGCTCTTGTTCTGCCGATCATGCTGATGATCGTGCTGGTCATGGTGCAGTCATCGATGCTGATGGGGGGCAATCTCTGCGTGCACTACGCCGCCTACTGCGCCTGCAGATCGGCGGTTGTTCAGATTCCGGCAGACTTCAGCGGCCGCGGCGGCGAGGGCGCCAACCGGCTGGACCCTCCGGCCGGCTCGCTCAAGCATCTGCGCGTCAAGCGGGCAGCCGTCTATGCGCTTCTCCCGGTTGCCTGCGGAAATCGGTCGCTGGCCTCGGCGGACGATCGTGGCCTGACGGACGGTCTCGCCGATTTCTTCCAGAGCCAGGGCTTGGATACGCCAGGATGGGTTGACGGGCGCATCGCCCGGAAGATCGGCTACGCGGACGACTATACCTCGGTCGAGATCAATCCGCCGGCGGACAACGAGAGGTACCGGGCTGACGAAGAGATCAAGGTGACAGTGGATCACACGCTGTACCTTTCCGTGCCTTACGGAGCCTGGCTGTTTGCTACGCTGGACGACGACGGGGCGGAGCTGAGCTTCGGCGACGGAGAATATGGTATGGAGATCCGTGCCACGTGTTTCATGAAGAACGAGGGCGCGCAGGATTACGTCGACGTGGAACGGTTCGATACCGTGGACTGACAGGTCGGCGACGCCCACCAAGCGACGCCGACGGGTTCTTTACAATCAGGATGCAGTAGATGGCCAACCAGGACGGACAGGGAAAAGACGTCGGGCTCAGGCCCGGAACCAGGATCGGCAAGTACGAGGTGATCGAACGCCTTGCGATCGGCGGGCAGGCGGTCATCTATCGCTGTCACGACCCGCTTCTCGATCGCGACGTGGCGATCAAGCAGGTGTCGACCCATCTTGCCGCCGACGAAGAGTTTCTCGAACGGTTCCGAAAGGAAGCCCAGATCCTGGCCCGTCTCGGACAGGAACAGCCTGCCGTGGTGACGATCCACGAGCTTCTCCAGGAGGAGCAGGGGCTGTTCATCGTCATGGAATACGTCAAGGGCCCGAGCCTGGAGAGGGTGCTTGCCGACAATCCTGGCCCGACCGAGCCGAAGGCGGTGCTCCAGATTCTCTGGCGACTGGCGGCCGCTTTGCACGACGTCCACGCGGCGGGAATCATCCACCGGGACATCAAACCCGCCAATATCATCGTCACCGAAGGGCTGCATCCGAAGATCGCCGATTTCGGCGTAGCGGCCGGCAGCAGTGGACAGACTTCCATGGTCCTTGGGACCACCAAGTACATGGCCCCGGAGCTGTACGGAGAAAGCGACGAGCCAGTCGACGGGCGTGCGGACATGTATTCGCTGGGCTTCATCATGTACGAGCTTTTGCTCGGGCGGGACAAATTCAATGAGGTCTTCGCCGACATCACGCGCGACAAGCACAGCGAACACCTCCGGTGGATGAAATGGCATGGTAACCCGGGTGTGAAAGCCCCGCCCCCGGTCGAGATCAATCCGCAGGTGCCGTCGGAACTCTCTCACATCGTGATGAAGATGATTGCCAAGGACCCGCGGGACCGGTACGCGGGGATGGAAGAACTCGGCCGCGCGATCAAGCTGGGTTTCTCGCCCAAGGCCCGCAAGGCGGCAGGCGGATCGCGCGGGCGATCGGCGAGAAAGGCCGGTCAAGCGGGCCGGCGGGCAGCGGGAGGGGCGCAGGTCCAACTGGACGACACCAGCCTCGGTGGCGCACTGGAAGGGGCTTCACTGCCGGGTAAGAAGGAAGGCAGCAGCGACTCGGTCGATGACGCCGCGCCGACTGCCCCGGTGCCCAAAACGAGCTTTTCGACACGGACAAAAATTGTGCTCGCTGCGGTCGTGGTGCTGGGGATCCTCGGGGTGGGCATCACGCTGGGTCTGCAGAAGCACTTCCAGAAGAAGGCCTACCAGGAGCAGGTCCAGTCGTCCTACGCCGAAGCGAAGAAGCTCTTCGACGAACGGAAATTCGCGGAGTCCATCCCGGAGTTTGAAGCGATCCGTGAGAAGTACCGGGACACGCTGGAATACGCCAAGGCGTCGGTGCTCCTGGAAGTCGCCAGGGGCCGCGTCGCGGTGGATAGTCAGGACTGGAAGGCCGCCGCTACCGCCCGCGACGAAGCCAAACGCAAGGCGATCCTCGTGCAGACAAAATACGACCAGCCTCTGGCCGACTGGGCCAGTGGAATCGTTGAAACCGAGATCGAGAATCTCTCCAGCTACTACCAGAACAGCAGGGACTTCCTGACGGCTTTGGAGGAAGCCCAGCAGCACCTGGATAGCAAGGAATTCAAACAGGCCCGAGACGTCCTGCGGGATCGATACGGCCGACTGGACGCCGGTCAGAAGATGTTTGAGACGCGCTACTACGATTTCATCGAGAAGGTCGACAAGGCCGAACTGGAGAATCAGCTCTCGACCATGTTGGCACGTGGGGACGAACTGGCCGAGCAGCAGGACTACGCAGCTGCAGCAGAGGTCTACGGGGAACTGGTAGAGAAACTCGATGATCCCAGGAACGAACGACTCCTGGGAGAAGACCGTATCGAGAACCTTCGCGAGATGGCCTCGATGCGCAAGGAAAGCATGCAGGGCAGCAGGGAATATGCCGAGGCGATGACCGCTGCAGAGCGCGCAGCCAAGCGTGGAAACCTGGCCGAGGAGTTGAAGAATCTCAAAGCCGCTTCGGAGATCCGTTCCTCGCCACAACTGGCCGAGCGGATCAAGACTGTAGAGTCCGACTACTACGTAAGCGTCGCCAACAAGGCCCTGGTCGACGGTGAGACCAAGGAAGCCGAGCGACTGTTCGTTCGGGCATTGCAGGTCAATCCGGACAATCAGAAGGCCAAGGATGCGCTGGATGAGTTGCAGGAGAACGCCGAATACAGCTCGCTGGTGGCAGCTGGGGACGCCGCGATGGTCGCACGGGACTGGGACGAGGCGTTGGAGAAGTTCATGGACGCCCGGAAGATCCGCCAGGGCGCCGAGCTGGATGCGAAGATCATCACCTGCCAGTTCGAGATCCAGTTGGACAAGGCCAATCAGCTGCGGGACGAAGGTGAATACGCCAAGGCCGCATCGGCCTACGAGAAGGCCATTGGCATCAAACCTTCCGAGAAGCTGCGCGTGGAATCTCTGCAGGAAGCGATGGCCCGGAAGGTGGAGTTCGAGAAGCGCATGACCGCCGCCCGGGCTGCCCTGGAGGCGGAGGATTTCAAGAAGGCCATCAACCTGTTCGAGAACGCCGGCGAGGTGTACCCCACGCCTCCTGCAGCAGTAGCCGATGGGATTCGCGACGCCAAATACGGCATGAACATCCGGCTGGGCAAGGAGGCACTGGCCGAAGGTGAAGCCAAGAGCGCCAAGGCGTATTTCGTGATCGCCAAAAGCATGAAGAATACCCCCGAGGTCCAGGATCTGCTGGAAAAGGCCGAGCAGGCCGATCAGGGCTCCTGATCGATTCTTCGAGACAAATCATGGGAATGAGACTGGCCAGAACGAAACGCATTCGTCCGACGGGCACGGGTCGCCGGCGCCGCGGACAGGTGCTGGTTGTCACGCTGATCGGCATGACGGTTCTGGTCGGGCTGATCTTCTTCGTCTACAACCTCGGCGACCAGGTCAACCGCAGGCTGGAGATGCAGAACGCCGCGGATTCCGCCGCCATCAGCGGGGCCAATTGGATGGCGCGGTCGATGAACATGGTCGCGATGAACAATACGGGGCAGGCGAAGCTCATCGCGCTGGTGCCCGTCATGGATGCCCTGCCGTTGGGCACCGAGATGTCCCGCAAGGAAACCACCGAGTGGGAGAAGATGCTTGAGTACCAGCTCCAGCGCAGCATCCCGCCAATGAACGGCGGCGGCGACCTGCTGGAGGAAGGGCTTTCCTCGCTCCGGGAGCGCATGGCCACCCAGAGGGACATCCTGATCGCCTTCGACGAGGCGATCAACCACAGCGGCTTTGACATGACGGAGTACACGTACTGGCACCGGGGAGGCAGTGCCCCGTCGGGCATGCTCTGGCGGGCGGCGGTCACGTTGGGCGAGGTGTCCGAGGCTACGGGCGAATCGGCTGGCATCCTCGCCCAGGCCAACGCCGTCCAGTTCGGAAAGGAAAGCCACGCCGACGTAGCCTTCATCGCGCCACTGCTTCCGGTGATCCCGGCGAGGCGGGGTGAGTTCCCCGATTTCCGGCCGGTCCTGGTGGGCAGTGAACGAGTCGTCGACGGCTCGGCTACGGTGTCCGAACAAGGCGGCAGGGGCGGGGCGATTCCCGATATGAAGTATCCTCACCGTCTGGGCCCGTACGCGAGGCTGCATCGGTGGAGGCACTACATTCGCCAGGCGACTGCGTGGCAGTGGGTGCCCGGAACGCCGGGCGTGGGCAAGACGCGCGGCGGGGGGGGGAATGTCAATGTCGGAGGCCGGCGTGTAGGGGGCTCGGCACGCGGCAACAGCGACGGTGGAACAGCAGGCCGGTGGGCACCGAGCGACTGGAAGACGATTGGCTATCACACGTTCGGCCCGTATCGTTGGGCATTCGAGCGGATCGACTGGTACGCCAACGATCACTGGCAGTGGGACGGGCCAAGGTGGTATCGGCATCACGAGGGAGCCCTCAACGACACGCAGTTCTATCGCTTCTGTCACGATCTGGCGAACATCAAGCTGGAGTACATGTTCAAGCCCGGCATGCAGGAGAAGGAGTATCATTACCCCCAGTGGGTCTGGCCTTATCCCAAGGCCCGTACCGTCGCCCAGCAGGACCCGAACAAGGTTCACCAGACCATGTTCTACCTGGTGGAGGTCGCGTCGAAGTATCCTCCGACCGATTCCCGCTGGCTGGAGGACGGCACGTACCGGACCAACGGCGAGCGGCCGATCGCGGTGTGGGCCGGTGGCTGGCAGGATCCGGACAAGTGGTCCGTGCCGAAGGTAGCCGATCACATCTGGCGGGATGACTACTGGTACGAAACTACCGTCGACGAGGAAATCGGCATATCGCTGATCATCGACGAGGATACCAAGGAGGCGATCTGGCAGAAGGTGTACATGACGGCTTTCTGGGTTTTTGCCGGGGTCGACATCGGGCCGATGGTCGAGGTTCGCAACCCCTGCAATTATGACACGGACTCCGACCTGCCGTATCCGATCATGATCGACACGTCGGAAGGTGACTACAACCCCTACAGCCGGGATCCGGATGAAGGCTGGCGGCGAAGATATTTCAGCTTCCTGGCTGTTGCCCGCACCCATGACCGCAGCGCGGTGTGGTCCCAGAAGTTCAAGAACGCCAACCCTTCAGAGACGATCACTGCGGTCTCGCAGGCGAAGCTGTTCAATCATTCCAGTTGGGATCTGTGGACCCAGGATTGGGAAGTCGCGCTTACACCGGTAAGCAAGTGGGACGACTGGATGCAGAGGATGGAAGCCGGGCTTGGCGACACACCCGCCTATTTCCTGTCTCCGGGCGACGTCCAGGAAGCTCTGGAATACCTGGAAATCATCCCGGAAGATCTCGCGGAGACACACCTGAATCACTGACCGCAGGCCGGCGATACCCGCTTTGTGCAGGCGGGTTTCACTAATGACATGAGACTGAAACCGAGACAATCCTGCAGACGACGCGGAGCGGCGATGATCGAGTTCGTCATGGTCGTGCCCCTCCTGGCGCTGGTGATCGGGCTGACGTTTTTCTTCGGCAAGGCGATGATGGACCAGCAGCACGTGCGGATATCCGCCCGCTATACAGCCTGGAACGGAATGCAAAACGACGAGCCCAACGGACTGAATCAGCGGTTCTTTGGCGACCGGGCTGAAGGCGTGGCCATCCATGGCGGCAGGGGACCCCTGGACACCCTGGAGTACCTCGTTGACGGAGCCGACCAGGTCTCGCGGGAGGCCGGAGAGTACGCCGAAGAGAGCGTGCTGCGAAGGTTCCCTAAGGGCTGGAGAGGATATGTCTCGGCAGAGTTCCCTTCGGACGTCGGGGCGTGGCAGTCGTTCACCGGAGCGATCCAGCGGGAGCATCTGCGCGACGGGGTGTCCTGGAAGCGGGGTCAGTGTTCGCCCAGTTCGGCAGTGGTGGAGTTGTTCCTCGAAGATCTCGATGAAGCCCTCGAGAACGTAAGCGCTCCGGGGGAGGAGCTTGCCCAGACCGTCCGAAATCTCTACCGTCACGGCTGGTAGATCGGATTCTCGGATACATGGGCTTCCGTGCAGAACATCCTCGCAAGCGAGGCCGGCCCAGGCTTACGGGCCGGTTGCTGTTGTACGTTCTTCTCCTGGCGGCCGGTGTGTTTGCCGCCTGGCAGATCCACGTCTTTCTCGTCCGCAAGGACCAGGAGTCCGACCACGGTTCCAAGTCGCGGGGAAGTGCAGAAGTGCCCCAGCCCGCAGCGGACGGGAATTTTGCCTCTTTCCTCAGCAATCCGGCTGCCGCTGCCGGGGTGATCGCGATTCCGGAGTCGGAGGACCTCCTGCCTCCGCCGTCGGGCATGGATCGTAGCGAAGCCTGGCGGATGCCCGGCGGTTTGACCGTGATGAAATACCAAGGCTCCACGGGCCAGGAAGAAGCGATCGCGTGGTACGACAGCACCGCCAGGCAGCGCGGATGGCGAGTGCTCTCACGCCGGGGCGAGGAGGACTCCCCGGGGCTGATTCTGCAAAAACCCGGAGCATTCATCGAGCTGGTCTTGCGAAAACAGTCTGCAACGGGCAATATTGTCGAAATACTGGTAATCGCCCGGCCGACCGATTCGTCGGCGGGTTCGTAATGAGAGGCGAGACATGGCAGAAGAATCCAGCGGTCAGGGCGTGAGCAATGTGGTTCTGGTGGTCGTGTCGGTGGCGTTGGGCATGGCTGCGGCACTGGTCTACAACCTCCACATTCGCGCGGTTCGTGAAGAAGGCAAGGGCGATCTGGTAGAAGTCATTCGCGCCAGCAGAAATATCGAAGCCGGCGAAGAGATCACCAGCGACCATCTCAGCGAGGTGAGTATTCCGAGAGACCTGATGGACTCGATCGGAAAGGTCGTCAAGCGGGAGAACGCCGAGATCGTGCTGGGTACCCGTCCCAGCCGGCAGATCAAGAAGGGCGAGTACATCCTCCACACCGACCTCGGGCAGGTGGGCGGATCGGAGAAGTGGAGCGACGAAAGCAAATCTGCGTTCACCATCGAGTTCGATCCCCGCACGTCGCCGGGGCAACTGCTCAAGAAGGGCGATTACGTCGACGTGTACGGGATCGTTGATCCTCCCCGAGGCCAGCGCAAGACATACCGTATTCTTTCGGCAGTCAAGGTGGAAGGTATCGAAGGCCAGTCGAGCGACACGCGCCGTTCGTGGGCATCGCGGGGAGGAGACGACAGTCCCAGCCGGTACCGGACGGTTCAGGTCCTGCTGGAGCCCGAGGTGTTCGAGCAATTCAAGAATGTCAAGACCTGGGTGGACGGTTCGCTGACGGTCGGCGTTCTGCATCCGAACATGGTCTCACGCCGGCGCGATGCGGGCCGGGTCAACCCGGATCTGCGGAACCTCCCTGCCAGGTCCGGCGCATCGGGTGGTTCGGATTCGGGGTGGTAACGTCCCCCGTGAGCGCAGACAGCCTGCAGTATTGCTGAAAGGTTGAGGAATCGTACGTGGAGATCTGGGTCTACAACCAGTACACCGACCAGCGGGAAGTCGTCGAGGTCGATGACGAGAACGTCAGTATCGGTCGTGACGAGAGCAACGACGTAACGCTGCGCAGCCCGTTCGTTTCGCGTCAGCATGCTCGGATCCTCAAGGAGAATGGCACGTTCTTCATCGAATCGCTGGGTCTCAATGGCCTGGTCGTCGCCAACCAGGACGTGCCCGTCAAGCAGCGGGTGAAAATCAGCTTCGGCGATGAGGTCCGCCTCGGCGAGTACAGCGTGTACATGATGGAGCCCTCCGCCCGCCGGGTTCGCGGCGAGAAGCGGACCGTCTCCCCGCGCAAACGCGTGATCGAACTCGAGCAGAAGATGCACGCCGAACTGCTCGAACGGCTGAACCTGCGGGTGACGGGCCAGGCGGGATCGGCCGACGAGCAGCTTGTCGTGATGATCAAGCGGAATCTTGCGGAGATCATCGGCAACCACCTCGAAGAGATCGACTCCGAAATGGCCGATCATCTCGTGCGGGAGTATCTCTGGCGGGGCGTGGTTACCGAGATCACCCGCCGCGCGACTGGCAAGCTGATGTACAGCTACGGGTTCGAAGATACCGACCTGATGGATTCCAAGCACGAGGAGGCCCTCTCGCGGATCATTGGCGACGTGGTGGGGTTCTTCCCGTTGCGGCTCCGTCCGCACACTTTGAAGGACGACGTCGCCACCGTCGAGAGCGAGTGGGACTCCCAGCTGGCGAAGATCACGCCTCGTCTGACGCCCGAACTGCGATCCTACATCGCCCGCCGCATGCTCTCGAAAGAGATCGAAGACGTCGTGCTGGGCTACGGGCCTTTGCAGGACCTGCTGGAGATGCCCAACGTCAACGAGATCATGGTTGTCGGTCGCGACCGAATCTACATCGAGAAAGACGGCGTGCTCCAGAACACCGGCCGCAGCTTCTTCTCCGACGAAATCGTCGAGAGCGTCATCGAGCGGATCATCACGCCGATCGGTCGGCGGATCGACCGATCCACGCCGCTGGTGGATGCCCGGCTACCGGATGGCTCGCGCGTCAATGCCGTAATCAACCCGCTGAGTCTCTCCGGACCCACCCTGACGATCCGAAAATTCGCGAGAATCCCGTTCACGATCGACGACCTCGTCGAGCGAAGCACGCTGACGGCGTCGTCGGCCCAGTTCCTCAAGGCGTGCGTGGTGGGCAGGAAGAACATCATGATCTCCGGCGGAACGGGCAGCGGAAAGACCACAACGCTGAACGTCCTGAGTAATTTCATCCCTCCCGAGGAGCGGATCGTCACGATCGAAGACTCCGCCGAACTCCAGCTTCAGCAGGAGCACCTGGTGCGGCTGGAAACCCGACCCGCGAACATCGAGGGCCGGGGCGCATACACCATTCGCGACCTGGTGCGCAATGCCCTGCGTATGCGGCCCGACCGCCTGATCGTCGGCGAGGTAAGAGGCCCCGAGGCGCTGGACATGCTCCAGGCGATGAACACCGGCCACGACGGGTCGCTGTCGACGATCCACGCGAACAACCCCGCCGACACGCTCCTTCGGCTGGAGACCATGGTCATGATGGCCGTAGAAATGCCCGTTCGCGCGATCCGCGAACAGATCACGGCCGCCCTGGACCTGGTGGTGCAGATCGCCCGCCTGCAGGACGGCTCGCGGCGGATTACGCACATTTCGGAGATCGTCGGCCTGGATCCGGAAACCACGCGCATCATCACCGAGGACATCTTCGTGACCCGTCCGATCCCCGGAGAACGCGGACGCTTTGGCGAGTTGCGCCATACCGGGTACATCCCCTACTTCGCCGAGGAGCTGATCGAGGACGAACTGCTGGGTATCGAGGTGTTCACATGATCGCCTCGATCCTGGCTGTCACGCCAAGCCTGCTGGTTTCGGTGATGTTGTTTGTGCTTGTCGGCGGGGCGGTAGGCGTCGGCCTGCGGCCCGTGCTGTACTTCATCGCCAGGGAGGATCGCAAGTTCGACCGCGTTCTTCGGGGTCAGCTCCTACTGGACATCCCGTCGCGCCTCGTGCTGGTCTTCTGCGGGATGGCCATTCTGGTGGCGGCGATCTTCGGATACATAGCCACGGCCAGCCTTTGGGGAGGGTTGGTGTTCTTTGCAGCGGGTCTGCTGCTTCCCTCGTCGATTCTGAAGTACCTTCAGCGTCGCCGCAGGCGGAAGCTTGAGGACCAGCTCGTGCCGGCGGTACAGACGCTGGCTTCGGGTGTTCGGGCCGGGCTGAACCTCGTGCAGTCTATGCAGATGGTCGCTCGCGATGCACCCGCTCCGATCCGCCAGGAGTTTGCCCACCTTATTCGGGAGTACGAATACGGCGTGCCGCTGGACCAGGCGATGCTCAAGGCGGCCGATCGTATCGATTCGGGCGACTTTCGGCTGCTGTTCTCGGCGTTGCACACACACCGTGAGCGCGGTGGCGACCTGGGCGAGACGCTCGACCGGATCGCCGAAAGTATCCGGGAGATTCAGCGACTGGAGAAGCGCGTCCACGCCCTGACCGCGCAGGGAAGGGCAACCGCGCGGTGGATGGGTGCGATGCCTATTGCCGTGCTGGCGATCATCTACTTCCTGGTGGATTCCTCCGGCGTTCGATCACTTTTTACCGACGACTTCGGAAAGGTCGTGATCGCTGCGATCATCGCGCTGAACGTCGCGGGGTTCCTGTGGATACGCAAGACCGTACAGATCGACATATGATCATCTGCCGAGCAAACGCACCAATATGAAGCGAACCAATTTGATCATCCTGTTGGGGTTTCTGCCCGGATGGGTACTGCTGGGGCTGCTGATCGCGCTGTGGTCGGGCTATTTCCTGCAGGGCATGCTGTCGTCGATGTTCGGCCTGTCGATCTCCATGTTCGTGATCGCGATGTTCTCGCAGACGGGCACGCCCAAACTCTC
Source organism: uncultured Planctomycetaceae bacterium (assembly GCA_964642855.1). Lineage (GTDB taxonomy): Bacteria > Planctomycetota > Phycisphaerae > SM23-33 > SM23-33 > CAZXSK01. The sequence goes on along the minus strand of CAZXSK010000001.1, from coordinate 156,596 downwards.
GCCCCAGCGGGCAGCGGCGATCGCAACCGGACACGCCGACCGCGAGACGGTGTTCGAACATCCTGCCACCCGGCCTTTGATGTGGTTTCTGCTTGCGATGGGGTACCGCCTGTCAATACCGCGTGTCAAGCGATGGCTGCGGCGGACCATCGTCGCAGCGGGCAGCCCGAACTACTACACGCCGGAAGAATACCTCGCGATCGCCATCCTCGCCGGTATCGGCGCCGCGGCGCTGCTGGAGGCCTTCCACCTGCTCGTGCTGGGGCGGTTCAGCTTCATCCTGGTGTTCGTAGCCTTCCTGGCCGGGTTCTTCCTGATGATTTACCAGTTGTACTCCAAGGCCCAGGAGCGCCTGATGATCATCTCGCGCCGTGTACCGTACGCCCTGGACCTGATCGCCTTGGCGATGGGGGCGGGGGCAACGTTCGCCGAAGCCGCCCAGACCATCGTTGCAGAAGCGTCCGACGATCCGCTGAACGTCGAACTGCGGACCATGCTCGCCGAGATGGACTTGGGCACCACGCGCCAGCGGGCGCTGCAGAACATGGCAGACCGGATCCCTCTCGAGTCGCTGCGGAGCATCATTGCCAGTGTCATCCAGGCCGAACAGTTGGGCACACCCCTGGGCGACGTGCTACACGACCAGGCCTCGTTGCTCAGGCTGCAGCGGTCGGTCCGCGCGGAAGACCGCGCCGCCGTTGCCAGCGTTCGGATTCTCCTGCCCTGCCTCCTGCTGCTGATGGCTGTGATTCTCGCGATTTTCGGCCCGATGATTATCCGGGCGGTCAACGAGGGACTGTTCTGATGAGTTCGCCACTGCCGGAACTTGTATTTCTTTCTGGTCCCCAGGCTGGGGAGCATGCGCTCGTGACCGATCGCCTCACGATCGCGGGCCGCTCGCCTGAAGCGCAGATCCAGCTTGAGGAGGAATCAGTCTCGCGAAAGCAGCTTCAGTTCGAGCTCACCCGCGAAGGCTGGATTGTCGAGAACCTCTCCTCACACGGGACGCGGATCAACGGCAAACGCTACAAGTCGGGCAAGAAGATCCTGCTGGATACGGGCGACATCCTGGCCGTGGGCAACGATACCCAGATGTTCTTCGTCGCGCCGGGCGATGACCCGAGGCAGGCGATGGCCGAGGCGGGGGTGAGCATCCAGAAAGAGCCCCTGGTCCCCGAGCCCGACGAAGTGCCCTCCGAGGTCCTGGAGGAAGACGCAGAACCGCCCGAGCCCCAGCCGAAGCAGACGCGGGAAGACCGCAAGCAGGACGCTGAGGAGTCCAGCGAAAACAAGACCCGCAAGTACGTTCTCTTTGGCGTGCTCTACGGCGTGGGGCTGGTGGTCCTGCTCGCCGTGATTCTGCTTCGTCCCAGTGCGGAAGAAGTGGAGCAGTCCAATCGGCCGGACCGGCTGACGCAGATGGATGTCAATACGACGATCGAAGGGCCTCTTCGTACCAAGGCGCAGATCCCGAAGGACCGGCTGGCGGCCGAGAAGATGCTCGAGCAGGCCCGGCGGATGTACCGGGAACGCGATCGGGCGGGCAATCTCTACCGGGCGGTGAAGTTCTACAAGCTCCATCTGGCACACTCGGGAACGGCCTTCGCAGAGGTCGAGGACGACCGCCAATTCACCCGGGCGAAGGACAAGCTCAAGACCGACCTGTGGAACATGTACAAGGCCGCCTTTATTGCCATGGAAAGCAGACAGTGGAACGAGGCGATCGGCGTACTTCAGGAGCTTCGGGACATGATGATCGGCGTCAAGGAGGACCCGTTTCCCCAGGAAAGCAACGTGATCTATGACAACATCATGAAGCAGTTGGGGTACGCCAAGCGCATGAGGCTGAAGGCGAAGAAGGCCTCCTGACAGAGGAGTTCTTCCTGCACTGGCAGTCCCTTTCCTGACAAAGGACGTACGCATGCCCCTCATCAACGGAGCCAAACCGAATATCGTACTGGTCTTCATGGACGACATGGGCTATGGAGACATGGGCTGCTTCGGCTCGCCTTCGATTCACACCCCCCGGATGGACGCCGTTGCCAGGAAAGGCATTCGGTTCACCCAGATGTACGCCGGCGCCTCGATCTGCACGCCGTCCCGCGCGTCTCTCCTGACCGCAAGATATGCTCAGCGCGTGGGGCTGCCCCGGGTGCTGTTCCCCCAGGACACCGACGGACTGACCCATCGGGAGACCACCGTCGCCGAGGTACTCCGGGATGCCGGCTACGCTACCTGCATGGCCGGCAAGTGGCACCTGGGCTGCCTGCCCGAGCACAACCCCACCCAGCACGGGTTCGACCACTACTTCGGGCTGCTGTACAGCAACGACATGAGCCCGCTTCACCTCTACCGCAATCGCGAGGACATCGAGGAAGACATCGACCAGGCCACGCTGACCAGACGGTACACCGACGAGGTGATCGAGTTCATCGAAGCCAATCGGGACAGGCCATTCTTCACCTATCTCGCTCATACCATGCCCCATATCCCGCTCCACGTGGAACCGGAATTCCGGGGCAGGAGCAAGGCGGGCACCTATGGCGATACGATCGAGTGCATTGACCACCATCTCGGGCGGATTGTGGACAAGCTCGACGAGTTGGGGCTCTCGGACAACACGCTGTTGATCGTCACCAGCGACAACGGCCCGTGGTACGAGGGCAGTACCGGCGGGCTGCGGGGAAGGAAGTTCGACGTGTACGAAGGCGGCGTGCGCATGCCCTTCGTCGCCCAGTGGCCCGACACCATACCGGCCGGCAGCGTGTGCAATCAGCCTGCCAGTCTGATGGACCTCATGCCGACGTTCGCGTCATTGGCCGGGGCGAACATGCCCGGAGACAGGCCCATCGACGGTGTCGACATCGGCGAGGCGCTGACGGGCGGCGACGTGCCCGAACGCGATGCGTTCTACTTCTTCTTCCACGAAACGCTGCAGGCGGTTCGTGCCGGCAAGTGGAAGCTTCATGTGTCCTTCGGGTTCGACAACCAGACCAAGGAAATGCCCCAGCTGTTCGATATGGACTTGGACCCGGGGGAGAACTACAACCTCGCCAACCTGCATCCGGATATCGTGCAGCGACTGCAGCGGAAGATCGACGAATTCACGGGAGAGGTCCGTGCGGAGCGCGAAGCCCGGAACAGCTAGCGGGGCTGTGACTGCTGCCAGCCTTCCTCGCCGATGAGCTTGACGAACCGCACCCCACCGAACGAACGCCTGCGGATGCGGTCTCCCTGCTTCTCACAGACCAGCAGCTCCTGGATGCCCTCGCTACCGACCGGTACCACGATGCGCCCGCCCTCTGCGAGTTGATCCAGCCACGGATCGGGGACGGACGGCCCGGCGGCGCCGCAGATGATCCCGTCGAACGGGGCTTCCTCCGGCCAGCCCAGCGTACCGTCTCCGGTGCAGGTGGTAACGTTGTCGACACCTGTAGTCGCCAAGGCTTCGGTCGCACGCTCCGTGAGTTCCTGCAGGCGTTCGATGGCGTAAACGTGCCCTGCCAGCTTGGCGAGCAGAGCGGCTTGGTACCCGCTGCCCAGGCCGACATCAAGGATCCGGTCGTGGGGCCCGGGCGCGAGCTTCTCGATCATCTGCGCGACGATGTAAGGTTGGGAGATTGTCTGCCCGTGTCCAATCGGTTGGGGCGAGTCGGAGTAGGCTTGGTCGAGTGTGCAACCGTGGGCGAAGGTCTCTCGAGGGACCTGCATGAAAGCCTCGAGAATCCGTTCGTCGCTGATTCCCCGGTTTCGGAGCTGGTCTTCCACCATGCGCCAGCGGAGCAGTCGCGAGCGATCATTGTCGGCAGATGGACTGGTCATTACCTGCCATTGTATCGGAAGGAGGGAGCAACCCAAAGGTTCGGAGGAGTTGTCACTCTGCTGCCGGGCAGTGAAGCAGGCCCAGGCGATGAAGATCGCTCGGGTCAGACACGCCCGGGACCAATTGCAGCACGCTCTCACGTCCGCTGTCCCACGCCGTTGCACGCATCTGAATCCCGATGATCGAAGCGGATCGCGCAGACAGCCCCAGCTGAGAGAAGGGGATCTCAACTTCCACATTCAGTCGGCCGCCGGTCTTCCTGCCCTGCAGGTCGAAGACCTTCCTGTCGACAGACGCTGCGGGTCCCCATCGGTGGATCAGCTCGGCCGACCGTGCACCGTCGCTGCTGAACTGTACCGCCAGGGCGGTCCAGGCATCGCGATCGCCGTCGAGCGTGATACGGAGCGTCCAGACTCGCCGATCCTTGTGTTTCAGTTGCAGGCCCATGACGAGGGCGTCACTGGTTCTGAGGCATCTGGCCGTCGCCTGGACGTCGTCGATGGCGTTCCCGTCTGTTGGGGCCAGTCGAACTCGCTTGGCCTTCGTCCAGGCCTTCTCCCGGAATCTCCCATCGATCTTGACTTCGTCTCCGCCGGCGACCGCCTCCATTGATGGCAGGCTGGGGATGCGATCCATCAGCGGGTCTTCCTTCCCGCCGAGAAGAGCAGCGTACCTTCGCCAGTGAGGGCAGTAGGACTCCGTCTCCAGTTTGGCCAGTCCATTTGCCGCGTCGGCAAGACGTCCCTCCGCGCGGCGGGCGGCCGTCTCCAGTGCCAGGACCTCGGGCAGCTCAAGCCAGTGGCCCTTCCTGCCGGCCAGTTGAAGGGCCTTGCCGAGGTCGAAGTCCAGTCCGCGCATCGCCGGGCCGGAAGTGGTTCGAGCTCGCTGGGCTCGCCATTCCGAGGATGCATCGGTGCCGACGGCCATCAGCATCGCCCGGCCGTATAGCGGATGGTCTTGCCCGTGGCGGAGATAGAGGCTCCGAGCTTGGAGCGCCTGGCTGAAGTTCCCTTCCTGCCAGAGCTTCATCCATGCCAGATAAAGGCGATCGGCCGGCAGAGGGTCGTCTTGGATCTTCTTGGCCAGAGGGGCCAGGTGCGTCAGCACAGTGGCGGTTCGGTCGAGAGCTATCGCTGCCTTCAGTCGACTGGCCGAGGATACCGCCTGCCGTTCATCGGAGACATCCTTCCAGCTCAGACGATGAGACGTCAGGCCGGTCGTAAACAGCGGCCGGACCGTCCTGCGAGCGTCGGATGTGCAGACATACGCATTGAGCCAGGGCGGTCTGGCGGTAGTCATGGGCGCATGGGGAAGCATCCAGGCTGCATCCAGGGCCAGCATTTCCAGGGACGTTGATTCCCCGGCGGGGAAGCGGTCGGTGCGGAAGCTCGTGGAAGGCTTCTCGACAAGACCCGCATCGACCTTTGCCCACGATTCATGCCAGCGATCGTTGTCAACACTGCCGACGAACACGCGGTCGGGAGTGTGTGGCTTGAGCAGAACGGAGGCGAGCAGTTTCTCGTCGGATCGGCCCGCCAGATCGACGGCCTTCTGCGCGAGACGGGAAATCAGCCTCGCTTCGCTCCGTGGGCCGGGCGTGGCCTCGCCGGACGGGCCGACTGCCAGCACCTTGGGACGGTAGAGGCGAATCGTCGCTGCGATCTGACGCGTGAGTTCTTTCTCGGGCGGTTCGTCCAGCCTCGCCTTCCATGCCCGGAGGATCTGCTTCTCGTTTGCCCGACTGCCCGGCCGGGTGAGCGTGGGCGAAACAAAATCCCGCAGGACCGTCACGCCGGTGGCCCCGGCCTGGTATGCGCAGGCACGCAGGAGTTGGTCGGACGGCATTCGATCGGTCGCCGGCGGGGCGGAGGCGAACACCACCGCGACCGAGCAACCTGCCGAGGTGTGGGCCGCGACGGCCGGCCAAATGCTCAGGTCCGTCGCGCTGCACACGAACAGCACGTCGGTCGATTTGCTGCCGGTCAGCAGCGTCCATGTCTCGCAGGCGTCGGTGGTCTTCCATATTCGCCCGGCGTCGCCAGCGGCCAGCATGGTGTCATCGCTGATTCGCAGCAGAGAATGGATCGGCCCGGGGGTAGGGGCAGGGAGGAGCTTCCAGTTGCTTCCGCCGTCGGTCGTGCGGGCGATCGCGCCGGTCAATCCGCCCGCAACATGGATGCTGTCCGCTTCGCAGGCGACGACCGTCTCGAAATCGCCCATTCTCTCGGCCCCGGCCGGTAGCGGTGACTTGACGCTCACCCACGGCGCGTCGCCCGGCTTGCTGCGCAGAATGCTGCTGTTGTCGCCGACCGCCCAGAAATCGAGATCCCCGCCCGTGGCGATCGCCCGAAGGGGCAGCGAGGAGCGAATCTGCGGCGGGTGCACCTTCGGCTGCCGGAGGGCGCGGATGCTGAGAACGCGGTGATCGGTTCCGACGACATACCCCAGCCGCCAGGAAGGAAACGCCCCGCCCAGAAGGGGCCCCGGCGAGGTGGTGTCCACCGCGGTCCAGAGATTCCCTCCGGTCTGGGTCTTGGCAAGGCCGGACGGAATGGCATAGGTCGGCTGGCCGAACACCGCCCCGACCTTGCCCTGAAGGATTCCGCCACGAAGCCAGCCCAGGGCCGGCGCCGTCGGACGGGTTGTCTCGTTGGCATCCGGTTCTGCCCGGACCAGCAAGGGCAGGCCCAAGCCTTCGGGCATGCCATGGATCGCCCGCCCACCGAACGCCAGAACAGCGCTCCCGTCGCCCGAGAGAGCCTCGAAGTGGCCGGCTTCCCGCATGCGGACGGCTTGCCAGTGGTCCCCGCCATCGGCGCTCCGCATGAGCAGGCCATGCGACCCGGCCGCCCAGAGGGTGTCGCCGGTGCGGAACAGGCAGCGTACATCGCCGGCGCGTGCGGCTGTGGAACCGGCAAACCAAAGCAACAGGATGGCTGCTACGTTGCGCATGGACTAACTGGCTCCCTGCTCGACTTGTTCGATTCTGCCCGACGAAGGCGATTCCGCACGCGGCGGCTGCCTGTGGAACCAACGCCGGATGACATCCATGGCGGGCTTGCCGGCAGGCACGTAACCGGTGTCGGTTTCGTCCGGCCAGTCTCCAGCGTCCGACCGCCATTCCCACACGACGTACCCGGCTACGCTTTCCTGGCCGAACCAGGTGCGAAAGAACGCCTCGAAACAATTCGCCTGAAGGTCCGGTGCAGGTTCCCGAGGGGCTGCGCGATAGTTCCACGGCTTGCGGGCGGCTGTGCTTTGATTCGGCCAGCCCACCTCGGTAAACAGAATGGGACGGTTAACGGTCTTCTGCCAGTCGAGAATGCGCCGGCGAATGCGTTGCCATTCGTCGAGCATGTTTGTGAGTGTGGGCTTGCGGAGCCCGTCTCGCGTCAGGTCGTGATACGTGGTCATGCCGACAATGTCGACGGCGTCCCACCAGGCGATGTTGACGTAATGGTCCCAGTTGGCGGAGTACCCGATCCGGCCGCTGAAGGCTTCCCGTACGCGCGAGACCAGGTGCCGCCATTGCTGCTCCTGCGATTCGGTACGCACCAGTTCCGAGCCGACCATGAATACGTCGACGTTGCCCTCCTCGGCGATCGACGCGAAGTGCAGAATCAGCTCGGCGTAGTCTTCCCACCATAGGGCCCGGTCGGCTGGTTCGATCATACCCCGCCACTGGCCGGGCAGGGGGTTTTCCAGAAGCACAATGGGCATGAGGACCACTCTCAAGCCCCTGCGCTTGGCATGGCGGATCAGGCGAACCACGTGGGTCCGGCTGGGCGTGCGGCGGATATCCATGAAGATCGCGCTGGACGAGGCGTGTTCCTGCTGGGCGATGGGCACGAGCTGCAGGGCGTTGGCGCCGGTGTCTGCAATCTCATCGATCAGCTGCTCATAAGGATGGTTGGGGTCGCAGTAGTGCAGTTGCAGTGCGAAACCCCTGAACTCCCCAGCCGACGACGGATGCAGGGGCGCCCCGGTGGGGGAGGGATGGTCGTTGTTGGCGAGGAAGGGCAGCACGACCGCCGCCGTCAGTGCCAGGGCGAACACGATGAGGATCACCAGCTTGTCGGTCAGACTCGATCCGGGCCTCTCGGCGGGGACGGACTGGTCGACAGAGCTGCTGTCTGAGCTGTCGATCTCGATCGGGCGGTGTCGTGGGGGTTGGCTTGTGTCCATGGGGCTGGCGGATGCTCCTGGGGATATTCCTCGGGAAGCTGATGCCTTGACCGTACCTGCCAAGCCCGATACTATGCAGGCTATCACATCTTTTCAATCCAGTTCGCAGGTCACTGCAGGGAGTGTATCGATGTCCGATCAGAACGAAGGTATGTCGGCAGAGGGGACGAAGCCAGGAAGCGCACAGCCCATCCCGATTTCTCACGAGGAAGCGGTGCGGGAGGTGGACGAAGACGAGGCCGTTCTGGAGCCCGTCGAGGAAGGGAAAGAGGAAGAAGAGGAAGAAGCCATCAGTCTGGTGGATGTCACGGAGGCCCCCTCGGGGGCGGTCCGGGCGTTCGGGTCGGCTGCCGCCAAACACGAGGCCAGCAACAAGCAGTTCAATCGGCCTCTGAACGTAACCGGTAAGGGAGCCACACGTTGCAGGATGTTCCACTGCAAGATCGCCGACTCCTCCATCGAGCACATGGAGGAAACGATCAACGAGTGGATCGACAGCAATGAGGACATCGAGGTCAAGCACGTGGGGCACATGGTGGGAACCATGACCGGCAAGAAGGCCGAGCCCAATATCATCGTGACGGTCTGGTACTAGTCTGGGCCTTGGCTGCCCGTGGAGACAGAGTCTCGATTCGATCCATGACCTCCGGTGACGGAGGCCTACCGGTCGTTGTCACGGTCGGGCTTTTCGGGTCTGGCATCGACCGGCAGTGTGATCGTAAACGTCGCCCCTTCACCGGGTGAGCTTTCCAGTGTGAGCTTGCCCTTCAGGAGGGTGGTGAGTTCCTTGGCGATCGCCAGGCCAAGGCCTGTTCCAGCCGACTCGCGCGTCAACGTCCGGTCGACCTGGTAGAACTTCTCGAAGATGTGCTGTTGATCGGCTTCGGGAATGCCCGGGCCCGTATCCTGTACCGAGACGAGGATCTCGCCTCCGGTGTCTCCCGAAACAGCCTTGCCCTTGCGTCTTGCCCAGAGCCTGACCTCCCCCCCGGCCGGGGTGAACTTCACCGCGTTGGATAGCAGGTTGTAGAGCACCTGCTGGAGCTTGCCCGGGTCGGTGAACAGAATGGGCAGGTCGCCGGCGATGTCGGTTCTCAGCGAGAGCTCGCGCTTGTCAGCGAGTGGCTTCATCAGTGCCACCAGCGTCTGGCAGAGGTCGGAGAGAGACACCTTCTCGATTCGGACATCGGCCTTGCCCGCCTCGATTCGCGCCAGGTCGAGCATGTCGTTGATCATGCTCAGAAGGTTCTTCGCCGCGATGGAGATATTGCTGCCCCATCGCGTGGCCCGCTCGTCCTGGCTGCTCTGTAGCAGGTCCGCAAACCCGATGATGCTGTTGAGCGGCGTGCGGAGCTCGTGGGAGATGTTGGCTACGAACTCGCTCTTGACGCGGTTGGCGTGGAACAGCGTGACGTTTGCTTCCGCCACCTCACTGAGCTTCAGGTCCAACGCTCGGTTCGCCGACTGCAGCCTTTCGGTCTGGTCCTCGATGGCGTCGAGCATGTCGTCGAAACTCTCGCCGAGACGTTGAAGCTCGTCCTGTGTCCGGACCGAACTACGGACACTCAGGTCTCCCTCGGCGACGCTGTCCGCCATTTCCCGGAGCTGTCGGACCGGACGCAGCACCAGCCGTTGGGTGATCGCTGCAAACAGCAGGAACGCAAGAAGAGTCGCGAGCACTCCGCCGATCACGAACGCAGTCCGCGTCCAGAATGCAAGCGGGCCCGAAGAGGTCGTCCCGGGCAGCGACAGGTCGATCATGCCCACCAGCTGCCCTTGCTGGAACTGCATCTCCACCGGCTGCATGGTATTGTTGTGGCACTTCGTGCAGTCGGGCACGGCCCGAATCGCCTGGAAATACCGATAGATGGTATCGCCTTCCTCATCTTTCGAGCGGATCATCGCCTGCTTCTGGTCCGGCCTGTCCCTGAAGGCCTTGAGCGCCTGTTCACCGGCTGGGCCGAGCCCGCGCGAGGGCTTACCTTCCGGCGACAACGTTACCAGGTAGGGTCCCTTGGAGTCCGGCATGTCGGGGTCATTGGAATACAGCCTGACGATTTCACTGTGGGCGTCGCGGGCCTGGTGGCGAGACTCCTTCTCCGGGTGTTTCTGGATCCATTCCTGGTATCGCAGCCTCGCAAGCTCCTGGGCGGGCCTCTGGAGGGACTGTTCGGCGAGGAGTTCCATGAAGTACCATGGCACGACCAGCGCAGCGGCGATAATGCCCAGCACCGCCGCTCCGAACAGGAGGCGGAACTTCGTCGCTAGCGAGATTCGGATGAAGCTTCGTGCCATGGACGGATCTTTCGAAAGACCGGCCGCCATTCTAGCGGCTTCCGAATGCGGATCCCAGCGTCAGTAGCCTCGGCCCGCAATTCGGAGGTCCTTACCGGGCGCGAAGGTAGGTCTCGCGGATCGCGCGGAGGGTGTAGCCGGACTGGTTCAGCTTGCGGATCAGACGGATGCGGTCGACCAGTCGGTCGTCGAAGTACCGGCGGCTGCTGCGTTCAGGGCGGATGGGCTCGATGAGTCCGATCAGGATGTAGTACTCAATGGTACTCTTGGTGACGCCGGCCTCGCGGGCGGCCTGGGAGATCTTCAGGTACCTCCGGTCGGGTTTCCGGTCATCCTTGGCTGAGCTCATCGGGCGACTTTCTCTGGGGACACTATCCAGTATCGCCGCAGCCGGCCAAAATTCTTTAGCCTGCACTTGCACATGCGTATAATCCGGCCATGGATACGATCACGGAGATCCTGTTCGAGGACCCCACGATTGTCTACGCACTCCTGTTGGTGGCCATGGCGGTGGTCGTGGGGCTGTGGTTTGCCCATCGAAGCCGCAAGCTGCTGGTGGCGATGCTCATTCCGCCCTTGCTTGCCATCGGGGCGTACACCCTTGAGCGGTTTGTGGTGACCGATCGCGAGCAGATCCTTGGAGTCCTTCGCGAGTTTGAAGCCGCGACCGAAGTGGGCAGAATCGTTGAGGCTGTTGACAGCCACGTCGCCCCGGACATGCAGGTGACCTACGAAGGCAAGCGGCTCAATCGATGGCAGGCTCTGACGGTGCTGAAGGGCATTGTGAAGATCCGCCAGCCGGATGGTCTGGCGTTTTACGACGAGGTGATCGAGGTCGACGGCGACCGGGCGAAAAGCAGTTTCGGGAGCAACATCACGTACGACGAGAATCGCAAAGTGCCCATCCAGTGGCGGGTGACGTGGATCCGGATCGACGACGCATGGAAGGTCCTGGAGGTGGATGAGCCGCAATTCAGCTTCAGCACGGGCCCGAGGGAAGTGCAGTGACGCCGCGGGAGATCTTCCAAGCTACGCTGGACTTCGCAGGTCCGCCACGCATCGCGATGATGCTCGGCGGCCGGTTCCCTGTCGACGGGATCCACGGTGGAAGGGCGGCTTCGTCCGCCCGGCGCCTGGAACCCCGAGGTGACGAGCTTTCGCGATGGAAGGATGAATGGGGCGTTACCTGGGCGTCGCTGACCGATTTCGACAAGGGCGAGGTGGTCGGGGCTGCCATCGCCGACTGGTCCGACCTGGACAGTTACCAGCCGCCCGATCTCGGTCGGGCTGAGGACTACGCAGACACGCGTGAACGCTTTTCGCAGGACGATCGGCATTTCCGCATCGGCCACATCCCGGGCTTCACGTTCAATATCGCCCGCAAGCTGCGCAGGCTGGACAACTACCTGTGCGACCTCCTGCTGGAGCGTGAGATGGTGGATCGGCTTCACGGAATTGTCCGGGGCGAACTGCTCAAAGCGATCGACTGCCTCGCCGACGCCGGCGCAGACGCCGTGATGTTCCCCGAGGACTGGGGCACGCAGGACCGGCTGATGGTGTCGCCCGAGACGTGGCGGGACATTTTCCGGCCGGAGTTCGAGGCCCTCGCCGGCCACGCCCGCAAGCGCGGGCTGCGGGTGATCATGCATTCGTGCGGCAAGATGACAGCCGTTATCGGGGACATGATCGAGTGCGGGGTGGACTGTTTCCAGTTCGACCAGCCCCGTCTGCACGGTATCGAGGAGCTTGCCGAACGCTTCGGCGGGCAGGCGTCGTTCTGGTGCACGGTCGACATCCAGAAGACGCTTCAGACCCGGGACCGCGATGTCATTCGCCGGGAGGCGAAGCTGCTCATTGACCGCCTGGGCAGCTTCGGCGGGGGTTTCATAGCCGGGCGGTATCCCTCGGACCAGGCCATCGGGCTCGACCCGTCGATCCAGGACGTCGCGTGCGAAGCCTTCGTGGAGTTCGGATGCCTGGATGGGGCGGAGTAGCCCCTCAGTATCCGAGCATTCTTGCTGCGTTGCCCCAGAGGATCGCGCGGGTGACGTTGTCGTCGAGCTCCAGCCGGCGTATGCGGGCGATTTCCTCGCCCTGGTCGTTCCACGGCCAGTCCGAGCCGTACATCACGCGATCCGTACCGTACCGGAGGATCATGTCCCTCGCTTTCTCGACGGGCAGGCGGTCGAGCGAGAAGGACGTCTCGATATAGGCGCCGGTGTCGAGGAGGTTCTCGAAGGCGTCGTCCCAGTCCTCCCAGCCTCCCATGTGCGTGCAGAGGAGTTGCAGATTCGGGTAGCGGTCGATGACCGATCGCATGCGCGCCGGGGCGGCGCGGTCGTCGTCTTCGGGGAAGGCGATGTCGCGGCCGCAGTGGAACGTGACCACCAGCCCAGCTTCCTGGGCGGCAGCGTAGATGGGGTCCATTCGCGGCTCGTCGGCGGCGAAGTCCTGGTACATCGGGTGCAGCTTGATGCCGTGGAATCCCTCCTCGACGATTCGGAGTACCGCGTCGGCGGCGTCGGGCGTGTCGGGATGGACCGACGGGAACGCCTCGATCCGGTCGGAGCGGATCTGCTTGCACCAATCCAGGATGGCGTCGGTCTGGCCGGGCTTGGTGGCGATGGCACAGACCACCGAGATGTCGATGTCGGCGCGGTCCATCGACTTGACCAGGCCCTTGACCTTCCCGTTGCCGACCGCGTCCCAGTCGCCCTGGGCGGCGAGTGTTTTGATGGCCCGTTTGGCGAGCGAATCGGGGAAGGCGTGTGTGTGTACGTCGATGGCGCTCATGTGCCTCTCCACTGGGACGGCATGCGTCGCGGGAACTCCATTCGATATCCGTGTTCTAAGAGTATCGCCAGTCGGCGTCAACCGGGTGGTTTGGTGCGGCTGGTCGCGGCGTGTGGTATCCTGCTCCGGCAGACCCGTGCCCTGATTCGCAGAAAAGGAGATCAGCCATGATGTCCCGTCGATGGAAACGGTGGATGATTGCGTCCCTGGCAGGTGTTGCGTGTGTGTCCGCGGCAGTGCTCGCGGATGTGGCAAACTGGAACGACCAGGTCGACGGCTTCCAGGATGAGAAGCTCGAGTTCCGGCTGCAATGGCACGAAATGGAGACCGACTGCGACGTCGACTTCCAGCAGCCCAAGCGATCGGACTACAAGATCGAGTTGAAAGGCGCCATCCGCCGGCCTTTCGAGATCGATGCGGTGGGCGTGTGCGAGTACGTCAAGGTCGTCAAGGTCCTGGATGCCGATGGCGAGAACATGCTCGAGACCTCGAAGAAGTACGAACCGCACAAGACGGTCGACTACAACGCCTTTCACGAGCGCACTGCTGCGATCGAGCTGAAAGACATGTACGTGACCGCCAATCCCTACACGATCGACAAGATCGTCGCCGAGGCGCGGGTGATCGTCGGCGAGGAGCGCAAGACCCAGCGACTTCCGGCGGTGGTGATGGAGAAGCCCGAGAAGGTGCACGACGACGTGCGGCTTCGGATTCGCATGCTGAAGATGAGCGAGAAGCAGGTGCTGACGCTCGTGGCGGACTACGAGCGCCGCAAGGAGGGGACGGACGGGCCCTTCGTGGAGGCGATCTACGCCATCGACAAAGAGGGCAATCGCATCGGCGGGGGCAGGTGGGTCAAGGGCACGCCGTTCGGGGACAAGGGCAAGATTACCTACGAGTTCCAGGTGCAGAAGGACCAGACGCACGCGGAGTTCGAATTCGTCGTCTGCGAGAAGCACAAAGCCCATGTCGCCCGCTTCGAGATCACCGACGTGTTCCGCAGGTGATCGCTTCGCGCGGGACAGACGAGCGGGCCCCGCTGGCTCAGACGATCCCCGTCCCTGACAGGAAGATCACCAGCGTGACCGTTACCGGCGAGATCAGCGTGGAGTAGAACACCGCCTTCGCTGCGTAGTCCGGGTGGTTGTCGAACTCCAGGCAGATCATCATGCAGTTGACCGCCGTGGGGCTGGACGTGCTGATCAGCAGCATCTGGGCGAGAAAGCCCTGCAGGCCCATCAGGAAAATCAAACCCAGCCCGACGGCCGGGCCGACCAGCAGCCGCAGGATCACCGACATCGTGACGGGGTACTTCCTGCCTCCGCGGGAGACGAGCGCAAGCTGGGCGCCCAGCGTGCATAGCGCGATGGCGATGAACGCCCCCTTGATATGCTTGATTACTTCCCAGAAGGGGCGCAATGCCCCAAGTGCGTCGGTGGCCCCCTCCGAGCCGATCCACTGGCGGATCTGCACGGTAAGAACCCCCGCGGCCAGGGCGTAGACCGGGGGGAACTTCACGATGTGCATCAGGTTGTCGCGCCATCGCCGCTCGTGCGAGCCTCCCGAGGCAGCCAACACGATCCCCAGCGTAAATGTCACGAAGTTCTGAGTGATCATCACGAACGCCTGGAGACTCTTGGCCTCAGCGCCCAGCCCTTGGCTGCGGAAGGCGAGATCCTGCAGCGGCAGCCCGAAATTGCCCGAGTTGTGGAAAATCACCGTCATCACGGCGGCGGATCGCCGGTCGCGGGGAACGCGACGCACAATGCAAGCCAGGTAGGTGATGACTCCCATGCACGCCAGCAGCGCCAGGGCGAACAGCACCACCGTTCCCACGTCGCCAGGGGTCACCCGGGCCGTGACCACCGAACCGTAGATCATGCACGGGATGACAAAATAGAAGTTGAGCTTGCGCAGCGTGGGCATGTCCAGCCGGACCACGCGCTGCAGCAGGTAGCCCACGCCGGCCAGCAGCAGAATCGGCAGGACGATGTAGTACAGGATGTGCAGCAACTGGCCGGGCAGCTCGCCCAGGTCGGCAGCCAGAATGAAAGCAGAACTCATCGGGGGCCTCGGCTGATGGAACATCGAGTTGGATCTCGGACCGTCTGCATTCTGCAGCCCGGACGAAGAAACGCAACGAGAAAAGGCATGACTGGTCGTTGGGCGCGGACAACTCCCGGTGGGGCAGGCAGCAGAAGACTCTCCGCAGAAATTATCTCGCACCAGGTTGGTTCGCGATTATAATTCCAAGTGGCAAGGAAGATTGCCCTCATCGAGGGTCAGAGGGGGCAGCGGCCTGCACATCTCACCGGTGGAGCGACTATGGCCGGTTTCGGCACATATGCGGAAAACGAAGGCTACGGGCCGGAACAAGGCTCTCTGCGCGTCCTGGTGATGGACGACGAGCCGGCCGTCCTTACCGTGACCGAGAAACTGCTCAGCCGCCTCGGCTACGACGTGGAGACGGCTCCCGAGGGCGCCTCGGCCGTGGAGAAATACCGCTTGGCGATGGAAAGCGGCAGGCCTTTCCACGTGGTCCTGATGGACCTGACCGTGCAGGAGGGAATGGGGGGCAGGGAGGCGATGGCGGAGCTTCGGGCGATCGATCCCGGGGTCCGCGGGATCATGTCTTCGGGCTATTCGAGCTCGCCGGACCTGCAGGACTACAAGGCACACGGCTTCTCGGAGGTGGTCGCCAAACCGTTCCGCATCGAGGACCTTCGCGAGAAGATCGACAGCGTCCTGCAGGGGTAGATCCGTCCGGAGCCATGCGGCCGCGGCCTGCTCTCTTTCTTTTTTTCGCTTGACGCTTCCCCGCCGTCCACCGATAGTGAGTTCGGCATCAAGAGTGCGTGAGGGTACTGGCCCTGTGACCGCACGGCAACCTGTCGCGAGCGATAAGGTGCCGCAGCCAGCCCGGAAGGGAGCGATGTGGCCGGCGAGTCTGACCTGAGTCGGCAATTCCGCCCGTATCCGACGGTCAACCGTTGCGTTGACGTCTCCCCCTTCCGCGTTTCCTCACGCTCGATGCCTACGATTGGGAAATCGTCTGTATTGGGTACGGATTCGCTCGCAGCCGTCGCTTACGAAAGGAAACGCCATGACCGACAAGAACCAACAACAGACCGGAATCGGGACCCGCGCCCTGCACGCGGGTCAGGAAGACGACCCCGCCACCCATTCCCGGGCGGTGCCCATCTACGCCACCGCCGCCTACAACTTCGAAAGCACCGACCACGCTGCCGACCTGTTCGCGCTCAAGGAATTCGGGAACATCTACTCCCGGCTGATGAACCCGACCTGTGACGTACTGGAGAAGCGACTGGCTGCACTGGACGGCGGCGCCGCTGCACTGACATTCTCCAGCGGCATGGCTGCCATCAGCGCGGCGATTCTCACGATTACCCACAGCGGGCAGAACATTGTCACGGGTACCAGCCTGTATGGCGGCACGTGGACGCTGTTCACCCAGACGTTCAAGAAACTCAACATCGAGACGAAATTCTTCTCGCCCAACGAGCCCGAGACGATCGCCGACCTGATCGACGATGACACCCGCTGCGTGTATATCGAAAGCCAGGGCAACCCGAAGAACGACGTGCCCGATTTCGAGCGCATCGCCGAGATCGCCCACGCCCACGGGCTGCCCCTGATCGTCGACAACACGGTGATGACTCCCGCGCTGTTCCGGCCGATCGAGCACGGGGCGGACATCGTGGTCTATTCCACCACCAAGTACCTCGGAGGCCACGGCGTACACGTCGGCGGAGCGGTGGTCGACAGTGGGAACTTCCCCTGGGCCGACGACCCGGAGAAGTGGCCGGAGTTCTGCCAGCCCGACGACGCATACCACGGCGTGGTCTTCACCGAGGCGCTCAAGCCGATCGGCAATGTCGCCTTCGTCGTGCACATCCGCACGCACTGGCTTCGCGACACGGGCGGGTGCATGAGCCCCTTCGCAGCTTTCCTGTTCCTGCTGGGGATCGAGACGCTTCACCTTCGGATGGAACGCCATGCGTCCAACGCGCTGGCGATCGCCAGATGGCTGCGCGACCACCCGGCCGTGGAGTCAGTGAACTACCCCGGCCTGGAGGACCATCCGTATCACCAGCTAGCCAGGAGGTACATGCCGGAGGGCAATGGCGGGATCATCGGCTTCGAGATCAAGGGCGGCAAGGAAGCGGGCATCAAGTTCATCAACGCCGTGCAACTGGCCAGCCACCTCGCCAACATCGGCGACGCCAAGACGCTGGTGATCCACCCGGCCTCGACGACCCACCAGCAGCTGACCGAGCAGGAGCAGCTTGCCACGGGCGTAACGCCCGGGTACGTTCGACTGTGCGTGGGCATCGAAGACGAATCGGACATCCGCGCCGATCTGGATCAGGCTCTCAAGGCGTCCCAGCAGTAGGCGCCCGGAGAGGCCTGTGTGTTTTGCGGAACGTTGAGACAGGGAAGAGCATGACGCAGAAACCCAGCGAAGAACTGTTTGAAAGCAGCGACAGCATCCGCGGCGCAACGCCTCTCCGCCATCTGCAGAAGGCGACATTCGACGAGCCGCTGCACCTGGCCGTCGGGGGCGTGCTCGAAAAGGTCGAGGTGGCGTACGAAACGTATGGTCAACTGAATGACCGGCGGGACAACGCCGTGCTCATCTGCCATGCGCTGAGTGGTGATTCCCATGTCGCCGCCCACGACGAGGGCGACAATCCGGGCTGGTGGGACCTGCTCGTGGGGCCCGGCAAGGCCATCGATACCGATCGCTACTTCGTGATCTGTCCGAACGTGCTGGGCGGGTGTCGAGGAACGACCGGTCCCAACAGCACGAACCCCGCGACGGGCGAACCCTACGGCCGATCGTTTCCTACGGTCACCGTGGCTGACATGGTCGAAGTGCAGAAGCGCCTGGTCGACCACCTGCAGATCGAAAAGCTGCTGGCCGTGGTGGGCGGCTCCATGGGAGGCCACCAGGTCCTCCAGTGGGCCGCGTCGCATCCCGACCGGGTCAGGGGCGTGATTCCGATTGCCACCTCGCCGCGTCTCTCGAGCCAGTCGCTGGCGTTCGACGTGGTCGGACGCAACGCGATTATCCACGATCCGAATTACCGCGGAGGGCAGTATTACGACAGCGGCCCGAAGCCGGACGTGGGCCTGGCGATCGCGCGCATGCTGGGGCATATCACGTACCTGTCCCCCAAGAGCATGCGGGAGAAGTTCGACGCCACCCGCAACGAGCCCCGCGACGTGCAGACCGACTTTGAGAAGCGATTCTCCGTGGGGTCATACCTCGCCCACCAGGGCGCGAAGTTCGTGGAACGCTTCGACGCCAACAGCTACGTCACGCTGTCGCTGGCGATGGACCTGTTCGATCTGGGCAGCAGCGTCGAAGAGCTTGCGGAGGTCTTCTCGCCCAGCCAGGCACGGTGGCTGGTGATCAGCTTCACGAGCGACTGGCTGTTCCCGCCGAGCCAGTCCCGCCGCATCGTCGACGCGCTGGTCACCGCGGGCAAGCCGGTGAGCTACTGCAATGTGCGCAGCGACTGCGGACACGATGCCTTCCTGCTGCCCGACGAGCTGGACAGCTACGGCGAGCTGGTGCGTGCGTTCCTGCTGAACCTTTCGGGTCTCGGTGATGAGGTGCCTTTCACCCCCGAGGCCGACGAACTTCACGCCTCGGCGAGGCTCGTGCACGCCGGCAGGAAGGATTACGATCGCATCCTGCGGCTGGTGCCTGAAGGCGCAAGCGTGCTGGATCTCGGGTGCGGCTCGGGCGGACTGCTCGACGAACTCCGCAGCCGGGGGCACGGCAGGATCATGGGCGTGGAGGTCAAGGAGACGCGGGTGATCGACTGCGTCCGTCGCGGCATCGAGGTGATCCAAGGCGACCTGAACGAAGGCCTGCGTGTCTTCGGGGACGGGCAGTTCGACTACGTCGTGCTCTCGCTGACGCTCCAGGCTGTACTGGACGTCGAGGGGCTTCTGGACGAAATGCTCCGCGTCGGCAAGCGGTGCATCGTGAGCTTCCCGAACTTCGGCTACCACAAGCTGCGCAGGATGCTGCATGACCAGGGCCGGGCGCCGGTCTCGGGCGGGCTGCTGAGCTATCAGTGGTACAACACGCCGAACCTGCGGTTCTTCACCATCGCCGACTTCGCCGACCTCTGCCAGAGCAAGGGCATCCGCATCCACGACCGCGTTGCGCTGGACATCGAGAAGGGCGAAAAGGTCGAGCAGGATCCGAACCTCAATGCCGACATGGCGATCTTCGTGATCAGCCGCTGACCCGGGCGGCTACTTCCGCATCGGCCAGGCGGGTACCTCGAGAAGTTCGGCCATCGCTCCGGGAACGTCCCGTGATCGGAGAACCGATGGCAGCCGCCCGGCGGTGGACATCAGGAACGTCACGCTGTTGGTGCGGTTCAGGCTGCCGTGGGTACTTGCGACGTCCACGAACCGCCCGAAGGACGCAGAGCCGGTGTAGTAGCTGTCCTTCAGCGAGACGATCACATCCGGCGGGTTTTCGACCAGGCTGAAATGCGCCCGCCAGATCCTCTGCAGGGGCGCGGGGTATTTCGCGTCGACGGTCGCCTTCAGCAGGTCGTCGGGGTCGTACGAACCGCCCCGATCTGGCTTGATCGACCTCAGCGCGTCCTTGAGCTCCAGCGGGTCGCCGACGACGGGCTCGTAGACGAATCGCCCGTTGTCGGTCCTCCGGATGATCGCACGGGGCGCCGGGCCGTCGCTGCTGGGGTCTTTCGAGCCGGTCACGACGACCGACAGGGGGTTGGACGGGTTGCGATGGCTGACGAGGTCCACGCCCTCCGCCGAGGCGAGATCCCTGGCAAGCGCCGCGGGCCTGCGCGTCGACAGGGACGCATAGGTCACCAGGCCGAACCGCACGAAGACCACGTCATTGGGATCGCACAGCCGATTGCGGAGCCGCCATCCCTTGTCTTTGAGGTGCTTCTCCAGCGGCGCCCGCTGCGCGCGTGTGTAGCTGTGGCCGTGGTCGGAAACCAGCGTGACCTTGGTCAGGCCCTGCGTTTCCGTGACCACCTGGCGGACGAGCCGGTCCACTTTCCGGAGGCACCGGACCTGTCCGTCCCTGCCGTCCCGCGTACTCACGCCGGCTGCACTCACCACATACGCCAGCACCTCGCGCGTCTGGCGTTTGTCGAGCGTTTCGAGGATGTTGTCGATCTCGTGGCCAAAGACCTTCCACGGCACGACGTAGCCGACCGCATCGAGAATCAGATTGGCGCGGTACTGCAGCAGGCGGTTGTAGGGCTGGTTTCGTCCGGAAAGGTAGCTGGTCGCCCCGCCGACAACCCGGTCGCGCCGGTGGTCGTAGTATTCCGCCTCGAACCCAGCCACGGGCACGTGTCCGAGCAGGTCCTCCAGGCACATGTCGGTCAGCGTGGGGTAGGGTGCAACGACCTTCGACGGCCTGTGGAACAGGCGCAGACCTCCCTGCTTGCGGTACTCCTGCACGACGTGCCACGCGAACCCGTCGAGAATCACCACCAGGTGGCGGCACTGGTCGACGGGAATGGCATCCAGCTCGATGGTGCGGTCCGGCTTGGCGTCGCCGTCGCGGTCGTAGGCGATGCGCACGATACGCCGGTCGTCTCCGGCTGCTTCGTAGAAGAACAGGTCGGCCTGGCCGTCGTGGTCGGCGTCATACGCTTCGGCTGCGCCGACGTCCCGGGCAGCTCTGTCCATCGAGTGCATCGGAAAGTGCAGCGGGTCCTGGCAGCCTGCCGCCATCGCAAGCAGCATCGCCCCCGTCGTCCATACCAAGTTACGGATCCATCGCTTCATACGCACTGACCTTCCTGCCTGTCTGTCCTGCACTCCATCGTATCGGCCCCGACCGATTGAGCTTTCCTTCGGGGCCGCCTACGGTTATCTGTATCGGAATGCGAGCCATCGTGTATGACATCAAACCGCTTGGCTGGTTGGCGTGCAAGTTGCTTCGTCCGGTCTGGCCGGAGGGCTTTTCTTCGCGTCTGGGTGGCCTGGCGATGCGGACCGTCCCCGAGCCGCCGCTGCCCGGAGACGACTGGGTGCGCGTCCGGACCCGCCTGGCCGGGGTCTGCGGGACCGACCTGGCGATCTTCCGCCAGAAGCAGCCTCCCGATTCCATCCTGCAGGCGTTCAGTTCCCTCCCGGCGGTCTTCGGGCATGAGAACGTCGGGGAGGTAGTCGAAACAGGCCCTGCTGTCGACGACGCCTGGCTGGGCAGGAGGGTCTGCGTGGAACCTACACTCTGTTGCAGGCCCCGGGGGATCGAACCGCCATGCGAGCCCTGCAGTCGAGGAGCGTTCGGCGCGTGCGAAAACTTCGGAGCCGCCGGCGAAGGGCGATACCGCCTGCCTGCAGGCACGAGCATCGGCTACAACGCAGCCACGGGGGGCGGCTACGGCGAGAACTTCGTGGCACACGAGTCGCAGCTTGTCCCCGTGCCCGACGAGATGCCCGACGAGGTCGCCGTGCTGACCGACCCACTGGCCTGCAGCCTGCATGGGCTGCTGCGGGCGGACCTCTCGCGGGTGGAATCGGTCCTGGTCTACGGCGCGGGCGTGCTGGGACTTGGCGCCATCGGCTGTCTGCGAGCAATGGACTTCCGGGGACGCATCGACGCCTTGGGGCGCGGGGGTCCGGCGGAACGGCTCGCCGCCCGCCTGGGGGCCGACGAATACTTCACCCTCCCGGCAGATCGCGACGAGCGGTTCCGGCAGATCGCCCGGCGGACCGGGGCGCGGGAGCACCGCGTGCGGTTCGGCAACCGGATGCTTTCCGGCGGATACGACATGGTCATCGACCTGGTCGGAACGGCCGGCTCGATGGAGGAATCCGTCAAGTGGACCGCAGCCCGGGGGCAGGTGCTGGCGATCGCGACGGGCTCGGGCGGGCGGATCGACCTGACGCCCGTGTGGTTCCGCGAACTGACGGTCGTCGGCGTCTATGGCCGGCAGATCGAGGACTTCAGAGGCCGAAAGATCGGCACCTACCAGGCCGTCCACGAGCTGATCCTCGAAGGCGCGCTTGACCCATCGGGCCTGCTTACGCATACTTTTGCTCCCGATGAGTACCGCGAGGCGATCCGCACAGCCGGCCAGAAGCGCCGCAGCGGAGCCTTGAAGGTTGCGTTCGATTGGCGCGATAAAAAGGAGCCTGACAATGGCTGATACCAAACCCCTCGTAGGCGTGGTCATGGGAAGTGACAGCGACCTGGAGATCATGAAACGCTGCATCGACCAGTTGGAAAGCTTCGGCATTCCGTGCGAAGTGCGGGTAATCTCGGCCCATCGCACGCCGGACATCGCCCACGAATACTCCTCCACGGCTGTTGATCGGGGGCTGAAGGTCATCATCGCCGCGGCGGGAATGAGTGCCGCCCTGGCGGGCGTGCTGGCGGCCAAGACCACGCTGCCGGTGATCGGCGTGCCCATCAACTCCGGGCCGCTGCAGGGCGTCGACGCCGCGCTGAGCACCATGCAGATGCCCCCGGGCATTCCCGTCGGCTGCATGGCCATCGGCAAGGCCGGCGCGTCCAACGCCGGAATCTTCGCCGCGCAGATCCTGGCGACCTCCGACGAAGCTCTGGCCGGGAAGCTTGCGGAGTTCAAGGAAGCCCAGATCCGCAAGGTCCAGGAAAAGGACCGCGCGGTCAGCAAGGGCTGACGCGCGACAGCCATGCCCTGGGCGCTCCTGCTGTGCAGTGCGGCCGTCGTCGTTGCCGCCATGAGCCTACGGTATCCGCCGGAGGTGCTGGCTGCGGCGACGGTGCTGCCCGAGCAGGGCGGCTTGAGATGGATCATCGCAGCCGCACTCGGACTCTCCGCGGCCGGACTGGCGGTTGCGGGTCGTCATAGCCTGAGGAAACGCCCAGGCCGGGTCGCTGCCGCCGAGTTGCTGGTGTTCCCAGCCTTCCTGGCCTACGAGTGGTTGGCCTTGACGCCCAAGTGGAGGCCGGTCGACTACGCGGCCATTCTGGTTGCGCTGGCCGTCGTGGCGTGGGGGCTGGCGAGGGATCGCGCGCGATGGGGCAAGCTGGGACTGACCGGCCGGAACTTCCTGCCGGCGGCTCGCCTCGCTGCGCTGCCTACGGTACTCATGCTCGCCGCCGTCGCAGCCCTGGCCCTGTGCCTGGGGCCGGTAATCCGACCCCGGAAACTGGCTGTCTCCCTGGCGTTCTACCCGTTCTACGGCCTGGTGCAACTGACGGTCTTCCAGGTGTTCCTGATCACCCGGCTTCGCCGGCTGGGAGGAGGCCCGGCCGCCTGCATTGTTGTGGCGGGGGGGATATTCGGCCTGCTCCACTGGCCGAACCTGCCCCTGGCTGCCGGTTGCGCCATCACGGGCATGGTGTGGGCGTGGGTCTATCTCCGCCGGCCCAACGTGTACGTCCTGGCGATATCGATGGCCTTCGTCGCAGCCGTTTACCTGAACGTGCTGCCGGTGACGTGGACGCAGAATCTCCGGGCCGGGCCGATCTACGTCTTCCGGATCGTCGAGGGAATGTAGGCCGCGCGAGGTGACGCTACCTCGCGGTGCTGTCGGCGGGGACGGAATCGTGGGCCGACACGCTGTCGGCTCGTTGGAGGCCGGTGAGCTTCTCGGCTTCGAGCTGGGCTTCGTCGTCGGCGAATTCACCGCCCATGGTCGAGTTCGGGCTGATCAGGCCGGTGACCGTATCGAGGTACCAGCCGGAGGAGTTGTCGCGCGGCGGCAGGAGCGACTTGCCGGTCTTGATGTCCCTGGCCACCTCGTCCGGTGCGTAGGGGTTGTCCGGCCAGCTCTTGAGGTACGGGCCGCACGCACCGGCCGGGTTGAGCGTGCCGTCCTCGTCCGTACGCAGGAGAAGGCGGTCGCGGAAGTTCCCCACGTCGACGGCGCCGGAGGGGTCCTGGTGGGGCTCCAGGCCGTTGTGTTCCTGGGTGTAGCGAAACACGGCCTCGCGAAGTATACGGATGTCCATCTTCAGCGCGACCTGGCGGGAGTCTTCTGCCGCCCGGGTGAAGCGGGGAACCACCATCAGCGCAACGATCGACACGATCATCACGACGATGAGAATCTCCACAACGGTGAACCCGTCGCCACGCTTCAAGACAGGCTCCTCCAAATCAGACAGGGCGGCGCCTACTGGTCATGCATTCCGGGATCGCATCGGCAGTCCCTCAATTACCTCTTCGGCCGGTGCGGTATACCCCTTAAGTTCGTATCGGGAATTGCTACACGCCTCAAGACCGTGCGCGCGGATCCGTTCCCCGGGCCCTGGAAATGGCAGGGGTTCGATGCGAGTTCCCATCCCGTCAAAAGGAAAAGCACCCAAGGCCTTCCGGATTGCGCCTAATTTGCTTTCTCTCGTTGATTTAGGGACACCGCAGCCATAGAATAGCCGATAGATGGGAGACGCGGCAGTCAGCCTCTATCAACGGCTTGCCGGCTGACTCAGCGCACGGAGGCAGGACGAGGTACTCTTTGGGCAGGAAGCGCTCGCTACCCACTATGAAGAAGATCATTGCGCTGATACTGTTGTCCGGTGCATTCCTGGGCGGCTACCAACTGGGACGCAAACCGGACAGTCCGGACCTGATCGGCTGGCTCGGGCGGGCGTATGCCCGCGCGGTCTCCACAGGCCGGGACGCCTACCACGCTGTCGAATCCTTCGACAGCGACCGCCCGGCATCCGCACAGGGTGAACCGGCAAGGCCGGTATCCGCCAGCCAGGACTTCTTCTCCATCGACATCAATTCCGACGGCCGGTAGCCCACCGCCTCCGGGATGGTTCGCCTTTCGTTACGACCGCCCCGCCTTCTCAACCCATCATCTTCCGCGCGAGCCTGCGAGACTCCGCCACCGTCGCCTCGAATGGCGTCTGGATGCACACCGTCCGCGCCAGAATGTCCAGCGTGGCCGGGCAGCAATCCTTGTCCTGGCGGATCTTTCGCTTTGTCCACGACCAGGGATTGTGCTTCGGGTGGTGAGCCTTCTGCTGCAGGATCGGGTCCCAATTACTGTACACGTGCCGGTCGGTCTCAATCGGGCGGAACATGCCGCAGCGCTTGTGGTGCTTCTTGAGGAACCCCGCAGCCTGCTCCGCGTGGGGAAAAATCACCGGCAATGTCGTGCCGCAGTCGCCTTCCTCGTCATTGCAGGGGCTGACTCTCAGTTCCTCGGATTTCTCAAGGATATCAGCCATCGCACGCTTGCGGGCCCGCAGCTTCCGGAGGATCCCGTCCAGCCGCTTGATCTGCACTCCCATGATCGCGCTTTGAATCTCGGAAATCCGGAAGTTCAGCCCCGCGAAGAAGTCGGTGGTGTTTCCCTTCGCGTCGCGATCGAAGAACACGCATCCGCCGTCGTGGAAGATCATCGCCCGTTGATGGATCTCTCGGTCGTCGGTCACGACCGCTCCGCCTTCGCCTGACGCCACGATCTTGTAGTGGTTGAAGCTCAGGATCCCGACGTCGCCGATCTTGCCGAACCGCTTGCCGCGATACGACCCGCCGGCTGCCTGGGCGGCGTCCTCGACGACGGCGATCTTCTTCTCGCGGGCGATCTTCATGAGCTTGCGCATGTTGCAGGGCAAGCCGGCCATGTGTACGGGGATGATCGCCTTGGTGTAACGAGTGATCTTGCTGCGAACGTCGTCCGGATCGAGCGTGAGCGTCTCGTCGACTTCGGCGATTACGGGCACCGCTCCGACTGCAAGCGGCGCCAGGGCGGTGGCGATGAACGTGTAACCGGGCACGATGACCTCGTCGCCCGGCCCGATGCCCAGACCGGCCAGTGCGCAGATCAGGCTGCCCGTGCCGCTCGAGGTTGCCAGGGCGTGCTTCGTGCCGATCTTGTGGGCGATGTCCCGCTCCAGCCGGGCGGTGAATTTCGCCGTCTTCCCGCCGGCATACCGAAACAGTTGCTTGCCCTCGACAACCTTCCGCACGGCTTCGACTTCACGCTGATCGATTCGATACACGTTGGATCCTTTCGCTTGTCCATCGAGCTTCGGCCAGCCCCTAGCATAGCAATTTTCCTTCTCGAGTCGACAGGCTCTCGGGACGAGCGAGATTTCTTCGGCGGCAGTCGGTGCTTCCTGTCCGCCGATTGCGGTGATTTCCGGCGTGGCGAGGTCCGGCGGCTGCCAACAGTCCTCGAGCCGTTGCTGCGCGTACCGTCGGATGCGACAGCAGCAAGCACACGACGGGTCAGCGGGACGGGGCGTCAGGCAGAAAGGGCCCAGCAGGGGGGCGGGGGGTGCACAATCCGGTGCAGACAGCGCCTGAAACGGCCTGTCAGGGCCTGACGGGCGATTCCGGTGGAAAGCGCCAAGTCAAGCCCTGTCAGCCTCTTGCAAGTACTTGCCAAAGTAAGCACTTGCAGCGATTGACCCCACGGAGACTCGAACTCCGGTTGCCGGGATGAAAACCCGGTGTCCTAGGCCACTAGACGATGGGGCCACGGTGTCTCGTGCCACCCCAGCCGCAACAGGTCGCGGCAATGGTGAGGCGACTACTATAGCGTCTGTCGCCAGCTTTGCAACCCCTCTATCGGGGCTTGCCCGGGCCTTCCTGAACGTTTTTTCGTGTCCGGAAGGTTCCATCCAGCAGGCCGGGCCCGGAACCGCCGGCTGCATTGAGAGGGCTGGGGCTCGAACCCAGAACCTACGGCTTAAAAGGCCGTTGCTCTACCATTGAGCTACCCTCCCGGAATCGTTTCTGCGCTGCCCGGGCCAGGAGAAATCGCCGGGCAGGGGGTCTACAGCTCCTCGATCTCGCTTGTCTTGCCGTCGACGAGCTTGGAGACCTGCTGCTCATACTTATCGGTCAGCTTCTGGACTTCATCCTTGCCGCGTTTGGCCTCGTCCTCGGTCAGCTCGGAGGCCTTCTCCTGCTTGTCGATCTCTTTGTTGGCGTCGCGTCGGGCGTTGCGGATGGCCACGCGCGTCTGCTCGGACATCTTCTTGACCTGGTTGACCAACTGCGTGCGACGCTCGCCGGACAGCGGAGGGATGATCAGGCGGATGACTTTTCCGTCGGCCTGGGGGGTGATGCCCAGATCCGAGGCCTGGATCGCCCGCTCGATTTCCTTTCCGCTGGAGGGGTCGAACGGCTTGATGACGATCATGGTCGCCTCGGGGGTGGAGATACTCGCCAGCTGGCGGAGGTCGGTCGGCGAGCCGTAGTATTCCACCTTGATGTGCTCGACCAGTCCGGCCGACGCCCGGCCGGTGCGGATGCCGCGGAACTCTTTCTTGAGGTAGTCCACGGCCGATTCCATGTTCTCCTCGGCTTCCAGGAGGATCTCATCCATAGCCATCGCAGCGTTCCTTTCTAGCGTCGAACGATCGTCCCGATCGACTCGCCGCGGGCGGCTCGCAGGAGGTTGCCCTCCCGGGCGAACTCGAAGACCAGGATCGGGATGTTGTTCTCCATGCACATCGAGAAGGCGGTCATGTCCATCACGCCCAGGCGATCGGCGATGACCTTCTCGTAGGTCAACTCATCATACCGCGTCGCATCCGGATGGGTCTTGGGGTCGGCGGAGTAGACCCCGTCGACCTGGGTCGCCTTGAGGAGCACCCCGGCCTGCAGCTCGCACGCTCGCAACGACGCGCACGTGTCGGTGGTGAAGAACGGGTTGCCCGTGCCGCCGGCGAGGATGACGATCTCGCCCGAGTCCAGGTGACGTTGCGCGGTGCGGACGTCGTACCGGGGGCATACGGGGCCGACGTCGACGGCACTCATGGCGACGGCCTTGCCGCCCAGGCCAATCAGCGCGTCCCGCAGGGCGATGGCATTGATGACCGTCGCGAGCATGCCCATCGCGTCGGCGGTGGTCCGCTGCACGTGGGGGTCTTCGCGAAGGTTTCTGCCTCGGATGAAGTTCCCGCCGCCCACCACCACCGCAAGCCGGGTACCCGCCCGGGAGACGGGCAGCAGTTCGCCCGCGGCCTTCGCCAGGGCGGAACTCTCCACGCCGAAACCTCCCGCCTCGGCGAGGGTCTCGCCGGAGAGTTTGACCACCGCGGTGGTGTAGGGATGCTCAGCCATGGCCTCGGGTCGGTTCGACTAGCCCAGCGCGTAGCGTGCGAAGGCGGTCACGGTGGCCCCGTCGAGGACCTCCTTGACGGTCTTCTGCTCGTCGCGGACGTAGTTCTGCTCCATCAGGGCATTCTGCTGGACGAACTTGCGCATCTTGCCTTCGACGATCTTCTCGGCGATTTCCTGGGGCTTGCCCGAGGCGACCGCCTCCTCGACGGCGAACTTGCGTTCGTTCTCGACCGACTCGGCCGGGATGTCGTCGGGGGTGATGCCCATGGGGTCGGAGAAGGCGATGTGCATGCACACGCCGGTGAGTACCTCATCGTCGACGTCCTTGTCCACGCCGACGATCACGCCAACCTTCTGGTTGTGGTGAATGTAGGATCCGACCTTCTCAGCGACGATCACGGAACCGCGGCCGAAGCTCATGTTCTCGCCGATCTTGGAGAACGCGTCCTGGACGGCGTCCTTGATCTCGTCGGAGGCCTGGACTTCGCCCGGGTCGGTCTGCTTGCAGGCGAGGTCGAGCACCTTCTTGACGGTGTCGACGAAGACTTCGTTGCGTGCGCAGAAGTCGGTCTCGCAGCGGACCTCGACCATGGTGGCGGTCTTCCCGTCGTCGGAGACGGCTGCGGCGACGAGGCCTTCGCTGGTCTCCCGGTCGGCCTTCTTGACGGCCTTTTCGCCGGACTTCTTCCGCAGCAGGTCGCGCGCGGCATCCATATCGCCGTCGGTTTCCTGCAGCGCCTTCTTGCATTCCATCATGCCCTGGCCGCTCTCCTCGCGGAGAGCCTTGACCATCGAGGCGGTAATATCAGCCATGATTGCTCCTGGAAATCGTTCTGGGGGTTACACGTCGTCGGTCGGGCGTCCCATGGGCCCGGCCTCGCGGTTGCCTCTCAGCGTTGGTCCGGACAGGCCGGTCAGCTCTTGGACTCTTCCGCCTGAGCCGGGGTCGGGGTTTCGACCTTGGCTTCCTTGGGGCGGGTTTCGGGCTGCTGGCCTTCTTCGAGTTTATCCTGGCCTGGCTCGTCGTCGCCCTCGGCACGCGCGGTGGCGGGCCTGCGGGAGCGACGCTTGGGTGCCTCGCCGCCTTCATCGGAGGCGGGGGCCTCGGCGCGGGCCCGGGTGCCTTCTTCGACGGCGTCGGCCAGTTGCTTGGTAATGATCTCGATGCCCCGCATCGCGTCGTCGTTGCCCGGTATGGCGATGTCGATCAGGTCGGGGTCGCAGTCGGTATCCAGCAGGCAGACGACGGGGATGTTCATCTTGCGGGCCTCGCGGACGGCGATGATCTCGCGGGCCTCGTCGATGATCACCAGGGCTCCGGGCAGGCGCTGCATCTTGCGGATGCCGCCGAGGTTCCGCTGGATCTTGCGCATCTCGCGTCGCAGGGAGGCGCCTTCCTTCTTGGAGTACGCGTCCAGCATGCCCTGGGACTCGAGATTCTCCAGTTCTTCCAGCCGCCCGATGCGCTTGCGGATCTCGCGGAAGTTCGTCAGCGTGCCGCCCAGCCAGCGGTCGGTGACCCAGTGCATGCCCACACGCTCGGCGTGCTGCTCGACACTCTTTCGCGCCTGACGTTTGGTGCCCACGAACAGGACGTCCTTGCCTTGGCCGACCACGCGGGAGACAAACCGCTTGGCCAGCAGCAGGCCCTTGAGGGTTTCCTTGATGTCAACGATGTGGATGAGGTTCCGCTTTCCGAAGATGTACGGCTTCATCTTCGGGTTCCAGCGGCTGGCGCGGTGTCCGAAGTGGACGCCGGCGTCGATGAGTTCCTTCACTATCTTTGCGGCCAAAATGTGCACCTCCGCTTGGGTGCCCGGATTCAGGCATCCGGGCTCAAAGGCTGCCATTGTCATAGAGCCCGTCACGAGACAACCGTTGCGTTGCGGTGGAGAGACACTCTCCCCGCCGGTTGCCGAAAGCACAGTAAGGTACAGCCCACCTGACAATAACGTCAAGGGAATTGTACGCGGAAAAACTCGCCCGGTCGGGGCGGACTCCCCCGGCCGCAAACCTGCCTGCCGAAGGCTTGGGCGGGCCGGGCCGCAGAGCCCGGTCAGGCCGGCGAGATTGACTCGCCGCAACAACCTTGTCAGCCTCACCGTTTGCCACTAAGATGGCCGTCTTTCCCGTACCGGCAGCCGGCCGGGATCGGGCGCATCGGCGGAAGGCAGGAGACCATGGCAGCGACAACAACCCAGCAGATGGAAGAGCTCGTCGCGCTCTGCAAGCGACGGGGATTTGTGTTTCAGGCCTCGGAGATCTACGGCGGCTTGAACGGGTTCTGGGACTGGGGCCCGCTGGGCATCCAGCTGAAGAACAACATCCGCGATTCGTGGTGGAAGGCGATGGTCGAGTGCCCGCCGATCGGCCCGGATGGCGCGCCGCTGCAGATGGTCGGCCTGGACTCGGCGATCATCCAGAACCCAAGGACCTGGGTCGCTTCCGGGCACGTAGCCGGGTTCAACGACCCGATGGTCGATTGTCGCGACTGCAAGGCCCGCTTTCGCGCCGACAAGGTCGCGGTGGTCTCGTTCCTCAACGACGACAAGCCCGTGCACGTGGCCGGGGTGGAGGCGGACAATGACCACACCGCTCGCCAAGCCGCCTACAACGCTGCCAACAGCAAGACGCGCCGGAGGATCGATCAGGTCGGCGAGGACATCAAAACCCTCGTGGCGTTCCTCAGCGAACTACCGTCGGGCGTAACGCCGATCTGCCCGGCCTGCGGCAAGGAGGGCTCCCTCACCGAGCCGAGGCTGTTCAACCTGATGTTCGAGACGTACGTCGGTGCGGTCCGCAACGAAGAGGCGAAGGCGTACCTCCGGCCGGAGACGGCGCAGGGGATCTTCCTGAACTACAAGAACGTGCTGGACACGATGCGTGTGAAGGTGCCCTTCGGCATCGCCCAGATCGGCAAGGCGTTCCGCAACGAGGTCACGCCGCGGAACTTCGTGTTCCGTTCCCGCGAGTTCGAGCAGATGGAGATGGAGTGGTTCTGCGCCCCGGACGAGGCTCCGAAGTGGTACGAGTTCTGGAAGGACCAGCGGATGGACTGGTGGGTCTCGCTGGGTGTGGATCGCGACAATCTCCGGTTCCGCGACCACGATGACGACGAGTTGGCGCACTACTCGAAGATGTGTGTCGACGTGGAATACCGCTATCCGTTCACGGCTCCGGGCTTCGGCGAGCTGGAGGGCATCGCCCATCGCGGGTGTTTCGACCTGTCCCAGCACCAGGAGCACGCCCGGGCGAAGCTGGAGTACTTCGACCAGGAGCTCCAGCAGAAGCTCCGGGACGAAGGCATGGCCAAGGACGAGATCAAGCAGCGCAGCCGGTACATTCCGAACGTCATCGAGCCGGCCAGCGGGCTCACGCGAGGCGCGCTGGTGGTGCTCTGCGAAGCGTACACGCCGGACGAAGACCGCCCCAGCGGGGTGTACATGAAGTTCACGCCGGCGATGGCGCCGATCAAGGCGGGGGTGTTCCCGCTGGTCAACAAGGACGGCATGCCGGAGGTCGCCCAGAAGCTCTACATGGAGCTGCGGGAGGACTTCACCTGCCAGTTCGACGTCAAACAGAACATCGGCAAACGCTACGCCCGGATGGACGAGATCGGCACGCCGTATTGCTTCACGATCGACGGCCAGACGCTGGAGGACCAGACCGTGACGGTCCGCGAGCGCGACACGCAGGCCCAGGAGCGGATCGCCATCGACAGCGTCAAGCAGTTCCTGCACGAGAAAACCGGCCTGTGATCGATCGGCCTGGTCCCGCCGCCCGGCGGCTTGAAGCCGGGCGAGATTCTGGCTTGACTGAATCGCCTCAGTTTGTAGACTGATGCACCGATAGAGAAGCAGACGCACCAGAGGCGTCGCTGCACCAACTCGGGCACAAGTCCCGAATCCCACTGGGGATTAGTGTAACGGCAGCACGACTGACTCTGGATCAGTTAGTCAAGGTTCGAATCCTTGATCCCCAGCGTTGGGCCCGTCGGCATTGCGGCGGGCCCGTGCTTTTGCGCCCTGGGGCAGCTTGCGGCGTCCGGCCGGCCAGGCCGGCTTCTGCGTCCACGTGCCCGTCGACGGCACTGTCCGCGCCGGCCCGAGCGGGATCCCCTTATCGCGAAATCACGAATTCCCCGCAATCCGGCAAAGACGGGCCGCTTTCCGTCCGATACGCATTGCGTAAGCAGTTTCCGGGGTCGGAGCATTCGGGGTTCGGGGAGCATGAAACAGACACTCAAGAGCAAAGCCCAACTGATGGCCGAGGTGCGGGCACTCCGCAACCACATGGCTGCCTACCGGGCGGGGGCGGGGGGACAGTCCAAGGTCGCCGGTCAGGGCGAATCGCACTCGCTGCGGTCGTTCTTTCTCGAGTTCCCCGCGCCGGCGCTGGTCACCGATTCCGGCGGGGAGGTCCTCGGGCTCAACCACGCGGCTGAGGAAATCCTCGGCGGATCCGCCAGGGCATCGAACGGCGACTCCCTCAGCGGTTGTGTGAAAGGCCCGGCCAGAACAGCGATCCGTGAAGCCCAGTGCGTGGTCCAGGAAGCCACCATCGACGCCCGCGACGGCCGGCGAATCCCGTGCGAGGTCCACGCCTGGCCCGACCGCGACCCCAGCGGGCGGGTCGTCGGCGCCCTGTGTGTGCTGCTGGACCTCACCGACGAACACGCCGTCCGACGCACCGCCCAAACGGCGGAACTCGCCCTGCGGGAACGCGTGAAGGAGCTTCGCTGCCTGTACGGCATCACGCAGGTGGTCATGCGATGCGGCGACGACATCCCGAAGCTGATGCAGGGCGTGGCCGATCTGCTGCCGGAGTCCTGGTTGTATCCCGAGATCGCCCGGGGCAGGATCGTCTTCGAGGGCAGCGAGTATGTCACCGACGATTTCCGCGAGTCCGCCGACCGGCTGGCAGCAGAGATCGTCGTCGCCGGTGAACCGTGTGGCCGGGTGGAGGTATTCTACGTTGAGCCCCGCCCGACGTTGCACGAGGGCCCGTTCCTGCGCGAAGAGCGAGACCTGATCGACGGCATCGCCGATCACCTGGCGTGGAACGTCGAGCGGATCTGGGCCCGCAGGCAGGTACTCAGCGAGCAGGCTGCGCTGGAAAGCAAGAACGCCGCCCTGCGCGAGGTGCTCAGCAGCGTCGAGCAGGAGAAGAAACGCGTCGGTCAGAGCGTGGTCCGCAACGTCGAAGCCGTCGTCCAGCCGCTGGTGGACTCGCTCCGCCAGCAGGTACCCGCCCGAGCCCAGCCGATCGTCGACCTGCTGGAGCGATCGCTCGTGGAAATCAGTTCCCCCTTTGCCGACCAACTCACGCGGCGATTCCAGCGTCTGACGCCCACCGAGGTCCGGATCTGCACGATGATCCGCTCCGGGCGGACCAGCAAGGAAATCGCCCGGGCCTGCCACATTTCTCCGGCTACGGTGCGCAAGCATCGCGAGAACATCCGACGCAAGCTGGACCTCACAGGCCGGGGCGCGAACCTCGCGACCTACCTCCAGTCGTTCACGACCCACGCCTAGGCCGGGGTTTTTCATCTCCCTCGCAGGTACTGCAAGTGCCTTTCTGGAAAGGCTTTGCCATCGGCGTGCGTACCAAACGTACGCAGGGCGTCCGCAGAGAACACGCAGTCTGGCCTGTCAAGTGCTTGTCCCGGCGTGACGAATGGCAGAGTGGGAAACGAGGGGACGTGGGCAAATACCAGCAAACTTTCGAAGGGATCTATCGATGAAGAAAATGTCACTGAAGGCGAAGCTTCTGACGCTGTTCCTCCTGGTGGGGGTCACGCCGTTCGCAACGGCCAGTATCCTGGCGCTCTGGAACTCCAGCACCGCGCTGGAAGAGCAGGCCTACAACAAGCTGGTCATGGCAAGAGACGTCAAGAAGAACCAGATCGAACGGTTCTTCGAGGAACGCCGTGGCGACATGGGCGTGCTGATGGAAACCGTCGCCACCCTCGAAGCCGAAGCCGAAGGCAAGCTCCAGGCCGTTCAGCAGATCAAGAAGTCGCAGCTGGAGGGCTTCTTCGCCGAGCGATACGGCGACGTGAGCGTCCTGGCGGGCAACGATAGCGTCCAAGCCGCCGTCGTCGCCTTTGAGCAGGCCTTCGACGCCGAAGGCGGCAAGGCCGGTGGGGAGAAATGGCAGGCCGTCGAAAAGCAGTTCGGCCAGTGGCTGAAGCAGTACCAGCAGGAGTACGGCTACTACGACCTGTTCCTGATTTCCGCCGATGGCGACGTGGTCTACAGCGTCTGCAAGGAATCGGACCTCGGGCAGAACCTGCAGACGGGCAAGCTCAAGAGCAGTTCGCTGGGGCGCTGCTTCCAGGGCGCGACCGTCGAGCCGGCCATTGGCGACTTCGAGCCGTACGAGCCTTCCAACGGCGCACAGGCTGCGTTCATCGGGGCTCCCGTCAAGCAGGACGGGAAGCTCGTTGGCGTCGTGGCGCTGCAGATTCCCACCGGCCCGATCAACAGGATCGTCCAGAAACGCGACGGCATGGGCACCACCGGCGAGACGTATGTCGTCGGCAAGGGCCCGGGCGGAAAGACCGCCTTCCGAAGCGATATGAAGACGATGGGGAATGGCAAGTACGTGATCGGTTACCCGATCTCCACGCCATACATTCAGAAGGCCCTCGAAGGCGAAAGCGCCATCGAGACCTTTACCGACAGTTCGGGCAGCCTCGTGATGGTGGCCTACGATCCCCTGGAGATCGACGGGCTCCACTGGGCCTCGGTCTCGAAGATCAACCTTGAGGAAGTCATCGCCCCGAGGCTCGAAGGCGAAGAGGACGATTACTACACCAAGTACATCGAGAAGTACGGCTACTACGATCTGTTCCTGATCCACCCCCAGGGCAAGGCGTTCTACACCGTCTGCAGAGAGGCGGACTTCAACACGAATCTCGTCGGCGGCAAGTACGCCGGATCCAATCTCGGCAAGCTGGTGCGTGAGGTCATCGACTCGCGCTCGTTCGGCCTGGCCGACTTCGAGCCGTACGCGCCGTCCAACGGTGCCCCGGCTGCGTTCATCGCCGAGCCGATCGTCAAGCACGGCAAGGTGCAGGTGGTCGTCGCGCTGCAGCTGTCGCTGGAAGCGATCAACAACATCATGCGGGAACGCGCCGGCATGGGCGAAACGGGCGAGACCTATCTTGTCGGCCCGGACAAGCGCATGCGGAGCGACTCGTTCCTCGACCCCGAAGGCCACTCGGTAGCCGCGTCGTTCGCGGGCACGGTGCAGTCTAACGGCGTCGATACCGAAGCCGCACGCGAGGCCCTCGCGGGCAACACCGACGCCAAGATCGTGACCGACTACAACGGCAACCCGGTGCTCAGCGCCTACACGCCCGTGAAAGTCGGCGACACCACCTGGGCGCTGCTTGCCGAAGTCGATGAGTCCGAGGCCTTCGCAGCCGTCACGGCCATGAAGTGGCTGATGGGCATCATCGCGGTGGTGGGTGTCGCTGCCATCGTGGGTGTGGCGCTGCTGGTAGCTGCCTCGATTGCCGGCCCGATCAACCGGATCATCACCGGGCTCAGCGCCGGTGCCGAGCAGACCACCGAAGCGGCCGGGCAGGTCTCCAGTGCCAGCCAGTCGTTGGCGCAGGGCGCCAGCGAAGGGGCGGCAGCCGTCGAGGAGACCACCGCCAGCATGGAAGAGATGTCTTCCATGACCAAGCAGAACGCCAGCAACGCCAGCCAGGCCGACGACCTCATGACGCGGACGTCCAAGGCGGTCTCCAACGGGCAGGAGTCGATGAAACAGCTCGACCAGGCCATTGGCGCCATCAAGACGTCGTCCGACGAAACGGCCAAGGTTCTCAAGACCATCGACGACATCGCGTTCCAGACAAACCTGCTTGCCCTCAACGCGGCGGTTGAAGCCGCACGGGCAGGGGAGGCAGGCAAGGGGTTCGCCGTCGTGGCCGAGGAGGTCCGCAACCTGGCCATGCGATCGGCCGAGGCCGCCCGGAACACCGCCGGCATGATCGAGGAATCGGTCAAGAATGCCGACAACGGTGTGAACGTCGCGAAGCAGACCTCCGAAGCCTTCGCGGAGATCACAACCAACGCCGAAAAGGTCGGGCAGCTCGTCAGCGAAATTGCCTCGGCCAGCAACGAGCAGTCCCAGGGCATCGACCAGATCTCCACCGCGATCACGCAGATGGACCAGGTCACCCAGGGCAACGCCGCCAACGCCGAGGAATCGGCTTCGGCGTCGGAGGAGCTCAGCGCCCAGGCCGAGGAGCTCAACAACATGGTCCAGCAGCTTCGCCTGATCGTCGGCGGTTCGTCGGCCCAGGGCGAGCAGCAGGACTTCCGCGCCTCGCAGAAACGGCGCGAGAGCCCATCATCGCAGCGCAAGGCCGGGCCCGTCACCGGGGGGGAATCGCAGACCCACGACACCAGCAAAGAAGAAGCGATATCCGAGTTCTGATTGCTGAACCCGCATCCACGGACCGGTCGGCTCCCGTTCCGACCGGTCCGTGATCCCACGCGATGCCGGGCCCTCCGACCCCAGGGTCCGGCATCGCTCTGCGCGCTGACCGCCCTGTTTGCAGGGCGTGTACGTATTGCCGCTCTGCAAACAGGCTTCGGGAAGGACCGCGGTTTTCCAGCGAGCTGTTGGGAGGTCTCGGGCGAGCTGCCCGCCCCCGGGGTCTCGCTTTGGATGCCATCCTGAGCAACGTCGAAGGACACCCGGGGCTTTTCCTGCCTCGGCCCTGCGGGCCTCCGTCGCATTTTCATTCGCGTCAATCGCGAACTCCACGGGCAGGGTCCTTTCCGGAGCCGTTGGCGCGCGCCGGCGGCTCCGGGGGATCCCGAACCCTCGCGCAGAAATCGGATTTGTGTAACTCCCCCGGCATGCAGCGCGTTGCCGGGAACCGGTCGCGGTTTTCGGAACGGATGGCTTCGACATTTGTGGGGCGCGGGGGGAAAGGGTAGAGAGTTCATCTTCGCGCTGCGCACGGCAGCGCAGCCAGCGAGTCTTCGGGTTCGCACCGCAACGCGGCCCAGAAATCGCCAGCGAGTTGGGATATCCTATGGGAAGCATTCCCGGACATCGGACAGCCAAAAGCCAAGCGGTTGTGTCCGTGGGAGATCGTCGTCGAACGGGCGTCGCGTTGTGGGGGCTTCCACCGCGTTTCAGGGGGTCCTGCACGGAACTGTACGGAACTGTACCGTTCTTGCCGGCCCTTGCCAGTTCTTGCCGGCTGGGTGCCGCCACGGCCAATTCCTGCCGGCCGCTGCCGGCCGTGGCCGGCCCTGAACAGATCGCGACAGACGAATATGTGTGCAACGAATGGCCGCTTCTGGACTTCGGCCGTTTGGGTCTCCGGCGGGATCGGGAATGGCCGCTGGCTGGGATGGTCAGTCGACCGTCGGGAGGTCGATTGGAATCGGCCGGGCAGTTGACAGGCCGGGGGGCTGCGGGCATGATCAGGAATTCAGCGAACTCAACCGAGACGAAAGGCTGAAGCGATGGAACCGATCAAGACACGATTTGCCCCCTCGCCGACGGGTCATCTGCACGTCGGCGGAGCGCGTACGGCGCTGTTCAACTACCTGCTGGCCCGCAAGAGCGGCGGGACGATGCTGCTGCGGATCGAGGATACTGACCGGGCGAGGCACGACGAACAAGCCGTCGGCAAGATCATCGAGGACCTCCGCTGGCTGGGCATCGAATGGGACGAGGGTGTCGAGGTCGGCGGCGAGAACGGGCCGTACCGCCAGTCGGAGCGGCTGGACGTGTACCGCGAGTATCTCGACCGCCTGCTGGCGGAGGGCAAGGCGTACTATGCGTTCGAGACGGCTGAGGAACTCGACGCGATGCGCAAGAAGGCCCAGGCCGAGACGGGCGGATTCCGGTACCCTCGTCCGGAGACGCTGCCCACGAAGGCAGACGCGGAGAAGGCCGAGGCCGAAGGCAGGCCGGTCGTGGTGCGGTTTCTGTGTCCCGGCCAGGACGTGACGGTCGTCGACGAAGCGTTCGGCGAGGTCACCACACCGGGCAGCGAGATGGAAGATTTCGTGATCCGCAAGGCGGACGGCTGGCCGACGTTTTACCTCGCGAACGTCATTGACGACGCGCTGATGGGCGTGAACATGGTCTGCCGAGGCCAGGAGTTCCTCGGTCAGACGTGGCGGCAGTCGGTGCTGCGTGAGGCGTTGGGCTTGCCCGAGCCGAAGTTCATGCACCTGCCCCTGATCATGGACATGCAGGGCCGAAAGCTCTCGAAGCGCGACGGCGACGTGGACGTTTTCAGCTTCCGCAGGCGGGGCTATCTGCCCGAGGCGCTGGTGAACTTCATCGCGCTGCTCGGCTGGAGGCCGGGGGGGAACCGCGAGAAGATGACGCTCGCCGAGCTGGTCGAGGCGTTCAGCGTGTCGGGCCTTGGCAGGAGCAATGCGAAGTTCGACCGAGACAAGCTGCTGGCCTTCAACACCGACGCAGCCGCCGAGGCCGACGAAGACCGTCTGCTGGCGGGTTTCCGGGATTTCCTGAGCCTCAACGACACGCCGCTGCCGGACGACGAGCAGACGCTGCGAATGCTGATTTCATCGAATCGTGGCTTCCGGACGTTCCAGGACATCGTGGACAAGGTAGCCGTGCTGTTCGGGCCCGACGATGGGTACGAGTATCAGCCCAAGGCCGTCAAGAAGGTGCTGCGGAAGAACGAAGGTGCCGGCTACGACGTGCTGGCCGATCTTCGGGAGATGCTGACTGGCGTGGACTTCTCGGCCGACGCGCTGGAGCAGGCGATCGGCGAATACTGCCAGGCCAACGAGCTGGGCATGGGCAAGGTCGCCCAGCCGCTGCGAGTGGCGGTGACGGGCAGCACGATCAGTCCGTCGATCTACCAGACACTGGTGATGCTGGGCAGGGACAGCACGCTGGCGCGGATCGATCGATGCCTCGCGCTGCGAGAGCAGGCCGACGGGTAGAGGGCAAAGAAAAAGCCCGTCGCTTCGATGACCGACGGGCTTTATCCGCGTCTCCTTCCCAAACGCTTGAATCGCGATCGCACCCGAACGGACGCGGAAACGAACCGGGAGCGCAATGGATCAGATTGTCGATGCAGCCAACGGGTTGGGCGGGCCAAAGCCCCTGTGGAGGTGGGCGAGATCCGTTTCGCGCGGACACTCCGCAGACAGAAAACCAACCACACTTGTACTTCGCGCGAATTCCATGTCACGCATGACTTCCTACGACGTGTACAGCCGAGGCGTTACGACGGGCCGATGCGACCCCCAAATGGCCCAACACCTGCATCTATTATCCCCCATCAGCCGGAAAGGTCAAGAGCGCTGCATCGCCAAAACCGCCGTTACGAATGCCAACCGGCCTGCCTCCGAGGGTAAGTCTTTCCCGGTCCGTCTGTTCGCCCAGGCGAGGCCCGAGGCATTTTTTTCGCAGCGGTTGGGAATGACCGTCATCCCGCTGCGGCGATTCCTGCAGGATGCGCACAATCCGCACCCGGAGCTCACCGGCGGCAGGTACTGCAGAACGGAGACTGCCGATGAAACCCAATGTCCTCATTATCCACACCGGCCAGCTCCATGCGGCGGCCCCGCCTTCCTCCGTGGAAGAAGCAGCGGCCGTATCGCGGGTCGATCCAGGTTCCGCGGATCGCATCCCTCCCGGACGGGGGGCGTGTTCCCGGCGCTCGAACCACAGGATTGCCCGATTCGCCGCTGCGGTGTAGACTGGCCCGCTTGAACTCCGGCCAGCCAGTACGAAAGGAACCAGCATGCCCCAGCCGAACATCGTGTTCATCCTCATCGACGACATGGGATGGATGGACACGGGCTTCCAGGGATCGAGCTTCTACGAAACGCCCAATCTCGATCGCCTCGCGATGCAATCCATGCGCTTCACCGACGGCTACGCTGCGGCCCCGGTCTGCTCGCCGACCCGGGCGAGTATCTTGACGGGCAAGTACCCGGCTGCACTGCCGATCACCAACTTCATCGCGGGCATGGGCTCGGGCAAGCTGCTCTCGTCGCCATACCTGCATTACCTCCCACTCGAAGAACACACCCTTGCCAGCGCCCTGCGCGACGGCGGATACGCGACGTGGCATGTGGGCAAGTGGCATCTGGGCGACGAACCCTACTGGCCGGAGCACCAGGGCTTCGACGTCAACATCGGCGGCTTCTCCGACGGCATGCCCAAACAGGGCTATTTCAGCCCGTGGGGCAATCCGCGCCTCCCCGACGGGCCGGAAGGCGAGTACCTCACCGACCGCCTCACCGATGAAGCCGTCGGGCTCATCGAGCAGCGCGACCCCGACAAGCCGTTCTTCCTGAATCTCTGCTACTACTCCGTGCACGTGCCGATCCAGGCCAAGGAGCACCTCATCGAGAAGTACCGCCGCAAGGCGGCGTCGCTGGGGCTCGACAAGATCGACCCGTTCGAGGAGGGCGAGCACTTCCCCTGCGATCACAAGAAGGATCAGCACATCCAGCGGCGGCTGTTCCAGTCCGACCCGGTCTACGCGGCGATGGTCCAGAGCCTCGACGAAAACATCGGCCGGGTGCTGGACTCCCTCGACGCCCAGGGCCTGGCTGACGATACCATCGTGGTGTTCACGTCCGACAACGGCGGGCTGAGCTCCGCAGAGAGCAGCCCCACCTGCAACGCGCCGCTGCTGGAGGGCAAGGGGTGGATGTACGAGGGCGGCACGCGCGAGCCGATGCTCATCCGCTGGCCGGGCGTGGTCGAGCCAGACAGCCTCTGCGACGTGCCCGTCACCAGCCCGGACTTCTATCCGACGTTCCTGGAGGCAGCCGGCCTGGACCCGCTGCCCGACCAGCATCGCGACGGCGTGAGCCTCATGCCCCTGCTGCGCGGGGGAGATTCGCTCGATCGCGACGCGATCTTCTGGCATTACCCGCACTACAGCAACCAGGGAGGAAAGCCGGCGTGTTCGGTCCGCTGCGGCGACCTGAAGCTCATCGAGTTCTTCGAGGACAACCACCTGGAGCTCTACGACCTGCGCAACGACGTCAGCGAGACGACCAACCTGGCCGGCAGCCGCCCCGACGACGCCCGGCGACTTCGCGCGATGCTGCATGAGTGGCTGGACGCCGTCGAGGCCCGCATCCCCCAGCCGAACCCCGATTACGTGCCCCCGCCGTCGGACGGTCTGGCCGACCCGACGGTGTGACCGATCCCTCGCCGACAGCCTTCGGAAGATGCCCGGCTACCGAAGATGCGGCAAGCTCCTTGCCAGCCGGTCAGATCTTCACCGGCAGGGAGGCCGACGGCGTGAGCTTTCCGTAGATCAGCTCTGCTGCGGCGCGACAGTGCTCGCGCCCGCCGGGGTTGAATACCGCGATGGCCGCAGGCAGATCGGCCGGGGCGCCCAGCTCGTACGGCGTGTTGGATACGATCACGAGCTCCTTTCCTGCCGCGAGGATCTCACGGCAGAGCTCCGAGTTGCTCGACGCCGCCTTGTGGTAGTAGTAATTCGTCGCTACCACGATGTCGGCTTCGTCGAGACGCCTGCGGACGCGGGCCCGATCGTCATCGGTGGGCACGTTGTGGATCTCCACGCTGGCGACGTCCGGGTCGATCGTCAGCATTTCCTCCCACAGCAGGCCGGGGTGACAGTCCATGTTGTTGGCCATTTCGTGGGTTGGGAAAACCTGCTCGACCAGCAGAATCCTCCTGCCCGGGTCCAGGGGAAGGAGGTTCCGCTCGTCCCGCACCAGCAGGATGCTCCGCTCGGCAGCTTCGCGGGCGGTCGTGGAGACGACGGGATCGTGGATCGGATCGCCTGCCCCGGCCGGGTCGACCTTCCCGCCGTTCTCCGCAAGACCCATGTCCCATCGCATGCCCAGGATACGCCGGACTTTCTCGTCGAGCTCGTTTTCAGGAAGCCGCCCGTCCCGGACGGCCTGTTCCAGGGAATCGCAGATCTTCCAGCGCAGGGGGCTTTCATCCCGAAGCAGCACGAGGTCGCACCCCGCCTGGAGGGTTCGCAGCACGGCCTCGCGGAGTTCGTATTTCTGCAGCAGCCCGCCCATCATCATGTTGTCGGTGGTGATGACGCCTTTGAAGCCCAGCTCGCCTCGCAGCAGTTCCTGGATCAGAGGCCGGCTGCAGCTGGACGGTTCGTCGGTCACGCCCAGGGCGGGGTAGAGGCAGTGGGCCATCATGATCGCGGGCAGTCCGGCGTCGATCATCGCCCGGTAGGGCGCCAGGTGCACCTCGCGGAGTTCCCCGGCCGGGAGGTCCACTGAGGGCAGGCCCCAGTGGGCGTCGGAGATCGACTCGCCTCGTCCCGGGAAGTGCTTGCCGGTAGGGATCATCCCCGCTTCGAGGAAGCCTTCCATCGACCGGGTTGCGTAGCGGATCACGTCGTCGGGAGTATCGGAATAGGCTCGCGTGCCGATCTCCGGGTTGCGCGGGTTGGTGTTCACGTCCAGCACGGGCGAGTGAATCATGTTGATCCCGACCGCCCGGGCCTGCTTGCCGATGCACAGGGCTGTGCGATAGGCCAACTCCGGGTCGCCGGAGGCGGTGAGCCCCATCGGGTGGGGAAAGAGCTTCTGGCCGCAGATCAGGTCGTCCGAGGCCGAGCCTTCCTGGTCGATGGTGAAATGAATCGGGGCGCCGCCGGCGCGTTCCATCGCCAGCTGGCGCAGCGTGTTGAGGGTGGTCGCGTATTCAGCCGGCGTGCAGTGCGTGGAGGGCTTGGTGAAAGCGTAGTCCCGGTTCGGGCCTTCCGGCAGATGCATGGACCGCAACGTCCACTCCTCCGGCTGGGTGCCCGGCTTGACGTCGTGAAAGAGATTCATCGAGCGGAATTTCAGGCTCACTCGCAGGCCGCCGACGTGCCATGTGCGGATCAGTTCGACCACGTCCGGGGTGATCACCGGGCCGCAGAAGCCGAACACCAGCACCTGTCCGATCTTCCGGCGGAGGTCCATGTCTCCGAGAAGGTCATCGATCCACTGCGCGCGCGATGCAGCCATACGTCGGTCTCCTTCGCTGATGTGCTGCGCTGGCCCGGGTTCCGCACAGATACACGATTTGCCCGATGGTCTCAAGGACCTGGCCGCCGAGGCTGCGGGCCGGGCGTGGAGGCAGATCGGAGTAACACCACGGCTTCGTGGTTCCCGGCGACGGCATCGGGAGTCTACGTCTGGCCGGACTCCTCCTCGTCGTCCCGGTCCTGGGAGGCTTCTTTTTCCTCGACGGGCGGGGCGATCCAGACATCCGGATACGCCGTCT
The DNA here is from genome assembly GCA_964642855.1 of uncultured Planctomycetaceae bacterium. GTDB lineage: Bacteria > Planctomycetota > Phycisphaerae > SM23-33 > SM23-33 > CAZXSK01. The sequence goes on along the minus strand of CAZXSK010000001.1, from coordinate 113,177 downwards.
TGCCCGCGAACGTGATGCGGGTGCAGCGGTTCTCCGAGATCTTCACCACGTACGACTCGTGGCCCTTGCCGTCGCCCTGGGCGGCGATGTAATCGTCGTGGTTCGACCAGTGGTGGTTGTCCCACGACCGGTCCGGCTTGCAGGTGCGCACGTCGATGCGCCGCTTCTTCTTACCTTCCCACGTACGGATGTCCATCGTCCGGTGGCCGCCGGTGTTGTTCATCAGCAGTTCGCCGTCCGGCGAGACGCCGGGCGAGCAGCCGCGGGCGTACTTGCGGTGGCGTTTCCGCTCGACGTCGATGGCGTAGAGGTTCCCGCCATCGCGGACGGTCATCTTCGTGCCATCGGCCGAGAATCCGGGCGAGCCGGTGTATTTGCCGGGTAGATCGAGAGTCTCCACGTCGCCGGTATTCACGTCGACGGTGCGGAATCCATGCCTGGAGGTCCAGAAGACGATCCGCCGGTTGTCGGGGTGGAAGTCGATGGGACAGCCGTGTTTGGAATCCGCGCCGCCTGCCACCTTTTCCCGCCGGCCATTGGGGTCCACGACGTAGATGTCTCCCTTGTGGTAGACCGCGAAGCGTTTGCCGTCGGGGGCGATGCGGATGAACTCGCCGCGGCCCAGATCGACCGGCCTCCAGTCGCCCAGGATGGTCGCGTAGACCTTCCCTTTCCGGGACCAGGCGAACCGCCCGCGGACCTCCGCGGCCAGGGCATCGAGGGCTTTGCGCTCGCCCCCGGACGCCTTGTCGGGGTAGTGGGCGGTGGGCGTGAGGACGTTCGGGTCGGATTCGGTTTCGAAGACGAAGGCCGGCTCGTTGGCGTCGGCGGGTTCGTTGGCGTCGTGGGACTCGTCGCCTGCGGCGAGACAGTGCCCCGCGGCGGCGAGCAGCGCAAGGGTGGCTGCCAGAAGGAGGCTGTGTATTTCCCCGGCGTGTCTCGTCATGGCTGGTCCTTTCGGTCGGGCCGTGGCGGGTTTGCTGATGGAACACCCACGCCGTGCCGCGGTTTCGGGGGCGAGTGGAGGGCGGAAAATGTGCGGAGCGATTTGCCCGCCCCGGGGGTGAATCGTAGCGTTCGGGTACAAGGCAATGGAGCCGAACACCGTGAAGATATCCGTCTGGCTTAAGGAGCCCCACATGCTTCGTAATCTTTCGCTTTCGCTCGTGATTCTCGCTATCGCCGCCGTTCCCGCCGTCTCGTCCGCCTCGATGATGCAGTACAAAGGCACCGGCCTGACGGAGAACGTCAAGATCCACGCCGAGGGTGCGCTGGCCAACAACCGCCTGGTCAAGGCCGGTCAACTCCGCGTGCAGTGGGAGGGCGAGGACTATCTCGGGTATTGCGTAGACATCAACCAATGGGTCGGCACCACCGAGGTGACGCCGGTATCGTATGACACGCTGGCTGGCGGAGAGTTCGCGGCGTACCTGTTCGAGACGTACTCGATGCAGGCAAGCGACCGCACGACCGCCGCGGCGCTGGGCGTGGCGATCTGGGAGGTCGTCAACGAAACGTCCGGAACGTACGACGTCGACGACGGGTACTTCCGGATTTCCCGCAACGCCCGCGTCAGCAGTGCCGCCAACGCCATGCTGGCATCGATGCCCGACAGCTACGACCCGGTCATCGACCCGATCGTCCTGTCCAGCGAGACGCACCAGGACGTGATGGTCCACGGCTTCAACGAGATTCCCGAGCCGGCCACGATGGCGCTGATCACACTTGGATCGACCTTGCTGCTCCGTAGGCGCCGCGCCGCCTGAATTCGCGACGCCTGTCCTTTTCGAGTCCCTTAGCTGTGTCCGGGCCGGTGTTCCGCTTGCGGAGCCGGCCCGGCGTTTTCTGTGCGCCCGATCCGGGACGGGGCGGTCCCGCGCCGTTCAGATGTTGTCGTCGGCCAGTTCGAAGTACGCCTGCGGGTGTTTGCAGACGGGG
>CAZXSK010000001.1:65861-111139 GCA_964642855.1 uncultured Planctomycetaceae bacterium | reverse complement strand
TCAGATGTTGTCGTCGGCCAGTTCGAAGTACGCCTGCGGGTGTTTGCAGACGGGGCAGGTCTTGGGGGCCTTGGGGCCTTCGTGGATGTGCCCGCAGTTGCGGCAGCGCCACCGGACGGGCTGCTCCCGCTGGAAGACCTTGCCCGACTCGAGATTCTCCAGCAGCTTCTTGTACCGCGCTTCGTGCTGCTTTTCGATGGCGGCGATCATCTCGAAGTGGCGGGCGATCTTGTCAAACCCCTCCTCGCGGGCCTCCTCGGCCATGCGGGGATACATGCTGGTCCATTCCTCGTTCTCGCCGCCGGCGGCTTCGTGGAGGTTGGCGTTGGTGTCGCCGATGCCATCGAGCATCTTCAGGTGCAGTTTGGCGTGTTCCTTCTCCTGCTCGGCGGTTTCCAGGAAGTACTCGGCGATCTGCTGGTAGCCTTCCTTCTTCGCGGCCGAGGCGAAGAACGTGTACTTGTTGCGTGCCTGCGATTCGCCGGCGAAGGCGTCCTGGAGGTTCTTTGCGGTCTTGCTGCCCTGAAGGTCGGACATGGGGTTCTCCTTTCCCGTGTTGTGAGAGCTGGTGTTGCGATATCTGCGGGGGATTGTACACCGCCCGCCTGGCGTGGCAAAGCGACGGTGCTGTTGAGACGAAGTCCTTTGTTGCGCGGGTTGTCAGTCGGGCCACGCCATCTCGGCCAATTCGCCCAGCGTGGGCGGGCAGTCATCCAGCGCGCCCGCCTCGACCAGGCCCCCGCGCGAGACGCTCGTCAGCGGCCAGTGCGGGTTCACCCCGCCGTCGACCAGCGCCCGGGCGACGACCGTCAGCGTTCGACGCAGGGCACGCGGCGGGAAACCCACGCCGGCGTCGAGGAATACCAGGCGGATCGTGCCGGCCGGGGTGATGTCGCCGGAGACTGCCGGCCGGGCTTCGGCGGGGATCGTCATGTCGTAATGGTACGTCCGCTGGCCGCCGACGAAGTTCGGCTGCAGTTGCAGCAGCAGTTCGCGGGGCGCCACACCGGCCTTGAGGAGCAACCCACCGGCTGCGGTGACCGCGTCGGGCGTGGTGCCGTTTCGCAACATGGCGCAGGCGTCGGCCCAGGGCATCGATCGCCCGTTGAGGACGATCGTCGCCGGCAGGGCGTCGGGTTGGGGCGGGCGGTCTGTCATGGCCGGCCATGGTAGCCGGACCGGGACGGCGGGGGAACCCGTTTCCCGGCGGAGCGTGGCGGTCGCGGAATCCGGACTCGACAACGGGCGCCGAATCGGCACAATACGCTTCCGTAGCCGGGGCGGTACCTCGGCCTCGTTCGATGGCATCAGGCAAGGAACGATCGCATGAGTCTGCTGGTCACCGGAAGCATCGGAATCGATACCGTCGAGGCGCCCACGGGCACCGTAGCCGACACGCTGGGTGGTTCGAGCGTGTACTTCGCCTACGCGGCGAGCTTTTTTTCGCCCGTGCGCCTGGTGGGCGTGGTGGGCGACGACTGCCCGAAGGATTTCCTCAAACCCCTGGCCGAGAATCCGAACATCGATCTCGGCGGCCTGGAGGTGCGCGAGGGCAGCAAGACGTTCCGCTGGCATGGGCGATATCACGAGGACGTCAACCTTCGCGACACGGTCTCGGTCTCGCTGAACGTGCTGGGCGAGCGTGGGCCGACGATTCCCGAGAACTTCCGCGACAGCCGGTACGTGTTTCTGGCCAACACGCACCCGTGCCTGCAGATGGAACTGCTGGATCAACTGATCGCCCCGGACCTCGTCGTGGCCGATACGATGGACCTGTGGATCGGCAACGAACGCGACGGGCTCAAGGCGCTGCTGATGCAGATCGACGGGCTGGTGCTCAACGACGCCGAAGCCCGCCAGCTGACGGGCAAGGCGAACGTGGTGGAAGCGGGCCTGGCGATCGCCAAGGCCGTCCGGCGGTTCGTGGTGGTCAAGAAGGGCGAGCACGGCTCGCTGCTGATGATGGGCGAGCGGGCGTATCCGCTGCCCGGGTTTCCGACGCTGAAGGTGGTGGACCCCACCGGCGCGGGCGACAGCTTCGCCGGTGCGATGCTTGGCTACATCGCCTCCCAGGACTCGCTGGACGACAGGACGCTGCGGCGGGCGATTGCCTACGGCACGGTGACGGCGAGCTTCCTGCTGGAGGATTTCTCGCTGCGGAGGTTCCAGCAGATCTCCCGGGACGACATCGACCAGCGATTCGAGCAGTTCAAAGATGTCGCGGGCTTCTGAGCCTCGCAAAGCCCCCCCGCGACCGGCAGGAAGCCGGTCTGTCGCCCACCGGCGCGCGGTTGCATAGCATGGCTTGGTGACTTACGATGCACGCGGGCACGCAAGGCAAGGAGGACCGCATGGACCTGGTCGTCAGGAAATCGTCGAACCTCAAGGGCACGGCTCACATGCCCCCCAACAAGAGTCATTCGTTCAGGGCGCTGATCATGGCCGCCCTGGCTGAGGGCACCAGCCACATCCACACGCCGGCGGTCTCGCACGACTGGATGCTCGCCACAGAGGCGCTGGAGATGTTCGGCGCCCAGGTTCACCCCCGCGCCGAGCACACCTGGGAGATCACCGGCACGGGCGGGGCGCTCCAGGTGCCTGATGACGTGCTGAACTGCGGCAACAGCGGGATCACGTTGCGTTTCTTCGCGGCGCTGTCCGGCACGTGCGACGGCTACAGCGTGCTCACGGGCGACCATTCGCTGCGTCACATCCGGCCTTGTCAGCCCCTGATCGACGCGATGAACCAACTCGGGGCGTGGGTGGCGGCGACCAAGGGCGACGGGCACGCGCCGCTGATGGTCCGCGGACGCCTGCGCGGCGGGTCGGCCGAAATCGAAGGTCGGGACTCCCAGCCGGTTTCGGCGCTGCTGATCGCCAGCGCCCTGGCCGACGCCCCGACCGAACTGGTCGTCCGCAACCCCGGCGAGAAGCCCTGGGTCGGCGTGACACTCGACTGGCTCGACCGCTGCGGCGTCGAGCACAGCAACGAGGACTTCACACGGTACCGCCTTCGCGGCAAGGGCCGGTGGGACGGTTTCGACGTGACGATCCCGCGGGACTGGTCGGCCGCGATGTACCCCGTCGCAGCTGCGCTGATCACCCCAGACAGCGAGGTACGCATCCCCGACATGGACCCGCGCGACAGCCAGGGCGACAAGCAGGTTCTCCGCGTGCTCAAGGAAATGGGCGGCGACATCCGCATCGAGGACGGCGTGGTCATCGTGCGGTCCAGCGAGCTGCAGGGGCGGGAGATCGACTGCAACGACTTCATCGACCAGTTCATGCTGCTGGCTGCGGTAGGGGCCTACGCCGAGGGCGAGACCGTACTGACCAACGCCGAAATCTGCCGCCACAAGGAGTGCGACCGGATTTCCGAAATGGCTGCCGCGCTGAAGAAAATGGGTGCCGACGTGGAGGAACGCCCCGACGGGCTGGTCATCCGCAAGAGCAGGTTGCAGGGCACGACCGTCGACAGCAAGGCCGACCATCGCATGGTGATGACGCTCACCGTCGCGGGCCTCGGGGCGGAGGGATTCACCGTCGTGCAGGATGTCGACTGCGTCCGCAAGACGTTCCCCCACTTTGTCGAGGAAATGCTCGGCATCGGCTGCACGCTGGAGAAACAGAAGCGCTGAGCGGTGGCGGAGGACGGTCGGCGGCGGGGATTGGTCCGAAGGTGGGCGCTTGCAGGCGGAGGTTGCGGCGCAGAGAATCTCCGGTTTCCGTCCCCTTCCCGGGAGAGCACTGGTGAACGTCATCCTGATCGGTCTCAAGCATTGCGGCAAGAGCACCCTGGGTCGCCGCCTGGCGAAGGAGCTGGGCGTAGCGTTCGTCGATACCGATGCGCTGGTCTGCAGGCTTCACGAGCAGCGAACCGGGGAGAGCGTGAGCATTCGGGAAGTCTTCCGGGCCGTCGGCGAGCAGGGCTTCGCCGAGTTGGAGCGGCATGCAGTGGGCGAACTCACCTGGCAGCTGGAGGAAGAACGTCGCGAGGCCGTCATCGCCCTGGGCGGCAGGACCGCGATGCAGAAGGAACTCCACCCCGCATTGAAGCAACTGGGAACGGTGGTGTACCTGCAGGTGGACGTCGAAGTTCTCCTGGGGCGGGTGCTGGCGGGGGGCGTGCCCCCATTTCTCGACCCGGACGATCCGGAAAGCTCGTTCCGGAAGATCTGCAGGGACCGGAACCAGGTATACGAATCGTTGGCCGACGTGATCGTCGATCTCGACGGCCTGGACATACCCGAAGCAACGGCTGCGGTTCGCCTGGCCGTTGCGGAGATATGCTGAGGCCTCGACGGATCCATGCAACCCGGGCCCGGGTCGCTGGACCCTAGAAAGCCCGGCCGGACCAAGGACCACAGACCACGATGATGAAGATCGCCATCGGCAGCGACCATGCCGGATTCGCCTACAAGGAGGAGATCCGCCGCGTGCTGGCGGAGATGGGGCACGAAGTCACCGACTGCGGCACCTACAGCGACGAGTCCTGCGACTATCCGCAGTTCATCCGCCCGGTGGCGCTGGCGGTAGCCCGGGGAGACGTCGAGCGAGGGATCGTACTGGGCGGCTCGGGCAACGGCGAGGCGATTGTCGCCAACCGCGTGCCGGGCGTGCGGTGCGGCCTGGCGTGGAATCTCGAATCCGCGAAACTCTCCCGCCTTCACAATGACGCCAACTGCCTGTCTCTCGGCCAGCGGATGATGGACCTGGACGGCGCGCTAGCGATCGTGAAGGTCTGGCTGTCGACGCCGTTTGAGGGTGGCAGGCACCAGCGGCGGATCGACCAGATCGACGCATCCTGAGCGCCCGGGCGGATTGCGCCAGCCTGTGGACCGGGCGCACAGGAAAGGCCCGCGCCGGACGAGCCGACACGGGCCTGTTAGCTTCAAGCCATGCAGCAGGGGGAGGACTAGTCGCGGCTGCGACTACGTCCGCCACCACCGCCGCCTCTGCGGCCTCGGTCACGACCGCCGCGTTTTCCGCCGCGGCCGCCTCTATCACCTCGGCCACCGCTGCGGCCTCGATCTCCGCCGCCGCCTTCGCCCTGGCTGTCTTCGGGCAGTTGCGAGGGGATGTCCTCGTCGACCATGACGGCCTTGCGGGAGACCTTCACGCGTCCCTGGTCATCGATGTTGATGCACTTGACGCGGATCGAGTCGCCCACGGAGATGACATCGTCGACGTTCTTGACGTAGCCGGTGTCGAGCTCGGAGACGTGGCAGAGGCCCTCGGTGCCGGGCAGCACCTCGATGAAGGCGCCGAAGTCCCGGATCGAGACGACCTTGCCCTCGTAGACCTTGCCGAGTTCGGCTTCGGCGACGATGTCCTCGACCATCTGCAGGGCCCTTTGGGCGCCGTCGGCCTCGGTGGACGAGATGAAGATCTGCCCGTCGTCCTCGATGTCGATATTGGCGCCGGTTTCGTCCTGGATGGCGTTGATTGTCTTGCCGCCCGGGCCGATGACCTTGCCGATTTTCTTCGGGTCGATCATGATCGTCAGCATGCGCGGGGCGTATTCGTTGATCTCCTCGCGCGGGCCTTCGATCACGCCCTTCATGGCGGCGATGATGTGCTCGCGGGCCTGCTTGGCCTGGGCGAGGGTTTCCTCGACGCGGTTCTGCACGATGCCACGGGCCTTCATGTCCAGTTGGATCGCGGTGATGCCCCTGGAGGTGCCCGCGACCTTGAAGTCCATGTCGCCGTGGAAGTCTTCCTCGCCGACGATGTCGGTCAGCAGGATGTACTGGTCGGGATCGTCGTCATCGTGGACCATGCCGATGCTGATGCCCGCGACGTGATCGGAAATCGGAACGCCCGCGTCCATCATCGCCAGCGACGCGCCGCAGATGGTGGCCTGCGACGTCGAGCCGTTGGAGCCCAGAAGCTCCGAGACGACACGCACGGTGTACGGGAACTTGTCGGGGTCAGGCATGACCGGGTCAAGGGCCTTCTCTGCGAGCATGCCGTGGCCGATGTCGCGCCGGCTGGGGCCACGAATCGGCTTGATCTGTCCGACGCTGAACGGCGGGAAGTTGTAGTGGAGGTAGAACGGCTTCTTGTACTCCTCGCGGATGCCGTCAATGATCGCCTGGTCGCGCGGGCAGCCCAGCGTGGCCATCACCAGCGCCTGGGTTTCGCCGCGGCTGAACAGCGCCGAGCCGTGGGTTCGGGGCAGGGCGCCGGTCTCGATCTCCAGCGGTCGGACCTCGTCCTTCGCGCGTCCGTCGGGGCGCGTGCCGCCGAGGATCAGCTTCCGCTGGATCTTGCCCTCGATCTTGTAGAGCGCCTCGCCCACCTGCCACTTCGTGTAGGGCGGCTCGACGTCTTCCGGGGCGTCCTCGGGGAAGTACTCGGCCATGACCTGCTCTTTGATCTCGCCGAGGCGATCGCCGCGTTCGACCTTACCGGCGATCTGCTTGGCGTCGCGGATCTGCTGGCCGTATTTCTCCTCGATGGCGTTTTTGAGCTCGTCGGGAATGGGCGTGGGCTCGTATCCCACGGGGGTCACGTCGGCCTTGTCGACGAGTTCGTCGATGAGGTCCATCGTCTGGAGGGCGGTCTGGAAGCCCATGTCGATGGCCTTGGCGACGACGTCTTCGGAGACCTCCTTGCCGGACATTTCCAGCATGTTGACCGCTTCGCGGGGTCCGGCGGCGAGAAGATCCATTTCGCCTTCGTTGATCTGGTCGAGCGTGGGATTGACGACGAGTTCGCCATCGACGTATCCGACGCGGCCCGCACCGACCGGGCCCTCGAAGGGCACGTGGGCGAGCATCAGGGCGGCCGAGCTGCCGATCAAGGCCAGCAGGTCGGGCTCATTTTCGCCGTCGTAGCTGAGCGTCAGGCACTGGATCTGGACCTCGTCCATGAAATCGGGCGGGAACAGGGGTCTCAGGGGCCTGTCGATCAGGCGCATGGTCAGAACTTCCTTGGTGGTGGGGCGTCCCTCGCGTTTGAAGAACCCGCCCGGGATCTTCCCGGCCGAGTAGGACGCCTCGCGGAAGTCGACGTACAGGGGGAAGAAGCTGATGTCCCTCGTGGGGGGTGCAGAGAGCACCGTAGCCAGCACGACGGTATCGCCATACTGGACCCAGACGGACCCGTGGGCCTGCTTGGCCACTTTGCCGGTTTCCAGGGACAGAACCCTACCGGCGATTTCTTTCTCTACTCTCACTACCGACATGTCTTTCTCTTTCCTTCACTTTCCACGCGGAGCGTCTTACCTCGCGCCCCGCTTGCCAACACGTATGCAGCTTGGGTTATTGCAGTTCTCGTTGTCACGGTGTTCTGTCGATGTCAGGCCGGGCGGTCGGCACTCCGCGCGCAGAAGGCTGCGTCGGCGATCCGCTCGAGGTCGCGCAGGGGATCCGGCGACGGGTACAATCCCACGAAAAACCGATGCCGGCGCTGGCAGCAGAGAATTGCGCGCAGCCGGCGGAGGACTGGGCGTTGTCTCGATTCACTATTTCCGCAGGCCCAGCTTGCCGATGGTCTGGCGGTACAGATCGGGCGAGGTGCCCGCGAGGTACTTCAGCAGGCTGTTGCGCCTGCCGACCATCTTGAGCAGCCCCCGGCGGGAGGCGTGATCCTTCTTGTGCTCCCTGAGGTGCTCGGCGAGGTGGTTGATCCGGGCAGTCAGCAGGGCGATCTGAACCTCCGCCGAGCCCGTGTCTCCCTCGTGGCGCCTGTGCTCCTGGACAATCTGTTTCTTCGTGTCGTCTGCGATGCTCATGGTATTTCCTTTACCCGCCCGCTGCCAGCGACGGGGCCAACCCGGCCCCAGCCAGCCTTGCAGGCTTGCCAGAAAAATCTCTCATCCTCCGCATCGCCCCACGCGGGGCGGTCGGGATGTTGCAACAGTGTACGTCCGTCCATAGCGGCGGGCAACGCAAAACCCGCTCGCGGAGTTTGCCTATCGGCCTCAGCCAAGCACTTCCTTGACCGAATCGATGAGCTTCTCCATGCGGAAGGGCTTGTTGAGGTACTTGTTGACGCCGAGACTCTCGGCGTAGACCTTGTGGCGCGTACCCTGGTTGCCCGTGATCATGATGATCTTCGGCGGGTCCGTGGGCTTCTTGCCCCGCTTGAGTTTCTCCATGACCAGAAAGCCACTGCGCCCGGGGAGCATCTGGTCGAGCACGACCAGGTCGGGCTCGCACGATTCCGCCTGCGAGACGGCTTCGTTGCCGTTGGCGGCCGTGCAGATCTCCGGGCCGAGTTCCGAGAGGGCGGCTTCCATCGCCGCGAGAATGTCGCGATCGTCGTCAACGAGCAGGATTTTCTTTCCGGCCAGTTCATCTGCCATGGTGAGCAACTCCTTGATGGTCGGGGCGTGAGCGCGTCCGAAGCGGATATGGTAGTTGACCGGGGGAAACCTGTCAACTCCGCGCGGGGGTGCAAATCGCTTCCGGCCCGTTCTCCGCTTCGGGCCCGTCGGTAGCAGTCGATCGGTCGCTTGACCGCCGGCGCCTGCGAGCCTACAGTACCCTCGCCATGGAGCGAACACTGGTTGTCCTGAAACCCGACGCTGTCCAGCGGAGGCTGGCAGGTGAGATTCTCCGCCGATTCGAGCAGCGCGGACTGACGCTCGTTGGCCTGAAGATGCTGCAACTGTCCGACGCCCGCGCCCGCCGAATGTACTCCGTTCACAAGGGCAAGGACTTCTACGAGCCGCTGGTGAAGTTCGTTACTTCCGGGCCGGTCATTGCAGGGGTGCTGCAGGGACGCGACGCCGTCGCAACCGTCCGCGCGATGCTCGGGGAGACCAATGCCCCGCGGGCGGCGGCGGGAACGATCCGCGGCGATTTCGGCCTGTCGCGGCGACACAACCTGATCCACGGTTCGGACTCGCCCGAGTCGGCCGATCGGGAGATTCCCATTTTCTTCCGCGCCGAGGAACTGGTCGATTACACGCATTCCGATGCCGGATGGGTGTACGAGCAATAGGACCCGCCGGACTGGTCCGGTCGGGAAACGGCAGACGAGGCAAGGGGCATTCGTGACCTCCGAAACGCCCGACATTTCGACCCGCATCCGGCAGCTTCGCGACGAGATCCGCCGGCACGACCGGTTGTATTACGTCGAGGCCCGCCCCGAGATTTCCGACCGCCAGTACGATCTGCTGATGGGCGAGCTGGAGACGCTGGAGGCCGAGCACCCGGAGCTCGTGACGCCCGACTCCCCCACGCAGCGCGTCGGCGGCGAGCCCGTGGAGGGGTTCGAGACCGTCGAGCACGCCCTGCCGATGCTATCGATCGACAACACGTACAAGCAGGAGGACCTGTACAAGTGGGATCGCGAGAGGATCCGCAAACTGCTGGGGCAGGCGGGGGTCGAGAGCTTCCGTTACCTCGTGGATCCGAAGATCGATGGCGTGGCGATCTCGCTGCGGTACGAGGGCGGAACGCTGGTGCGGGCGGTGACGCGTGGCGACGGCCTGCGCGGCGACGACGTGACCGCCAACGTGCGGACGATCCATTCGGTGCCCCTGGCGCTGATCGGTGAGGGCTGGCCCGACGTGCTGGAGGTTCGCGGGGAGATCTACTGGCCGCGGGAGGCGTTCGAGGCGTGTAACGCCCGGCGCGTGGAGGCGGGCGACCCGCCCTTCGCGAATCCGCGCAACGGGGCGGCGGGCACGCTCAAGCAGCTCGACCCGCGCATCGTGGCCCGGCGCGGCCTGGCGTTCCTGGCGCACGGGCTGGGGGAGATGTCGGCCGAGCCTGCGGAAACGGCCAGCGGGTGCTTCCGGCTGCTTGGCGAGTGGGGCGTGCCGGTGGGCGAGTTTTCGCGTGTCTGCGACGGCATCGACGAGGCGTGGGAGGCCATCGAGCAGTGGTACGAGCTTCGCGACGAGGCTGCCTACGAGACCGACGGTGCGGTGGTGAAGATCGACGAACTCGCCCTTCGCGAGACGCTCGGGACGACCAGCAAGTACCCCCGCTGGGCGATCGCCTACAAGTACGAGGCCCAGCAAGGCAGGGCGGTGCTCGATAGCGTGAGTTTCCAGGTCGGGCGAACCGGCGTGGTGACACCCGTGGCGCATTTCGACGCGATTCCGCTGGCCGGCACGCAGGTCTCCAACGCCAGCCTGCACAACTTCGACCAGGTCGAGAAGCTCGATATCCACTACGGCGACACGATTCTCGTGGAGAAGGCCGGGGAAATCATCCCCCACGTGGTGGGCGTCGACCTGGCCTCCCGGCCGGACCGAGCCGAGAAGGTCTCCCCGCCCGAGACCTGTTCCGAATGCGACCAGCCGCTGCAGTGGGAGCCCCCCAGGCCAGGGCACATCGCGTACCGCTGCACCACGCCGACCTGCCCCAGGCACCTGCAGCGACGACAACGCAAGACCGCGCCCGACGTCTGCAGCGAGTGTGGCCAGCCTGTCGAGATCGTCGATCACATGGTGGACCTGCGGTGCACGAACCCGGAGTGCCCTGCGCAGTTCCGCGAGCACCTGAAGTTCTTCGCAGGCCGCAACCAGATGGACATCGACGGGCTTGGCGAGGCCGTCGTCGACCGGCTGATCGAGGAAGGCCTGGTCACGCACTTTGCAGACCTGTACCACCTGCAGGCCGGGCAGATCATCGGCCTGAAGATGGGCGAGCACGTCAACGAGAAGGGTACGGTCGTCGAGCACCGGCTGCAGGAGAAGTCGGCGGCGAATCTGCTGGCCGGCATCGAGGCAAGCAAGTCGCGGGGCATGGCGAGGGTGCTGGCGTCGCTGGGTATCGCGCACGTCGGCGGGCGGGCGTCGCAGTTGCTGGCCGAGGCGCTGCCCGACATCGACGCGCTCAGCAAGACCGGGGAACCGGAGTTGACCGCCATCGACGAGATCGGCCCGACGATCGCGGCAAGCCTCCGGGCGTTTTTCGACAGCCCGGGCGGGCGCGACACGATCCGTCGCCTGCGAGAGGCCGGGGTGGACCTGACGTCGCACCAGTACCGCCAGGGCGGGCAGGACGATACGAACAGCGACCGGCCGCTGGAGGGGCTCTCGATCGTGGTTACCGGCACGCTGGAGAGTTTCAGCCGGAAGGAAGCGAAGGACGCGATCGAGGCTGCCGGCGGCAGGGCGGCGTCGAGCGTTTCTGGCAAGACGTCGTTCGTGGTGGCCGGCGAGTCGCCCGGCTCGAAGCTCGACAAGGCCCGCGAGCTGGGCGTCGAGGTGATCGACGAGGCCGAGTTCGCCCGCAGGCTGAAGGGCGCCGGGACCCTCGAGACGACCGACGGCCAGGGGGGGCCGGAAGAGAATCCAGGCGGTTCGTCGCCGGACGAGTCTGCCGGGCCGTTGTTCGGGGGGTAGCAGCAGGGGATGCTGGATTCCGCCCCTGCTTACGCGCCCCCGAGGCCTTCGGTGGCCCGGCGGCGCAGTTCGTCGGCGTCGGCGGGGGGGATGGTCACGGTCCGGGACCCGCCGCGGAGAAGAATCTCGCACGCCAGTTCGAAGAACGCCGCCCGCTGGATGACGTCGTCGTAACCGGTCCCCACGGCCACCAGTCCGTGATTGCGCATCATGACCACGTCGTGGTCCCGGGCTGCGTCGATTACCGCCCGGGCGAGTTCCTTCGAGCCGGGCATGTGGAAGTCCACCCAGCCGGGCCGGCCGATGTAGTAGGGCACCTCGATAATCACGTTCATATCACCCGGCGGGGCCGACCGGCAGGCCAGCGCGGTCGCAGCGGGAGACTGGAAGTGCAGCACGCATCGGGCGTCGGAACGGTGGCGGAGAATGCCCGCGTGGAACCTCGCTTCAACGGAGGGCTTGACGTTGCCGAGGGGGGAAGCGTCGTCGATGCGACAGGTGGCGATCTGCACCGGGGTGATCGTCTCCAGCCAGGTCTGCGTGCCGCTGACGAGCATGTGATCGTCATCGATTCGGCAGGAAAGGTTGCCGCTGGAACACCGCAGGAGCCCTATGGCTGCTGCGCGTCGGGCGGCCTGGATGAACTCGTGCAACTGATCGATTGTCGGTTCCATGCTGTGGGACTCCTTTCCGCGGGGGTTGGCCCATGGAACCACAGCGGCGGGCGGATGTCCAGCCTTGCAGGGAGTCATTTGCTGCTGAAGGCAGGGGTCGACCTGGCCGATGGAATCGGTGGGAGCAGGCGTTCGGGCAGGCGTTCGGGCAGACGGGCAGCCCGTGCGCCGACCGTGGACGTGCTTCGGGGAAGAGGGATTTGCTCTTCAGGCATTGATCGTCCCGGGATTGTTCCCGGGCGGGGGTCTCATGGCGAAAGACGTTCCATCGAACGACCTGGTCGAACTGGTCGGGCTTTCCAATCTCCAGGACCTCGTCGAGATCATTCACTCGGCTACGGGGGCAGTCTGTGGTGTAGCCAGGCCCACCGGCGAGGTCATCGCCTGCAGCGAGATGGAGCCGGTCTGCGGCAGGTTCCACCGGGGATGCGAGGCGTCACTGGCCCGTTGTATCGAGAGCCAAAAGACCATCAACGATGATCCCAGCCGCGATTACATCGTCGCCCGGTGCACGCACGGCATGGCGGATATGGCGATTCCGCTGGTGATTGCGGGCCGCCACATCGGGACGGTCCTGGTCGGGCAGTTCTACTTCGAGGGGCACGAGCCCAGCGAAGAGTTTCTTCGCAAGCAATGCCGTGAATTCGGCTTCGACGAGCAGGAGTATTTCCAGGCGGTGGCGAGGGCACCGAGGGTTGCCCAGGAGACCATCGAGCCGTTGATTGCCCATTGCGCCCGGCTGGTGCGTTTCCTGGCGCAGACGGGGGAGGCGAATCACAAGCTGGCTGCCGACGTCGAGAGGCGTATCGAGGTGGAAAGAGCGCTGGAGGCCAGCGAGCAGCGTCTCCAGATGGCGTTGGATGCTTCCAATGAGGGCCTGTGGGACTGGAACCTGCCCGGCCGGTGGATGTCCGTGACGCCGAAGTTCTGGGCCCTTCTGGGGTATCCGGATGCCAAGGAGAAGATGGATCCGTACTGGTTCTGGGACCAGGTGCTGCTGGAAGACCGTGAGGGTTCGAAGCAGTTGCTGGACGAGCACCTGCAGGGCAGGACCGATGCGTACGAGGCAGAATACCGGGTTCGCAAGGCCGACGGTACGCTTTGCTGGCTGAATGTGCGGGGGCGAGTCGTGGAGCGAGCCCCCTCGGGCGATGCGGTGCGCCTGGTGGGAACGATCGCAGACGTGACTGACCGCAGGGAGGCCGAGGAGGCGCTGACACATCGGGTGGCCTACGAACGGGCGTTGCAGAGCGTCTCACGCAAGCTGCTGGCCACGTACGATCCCCAGGCAGTACTGCCGGAAGTACTGGACTGTCTGCTCGGTCCCTCCCAGGCCAAGCGGGTTTACGTCTTCGAGAATATCCAGGACTCCCAGGACGGCTTGTGCATGAGGCAGGCCTTCGAAAGCTGCGCCGAAGGCATCGAGCCTCAGATCGACAACCCGGAACTTCAGAAGATTCCTTACGCGGAAGGCTTTACTCGCTGGGCAGAAGTGCTTGGGCGGGGCGAAGTCCTTTGCGGATTGGTGTGCTCGTTTCCGGAAGGTGAGCGGGAGATTCTCGAGTCGCAGGACATCCTGTCGATCGTGGTCGTTCCGATCTTCGTCAGCGGCGAGTTCTTCGGCTTCCTCGGGTTCGACGAGACCGAGGTCCGCAAGGAATGGAGCGAGGAGGAGGTCCGCCTGCTGTCGATCGCCGCAGAGATGATCGGGACGTACCTGGACCGCAGACAGGCCGAGCGTGCCCTTCGCGAGGCCGAGGCGGACCGCGCGCTGGTGCTGGAAACGGTGACCGACTCGGTGATCTACATCGACCAGAAATTCCGGATCCGCTGGGCGAACCGAGCGGCCGCGGAGGTAGCCGGGCGGGACGCCGAAGAGATGGTGGGCAACTTCTGCTACGAGGCGTGGCATGGGCAAGCCCACCGATGCGACGAGTGTCCGCTGGAAGAGGTGCTGATGGAGGACCGGCCGGTCGAGTGGGAAAAGACTCCCGACGAGGGTCGGTGCCTTCTGGCCAAGGCGTACCCGGTGAAATCGAACGCCGGCAATGTCATTGGGGCGGTGGAGGTGATCCGCGACGTGACGCGTCAGAAGGAGACCGAGGCCGACCTGCGGCGTCACGTGGAACTGCTGCAGACGGTGATGAACACGATCCCCAGCCCGGTATTCTTCAAGGACCGGGAATGTCGTTACACCGGGTGCAACGAGGTGTTCGCCCGGGAAATCATGGGTCTGCCCGTCGAGCAGATCATCGGGAAGACGGTTGCTGACTTTCAGCCCGCGCTGCCAGCCAAGCAGACGGGGGTGTTCCGCAGCAAGGACGAGGAATTGCTGCTGCACGGCGGGGCGCAGATGTACGAGTCGCCCGTACGATGCGCCGACGGCGTGGACCGCCAGTTCCTGTTCCACAAGGCCGTGCTCACCGACACCAAAGGCCAGGCGGTCGGGCTGGTGGGCATCATGCAGGACATCACCGCCCGCAAGGCAGTCGAGGAGGAGACGCGTCGCGCCAAGGAGGCGGCCGAGCGCGCCAACCTCGCCAAGAGCCAGTTCCTGGCGAACATGAGCCACGAAATCCGCACGCCGCTCAACGGCGTGATCGGGATGACGGACCTGCTTCGGGAAATGCAGCTTGAGGGAGAGCAGCGCGAGTATGTCGAGACGATCCACACCTGTGGCGACGCGCTGATGTCGGTGGTCAACCAGGTGCTTGATTTCTCGCGCCTGGAGGCCGGCAAGCTCGAACTCGAGGAGATCGTCTTCGACCCGCGTGAGAACATCGGCGACGCGGTGGAGGCGATGGCTCCGCTGGCGGCAAGGAAAGGCCTGGAGCTGACCTGCCTGATCGACCCGTCGGTTCCGCAGCGCGTGTGCGGCGACCCGGGGCGGATTCGACAGGTACTGGTGAACCTGGTGGGCAACGCCGTGAAGTTCACCGACGAAGGCGAGGTGGTCGTCAACGTTCGGACCGTCGCCCGGGACGAGGACGAAATCGTGGTCAAGTATGCTGTCAAGGACACAGGCGAGGGCATCCCGCCGGATCGGATGGACGCGCTGTTCAAGAGCTTCTCGCAGGTCGACCCGTCAAGCACGAGGCGACACGGCGGGACGGGTCTTGGCCTGGCGATCTCCAAGGAGCTTGTGACGCTGATGGGGGGCAACGTCGGAGTCGACAGCGCGGTCAACGAGGGCTCACTGTTCTGGTTTACGGTTCGTTTTCGACGCACGGCGGAGGCCAACCGGTCCAAGCCGGCCCCGCCGACGTGTCTCCGCGATCTGCGCGTAATGGTGGTGGAAGACAACGAGACCAACCGCAAGGTGCTCGACGAGTACCTTCGAAGGTTGGGGTGCATCCCGATCCTGGTCGCCTCTGCCAGCGACGCCATGGAGACCTTGCGCGAGGCGAATCGCGTGGAACCGGTTCCGGTAGCGGTCATCGACGCCCAGATGCCTGATCTCGACGGCCGGGTCCTCGGGAGGGCGATCAAGGACGACCCGGAGATCAGCGACACGCGCCTGATCCTGCTGACGTCATTGGGACGTCGTGGAGACGCCCGGATGGCGCGGGAGTCGGGCTTTGCAGCCTACTTGACCAAACCCACGCGGGAGTCGCAGCTTCGGGCGTGCCTGCTGCAGGTCCTGGGGATGGGCGACCAGGAGTGCGGCAGACAACTGGTGACGCGTCACACGATTGCCGAGAACCAGCCGCGGCTTCGGGTGCTGGTTGTCGAGGATAACAGCATCAACCGCCAGCTAGCCACGCGTCTGCTCCGCAAGCTGGGCCATCGCGTGGACTCGGTGGAATGCGGGCAGGCAGGGGTCGAGGCGCTGGCGATGAACGACTATGACGTGGTGTTCATGGATCTGCAGATGCCCGGGATCGACGGGATCGTGGCGACGCAGATGATCCGAGACGGCGTGCGGGACGTTCGTGACCCGAAGGTGCCGATCATCGCGATGACCGCCCACGTGCAGCAACAGGACCGCGACCGTTGCGCCGAGGCGGGCATGAACGGGTTTGTCGCCAAGCCCATCCGGCCCGAAGCCGTGGCCGAGGCGATCGAGCAGTTGGGCCTGGAGGTCAACCCGTCCGGCCCGGATGACGAGGTTTTCGACGCCCGCGACCTGCTGCTTTCGGTCGAGCAGGACCGGGAACTGGCGTCGGAAGTCATCCGTGAGTTCATTACGTTCGTTCCGCAGCAGTCGGAGAAGCTCGCCCGGGCGCTGGAGACGGGGGAGATGGAGGAGGTACGCAAGCTCGCGCACACCCTCAAGGGTGTCGCAGCGAATCTTCGGGCTGAGAGCATTCGCCGCCTGGCGTGGGAGATCGAATCGTCGGCGAAAATCGCCGATCCCGAAGCCGTTCGCGCCCTTCTCGGCGAACTGCCCGGCCAGTTGGAGCGTTTCGGCGAGATCGCCCGGTCGGCAGGGATGGAAGTAGGTTCGGAAGCCTGATCTCCTGGGGGTTCGGGCCTCGCGGCCTGTCGAGACCTTGACCTGGGACGTCCGTCCCGATACTGCTATGCTGAACTGCAGGAACGTTCCTGTGGTTTCGTGCAGGTAATCGGGAGAAGCTATGGCGATCACGATCGAGTGCAGCGGGTGTAAGAAGCGGATTTCCGTTGACGAGGCCTTCGCGGGGGGAATGTGCAGGTGCCCGTACTGCAAGGAGATCGTGGAGGTACCCTCCGCGGGGGGCGGGTCTCAGGTGGCCCGGCCTGACCGTCCGGTTCGCCGCGCTCCGGCACCGGCTGTGCGCACCACGCCGCAGGAGCCTCCGCCCGGTGTCAAGGCCCCGCCGGCTTCCAGGCCGGTGGACGGGTCCGGCCATCGCGAGATCCCCACGGCCAAGCCTGTCCGGAATACGGGGCTGATGATCGGCCTGCTGGCGCTGCTGGCCGGGTTGACGGTCGCTGCACTGGTGGGGGTGTTCTACATCCAGTCCAGGGCGGATCGGCAGGAAGGCGACTCGCCCGAGGACGGTGTCGTCGACTCCCAGGGCGACGTGGACCTGCCCGGCCCCCCGGTCAGGCAGGCGAATCCGTTCATCATTGCGGCCGGTGCATCGGCCGTGGCAGGGGACATCGACATCCAGCCTCCGGTGGCGTACGTGCTTGATGCGGGGGGGAGCATGCGATGGGTCTTCGGCTATGCCGTGGAGCTTGCAGCGGTTTCGGTGGGGTCGCTTCCCGCCGATGCGGAATTCGGCTTGCTGGTGTCGCGCGACCCGGCCGAGGGAGGGGCGGTCGACATGACCGAAGGCCTGACGGGGGCCGGTGCGGGCTCGGCGGAGAAGGTTCGCTCGAAGCTCGAAGAACTCCCCCCCAGCGGGGCGACCTCGGAGACACTTCCCAAGGCGATCCGCCGCGCGATGGCACTGCAACCCGCGACGATCGTCCTGGTTGCAGGCAAGTCCGTGGAGGACGACGCACTGGCTGGCGATCTCAAGTCGGCTGGAGTGCGGCTTGTCGCGCTGACGATCGACGCGTATCTCGAGGTCGAGGAGAATCACGCGGCCCTGGTCAAGGCGACCGGAGGCGTGCAGCGGTCGTTTTCCGATTCGAAGCTGGAGCGGCTGTACGATGATGCTCGCGATTCCGCCCCGTAGCGGATCGGACGAGACTTGCCGCCCCTTCGGGTTCCTGTTACATTTCCGGGCATGGCCGTTACCAAGAATCGCATCGAGAAGAATCTCGCCCGCATTCGTAAGAACATCGCCGACGCCTGCAGACGATCGGGCAGGTCGGTCGAGGACGTGTCGATGGTTGCGGTGACCAAGACCGTCCAGCTCGACACGATCAAGAACCTCCTGGATCTCGGGATCACCGACCTCGGCGAAAGCCGTGTTCGCCAGCTCGCCACCCGTGCTGCCGAGCTCGACGCGTATCTTCGGCGTCGACGCAACGCACTGCCCAGGCCCGTGCGGTGGCACATGATCGGGCATCTTCAGCGGAACAAGGTCCGCCAGGCGCTGCAGCATGCCGAAATGGTTCACTCCGTCGATTCGCTCCGGCTGGCGGAGGAACTGGAGGATCGCGCGTTTCGCGAGTCCCGGATCGTCGACGTGTTCCTGCAGGTCAACTGCAGCCAGGAGGACCAGAAGTACGGCTGCGCGGTGGGGGCGGCAACGCACCTGGCCGAGATGATCACCACGCTGAAGAACCTTCGGCTGATCGGGCTGATGACGATGGCCCCGCTGACCGACGACCGCGCGGCGATCCGCCAGACCTTCACGCGCCTTCGCGAACTGATGGAGGAGATGAACCGCGACGGCATTGGAAGGGGGACGCTCAAGCACCTGTCGATGGGCATGAGCAACGATTACGAGATTGCGGTCGAGGAAGGGGCCACCGTCCTCCGCATCGGCAGCGCGCTGTTCGAGTAGTCTCCCTCTTCCCGAGGTCTTCAGTTGAGAGGCCCGGGTGGCCGGTTTCAGCCGGCTTCGCCTCTGCGCAAACAGAAGCCCGCGCGGTACGGGTGAGCACGGCGCGGGCCTGTTCGCTTGCGGCGTTCAGCGTTTGACGCGTGCGTTGCCTTCCCAGATGCTCCAGATCTGGTCTTCGTCGGCCGGTTGGGCGTAATCGGTGAGCAGGGTGGTGACTTTCGCTCCGGAGGCCCATCCGAACTGAACCCACTTCTCGGCCGGCCAGCCTTTGAGTACGGCATAGAGCATGCCGCCGACGAATCCGTCGCCGCCGCCGATGCGGTCGAGGACGACGATCTCGCGCGGCTCGACGACGTGGAAGTCGTCGCCCGCGGACATGATGGCGCCCCACAGGTGCAGATTGGTGCTGACGACCTCCCGCAGCGTGTTGGCGAAGACCTGGGCGTTGGGGAACGTCTCCTTGGCGCGATTGATCATGCCCTTGAAGCCCTCGATCTTGGCGGCGATGTCCTTGCCTCCGGGCTCGGGACCTTCGATGCCCAGGCACAGCTGGAAGTCTTCCTCGTTACCGATGAGGATGTCCGAGACGCCGGCGATCTCCGTGAAGATCTCGCGGAGTTCCTTTTCCCTGCCCTTCCAGAACGACGCGCGGTGGTTGAGGTCGAAGGAGATCCTCGTGCCGTGCTTCTTGGCTGCCCGGGCGATTTCCAGGCAGAAGGTGCCCGTATCCGGCGAGAGGGCGCCGATCAGCCCGGAGAGGTGCACGACCTGCACGCCCTCCTGACCGAAGATGCGCTCGAGGTCGAAATCCTTGACGTTCAGCGTGCGTCCCACTTCGCCGGCGCGGTCATTCTGCACGCGAGGCCCGCGCGAGCCGTACCCGCTGTCGGCAAGATTGAACTGGTGACGATAACCCCAGGGCCCGCCCTGGTCGACTTCCGGACCCTCGTAGGCCATGTGCCGGCCGGCGAGGTTGTCCTTGATGAAACGGGCAACCGGGCTGCCCTTGACGAAGGTCGTCAGGACCTTTACGGGCAGACCGAGATAGGAAGACACGCTGGCGACGTTGGTTTCGGCGCTGGTGGCCTGCATGAAGAACTTCTGGCTGCAGTGGAAGGGCTGGCCGACCTCGGGGGTCAGGCGGGCACCCATCGACGTGGGCACCAGCAGCGACCACTGGCAGTCCTTCTTGAGTTCGATACTCACGGAGAGCTCCTTTCCTCGCGGTGAATGTCTATGGTGCGGTCCGGCCGGCAGGACACCGACGTCCGTTGACCGGTCAAGCCCTGTTCATAGCAGATCCGGCCTGCCGCTTCAATCGGCCAGCAGCAACAAGGGAGCTTGCTTGACGGGCATTCCGAGAGGATCAGCGAGGAGCCCGGTCCAGCAACTGGCGGATGCGGCCTGCAAGTTCCATGGCGTCGAAGGGCTTCTGGATGAAGTCGATGCCTTCCTTCAGCACGCCATGGCGGGCGATGACGTTTCCGGTGTAGCCGGACATGTACAGTACGGCCAGCTCGGGCAGGACGGCGGACAGCTTCTCGTGGAGCTGCGCGCCGTTCATCTCGGGCATGACGACATCCGTCAGAAGCAGGTCCACCCGTTGTGCCGAATCGCGGGCATGGGCCAGCGCTTCCTCCGGATTGCATGCCGAGAGCACCGTGTAGCCCTGCTTTTCCAGCGCTTTGTGGGTGTATTTCAATACGGCCGGGTCGTCCTCGACCACGAGGATGGTCTCGTTTCCACGGGTGGTGCCCGGGGCGGTTCTCTCGGACGCTTCGGGAGCGGCCTCGACGGCGGGCAGGTAAATGCGGAAGGTCGAGCCCATTCCGGGCTCGCTGTAAACGCGGATGGATCCGCGGTGCTGCTTGACCAGACCGTACACCGTCGCCAGCCCCAGGCCGGTGCCCTTGGTCTCTTCCTTGGTGGTGAAGAACGGCTCGAAGATACGATTCTGCTGCTGCTCGTCCATGCCGCACCCGGTATCGCTGACCGCGAGGACCACGTGCGGGCCCGTGCTGCTGCCCGGGTGGGCGTCCACGTAGTTCTCGTCGATCTGCACGTTGTAGGTTTCGAGGGCAAGGGTTCCGCCCTCGGGCATGGCGTCGACGGCGTTGACCGCAAGGTTCAGGATCACTTGCGAAAGCCTGGACGGATCGCCTTCGATGGTCTTGAGGTCGTCGGCAAGGTCCAGCTGCAGCTCGATATCCTCCCGAACGACCCTGCGGAGAATGCTCTGGTTCTCGCGGAGCAGCTCATTGAGGTCCAGCGGCAGGACCTCCATGATCTGCTTCCGGCCGAACGCAAGAAGCTGGCGCGTCAGGTCGCGCGCCTGGGTCGCGGCGCGATGGATCTCAAGAATCGCCTGCCGCGTTTCGCCATCGATGTTCTCGTTGAGAGCGACCATGTCGGCGTAGCCGAGGATGGGCGTCAGGAGGTTGTTGAAGTCGTGGGCAACCCCGCCTGCGAGTTGGCCGATGGCTTCCATCTTCTGGGCCTGTCGAAGCTGCTGTTCGAGGCTGTGACGTTCGGTGATGTCCTGGAACGTGCCGTACAGCCGGATGCACTTTCCATCCTCCATGACCGGCCTACCGATGGTTCGCACACGGAGCTTGTTGCCCTTGCTGGTGACGAAGTCCAGCTCGAGGTCGTAGGCTTCTCCGAATTCGACGGCCCTGTGGATGGCTTCCTGCAACGGTTCTCGGGATTCGGGCGGGAAGAACTCCAGCGCGGTGTCGACGTCGGGCTGGTAGCCTGGGGGCAGTTCATGAATCTCACAGGTAACGGGAGTCCAGTGGACAGTGTTCGTCCGGAGGTCGATTTCCCAGCCTCCCACGCGGGCCATGCGCCCGGTTTGCGTGAGAAACTGCTCGCTTCTCTGCAGGGCTTGCTGGCGGCGTTTCTGCTCGGTCACATCGCGAGCGACGCCGACGTAGCCGATCACCTTGCCGTCGTCATCGGTCAGGGGCGAGCCCGTCGACGTATGCCATCTCACCAGGCCGTCCGCGCGAGTCACGCGGTAGTCAATACTGCTTTGCTTCTTGCCGGTATCGAGCACTTTCTGCAGGAAGTCGGCGCAGATGCCTGCATCCTCCGGAAGGACATATTCGGCGAAGTGCCTCCCGACGGCGACCTCGGCGGGCTCGCCCATGAGCTCCTGCCAGTTGGGCGATACATAGGTGAACATGCCGTCGGGCGTCACGGAATAGATGATATCGTTGACGTTTTCGACCAGGATCCGGAATCGCTCCTCCGATGCCTGACGAAGCTGTTCGGCGATCCGTCTTCCGGTGACATCCATGTTGGCGCCGATCATGCGGACGGGCTTGCCCGAGTCCTCCCGGAGAACCACGGCATGTGCCTCGACGTAGCGGACCTCCCCGCCCGGCCTGATGATTCTGAACTCCGGGTGGAATTCCTTGTCGCCGCGTACGGCCGCGTGGTAGGCCTCGATCGCTTCGGCGTGATCGTCCGGATGCAGGGCTCGCTGCCAGGCATCGTATTCTCCGACGAAATCGTCCGGGGCCACCCCGTAGATCTCGTACATGCGTTCATCCCAGTAAAGCTCGTTGCTGACCAGGTCGAGGTCCCACGTGCCGATTTCGGCCGAGGATTTCGCCAGTTCCAGTCGCTCGGCGAGTGCGCGAAGAGCGTCCTCATTCTGTTTCTGGCGGGTGATATCGGTGCTGATGCCGCACAGGGCGACCGTCTGTCCCGAGCTGTCGCGGACGGCACGGACCCGGCAGTCGAGGGGGATCTCCCTGCCGTCCCGATCGACATTGACGACCTCACCGCGCCAGCTACCTGTTCGTAATGTCTCCCTGAGGATCTCCTGCTGGGTTGCCCCGGCTTGTGGGTTCTCGCCGAACTCGCTGACACGCAGGCCGATCAACTCCTCGCGGGTTCTGCCCAGCATGCGACAGACCGCGCCGTTGACGTAGGTGATGACCCCGTCGGCATCAGTCACCGTGACGAGATCCTGGATCTGGTCGAGCACCATCGCCTGGCGTCGAAGGGTTTCCGATGCCTCCATGCGCTCCGTGATGTCCAGCAGCAAGCCCTGGTAAGCCAGGACATCTCCCTGTTCATCGCGCAGCACGGCCGTATGATCGGCCACCCATCGAACATTCCCGCCGGCATCGACGATGCGGTACTCCTGGCGGAAGCGGTCGCGTCGTGCGGCGGTATGCTCGCGGACTTCCCGGGCTACTTCGTCCAGATCGTCGGGATGGACAATCTCGGTGAAAGGCGGGTCGCCCGCCCGCAGGTCGTCCGGCTGATAGCCGAACTGGCGCACGTTGTCACTGACGTACGCAACAGGCCAGCCGGGCTGGGGCTTCCAGCGGAACAGCACTGCCGGGCCCGTCTCCACAATGTGGTTCGCCAACTCGAGCGATTCGCGAAGTTGCTGGGACTCTCGTCGGATCTCCGAGTCATGGAGAGCATGGGCCAGATCATCCGCCAGTTCCGTGAACAGATCGAGGTTCTCTTCGGACGTGATGAACTCGTGGGGCACGGATGCGGCCAGCAGGCCGTAGGTCTTGCTGTTCTGCCTCAGCGCTGTGGCCATCGCCCCGCGGCCTGCGTATTTTTCCGACAGGGGACATTCTCTGCATTGGTTCTTTGGGTCGGAACAAACACTTACCCCGGGCCGTTGCAGGGCCTCGCGGCAACAGGGGAGCTTCCTCGGTGTGTGGAGTTCCTTCAGCAGGAGTTCGGCGTCTTCCCCAAGCCCCGACGCGTGGAAGTCCGTCAGGTTTCCGGCTTCGTCGATCAGGGCAACCCAGGCGTTGTAGTAGCCACGGGATTCGGTCAGGGCGGAAACAGCTTCATCAAGAAGTCGCGCGGTGTCCTGCTCGCGACAGAGCAATTGGTTGACATTCCGAATCGCGCGCAGAATCCGGTTCTGATGTTGCAGCAATTGCACAGAATGGTCGGGAGCATCCATGTGTTACCCCCTGAACCTGCTTCAGATTGTTTCCTCTGCCCATTTCCTTTCCCGAAGAAATATTCTACGGCTCCGAGGGTAAAACGAGTAGGAAATTCCCTTCATCCACGAGTTCACTGGTGGCCGGGCCGCTGGAGCGCAACTTCTCAGGTCTCGAGCACAAGTGTCAGCGGCAACTCGGCCAGGTGGTTGGCGGGCAGCGGAATCGCCAGGCCGTCCGGGCCTTTCTCCATGCGAAGTTGCGTGCCGTTTGCCAGCTCGAATGCCTTTCGCGGCGCGACGTTGCGCAACCCAAGCCGCAGCACCCCGTCCCGCGGCCAGGTGATTACGTGCATGTACAAAGCTTCGTCCCTTTCAGTACAGCGTATGGTCGGGACATCATGAACGCGTCCCGCACGGGTGCCGTAGATCGCGTTGCCATGGGTCTTGAGCCAGTCACCCACCTTCTTCAGGATACCCGCGGAAGCGGCGGGAATCTCGCCACGCCCGTCGGGCCCGACGTTCAGCAGCAGGTTGCCCCCCTTGGAGACGGTATCCAGCAGCGTCCAGAGCAACTCGCTGGCCGGTTTCCAGGCGGTATCGCTCGCGACGTATCCCCACGTTCGGTTCATGGTGACCGGCGATTCCCAGTCCATTGCCGGCCTTTCACCAGGGATGCGGTTATCCCGGAAGCTGGCGTAATCACCCACGCCATTACCGATCCGTCCGGAGACCAGACACTCCGGCTGGAGTTGGCGCACCAGTTCGGCCAGGTCTTGTGACTGGCGGGCCGAGAGTTGCCCCGGCGTATCGAACCAGATCAGCGCGATCGGTCCGTACCGCGTGAGCAACTCGCGCAGATGAGGCTTGACGACTTCGTCCTGGTACCGCTGGAAGTCCTTGCCAGACGGGTCGAAGTCCCAGTCATTTCCACCCCCGTCCGGCTGAGACCAGTCGGCCGTCTGGGAGTAGTACAGCCCCAGGGGCAGGTCCCGTTTGCGGCAGGCGTCGGCGAGTTCAGCGACAACGTCCCTGCCGAAGGGGGATGCGTCGACGATATTGAAGTCGGTCACGTCGGACCGAAACAGGCAGAACCCGTCATGGTGCTTGGCCGTGAGGACCATGTACTTCATGCCCGCACGGATCGCGAGGTCGACCCATGCGTCGGCGTCGAAGGCGACGGGGTTGAAGTCTGGCGCTGCGCGTCGGTACTCGGCGTGGGGGATCCGCTTGACGTGCTGGACCCACTCGCCTGTCCAGTGATGGATGACCGTGTCGGGGTGATGGGCCCATCGCCGATGATCCATCGCGTAGAGTCCCCAATGGATGAACATGCCGAACCGGGCGCATCTCCACCAGTCCAGTCGGGGGTCGGCAGCTGCATCTGACCGTTGCTCGTAGCCGGGTCGAATTTCCATGTTGTTCTTGGTCCTTGTCATGTGGGTAGTTGGGTTCGTTCGTGCCGGGGCGAAGACGTCGATGGCCCTCGGCGACTAGTCGGCATGCGCTGCCCGTTTGCGAGCGAGTTCCCGCATGTCTGCGGCGGGATCGGTTTCGTCGATGATCTCCTGGCCCAGGAGGGTTTCGAGCAGGTCTTCCAACGTGACGATCCCCTCCATGCCACCGTACTCGTCAACGACCAGGGCGATGTGATGGCCATCGATGAACAGTTGGTCCAGCGCATCGGCGACGGAGGCCTGTTCGGGCAGTACGTCCATGTCGCGGGCGAGTTCCGCGAGCGTGCGGCCGGTTTCTCCGCGTGCTTGTGCCGTCAGCAGATCGAAGCGGGTGACGTATCCGCGGACATGCTCGGGGCCCTCGTCGTAGACGGGAATGCGGGCGAAGCGCAGGGGCTGATGTTCGGCGATGACATCGCCGACGGTGGCATCGCGCGGCAGCGAGAAGACGACCGTCCGCGGGGTGAGCACATCGCTGACGGACACGTTCGCAAGTGCCAGCAGATTGGAGACGGTGCGGAACTCGCGCGTGCCAAGCGAGCCCCCCTCGCGCCCCAGGCGGACGGTGGCGGCGACCTCCGACCGGGTGATATGCGCCTTGTGCCGCTGGTACCCGATCGCCCGGTTGACCCACTCCAGCACGAAGATCAGGGGCAGACAGAGGAAGATCATCACGCGGGTGACGTACGCGGTCATGGTTGTGAGCTTCTTGGCATGAACCGTGCCGAGGGTCTTGGGGATGATTTCGCTGAACACGAGGATCAGCAGCGTCATGACCGCCGAGGCTGCGCCCACCGACGCGTCGCCGAAAACGTGGGCTGCCTGCGCGCCGACCCCTGCCGCCCCCACGGTGTGGGCGACGGTATTGAGCGTCAGGATCGCCGCCAGCGGGCGGTCGATGTTGTTTTTCATTTGCCGCAACAGCGTGCCGACATGCGAACCCTTCTCGACCATGGCCTCGACGTGGCTTCGGGGCAGGGACAGCAGGCTGGCTTCGAGCGTCGAGCATAGAAACGACACCCCGATGGCCAGCAGGGCATAGGCAAACAGCAGCGGCATCATGGACCTCCATCCGCAAGCGTGGATTCCGGGAGACCAGCCTATGGTGCCCCATGGTGGGCCCGAGGTCAACCGTGGGCCGGGTCGGTGTCCGGCAGCGACCACTTCAGGTCGATCCGCTGAAGGCCCTCGATTTTCGAGACCGCTTGGATGATGTCCTGTTCATTCCGGTGGGCGGGCATGTGCACGAACATGGAGATGACTTCGGTATTCTGGCTGAGATCTCTGCTGTAGTCGATATCTTTGACGTTGGCTCCTGCTTCGGCAAGGAGCTTGCGGAGTGCGGGTATGTTGGTGTCGCCGGGCCTGGTTGGAAGGGTGACGACGACGTACTTGCTCCAGTCGGTGGGGATGTGCTCGTCGACCCAGACCAGGACGACCAGAGCAAAGAGCACCAGCGCCGTGGCCCCAACTGCAACGAAGTACATCCCCAGACCGCATGCAAGCCCCACGGCGGCGGTACACCAGAGACTGGCGGCCGTGGTCAGGCCGCGAACGCCCTGGCCCCGGAGAAGGATTGCCCCGGCTCCCAAAAAACCCACGCCGGCCATCACGCCATAGGCGACCCGGGCGGGGTCGACCTGCACATTGGGCAGTCCAGGCCGGTTGCCGAACAACTCGGAGAAGTGGATGCTGACGAGCATCACCAGGCACGTGCCCAGCCCGACCAGAAGCTGGGTTCTGAACCCGGCCGATCGGCCGTGATGGAGCCGCTCGATGCCGACAAGCCCGCCGAGCAAGGCGGCCAGTACAAGTCGCCCGATTTCCTCGCGATGGTTCCAGAATGCGGGACAAACGACGTCTGTCCAGATTTCCAGGATGCTCTGCCAGAGGGATTCCATATCCAATATGTTATCGTCCATGGAGTTACGTTTGCCTGAGGGAATCTGGCCGGGGGAGCGGGTTTTTCGGGGTTTGCGTTGACACCCAACATGTAGAAGGCTACATTATTGTTCGACCTATATGTGGGTGTTCCCGTGCTTGCTGGCAGTACTCGCCGGCCCGCGTGTAGCGGGCGGCGGAGGGCACTGCAAGCCAGCCTGCGGCGAGACCTGATCCATGCAATGTCCATTCTGCGGACAGGATAAAGACAAGGTGGTCGACTCTCGCAGCTCCGAGGGTGGGCGCACGGTCCGTCGTCGGCGGGAATGCCTCGCGTGCAGCAAGCGGTTTACGACCTACGAGAAGCCCGAGATCGGCTTCCGCCTGTCGGTGGTCAAGAAGAACGATACCCGCGAACCATACGACCGCGAGAAGATCATCGCAGGCCTGCGCAAGGCCTGCTACAAGAGGCCGGTTCCCAACAACGGGATCCTGGAGATCGTCGAATCGACCGAAGAGGAGATCTTCCGGAGATTCGACAAAGAAGTGCCCACGACGTTCATCGGCGATCTGCTGAGTGCGCATCTCCGGCAGGTGGACAAGATTGCCTATGTGCGATTCGCCAGCGTGTACCGCGAGTTCGCGGACGTCGGCGATCTGATCAACGAAGCAACCGACGTCAAGGACGTCCCCGATGTCGGACCCGAACAGCGAGAGTTGTTCTAGTCTGCTTGGGCAATGGCAAGTGGCCGCTGTGCCGGTCGCGAGGGGCGGCAACGTACCAGAGCACGGAGGTTCTGGACCATGGCAGAACATGCGACACCGAAGATCCGCGTGAAGAAGAAGGACGGATCCGCCGAGCCCTTCGATCGCTGCAAGCTCGCCGGCTCGATGTGGCGTGCGATGGCCTGCTGCGAAGGTGTCTTCGCAGACGCCGTCGACCTCGCTGCAGCCATCGAGATCTACCTCTCCCGGCACCGCAGACGGTGCATCTCTTCGTCGGCCGTGTTCGAGATGACCGTCAAGGTCCTCCGACGGGCGGGTCTGGCAGCAGCGGCCGAGAGAATGGAGACCTTCCACACCGAGCGAACCGCAGCCCGCAAGCGGATCCGGCTGATGCACAGCACGGGGCAGGCAACGTGGTGGGACAAGAGCTGGCTGGCGGAGCTGGCGGTGGCGTCGTGGAATCTTTCTCGCACCACCGCCCGCATGATCGCCGGACAGATCGAGCAGGACCTGCGCGAGGCAGAGGTCACCGAATTGCCTCGGGGCATCGCCATCGCGCTGCTCAACGAGCGGGTCGCAGAATACGGCCTCGCCGATGCCGTGCCGGTCCGCAAGTAATTCCATCCAGGCTGGGACCAAGCCCGGCGTCAGGCATGGCTTGCGGTGTGCTCTGTCCTGCCAGCCCGTCTGGAACTGCCCCTTGCAATCGGCCGGGCTAGCCAGCATAAACACACCAGAAGCCGGCGGACACTCACGCCCGGCTGCCGGGAAGACTCAGCACCGTTCGTCATAGACATTCGAGGTGTCGTTTGGCCAAACGAAGGAGCAACGCACTACCCGTCGAGGACGTCGTCAAGCTCATCGAGAGCGAGGCGAGGCAGGTCCATCGGCGGATCCGCAAGCACCAGAAGCCCCAGATGAAGCTGCCCATCCGCTCGCTGTCCAACGTGGCGTATCGCCCCAAGGCAGGGCACTTTCAGTTGCGGGGCAAGAACAAGGTCCGCACGCTCACGGTCAACACCGTCAAGACATTCGCCCAGACGCTCAAGATGCTCGCGATGAGTCGCGACCTGATCCAGACGGGTCGACACTCGACCAAGCGGGAGGCCTACTACCAGGCGTACAACTGGGGCGACGCATCCTTTGCCGGCCAGGATGAGTCCGACACCGTCATGGACGACATCGAGGCGATGCTTTCGGTCAATCGCGAACAGATCCACTTCCGAGCCGACGAGCACGGCGGAGAGGTCGCCGGCGAGTTGATCGTCATCGACCGTGACCGGCGAACGGGGGACGAAATCGAGATCGACTGCACGGCCTTCGGGTCGGGGGCGTATTCCGTGCCCACCGTCGTGGAGGATCTCAAGTTCCGTACGAAGGCGAAGTTCGTCCTGGCCGTTGAGACCAAGGGCATGTTCGAGCGCCTCGTCGAGGAAGACTTCTACGACAAGCAGCACTGCATTCTCGTGTCGATGGGCGGGGTTCCCTCCCGGGCCTGCCGGCGGTTCATCCGGCGTTTGAGCGACGACCAGGACCTGCCCGTCTACGTATTCACCGACGGTGACCCGTACGGGTACTTCAACATCTACAGAACGCTCAAGGTTGGCTCGGGGAACGCGGCCCATCTCAACGAGTTCTTCTGCGTGCCCCGGGCGAAGTTCGTGGGCGTTACGCCCGAAGACATACGCAAGTACGATCTTCCCACCCACCCGCTGAAGGAAGTGGACCGCAAGCGCGCTCACGACGCAATGAAGAACGACCCGTTCATCGGGCATTACAAGTCGTGGCAGAAAGCCATTCGCAAGCTGCTGAAGATGAACGTTCGCGTCGAACAGCAGGCGCTTGCCAAGCACGGCCTGGAGTTTGTCGCGCAGACGTACCTTCCCGAGAAGCTCGCAAGCCCCACGGAGTTCCTGCCATGAGCAAACGACGTCACAAAGGCAAGTCGGCCGGGGCGCAGGAGCGTGTAACGACGCCCCCGAACGATCTGGATCCCGGGGAGTTGGAGGTCGACCCGGCCGAGCTGTCCGGCGCCAAGCGGGCGGGCGGGCTGCTGACGACCTTTGCCACCCTGGTCCTGGCGGTGGTGGTCATCTGGGCGGTGTATCGGCCAATCGGCGATCTGTACGTTGCCTTGGCTGCCGGGCGGGACATCACCGAGGGCAAGATCACCCAGCCCGACGAGTGGTCGTTCACGGCGTCGGATCGGGTGTGGATCAACCAGAACTGGGGCACGCACCTGACGTACTACGCCTTCTACCAGATGGGCGGGGAGACCGGCCTGCTGGTGTTGAAGTTCCTTCTGCTGACCGCGATGGCCGGGTTCCTGACGCTCGCTGCGCGGGAGCGATCGAAGAATTGGGCGGTGTCGATGCTCGTAGCCGCGGCGGTCCTTGCCGCGGGAAGGGCGTTTATCGACCAGAGGCCGAACCTTACCTCATTGATGCTCGACCCGTTGATGCTGTTCCTGCTGTATCGCACGCGCGAGCATCCGAAGCGCATCTGGTGGGCAACGCTGCTGGTAGCCATCTGGGCGAACGTGCACGGCGGGTTCATCTTTGCGCTGGGCATGATGGGGCTATGGACGATCTGCCAGACCGTGCCCCAACTGTTTGCGATGGGATTCAAGCCCACGCTGCGGAAGTATTGGCATCTGCCTGCCGCCACCGCCGTGGCAATTCTTCTCGCGGGTTTCCTCACGCCGTTCAACCTTTTTTTCGCGATGGGTTCGGATACGTTCGGCCGGAACTGGAACCTGACGCATCCGTTCATCATGGGCAACAAAGTTTGGCGTGGTGTTCGCGAGTGGCGGTCGATTTTTGACATGGCGGAGGTACGCTACGGCAGCGTGTGGGAGTTCTGTCTGCTGCTTGCTGCACTCGGCGTGGTCGGGGCGGCGAGAGTGATTGTGGACCTCGCTGCCCGACGGCGGTCGTGCAAGATCGACCACATCGGGACTGTAGCCGTTGTACTGGTTCTGGGGCTGCTCGTGGTAGTCCTCAGTGGGGCGGCTCTGATGAGTACGGACTACCAGTCGAAGCCTCGCCAGATCAGCAAGGAGGCGTACGAGCAGGTCAAGGGCAACACCACTATGATTCTCGCCGTCGGGCTGCTCGCGGTGGCGTTGATGCTGGCAGGGGCCCGGTCCGTTGTGGGCGCTATTGCTGGGGAACGGCGCGTCGAGAAGCCCAAACCGACCCAGGTCGGAACCATTCTGTTTGATGTTGGGCTCTCGTCGCTGGTCGTCTGGATGGCGTTTCAGTCACGCCGGTTCATCCCGTTGGCGGCGATCATGATTGCTCCGCTTGTTGCGGCCCAACTGGCATGGTTGGTACGGCAGGTCGTCCGGCCAAGACTCATCCCTGCCGCCGTCGCGACCGGCGTGGTTATCGTTCTGACAGCGATGAAGGTCTTGGCTGCGTCGAGTGAAGAACCTGCCAGTGGCCTGCTGGGCATGGTTGAGAGAATCCCGGACCTGATGCTGGTCCCCCTCGGGGTGCTGGTGGTGTACTGGCTGGCTTCGACCGTGGCCGGACGACGTTTTCGTCCGGTTCCAGCGGCCGCTCTGGCGCTGCTGCTGGCCGTGCCGGTCGGTCTCTATGGTCTGAAGATGGCCGAGTACTATGACCGGCGGAATCCTTTGGGTCCCGAGGAGTCGTTCTTCGGCAGAATGGTTGGGTTGGACAGATTGCCGACGAAGATGGCCGATTTCATCAACGCCAACGACATACACGGACACATGGTGAACGAATGGCGTTGGGAGGGGTATCTTCGATGGCGCTGCCCCCAACTGAAGCTTTCCCTTGGTGGACGAGCCCAGCAGATCTATGTGGCCGAGGATTACAAGCTGGTGATGACACACATGCGGGGTCGGCCCGACCGCGATAGTCTGTTGGCGCACTACGATGTTCTCCTCTATGCCGTGCCCGAGGCAAGCTCGCACGAGTTCGCGAGTCTGATCGCGGGCCCCGATTCCTCATGGACCTTTCTGTACAGCGACGGCGCGGATACTTTGCTTGTTGACGCGTCGGATCAATACGGCAGGGAGTTGGTGGAGAAAGCGGCCCGGGGCGAGTTGACCTATCCCGACCAGTTGTCGAAGACTCTCTCGCTGGCAAGGATTGCCACCACGCCGGCTGGCGAACGCATCGTCAACGCCGTGCGCCAGGAGCAGGGCAAGCCGA
The DNA here is from genome assembly GCA_964642855.1 of uncultured Planctomycetaceae bacterium. Lineage (GTDB taxonomy): Bacteria > Planctomycetota > Phycisphaerae > SM23-33 > SM23-33 > CAZXSK01. Next base: position 79,593 of record CAZXSK010000001.1, on the reverse strand, counting down.
CGATTACCACCGAAGAGAAATTCGAACTGTTCTACAGTTCGGTGAGGATCAGACCCACGCTGATTGGGTACGTGGGGATGGATTCATTCGTGCAGGAGGGAATGTCGGCAGCGAGGATTATCAACATCTATGACCAGCAACAGAAGCGTCTGGAGGAGATGGGCTACAATCGCCCGCGCGGCTGGGATCTGCTTCGTATGCGAAGGTTGCTCCTGGCGCGACTGATGGAACTGTATATGCTCACCGACCAGCCGAAGCAGGTACTGCAGGCCAGGAAGGAATGGGAGGACTTCATACGCCAGTGGAACCGGGTCCTCGACAGGTGGGGCACCTGACAACTCGGGTGCATCCAAAGGCCAGGGGATCAATGTCGGCTGCACGGGGTGCTACTTCGCGTCCATCCAGTTTTCGCCGATGCCGACGTCGACCTTCAGCGGCACACTGAGTTCGACCGCAGAGGTCATGCAATCGACGACCATTTCGCGTTCGGCGTCGACGTGTTCCCTCGGAATCTCCAGGACCAGTTCGTCATGGATCTGCAGCAGCATACGCGAGGGCCTGTTCTCGGCCTCGATGCGCGTAGCCAGGTCCACCATTGCTTTCTTGATCAGGTCCGCAGCCGACCCCTGAACCACCGAGTTGATCGCCAGTCGCTCCGAGGCCGACCGCCTGGAGGGGTTGCGGGAATCGATATCGGGGATCGTACGCCGGCGGCCGAAGAGGGTCTCCACGTAGCCGTGCTCCTTGGCGAAGGCAACGCAGTCGTCCAGGAACTCCCGGATGGCGGGGAATCGCTCGTTGTACATGCGGATGAACTCGGCCGCTTCGGTTCGTGAGATACGCAACGTCCGTGACAGCCCGAAGGCCGTCTGCCCGTAGACGATGCCGAAGTTCACCGTCTTGGCGCGGGCACGCTGATCGGGCGTGACGTCGCCGACGGGCACGCCGAATACCTCCGCTGCGACCGTGCGATGGATGTCCTGGTCGTCCGCGAAGGCGGCCTGTAGCGTCGGATCCTTGCAGAGATCCGCCAGCACGCGAAGCTCGACCTGGGAGTAGTCGGCCGAGAGGAGCACGCACCCGTCGCCGGCAACGAATGCCGATCGGATTCGCCGGCCCTGTTCGGTGCGGACCGGAATGTTCTGCAGGTTCGGGTCGCTGGAGGACAGTCTGCCCGTGGCCGTTCCCGACTGGTGGAAGGATGTATGCACCCGTCCCGTGCGGGGGTGGATGCACTCGGCCAGGGCGCGGAGATACGTGCTCAGCAGCTTGGTGAGCTTGCGGTAATCCAGCACCATAGCGGGCAGTGGGTGGTCGGTCGCGAGCTGCTCCAGCACCCCCGAATCCGTGCTCGGACCGGTCTTGGTCCGCTTGACGACCGGCAGGGAGAGATGCTCGAAGAGTACCTCCCCGAGTTGCTTGGGCGAGTCGACGTTGAACTCCACGCCCGCTGCCTGCAGGATCTGCTCACGCAGACCATCGGCCTGCTTGCTGAGCTCGACCTCCATTTCCCGCAGGCGGTCGGGATCCACTTTCACCCCGTCGCGTTCCATCTTCGTCAACACCGGCAGGAGGGGGATCTCGAGGTCGCGATACAACGGTTCGAGTTCGCTGTCGGAAAGCTGACCCAGGAGCTTCTCGGCCAGGCGGAAGGTCACGTCGGCATCTTCGGCAGCATAGGTGGCGACGATCTCCAGCGGCACGGCGTCCATGGTGGTCTGTTTACGCCCTCGTCCGATGACTTCCTCGATGGGAATGCATTGGTGGTCGAGATACTCCGCTGCCAGGGCGTCGAGCTTGTAGGTGGGGCGTGACGAATCCAAGACGTAGGCTGCCACCATGGTGTCGGCGAGGGGGCCTGCGATCTCGAAGCCTGCCTCGCGCAGGACGATCAGATCGTACTTGAGGTGATGGCCGATCTTGCGGACGTCGGGGGATGTGAGCACCCCCGAGAGCGCCTCGCGAACCATCTGCACGTCCAGCGCCGATTCACCCAACGGCGACCGCACGGGAATGTACACAGCCTCCCCGGGTTTCCAGGCCAGCGAGATCCCCACCAGCTCGGCCCACATCGGCCGGGGGGAGGTGGTTTCGGTGTCGATGGCCAGTGCGTCGACGTTCGCGAGTTCGGAAACGACTTCATCGAGATCGTCAGGTGTGCAGACGCAGCGATAGGTCATGTCAGCGGCGCAGGTCCTGCCACGCCGGACGGCCCGGCTTTCAGTGGTCACCGGGCTTCCATCCGCTTCGGGCACGCCCATGTCGGCGAGTTGGTCGAACAGGCGGTTGAACCCGAGTTCGGCAAACAGCTTCCGCACGCCGGCGAGTTGGGCGGGATCGTACTGCATCTCGTCGAGGGGAAGCTCCACGGGCACGTCGCGGTCGAGCGTCACGAGCCTGCGAGACAGGTCGATCGCCTCGTCGGCATCAAGGATCCGCTCGAGCAACTTGCCCTTGAGCTTGCCGGTGAGTTCCTTTTTGGGCAGGTCCTTCCGGCGGCGGGCTTCCTGAAGGACCCCGTCGGCCGACCCGTACTCGGCAATGAGTTGCAGCGCGGTCTTCGGTCCCACACCGGGCACGCCGGGAATGTTGTCCGACGAGTCGCCCATCAGCGTCTGGATCTCAACGGCCTGGTCGGGCGTGTATCCTTTCTTCTTCTCGATGGCTGCTGCATCGAAGGTCTCGTCGTTCATCGGGTCGTAGAGCACCACGTGGTCGCTCACAAGTTGGTCCAGGTCCTTGTCCCGGCTGACGAGTACCACGTCGAGGTCGTCGCCCGCGAGCTTCCGGCATGCGGTGGCGAGGATGTCGTCGGCTTCGTGTCCCTCGGCCTCGAGGATGGGAATGCCCATCGCCCGGACGATCTCGAAGATCCGCTTCTCCTGCGGGCGGAAGTCCTCGGGGACGGGCTTGCGGGTGGCTTTGTACTCGCTGTAGACCTGGCGGCGGTGGAGTCGGTCAGCCGGTCCGTCGATGGCCATGGCGATGTAGTCCGGTTGCTTCGCGGCGAGGAGCTTCAGCAGCATCGTGCAGAAGACGTAGGTTGCCCGGGTGGGTTCGCCGGTGGGGCTGGTCAGGTCGCGAAACGGGGCGTAGTAGGCGCGGAAGATCTGCGAGTGCCCGTCGATGATGGTCAGCGTCTTGCTCATGACACATCACGGTACCGCGTGGGCGGAGCGTTGCCAACCGCAAACCCGCCCGTAAGGGCGTCCGCCTGCCGAGACTTCCTACTGCCTCAGACGGCCATGGTCGGCAGCGAGACTTCGGGCAGAACGGCCTGCAGCACCTCGGATGCCTCGGACGGGTCCCACTCGCCGATGACCTGCAGTTCCAGCGGCAGGGAGGTAGGCAGGTCTTCGTTGCCAGCAGAGGCCGTTTCCCGAACGCGATGGATCCAACGCTGTCCGGCGTCTGGCTGGTGGGACAGGCCGATGACGATCGCGCGCACGCCGTCCCGCGCGGGCAGGACAAGATCGGTAGTTCGGCAGAGGTCACGGAGATCGCGAACCGTCTGCTCCCGGGCGGGCGGGTCCGACGGGCTTCTGCCGGCGATGACTGCGATGGCCTGGTCTTCAGTCGCCGAGGCAGCCAGTGTACCGAGAAACTGCTGCAGGACGGCATCGACGCGGCAGGGGGGCAGCGTGAAGGAGAACGTGCTTCCCTCGCCGGGCGTGGACTCCACGCGCACCTGGCCAAGATTCAGACCGGCCATCTCCTGGACGATGCTCAACCCCAGCCCGAAGCCCTTGTCCGTGGAGAGCAGGCCGCTGGCGCACTGGCTGAAGCGGTCAAAGATCAGTTGCTGCTCCTGGGGGGTCAGGCCCGGGCCCTGGTCGGTGACGCCGATTTCCAGCCCGCCGTCGTTGCTGGGAGTTGCCCAGACGCGAATCTCCCCCCCGTCCGGAGAGAACTTCACCGCGTTGAGAACGAGATTTGCCACGCACCGGGCCGCGCGGGTCGGGTCGGCATAGGCGGGGGGCAGATCGTCGGGCACGTCGAGCGTCAGCGTGACATTCTTGCCGGCGGCTTTGCCGAGCAGGACGTCCCAGACCGAGCGAACAATCTGGCCGGCGCTGACCGCGTGGCGGTCGATTTTCAGGGTGCCGCTCTTCAGGCGGCTTGAGTCCAGCAGGTCGTCGACCATCTGTGACAGATCCCCAGCTGACACGCGGATCATCTGGAGGTACTTGGTCTGCTCTTCGTTGACGTCTCCGCCGATGCCGTCGGCGAGAATCGACGCGAACTCACCGATGACCGTCAGGGGGGTGCGGAACTCGTGGGCGACCGTATCGACGAACCGGTGCGCGGTGGCGGTGAGTTCGGCCAGGTAGTCGTTCTTACGCTCGAGTTCCCGGGCGTACCGTCGGAGCTTGTCGTGGGCACGCTTGAGCGGTGTGATGTCGCGAGACCACTCGACGATTCCGACCACGCTGCCATGGTGGTCGCGATAGGGCGACGCAGAGATCAGGCATGCCACTTCGGTACCGTCGGCCCGGTGAAATGCCGATTCGACCACCACGCCGGGTTCGCCGTCGCGGATGCGGTGCAGGGGGCATTCCATGGTCCCGCAGACGTCGAACCCACACGACGCCCGGCAGGGCCCGCCCGAGGCCTCGCGACGTCCAAGGTGCGAAAGGCCGGCGTAGGCTTCATTGGCCATCACGACATTGCCCTCCAGGTCGATCACTCGAAGGGCATCGTCGGTGGCGTTGAAGATCTGGTCGAAGTGTAGGTTGCTCTGGATGATCGCACGCTGGGCACGCTTGAGGTCGTCCACGTGCTGGGCGTAGGAGTCGGCGAGGAAACCCAGCAGCTCTTCCCGGCCGGCGTCGGTGGGCGGATCGCTGTCGGCATACGGCCTGGCTGCCGCCGCGAGGCGGATCCGGAAACCGAGTTCTCTTGTCCGTTTTCTGCGATGAGCAAGCAGCACGCCGCTTCCCAACAGTCCGGCGAGGCATGCGGCGGTCCAGACAGGCAGCAGCCCGGCGACGGCCCCCAGGGTGGCCGCGGCTGCGAAGGCTGCGGTATAGCTGAGCGCCAGCCTGGTTTGCTTGTTCATGGGCATGGTGGGCTTTCCGGTATACTCAGGCGTTGGGCGTCTGGGCAAGCATCGTGGTGGAGGGCTTGGGCACGTATACACGAATCGGCTGGCGGATGCCGATGCTCCGCTGCCACATGCGGAGCCTGGCGAGGATGGGGAACGTCACGTCCATCCCTTTGGTAACAAGCAGGCGTCCGTCGCTGGCATGAACGTCTTGGTCCAGCGTCATCCGGGGACAGAGATCGTCCATGCTCACCACGCGGAGGTCCAGACCCTGGTGGCCGATCTGCACGTCTTCCAGGGCTACGACAATCTGCGGGTCGAACTCCCTTGGGCGGGCAAGCATGTCCGCCATCGCTTGGGCAGTGGTCAGATGGCCGGCTGAGAGTCGCTCGAATTCCGTCGCCACGCGAAGCAACTGAGCGCCGACGGCGATGCGGTCCCGCGCAAGGAGGTCTTCATTGGTGTCGAGGTCGACGAAGTCATCCAGCTGGTGCGCGACGATTTCGGAGACTTCTTCGAGTCGCGGGATATTGCCCAGCAGCGATGAAGCGATCTCCGGATGCATGTTGAACGCGTCGCGGTCCTCGGGACTCAGATCCATGCCCGCCAGCGCATGGTTGACGGTATCGGGCATGAGAGCGACGCAGCCTAGCTGGGAGAGCATCGCGGCGAGTTCATACAGCCAGGGGTCGGGCAGGTTGAGCTTCTGGGCGATCTGCGGGACGCTGCGTTTGAGACGGTCGGCGAGGCTGAACGTGACCGGCGAGATCATCGACAGCACGTCCATGAGAACCTTGATGGTTCCGCGGACGGTTTTGCTCATCATCTCGCGTTCAGCTGTGACCAGTCGATACTGCTCGACGCCGTCCTGCAGGGCGCGGGTCAGCGTTTCCGACGGGCAAGGCTTGGTCAGAAAGCGGAAGATATTGCCCTCGTTGACCGCCTGGATTGCCGAGGTCAGGTCGGCGTTGCCGGTAAGGATCATGCGGACCGAGTCCGGATCGATCTCCCTGGCCTGTCGGAGCAGTTGCACGCCGTCCATGCCGGGCATGCGCATGTCCGCGAGGATCACCTCGAAAGGGCCCTCCGTACGGATGGTATCCAGGGCCTGCGATCCGCCCGGGGCTGTGGTGAGCTCAAACCGATCGCGCAGACGGACCTTGTACGCCTCCAGAATGCCCGGATCGTCGTCGACGTACAGAATTCTCGGCTTCATCGGTTGCTCCCTGTGCGCAGAAAGTCCCAGAGGGTGTTTCGGCGCGATCGGGAGCCGGGATTAGCAGCGAATCGACCGGGCGGGGTAACCTACCGGGCCGGCTTGGGTTTCTCAGCCGGGCTGGCTCCGTCGGGGTCATTGACGACCGCTTCGGGAGGAGGCTGGACCGTCCCCTCCAGCAGCGGATCGGCCGTTCGCTCCATCCAGCGTTCCAGGCGCGAACGCATGTCGTCCAGGGCGTGTTGACAGTCGGGGCGGGCGGCCAGGTTGCAGGTTTCCTGCGGGTCCAGCAGGAGGTCGTAGAGCTGTTCCTGCGGCGGGGCAACGGTTCCCCAGCCGGCGCGGGCGGCCAGGAACGACTTCGTGATGCTGTCGTCGATGTTCGGCATCACGGGTTTGCTCCGCCTGTCCCAGCGACGGATGTACTTGTAGCGATCGGTTCGCACGCAGCGTTTGGGCTCGTAGGCGGCGTGGAAAGACACCTCGGAGAATACCTCGTCGTGGATGGCGTCGGTCTGGCCCGAGACCAGCGGCAGCAGGCTCTCGCCCTCCAGCCAATCGGGTCGGTCGAGTCCTGCAAGATCGCAGAGCGTAGGGAACAGGTCGATGTGGCTGGTCATGGCGTCGATGACTTTCCCCCCGTCGAATCCACCGGGCCCTCGCATCAGCAACATTACGCCGATGCCGTGGTCGGTCAGGTTGCACTTCATTCGCGGAAAGGCGATGCCGTGGTCGGTCGTGCAGATCACCAGGGTGGCCTCGGCCAGGCCGGCGTCGTCGATGGCGTCGAGCACCTCTCCCATCAGCCGGTCCAGCCCGCGAACACTGTCTGCATACAGGGCGAAATCACGCCGTGTTTCGGGGGTATCGGGCAGGACTGCCGGCGGTTGGAGGTATCGCTCATCGCTGGTCGTCGGGCCGCTGTGGATATCGTCCGGAGCTCCATGGAAGGATTCGCCGAGACGATGGGTATGCTCGAAACCCGCAGAGAGGAAGAAAGGCCGGCTCTCGTCTCGTTGCTTCAGGAAGTCGCGGACGGCGCCCGGGATGTCTCGATCCCCCTTGCAGCCCGGATCGACAATGTAGGCTTGGGGATCGTGCTTCCGAACGCCCTCGTGCTCGAATCCGGCCAGAACGGTTTCGTAGCCGTGGGACTGCAGGAACCTGGCCAGATGCCTGTTGTAGTCAGCCATGCGGAATCCCCGATGCGCCAAACCATACATTCCGCAACTGTGCGGGGACTGGCCGGAAAGCAAAGCAGCCCTGCTGGGGGAGCAGGTAGGGCCCGCGCAGAAGTTCTTCCGGAATAGCACGCCTTGCTGGGCCAGTTCCTGAAGTCGGGGGGTTTCCAGTGCAAAGCCGTACGGCTGAATGTACCTGCCCGTGTCATGCGAATGCAGATAGAGGATGTTCAGGGGGGGCATAAGGTGGCCTTTCTTGCCAGTTGGAGACTCAGGTTCAGCCTAGCGGGCATTGCATGGAATGCAAGCTTCCGTCTGGTGGCGCAAAATGGGCGTTAACACCCCTCTTTCGCGGAACGGTTGAGGTAGAGACGGGTTCCGTTTAGAGATGACTATGAGAGTCCCGGTGCTGTCGCACAAGCCGTGCGGGCCGGGCCTTTGGCAACGAACTGGAGACAAGTCCATGCATTCAGAAGCTTTCGGGCGAACAGACGTCCGCTTCATCCTTCTGGCGGTGTATGTCTTCGTGGTCAGTGTGACGTCTTCCCTTGTCTGGGGCGGCCAAGCGGTCGATGGCTGGCGAGGCCCGGAGCGGACAGGCGTCTTCCCTGGGGAGGGGTTCCCGACCTCGCTGGACCCCAACGAGAATCTCGCCTGGGAAGCCGAAATGCCCGGGTTGAGCATCGCCCAGCCCGTCGTATCCGGCCAGACGGTTGTGGTCCTGGCTGACCCTGCATGGGTGATCGCCTACGACCTGAAGACGGGCAAGGAAAAATGGCGTACCAGCGTGGACCCGATCGAGTTGGGGCTGTTCCCGGGTCAGAGCGACCGCAGGAAGGAGGACGTCGCACTTCGTGAGATCCTCTACGCAGCCGGGTGGATCCGCGTAGGCTGCGGAGACGGATACAGTTGGCGCGGCGGCCAGAGCCAGCTCGACGCCGTCTATGACGTGCTATCCAAGGCCCCGAAAGTCGCGAAGCATTTCTCGTTCAGCAAGAAGCTTGCCAAGGACAGCAAGACCCTCCAGTCCGCTATGGGAGAGATCGCCGGCTACCTGGGCAGCCGATATGGCTTCGCCGTGCCCGGTTGGAAGAGCCTGATCGGCTATACCCCTGCGACCCCGGTCGTGGACGAGACGTCCGTGTATGTATGCATGGCCATGAACCAGGTTGCGGCACTGGATCTGGTTACGGGCAAGATTCGGTGGGTGCGGATGGTCATCCCGAGCCGGAACAAGAAGGGCAGGCGAACGCTGGGACATCGGGCGCGCTACGTCGCATCTCCGCTGCTGGTTGACGGCAAGCTGTTTACCCAGGCCGGCTACAGGGTGTCCTGTTTCGATGCGGAGACGGGCAAGGTTCTCTGGTCTCAGGACCGTGACATCGCCGGAGGGGGGTATCGGTGCGGTTCGCCGGTGCACCTTCGGCTTCAGCCGGGCGACGTGGATGTCGTGGCTACCAGCGACGGCAAGATTACGCGCCTTTCCGACGGGGAGATTCTCTGCAAGTCGTATGGCCCGAGCTGGTGCGGGTCGGAGACCGGCGGGGACACCGCGCTGACCAACGGAACCGACACGCTGTACTACTACTCAGGCAGGAACTCAGGCGGAGACCTGCTTGCGATTCGACTGAAGCTGCAGGAGGACGGGAGCGTTCAGCCCAGCGAGCTGTGGAGGACCAAGGTCAAAGGCCCGGGCGGAGCGTCGGGAGTGTTGGCAGGCGATGTGATTATCCGCAGGCATGTGGAGATGTACGACGCCCAGACCGGCAACCTTATCAATGACGGCAGGGGGCTGCGTGTTCGGGGAAGCTGGGCGAGTCCTGCCTTGGCCGACGGGTATCTGTTCGTACTCCGATCGGACAAGTTCAGGCCGGCCAACCAGGTGCGTTGGAATGTGCTGAAGGTCGGCGAGAAGGGGATGCAGAAGGTGTCATCGGGCGAATTGTCCTCGCCGCACCAGCCCGTTCCGCAACTGAGGAAGTGGGCTCCGGACTGGCTCAAGCAATGCCGGAAGCGCGGCGACTACAACCCCTGCGAAACAGGCTTCGTGATCCACGGCGACAAGGTCCTGCTGCGAACCAAGTCCAGGCTGTATTGCTTCGGGCCAGGCGGGAAGTAGAACCCACGCCAACGCTTCCGACGTGCGAGGAGCAAAGCCCGTCTGAGTTGGCGATCAGATCCAGCTACGGGTTGACATTCAGATCCGGCTACGGGTTGACATCTTCAGCCTGCGGCGCTATCTTCACTGCTTTGTTTACCCCCAGCCGAGGCGGTTTCAGCCCCGGGGCAATGCATGGTCGGCAGCGATGGTAGAGAGGATCTGGCGAGATACGGTACGGCCGGGCTGGAGTTCATCCTGACATTCCTTGCCGGCGTGGGTCTGGGGTGGCTCGCAGACGGCTGGCTTGGATGGTCTCCGTGGTTGACGCTGGTTGGGGCCTGCGCCGGATTTGCGGGCGGTCTGACGCGGCTGATCCTGCTGGCAGGGGAGTACCAGCGTCGGTCCCAGGGCCGGAACTCCAGAAACCGAGACAGGGAATCTTGAAGCTCAACTTCGCAATCTGGTTCTTCTGGGCCAATGCGATTGGCATGATCGTGGCGGCTTTGGGTGCGCTGCCGACGTGGCATTACCATGGCAGGGACGGGCTGGCCTCGCTGGTCGCTGCGGGGGCGGTTTCATGGACGGTCATGGCAATCTGCGGAATGGCGATGGTTGTGACTTCGATCGCGGGCCCGTCGCGAACGGCCTTCGCATTCGTGATGTCAGGTATGCTTCGGCTGGTCGGGGTGTTGGGGGGAGCCGGGCTGGTCCTCCTGGCGACCGATCTGCCCCTCGAGCCCCTGCTGATCTGGCTGGGCGTGTTCTATTTTTGCCTTCTCATGGTCGAGGCGGTCTGGCTCGGGCTGGCGATGAACGAGGATTTCCGGCAGGTGGCGTTGGGCAAGATTCCTCCGGCCGACCGCCGGGGTCCTAGGCTGACCCGGGGAGGACGGTGATGTCATGATGCTCGCCTCGGGAAACCTGATGGACCACGTCAACGATCACCCCTGGCCGGGCTGTCAGATGGAAGTCTTCGGGATGGAGGTCACGCTGATGTCCAGCGGGATCGCCCAGATGATTCTCGTTGCGATTGCGGTTGCGGGTCTCGTGCTGCTGGCTGCCCGTCGTCGGGGAGATGTCCCATCTGGAGGCAAGAACCTTTTGGAGGCGATTGTCGTGTTCATCCGCGACATGGTCGCCAAGCCCGCCCTGCACGACAAGGCCGACGCGTTCCTGCCCTTCCTGCTGACGATGTTCGTATTCATCCTGGGGATGAACCTCTCCGGCCTGCTGCCCCTGTACTCACTGACCCCCGTGCTGGGCGTTCCGATGGGAACTACGCCGACAGGCATCCTTACCGTCTGCGGAGCCCTTGCGGGGGTGTCCCTGATAACGATCATTGGCTGCGGACTGATCAAGACGGCCGGTGTCTATCGCGTGCACAGCAACTGGCCGCTGCCGGTCTGCATTGCACTGTCCCCGGTCTTGTGGGTGTGGTCGCTGAGTCCACCGATACCGGGCGTCACGGGCGTGATTTTCCGCCCCTTCCTGGCCGCGCTGGAGTTGGTGGGCGCGGTGGCGAAGTGCTTCGCCCTGGTGATTCGTATGTTCGCCAACATGATGGCCGGGCACGTGCTGCTGGCTGTGATGATGATGTTCATCGTTCAGGCGCTGGGCCGATGGATGGGCGATTGGGTGCATGGGGCGGTCAACATCTTGCCCATCGCCGTGTGCATCGGGGCCAGCGTGCTGATCGACCTGATGGAGTTGATGGTAGCCGTGTTGCAGGCGTATATCTTCACGTTCCTGACGGCGATTTTTCTTGGCTTGTACGTCGAGCCCGCACACTGATTGGTGAGGCGTGGCGGAATAAAGTATGGTACACTTCGCGATTCGAACGGAATCGCCGGATACCTTGTGACTTTGGAGAATGCGATGTCCAGATTGAGCAATTGGGTGCTTGTTTTGATGGCTGTCGGCGTGCTGGCCGCTCCGGCACTGGCCGCTGAAGGCCAGGCGCCTGCAGCCGAAGCCGCTGCTGACGTGGCGATGGCCGATGCAATCAAGACCATCGGTGCGTGTATCGGGGCAGCTGTAGCAGCTCTGGGTGGCGGCCTGGCGGTGGCGAACATCGGCGGCAAGGCGATCGAGTCCATCGCGCGTCAGCCCGAAGCAGCCGGGGGCATGTTCATGCCCATGATCATCACCGCGGCGATGGTCGAGGGCGGCATGCTATTCGCCATCCTCGTCTGTCTGCTGAAGTAGCCGTATCTTTGCCGAGGATGCTGCCAAAGGTGTTCCGTCCGGCTCGCAAAAAGTCGGTAATCACTTCCGGGGCTGGCCTGCCCATCGCGGCGGCAGTCGTTGGCATGTTCGCTGCGCCATCGTACCTCCAGGCCGCCCAGGGAAGCGGAAGCATGCACACCGGCGATCTGGGTCAGGCGATCTTTACCGTAGTGATCTTCCTGGTTCTCCTTGCGGTGCTGGGCAAGTGGGCGTGGAAACCCATCCTCCAACAGCTCCAGCAGCGAGAGAAGGGCATCGAAGACGCCATCGCGCGGGCGGAGAAACGCGAGACGGAGGCGGCCACTGTGCTGAAGGACTACCAGCTACAGTTGGAGTCGGTCCAGCTGGAGGCCCGGGAACTGCTCGACCAGGCACGCAGGGAGGCGGCTGAAAATGGCGAGAAGGTCCTGCAGGCCGCTCAGGAGGAAGCGAGGAAGTCTGCCGACTCTGCGCGGGAGGCGATCGAGCAGGCCCGCCAGGAAGCGCTCCGCGAACTGCACGACCACACCGCCCAGTTGGCGGTCGACGTGGCCGGGCAGGTTCTCCGCAAGCAACTCAGCCCGGACGACCATCAGCGCCTGGTTCGGGAGTCTCTCGAGGAGATCCGCACCCAGGCGGAGGGTGAGCTCTGATGCAGGCCACTCCCAGCCGAGTCGAAACGGTCATGGATCCCACGGCGATGTCGTTGTCCGGGATCTACGCCGAAGGCCTGCTGGGGTTGCTTGACGACGATACGTGCGCCCAGCAGGTCGCCGACGAACTGGATGCCCTCGCCGCAATGGTTCACCAGGAGGAAGGCTTTTCGGACCTCCTGGAAGCGGCCAGCCTGACCTCCGATCAGCGCGTCGATATGATCTCTCGAGTGTTCGCTGGCCGTGTCGATGAACGCATAGAAGGGCTGCTGAACGTCCTTGCCCGGAACAACCGCCTTTCCCTGATCCGCGGTATCGCATCGTGCTTCCGAGACAGGCTGTACGACCGGATGCGAGTGATGCGCGTCACCGTGACCGCCGCCGTGGAACTCGACGAGTCGACCCGGGCAGCCATTCACGAGATGTTGGAGGACCTCCTCGAAGGCCGCGTGCTGCTGACCACCAAGTGCGATCCGGGCATTGTCGGAGGAGTGCTGCTTCGGATAGGCGATCGCGTGATGGATGCTACGATCGCGGCCGATCTTGAGCGGATCCGCCGGAGCCTTCACCAGCGACTGGGCGCCGCGCCCGAGAAACCGCAACGATCGCCGTTTGCCACCGACGGACAAGAGGAAGCTGACCAATGAAGTTCAAAGCCGACGAAATCGCCTCCGTCATTCGCGAGGAGATCGCCAACTATCGGCGACAGATGGACGTTGCCACGGTCGGGCGCGTGCTGGAAGTGGGCGACGGCATCGCTCAGATCTATGGCTTGTCGGGCGCCATGGCCGGTGAGTTGCTTGAATTTCAGGGTGGCCAGTTGGGCCAGGTCTTCAACCTTGAGGAAAGCTCCATCGGTGCGGTCATCTATGGCGAGTGCGACGAGATCAAGGCTGGCGACTCGGTCAAGGGAACCGGCCGGCTGCTCGACGTGCCCGTCGGAGAGGCCATGCTCGGACGCGTCGTCGACCCGCTGGGTAAGCCGCTGGACGGACTGGGCGAGATTTCCGCATCCACACGCAGGCCTCTGGAGATCATCGCGCCGGGCATCGCCGAACGCCAACCGGTGACCGAGCCCCTGGCGACGGGCATCAAAGCCGTTGATGCGATGACCCCGATCGGACGTGGACAGCGCGAACTGATCATCGGGGACCGCAAAGTTGGCAAGACAGCCATTGCTGTCGACGCAATCATCAATCAAAGCGACACGGACGTGTTGTGCGTGTATGTAGCCGTGGGGCAGAAGGAATCCACGGTTGCGGGCGTGGTGGACACGCTGCGGACGCACGGCGCGATGGATCACACCGTGGTCGTATCGGCGTGCAGTTCGGA
>CAZXSK010000001.1:28361-65761 GCA_964642855.1 uncultured Planctomycetaceae bacterium | reverse complement strand
TGCCACCGGCAAGGATGAAGCGGCTGTCCTTCCTCATCGACGAGTACAAGGAAGGGGCGTACCGCGAAGAGCGACGCGCCCGGCGTCATGCTCAGCAGGCGGAGGAGGAGAAGGAGGACGCTCAGCAAGACGACAAGCCGGGTTCACAGGAGGCAAGCCGTCAAGCCGACGGTGCATCGGAACCCGGACAGACGTAGGCGAGAAGATCCATGGCCAAGGCGAGGAAAATCCTCAAGAGACGCAACGCGGTGCGGAGCATCCGGACCGTAACGAAAACCATGGAGATGGTCTCGACGGCAAGGTTCCGGAAATCGCACACGTACGCCGCGGCCTCGCGTCCCTATACCGATCGGTTGATGCGCCTGGTCGGCGACCTGGTTGCCCGCGAACGCCAGAAGGTCCAGCACCCGCTGCTGGAAGCCCCTTCGGAGGTCAAGCGTGAGGTGCTGTTGGTTCTTACGAGCAATCGCGGGCTGTGCAGTTCCTACAACGCCGCGGTACTTCGGGTGGCGTTGGAGCGTTTCGGCCAGACTACCCAGGCCGGCTACGATACGCGGATTCACGTCGTCGGCAAGAAGGGCGTGAGCTTCCTGAAGTTCCGCAGCATGGAGGTAGACCGCTACTACACGGAATTCGGGGGCGTGCCCGAGTATGCCGAAGTCGGCCAGTTGGCCGAGACGTACATGCAGCAGTTTCTGGTGGGCAAGATCAGCGGCTTGGAGGTGGCGTACACGCGCCTGGTCTCGGGCTCCCAGGCTCGGCCTGTGATCGCGCAGGTGCTGCCGATGTCGGTGGAAGCCGAGTATCGCGTCAGGAGCAGCGAGTCCGACGAGATCCGCATGCCGTACGAACTGCACCCATCGAACGAAGAGATCGTTCGGCATCTGCTGCCGGCAGCGGTTCGCCTCAGGCTATACCAGTGCTTTCTTGACGCGACGGTGACCGAGCAGATGGCCAGGATGGCAGCGATGCGATCGGCTACGGAGAACGCCGACGAGCTTATCGGCGATCTGACCGTGCAATACAACCGCATGAGGCAGGCCCAGATCACCACCGAGCTGACGGAGATCATCGGCGGCCGGGCTGGATTGGAGTAACGATGGCGGCGACAGGCAAGATCGTCCAGGTAATCGGTTCGACGTTCGACGTCGAGTTCGATGAAGAGCATATTCCCTCGATCTACAACGCGGTCCGTATCGACGACGACTCGGGCCGGGTTGGGGCGCACCTTTCCGGGGAGGTCCAGCAACATCTCGGGGGCGGGCGCGTGCGATGTGTCGCCTTGGGGCCCACGGACGGCCTGGTGCGAGGCATGGAGGTCGCCGATACCGGTTCGCCCGTCAAGATGCCCGTGGGCCCTGGTGTTCTTGGGCGGGTTTTCAATGTCGTGGGAGACCCCGTCGATGATCGGGGCGACGTAGTTGCAGAGGAATACCGCTCGATCCACCAGGACCCCCCGGAGTTCAAGGACCTGACTCCTCGCAGTGAGATCTTCGTTACCGGCATCAAGGTCATCGATCTCCTCGTGCCCTTCGTTCGGGGCGGAAAAATCGGCCTTTTCGGTGGAGCGGGGCTTGGTAAGACCGTGATCATCCAGGAACTCATCACCCGAGTTGCGACGAAGCACGGCGGCTATTCGGTATTCGCAGGAGTCGGGGAGCGAACGCGGGAGGGCAACGACCTCTGGCTGGAGATGCAGGACGTCGAGATCGGACAGACCGGCCAGAAACTGCTGGAAAAAACAGCCATGGTCTTCGGGCAGATGAACGAGCCGCCCGGCGCCCGACTTCGGGTCGCGCTGAGCGGGCTTACGCTGGCCGAGTACTTCCGCGATCTCGGCGGCGGCGACACGCTGCTGTTCATCGACAACATCTTCCGCTTCTCGCAGGCGGGGTCGGAAGTCTCCGCTCTGCTCGGCCGGATGCCGTCGGCTGTGGGATACCAGCCAACACTCGCCACCGAAATGGGTCAGTTGCAGGAGCGGATCACATCGACCAGGAACGGCGCGATTACGTCGGTGCAGGCGGTCTACGTGCCGGCCGACGACATGACCGACCCCGCGCCGGCAACCACGGTGACCCACCTCGATGCGTTCGTCGTGCTCGAGCGGTCGATCGTGGAGAAGGGCATTTACCCGGCTATCGATCCCCTGGGCAGTTCGTCGCGGATCCTCGATCCCCAACTCGTGGGCCAGGAGCATTACGACACAGCCCGGGAGGTCCAGCAGATCCTGCAGCGCTACCGGGATCTGCAGGACATCATCGCGATTCTGGGCGTGGACGAGTTGTCGGAGGAAGACCGGCTGACGGTGGGGCGGGCGAGGCGGATCGAACGGTTCCTGTCTCAGCCGTTCTTCGTGGCTGAACCGTTCACCGGCAAGCCGGGCAATTTCACGCCGCTGGAAGACACGATCCGTTCGTTCCGGGAGATCTGCGAGGGCAAGTGGGATCGGCTTCCCGAGCAGGCATTCATGTATGTCGGTACGGTGGAAGAAGCCGCCGACCAGGCGTCGCGACAGGCGAGCAAGGCGAAGGCATAGATTTGCCGGGGAGGCGAAGAGCATGACGTGGGTTAGCGCAGTGCTGCTGGTGTTCTTTCTGTACCTGTTCGCGATCTCTCGCGAGATCCGCAGACAGAAGTGGTTTTGCAACGGCTCGGTGGTTCTGGCCTTGGGGATTCTCGTCAGCGGCATGCTTCGTCTGGGAGGTGCGGAGAAGCCAACATTATCGATCTCCGCCGATGGGGTCGAACTGATCGGCGCTGCCATTTCATTGATGATCGTGCTGGTTGGCGGACGCGAAGAAGGCAGGACCGATGAGAATGCCAAAGCCGATATCATTGAAGCGTTGGGGCGGATGGGCGAGTCCGTCGAACAGGCCCGGACCTCGGAAAGGACCGAGACGACGGGCTGCAAACAGACTGCAGGAAAAAGCGATGCCCGCCGGCAGGGCGAAGGAGAAGTCTGATGGACGTCTACGAAGCGATCCGCAAGCGGTACAGCTGCCGGTCGTACGAGGATCGGCCGGTTGAGGAGGACGTGCTCCGTCGGGTGCTCGAGGCAGGACGCCTGGCCCCGTCGGGCAGGAACCTGCAGAACTGGAAATTCATCGTGGCCCGCGATCCGGAGGTACGGCGAAAGCTGGTTGCTGCTTCCGAGCAGGACTGGATGGCGGGGGTGCCGGTGATTGTCGCTGTGGTGTCGACCGAGCCGGAGCGGGTGATGTTCTGCGATGTCCCGGCCGGTGCCGTTGACTGTGCGATTCCGATCGATCACATGACCCTCGCTGCGACGGCGGAGGGGTTGGGCAGTTGCTGGATCGGGCATTTCAAGCAGCAGGAAGTCAAGGATGCGCTGGGCGTTGCCGATTCGGCCCAGGTGATCGAGATGCTCACGCTGGGATACCCCGCCGACAGTCCCCCCGAAGAGAAGGACCGCAAACCATTCGATGATGTGGTTTGCTTCGACCACTTCGCGTAGGAGATCCATCGATCCATGGCCCGTCGCATTCGAGAGTTCAAGGTCGAGTTACTCACGCCGGACGCGCGGGTCTGCGTTGTTCACGCAAGCGGAGTAACCTTTCCTGCCAGCGACGGACAGATGGGTGTTCTGGCAGGACGGGCGCCGCTGGTTGCTCGTATGGGTGCCGGGGCCGTGGTGATCGATATCAGCCCGAAGGACACGCAGGAGTACTTCGCCAGTGGCGGTTTCGCTCACGTGCACGAAGATGGTCTGACGATTCTGGCTGAGGAGTGCATCCCGATGGTGCAGTTGGATCCGGAAAAAGCATGGGACGAACTGCAGAAGGCCCGTCGACTTCCGAGCGAAACGGCCAGGGAGATCGAAATTCGCGAGTCGGCGGTGTCAGCGGCCCAGGAGAAATTCCGTCTGGCACAGAAGTTCCGCAAGAAGCAGCGTGCGGAAATGGGGCTGTGACGGCTTTCCCGCTTTCGCTCTGTTGGGTGATATTGAGATCATCTGATTGAACGGATTGACCGGATTGTCCCTGTTGGGTACAATCAGTAGGAAGTTTTCGGCTTTTGGCAGTATGGAAAGCCCCATGGAACAACAGCAGGTTGACACCCGTAAGCTCCTGGTCCTTCATGGCCCGGCCTTTGAGGCCCAGGGGATTCTCTCCCTACTCCGCGATCACTACGATGTGGAGATCGTGGAAGATCTCGATTCCGCTCTTGACGCCATGAGGGATCGCCGCTTCGCCGGCGTTCTGGCAGAGACGGCGGACTTTCTGCCCCTCGAACGCGGGGTGGTCACCCAACAGGCGTCGGTCGTACTGGACACGATCGGCGACGGGGTCTGCATCGTTGGCGACAAGGGGGAGCTGGTCTGGGCGAATCGTCGGATCCGGGAGTTGCCCGATAGCGTGTTGAGCTCGCTGCGCAGCCTTTGTATGGAGGCCTACGAGGAATTCGCGGCAGAAACGGCCAATGCCGACGATCGCTCACGCGGCAAGCGATACAGCCTGATGCCGGAGGACGGCACGTATTTCGAGGTGCTCTGTTCGCCGGTTCGGGACCGACAGGGAATCCTTCGACAGGTGGCGGGCGTGATTGTCAATGCCACCACGCAGCGAAGACAGCAACAGAAGATCAACGCGATTGAGCGTGCGGGAAAGGAACTGGTCCGCCTCGATAAGGACCTGCTCAGCAACCGCGACGCTTTTGAGCGTCTCCAGCTCCTTGAGGAGCGCATCATCCGCTGCAGCAAGGATGTGCTGAACTACGAGCACTTTGCGGTGCTGCTGGTCGATCAGCGGAGCAACAAACTGGAGATCATCATTTCGGTGGGGCTTAACGAGCAGGCCCGAAACTACGAACTGTTCGCGAATCACGAAGGAAGCGGCATCTGCGGGTATGTCGCTGCAACCGGCAAGAGCTATCTCTGTCCGGATGTGCGCAAGGACCCCCGGTACCTCGTGGGTATGGACAGGGCCAAATCGAGCGTAACGGTTCCACTGCGGCTGCACGACAAGGTCATTGGCGTACTCAATGCCGAGTCGCGCAGCCTGAATTCCTTCAGCGAGGAGGACCGACAGTTCGCGGAGATCTTCGCGAATTACGTTGCCCTCGCGATGCACATCCTGGACCTGCTGTCGTTTGAGCGATACAGCGCTCACACGCGGGTAAGCGGGTCGATCTGTGCGGAAATCGCCGGCCCGCTGAATGACATCATTACAGAGGTCGGCAATCTTGTGGAGGATTACCTGGGGATTGATGATCTCCGCAAGCGCCTGCAGTCGGTTGTCCAGATGGCCAGCGATGCCCGAACCAGAATGCAGGCAATTTCCGACGGGGCGGCTACCGGGGTGATCACCTCTCCGACATCCGCGGTCGAACGGGATCCGCTTCTGTGCGGCACTCGCATACTGATTGCCGATGACGAGCAGTTGATCCGCAGGACGATCCGGGACGTGCTCCAGCCTTTCGGGTGTACGGTGGAGGAGGCCGCCGATGGTAGCGTGGCCTGCGAGAAACTGTCCGAGGAGACGTACGACCTGGTGATTTCGGACATCAAGATGCCCGGAGCGGATGGCTACCAGGTGTTCTCCAAGGCGAAACAGGAGAACCCGGATTGCGTGGTGATTCTAATCACGGGCTTCGGGTACGACCCGAATCATTCGATCGTCCGAGCCAACCGAGAGGGCCTATCCTCAGTCCTGATGAAGCCTTTCAAGGTGAAGCAGTTGCTCGAGGAGTGCCGCACGGCGCTTCGAAGTGCTTCTGAATAAGCGATGTGCGTTCGGCTGCATCTCTGCCGGCACGCCTTTGGTGAAATTCCCCGCCTGATTTGCCTCACGCCCGATTGAAACCTAGATTACGCCTGTAACGCCCGATCGGTCTGCATGCCGGTAGGGCGCCATGCACTTCGGGTGGTCCTTGGGCCCATCCGGAGAGTGTCGCCAGAGTTCCCCGAAAGGGCAATCCGCGCCAGCGCGGAGCGCAAAGCCAGGGATCCGCTGAGGACCGCCCGGCTGTCGAAGGGAACGCTGGGATGTTCGGCCATTTTCCTGTGGTCGGAACTTCACCTGCGTTCACGTCTTGCGCTTTCCCTTGGGGGCATCTCGGGCGGGCGTGTACCGAATTTTCCGCCGGCCGCCAAGTTAATTAAGGCCGCCCGGGAAAGACCCGATACATGCCTTGGGTGCCACACGCTGGTGAGGGCGAGGGACCTCTGTGTCTCTCCCCGTGTTCCGCGCGTGGCGTCATGAATGTCGGAATCAGCGGGTGTGTCCGCTGATCAGGATACGCACAGAATGAGGGAATGAACGCGTGCAAGGATGCAAGTGAGGGTTTTTTCCCGAACGTGAGGAAGTTGGTTCGATTGGGAGGTTTCTGTTATGAAGCGCATGCTTAAGAAGGGCTTTACGCTGGTTGAAATTCTGATCGTCGTGATCATCCTGGGCATTTTGGCTGCCATCGTCATTCCGCAGTTCACCAATGCGTCTGAAGATGCCCGCCAGTCCTCGTTGATCAGTGACCTGCAGTCGCTGCGGAGCCAGATCGAGCTGTACAAGTTGCAGCACCACGATCAGGGCCCCAACGGCGCGTTTGACGCCAACGGCGACTTCCAGGCCGACAACAGCTCGGGGACGTTCCAGGACCGTCTGCTGGGCGCCACGGACGAGTACGGCGGCAGCTGGGAATCCGGCGAGACCAAGTACGGTCCGTATCTCCAGACGTTCCCGGAGAACCCGTTCACCGCGGCTGACGGCAACGCAGACGAAGTGAGCTTCGATACGGACGGCTCGCCCGCCAGGGATACGAGTGTCGGCTGGATCTACGACACGACGACCGGCAAGATTCACGCGTCGACCGACGTGAGCCTGTAAGGGCTCTACGGTCTTCGCAGAACCGAACATGTGACCGCCGGGGTCTCTCCACGCGAGGGGCCCCGGTGTGTCCATTCTCGGTGGTCTTGTTTCCCGGGCACCGGCCGGTCCGACAGGAGGTCGTCATGCGCAAGCAAGGGTTCACGCTTGTCGAAATTCTCATCGTGGTGGTGATCCTGGGTATCCTCGCGGCGATCGTGATCCCCCATTTCACCATCGCCTCGACGCATGCCAGAGGCAACTCTCTCAAGGATCAGTTGTTCAGTCTGCGAACACAGATCTCGGTTTTCGAAGCCCAGCACGGTTTCGCCCCCGGATACGCCGACGGTGATGTCGCCTCGGACCCGGATTCGAACTCGTTCGTGGAGCAGATGACCCGCTCCAGCGACCGTTGGGGAACCGTAGCCGACCCCGGCACGGCAGGGTATGATTTCGGCCCGTACTTCACGGAGATTCCCCCTAACCCCGTCAATTCGCTGCAGACGGTCCAGGTCCTGCCCAATGCACAATCGCTGCCCGGAGCCGGCGACGATTCTCACGGGTGGATCTTCCATCCCGCCTCGATGACGCTTAAGTCCGACGCCATAGGCGCCGATGACGATGGAGTTCCGTTCTACGAGTACTAACCATCGCCGTCCATGAAACGCTCGCCAAGACAACCCGCGAAGGCCTTCAGCATGGTCGAGGCCCTGCTTGCGTCGGCGTTGCTCGCGGTGACCGTCTCGGCCGTGCTGCTTCCATTCTCGACCGCAGGACGCCTCGAACAGTTCGACACACGTCTCACGACCTGCAGCTTCCTGGCCGAGGGTCTGATGAACGAGATCGTCGCCAAGCCGTTCTACGACCCGGACGGCGTGAGCACGCCTGGCCCGGAAACCGGAGAGGACGATCGCTGGGACTACGACAACCTCGACGACTACCACGGATACTCCGAGTCGGCAGGAGGGCTCCACGATTCCCAGGAAGTGCCCATTTCGGGCAATCAGTTCAGGGATCTCTCCCGCGAGGTCACCGTGGAGTACGTCAGGCCAAAGTATCAGCCCGCTGATGAGGAGTTCAACTTCGTCCGGGTCACGGTCAAGGCGTGCCATCGAGGTACGGAGATGGTTGTTCTGACACGGCTGGTTCGCGCGCCGGACGAGGAGGAGTGACATGACTCGCCGGCATGATGGCTTCACTTTGATCGAGCTGACGATCTCTCTGATCGTGCTCTCGATGATCTCGCTGACTGTTGCGGGTGTCTGGCGTGGCATTTCCACTGGCTACAGCAACAGCCAGCGGCATCAGCAGAACCTTCAGATGGCTCGGGTCGGCATGGCCAAGGTTCATCACCTCGTGCGGGATTGCGAGCTTGTCACTGCCTGGGACAGTACGAACTATGGCTCGATGTCCATGTGGTGGGAAGATTCCAACAACGACGGCTACATCAACATTTCGGAGCTCCGTCTGGTTGGGGAGCTTCTTCAGCCGGGCAAGGTCCACATGATCAGGAACGTGTTCCCCGACGGGATGGGAGCACTGGACGTGACGGTCAAGCACGGGGACGTGGATTCAGTAAACAAAGTATTCGGACTCATGATCAGCAACGGGCCCTACATGGAGATGACCCTGCTGATGGAGGACGTTCGACAGTTCGAACTTCGCCCCGACGACGACAGCCCGGAAACCCGCTCGGTGGACATCCGCCTCGAGGTGGGGTCCAGCGAGGCAAGCATCGATCTGCGAAGCACCGCTACGATCCGCAAATATGAAGGCGGTTCCACGGCGAGTTGGCCTCCCGACCCCTAGCCGCAGCCAGGTGCAACATTGAAGAACCGTCGATCCAGACAATCCGGAATGGCGATGGTGCTGGTACTGCTGGCCATCGCCGTGGGCCTGACTCTCGGGCTTACGTGCATGGCCTCTGCGCGGCTCAAGCTTGCCAGCTCACGCAATCTCGCGCACGCGAAACGCGCGGAATACGTCGCCGAATCCGGCATCTTTCACGCGATGGAGCTTCTTCACCAGAAGGGATCCGCTGCCTTTGGCGATCCGAATTCGCCCACCCAGATCGGACCGATCTCCATCGGTGATTCGGGCGGCAGCTACCTGCTCTCAGCCGTATTTGAGGACCCAACGGGCGACTACGTCCGCATCACCTCCACAGCTACCGTCGAAGGGATCTCGCGTTCGCGGACGGCTCGGATTCATGTCCACAACGAGTTCTACAACAAGATGATGGAGTTGGGTCCGGAATGGTACTGGCGGTTGCATGACGTCCCGCTGAGCGGCTGGACCGCAACCGACGAGAGGGGCAATCTACACGGAACCTATCGCAACGGAGTCGAGCATCGACAGGCCTACGGGGTGCTGGTTCACAGCTCCAATATCTGTCGGAGCTTCGATGGTTGGAATGACTACATCGATCTCGGCAAGCCGGACATCGAAGGCGACAAGGTGACCTTCCTGGCGTGGTTCAACGCGTTCGCCTTCACAAAGGACAGCCGGATCATCTCCAAGGCGTACGGGAAGAGCACCGATGCTCACTTCTGGATGGTCAGCAGGACCTACTCCAACGGTGCCGACCGGATGAGATTCCGTCTGAAGACGGGGGATTCCGACACGGCCACCAAGGTACTGATCGCCGACGAGGTGGTGGAGACTTTCCGGTGGTATTTCGTCGTGTGTACTTACGACGGCGCCAAGATGCGGATGTTCCAGAACGGCAAGCTGGTGGGGGAGATGGACCAGTCTGGCGAGCTAGCCGAGGACGAAGATATCTCCGCCTGGATCGGAGACAACCCGGACGATCTGGGATCCCGAAGCTGGCGGGGGCTTTTGGATGAAGTCGCTGTCTTCAAGAAGGCTCTCACGGCAGAACAAGTCGAGAATCTTTACAAGGCCCGGCTGCCTGAAGTCGAGATTGTCAGATGGGTGGACTGATCAGATCGCAGGCAAGGTCCATCCGTGGAAAGGCTGGTGGAATTCCCTCCGGCCCCGCGAACCATCTGACGCAAGGAGCAGGAAGATGAACCCCAGTCAGAACATGACGATCCGCATCGACACGTACACTCGAGTCTGCCTGACTTTGATTGCCTTTCTGTTGACGGTCATCGCCATCGGTCTGTGGGCCGAAACACCCAACGTCAGTGGGCAAGCGTCAGCCCAGCAGGGCAAGATCTATGGCCCGACCAAGCAGCGAGCAGACATGATCAACCAGCAGAAGGCTGCCAACAGCAAGCTGGACGAACTGATCAGCCTGTTCCGAGAGGGCAAGGCAAAGGTGCAGGTGTCGGAAGCCGAGGCCGACCAAGCAGAGAAGCTGGGAGGCAAAGATGAGAAATCAAGCAAAGACAGAGAGTAGCCGCACCCGCTGGGGCTTCACCCTGGTGGAACTGCTGGTGATCGTGGTGATCCTGGGGATCATCGCGGCCCTGGTTATGCCCAGCGTTGGCAGAACGGAGGGGGTGCGGGTGATGTCGATTACCCGGAAGATCACAGCCGACCTGGAGTACGCACAGAATACGGCCATTACGCTGGGTACGCCGATCCGGGTCGAATTCTCGGACCCGAACGCCAATTACTACACCTTGTATAACGCAAGTACCCCCCTCGAACATCCGATTACTCAATCTGACTACGTGGTGAATTGCCCCAACGAAAGCGGAATCACGAATTTACAGGTATCCGCAAACTTCGCTGGAGATCCGAACGTGGTCTTTGACGAATTGGGAGCCCCCGTGGGGCTTACCTCAGAGGGCACGATTACGGTCTCCTACGGCACGTATCAGTACACGATCAAGGTCAAGCCCGTGACGGGCAAGATCACGGTGAAGGCCTCGAACTAGAGGAAGGAAGCACCTCGATGGGTTTCCTGACGAGAAACCGAAGATCCCCCATCGCCCTGGATATCGGGGCCGGTGGGGTCAAGATGCTCCAACTGGTCGCATCCGGAAGCGACCTGCGCGTGGCGGCATCGGGTCGCTGGGATGTTCCGCAGGCGGTTCCCGAAGAGCCCGGCGTCAACCGCGAGCGGCTGATCCAGGAGATTTCGTCCATTCTTCGTGAGGGGCGCTTCAAGGGCAGGAATGTCATCACTTCGCTTTCGTCGAGCGATCTGCGGATCAACAACATTCGCCTTCCGCATCTGGGACCCGATGAGATGTACGAAGCCATTCTCGACGAAGCCCGCAGCCGACTGAAGTTCCCCATCGAGCCGGACCAACTGCGATACCTGGACGCCGGCGGGGTTCGCGAGGGCACCGAAAGCCGCGAGGAGATCATCGTGTTCGCAGCACCGCAGGAGGTTATCGATGACCACCTGCGTCTGCTGGATGACCTCGGCCTGCAACCGATGGCCATCGACGCACAGCCGATTGCATCATTCCGGGCGTTTGGGCGAAGGCTTCGCAGGCAGAGCGACGAAGAGACCGTCACCGTGGTGGTCGAGGTAGGCGTCGACAGCACCCGCGTGCTGGTCGCCCGGGGACGTGATGTGCTGTTCATCAAGCGAATCGACATCGGAGGAAGGACACTGACCCAGGCGACGGCCGATCAGCTGGGGCTGTCACTGGACGAAGCTCACGATCTTCGGATGCGGGTGATGCGCGAGTTCAACCGGGACTTCGGTCCGCGTCCGGAAGGCACAGACGACGAGCACGACGAGATGGCCAGGCTGTTCTGGGCGGTCTACGACGGCATGCGGGATAAGGCGATCATGCTCGCCCGGGAGATCAGCCTCTGTCTGCGTTACTGCTCGGTGACGTTCCGCGGGCTTCGTCCGGACCGGGTCTTTGTTACCGGCGGTAATGCGTACGATCCGGCGATGCTTGCGCTCTTCAACGAGCATACAGGCGTACAGTGCGAAGTCGGCAAGCCCCTGCAGGGAATCGATCTCTCCGATGACCAGTTGCGCTCCGACCGGAGGGGGGCACTGGCCGAGTGGGCGGTCTGCTGCGGCATGGCGCTGCGGGGCCTGGAATCCAGCCGGAAGAACCGGGAGGCAGATGATGCACGATATCGACTTTCTGCCTAGTTCCGTACGTGCCCAGCGCTCCCGGCGGCGACGGCGGTTCCGGCAGATCAACATTGCGGTGATTGTGGCGGCGCTGCTGATTCTTGGTGGCGTGGCCCGGCAGCAGAGCGTGTCGGCTGTGCAGCAAAGGCTCGACGCGGTCGAAAGCGAAGTTCACTCGATTCAGAGCCAGGTCGCGCTGCGGGAGCAACTCGAGCGTGAATGGTCCGAATTGCTTCGAAAACAGGAGATCGACAGCCACCTGGGCAGCAGGCTTACAGCTCGCGATGTGCTGGCGGAGTTGGGCAACCTGCTTCCGGAAAGCATGGCCTTGTCGACCCTGACGCTGGAGACCACCACCGAGGTGGGAGGCAGGAACGTTCGCAGGCGGATTCGCCTGACGATCACGGGACTGGCCCCCAGTGACGTGCAGGTGGCGAATTTCGTCGGGCGTATGTCCGCCAGCCCGCTCTTTGACGACGTGAGCATGGGATATGCCAAGCAGACGACGGTCCAGGGCAGGATCGGACGCGAGTTTCTCGCCAGCTGCTATGTAGCCAAGTAGAGGAGCCACGAGCAGAGCCATCATGAGCTATCGACTCAAGGAAAATGCAGCATTGATTGCGGTACTCGCCGGCTTGGTAGCGGTGGCTGTGTGGGGAGTCTATCTGCCCCAGTCCCGCAAGACCGAGGACCTCGAAGGCGAGATCCTCAAGCAGAAGAGGCGGATCAAGCAGGACGAACACAAGATCGCTGCGCTGCCGGAGATCTCCGAACGGGTTCGCAGAATGCGTCGACAGTTCGATGATTTCGACGAGCGTCTGCCCAGGCAGCAGGAACTTGGGCAATTCCTCCGGGACCTGCACGGATGTCTGGAAGAAGCGAGCCTGGCCAACACGATGATCCAGACGGGAAAGCCCGGAGTACAGGACCGGTTCCGCACGCTGCCGATCACGATGCGATTCTCCGGGGACTATCTGCCCCTGACCGATTTCCTGAACCAGGTCGAGAAGATGAAGCGCCTCACCCGGGTCAACGAGCTGCGAATTGCCAGAGGTCGCAGGGGTGGCAAGTTGGACATCACGCTGCGAATGAACATCTTCTTCAAGGAAGGCTGACGGCATGCCTGGAAGACAACAGGGACAATGGACGCTGAAGGAGCGGATCATCGCCGAGATCCGGCACGATCCGAAAAAGACGGTCGTGCTGTCGGTGCTGTTCCTGGTGGCCGGCTTCCTGGTGCTTCGTCAGCTATCGGGCGGATCTCCTGAAGAAGCGTCGGCCCGCACGCCCAAAGTTCGGCGCGTTCAGTCCAACCAGCCTTCTCCTGCGGTATCGGTTGAGTCGGAGCGGGACCGCCAGGCTCGCAATCTCCGCAGAGAATACCTCGAGGCGATGGACCGTGAAATCCGACGCGACCTGTTCGTGGTCGACGTCGAGCGATTCTGCCCCGTGGACGGAGACAAGCCCAAGCCGGTCGAGTTGACTCCGGAGCAACGTGAGCAGTTGAGACGGAAGAAGATCACCGAAGCCGCCGGACGGTTGGTCGTCGAGAGCACGATGGTGGGGGCCAGCCCCACCGCAATGATCAACGGTAGGATCTACCGGGTCGGCGATCGCGTGGATGGCTTCGAGATCCAGGCGATCGGCCCGCGATCATGCACTGTCGAGAAAGACGACGTACGCGTCGTTCTCCAGATGAAATAGATCAAGCGTACCTCCCCATGCCACTTGAGGCGTGAGGCCAGAGCCATGCAGACCAGGCCTTGTCAGAAGGCCGACATGCAGTCAGGAGTCGAATGATGAAGCGTTCACGGAAACTCAAGACACACGGTGTGATCATTTCCGTCGCAGCCGCTGCGGTACTCACCATCGCAGTGGGCGCTATACCCCAGGAAGCCACGCCCGTGGAGGAAGCCGTCGAGAGTACGGAAACGGCAGGCCTCAACGGTGACGTCGTGACCATGACCCGTCCCGACACGTTCAATATCCATGTGAAAGGGGCGGACCTCCGGGGCGTTCTCCAACTTCTCAGCACGCAGGGCAAGCGAAACATCATCGCCACCGAAGAGATCCAGGGCACGGTCTCGGTGGATCTGTACGATGTGACGTTCGAGGAAGCCCTCGATGCCGTCATGAAGTCCTCCGGCTTCCGCTATGAGATCAAGGACGGGTTTGTCTACGTCTACACATCCGAGCAGTACGCCGCGATCCAGGCAGCCGAACGGGAGAAGAACAACCCGATCGAGGTGAAGGTATACCGGCTTCACTACATCACCGCCAACGATGCCCGGGACCTGGTCTCGCCCGTCCTTTCGGAAGAGGGGTCGATCACGGTAAGCCCGGCCTCGGCGACGGGCATCAGTTCCCCCACGAGCAATGCCGGCGGGAATGCCTACGCCCTCAACGACATGCTGATCGTCACCGATCGGCGGGAGCATCACGAGGTGATCTCCGAGCACATCGAGACCCTCGACGTGCGCCCCCAGCAAGTGCTCATCGAGGCGACGGTTCTGCAGGCGAACCTGACCGAAGACAATGCACTGGGGATCGATTTCACCGCCCTGGCAGGCGTCGACTTCCGAGCCCTGTCGGCCAGCACCGATTTCTCCGGTGTCGAGACCGAAGACGTTACCGACGGGGACACCTTCGACCAGACCTTTGGCCGGATCAAGACGGGCTTCAGCTCCCAGGTCAGCTCCGGCGGACTGGAGATCGGCTGGATCAGCAACGAGATTGGCATGTTCCTGCGGGCTCTGGAGGGCGTGACCGATACGACCGTGCTGGCCAATCCAAAGCTGATGGTGCTCAACAAGCACGTTGGCGAGGTCATGATCGGTCAGCGGGACGGCTACCTGACCACGACCGTCACAGACACCGTGGCCACCCAGGCTGTGCGGTTCCTGGAAACCGGCACGCGTCTGATCGTTCGGCCGTATATTGGCAAGAACGGGTTCATCCGGATGGAGATCCACCCGGAAGACTCGACCGGCAGCGTGACCCAGATCGGCAATGCTGCCCTGCCTACCGAGACAACGACCGAAGTCACGTCCAACGTGCTGGTCCATGACGGACACACGATCGTCATCGGCGGATTGTTCCGCGAAACCACCACCGCCACCCGCTCGCAGATCCCGGTGGCTGGGAATATTCCGGGCCTTGGCCCGCTGTTCCGCAGCACGAAGGATTCCACCAAGCGTGCAGAGGTCATCATCCTGATCACCCCGCGGATCATCAGCCAGGAAGCCGCCGCAGCTGTCGGGGACAGGCTTTCCGATGACGTGACGCGCCTCCACCTCGGTGCCCGCAAGGGGCTGACGTGGTGGGGCCAGGAGCAACTGGCCGACCGGTTCGTTCGGTGGGCCCGCAAGGATATCCGGCTGGGTCGGCGGCAGCAGGCCCTGTGGAACCTGGACCTGGCACTGCACATGAAGCCACAGCTTCTCGAGGCCATCCGCATGAAGGAGCGCCTTACGGAGAAGGCGTACTGGTCGTCTGCGGTCAAGCACATGAGTACGCGGTACATCCTCCAGAGGATGGTCATGCAGGACCTGGGCAAACCGGTCGAGCGGATCATCCCGCCCTTCAAACCGATCAACACGAAACGGATTGAACAGGACGTTCGCGAGACCTTCGGCATCGAGGAGAAGCCGCAGGATCCTCTCCCCGGTCAGTTGCGGTGTGACTTTCCCAAGGCAACAAAGCCCGAGGAACAAGACGCCGTGAAGGAAGAGGAATCTCACGCCGAGTCGGACTGAGTGACGTTGTGACAGGAAGTCCATGCGTGGTTCGGCATCGGGGCGCCGAACGACTGGGGCCAAGGAAGCCCTGACGGAGTCCAATCGATGAAGAAGACAGCAGTCATCATGGTCGCGCTGGTTGGGATCGGGTGCAACTCCCAGTCATCGGACGAAGCGAAGCTGCAGGCCCACAAACGATGGGACCTGACCCGCGCGAAGGTGATGGTCAGCCTCGCGAACCATCACCTGGAAGTGGGCGAGTTGGAGAAGGCACGCAACAAGGCAGCCGAGGCGATGGCCATGTGTCCGGACCTGGTGCCGGCTCGGGTGGTCTTTTCCAAGGCACTGATCGAGCAAGGCCAGTACCAACGGGCCGTCGGAGAGCTGACGCATTGTTGTGAGCAGGACCCCAACAACAGCGAGACGTCCTACCTGCTTGGCGTCGCGTTGGAACGCCAGCGTCAGCCCGAGCGGGCGTTGGAGGCCTATCTGCGAGCCCACTCGCTGGACGAGAAGAATCTCGATGCGGTGGTAGCCGCCGGTGAGGTCATGGTCTCAATAGGTCAGACCGAGCAGGCCTATCGATACATCCAGCAGTTCGTGAATCAGCCCACGCTGGAGAATGCGGCGCTGTTTGGTCTTGCCGGTCGGGTGGCCATGCTTCAGAAGGAGTACGGCCCGGCGGCAACCTATTTCCAGGCGGCCTGCGATCTCGACGGCCAGAACGTTCAGTATGTTCAATGGGTCGGCCGGGCCCATCTGCTTGCAGGGAACTACTTCGAGGCGATCGACGCGTTCGAGCGTCTGCGCGAGGACCCGGACAATCCGCCGCCCGCGTGGATGTACTCGATGCTGGGCGACTCCTACATGGCGATCGGCAAGCCGCACAAGGCTCGCAGGATCTACGAAGAAGCGCAGAAGCACAACCCCGAATCGCCCCGCGTGTGGTGCGACCTGGCACGGGCCAATCTGGCGTTGAACGACACCCAGAGGGCCATCCTGTGCGCGCGGCAGGGCCATCGACTCGACGAACACGATCTCGACGCGTCGATGATGCTTGGCTATTCACTGCTCAAGAGCAAGCAGGTTCGCCAGTCCATCGAGGTGCTTTCCAAGGCCGCCTCGATGAACGAAAGCAGCTCCATGCTCCACTGCCTTCTTGGCAGGGCATACGCTGCTGCGGGTAACCGCGACAAGGCCAGAGAATGCTATCGCAAGGCGTACCGGATTGACCCGCAAGACCCGCTGGCCCGGGAACTGCTGGGCGAGCGGGAAGTGGAAAAGCTCTCCAAAGCCGATTGAGGGAGGTCGGCGCGGGAGCCCATGACAAGGTAGGGAGGAGCCTCAAGTGAAATCGCTCAGCGCAACCAACTGGGCAGCCATCGCCGGACTGTCCGCGCTGGTGGCTGTGGCGGTCTTCTTCGGCCTGGGAGCTGTCCCAGGCCAGACGTCTGCCGCATGGCCGGGACATCTCGCCGCAGCATGCCTTTGCGGCGTGCTGGCGGGGCTGGCGGCGCTTTCCCACATTGCCGGGAAGGCGGGAGTGTCCTGCATCGCGAGCGATCTCCGCAAGCAGGTCGACCGACGCGAAATATCCCGTCTGCCAAACTCCTATGGGCCGGTGTTGGACGAACTGGTCCAGGCCCTGAACCTGGCGATCGACACGTGTCATCAACAGGTCGAGGACGCACGCTCCGAGAAGCGCCAACTCGAAATCCAGTCCCGCATCGCCGCTGCCGAGAAGCGACAGACCGAGGCGATTATCTTCTCGATCTCCGATGCGGTCATCGTGACCAATCGATTCGACGAGCTGGTCCTCGCCAATGAGGCCGCCGAGAAACTGCTGGGGTTCAGGGTCGACTCCTCCACCCGCAAGCCGATCGATGACGTCATCGATGACGGAACGCTCTGCAAGCTCATCACCGAGATGCGCAAGCAGGAAGGCTCCGATCATCGCAAGGTCGCCGAGCATACGTTCAGCCAGCAGGGGCGATCCCTGACTTTCGAGATCACCCTCAGCCGGGTCCCCGGGCCAGGCAGCGAATCGGCAGGCGTCGTGGCGGTCCTGCACGACGTGACTCGCGAGAAGGAAATCGCCCAGATGAAGACCGACTTCGTCTCGAGCGTGTCTCACGAGCTCAAGACCCCGCTGGCCTCGATCAAGGCGTATATCGAGATGCTCGTCGACGGAGAGGTCTCCGACGAGAAGCAACAGCAGGAATTCTACGAGATCATCTCGACCGAAACCGATCGCCTCGGTCGGCTGATCGAGAACATCCTGGGCATTTCCCGTATCGAAGCAGGGGTGGTGAAAGTCGCTCGAACCCCGGTCAGCCTGACCGGACTGGTCCGCCAGGTCATCGACGTGGTCGCCCCGCAGGCCAAGCTCAAGGGCATCGAGCTGGTCGATCACCTCGCGCCGGTCTTCTATCAGGTCGAGGCCGACCAGGACATGATCTACCAGGCCGTGATGAACCTGCTGTCCAACGCGGTGAAGTACACGCCGGAGAATGGAACCGTCACGGTGCGCGTGGGCGTCGACGAGTCCCGGGGACTGGCCAGCGTCGAAGTCGAAGATACCGGAGCAGGCATCCCCGCCGAGGATCTGCCGCACATTTTCGACAAGTTCTACCGGGTCAAGGCCAACAAGAAAATGGCCAAGGGCACCGGTCTTGGCCTGACGTTGGTCAGGCACATCATCGAAACCGTACATGAAGGCAAACTGTCCGTCACCAGCGACGAAGGGTCGGGCAGCACCTTCACCATGGAACTTCCAGTACTCCAGTAGACCCAGGCCGAACCGATCGGCCCCTCTGCCAGGGGAGATAACGTGAGCGCAAAAATCATCGTAGCAGACGACGAAGCCCACATCCTGCACGTGGTGTCGATGAAGCTCCGGAATTCCGGATACGAAATCATCACCGCCGTCGACGGAGAAGAAGCTTTGGACCTGTGCAGACAGGAAAAGCCGGCCTTGCTGATTACCGACAACCAGATGCCCTACATGACCGGCCTGGAATTGTGCAAGGAACTGCGCAAGGACGAACAGACCAGGGACATCAAGGCGATCATGCTCACCGCCCGAGGCTTTGACATCGAGCAGGAGGAGCTCGAAGGATCGGGCATATCGGAAGTTCTTGCCAAGCCGTTCAGCCC
The DNA here is from genome assembly GCA_964642855.1 of uncultured Planctomycetaceae bacterium. GTDB lineage: Bacteria > Planctomycetota > Phycisphaerae > SM23-33 > SM23-33 > CAZXSK01. The sequence goes on along the minus strand of CAZXSK010000001.1, from coordinate 47,027 downwards.
GCGCGAGGTGCTCCAGCGGGTCAAACAGCTTCTGGGAGAGAGCGAAGAGTCTCCGGTGACGTAGCCGCCCCCGGAGACCGACTTCTCCACGAAATGAGTACTCCATGACCATCGCTGCTGACAAAACGGCGTCGGGAATCGACGCGATGCAGGAACTCTTCCAGGCTGTCGCCCAGCGTCTGCAGCAGCTGGACATGACCACCACGGCCGTGGATCTCGCCGGAAACCGATTGTTTGAGACCTCGCCTGGCTGCCGACTGTGCGAAGCATTGCGAGGCCCACAGACGTGTCGAGCGACCATCGAGAAGCTCGGGGTCCGGGCGGCTGAGCTCAGTTCGCCGGCGATCGAGACCACCGAACAGGGCTGCTGCATCATGGCCGTGCCGTTCCGCAGACGTCGTCGCGTTCTCGGGTCGGTGGTCGCGTGTTTCCCGACCGACGCCATGCTGGATGAAGAAGCTCTGGCACGCCTGTGCAGTCAGCGGGAGTTGGATTTCACCTCCGTCGCGGAATACGCCCGGAAGGTCTGCAGGCGATCGGATGCCGCCGCAGGAGATCTGATCCGGGTCGTCGACTGGGTGGTGGAGTACGAGCAGGCCTCCCGGGTGAGCTCCTCGGAACTGGTGACGCTGAGTTCGAACCTGGCCGCTACGTACGAAGAGCTCAGCCTCCTCTACCGGATCAGCGGATCGATGCGCGTGACCCGGTTGCCCCGAGACTTCCTGCAGGCGGTGTGCGACCAACTTGTCGATGTGATGAGCATTGAAGCCGCTGCGGCATGGGTTGGCGACATGCCGGGCGCGATCGGGGAAACGTTCGTCTGGACCGGATCGAACGATCTTGACTCCCAGGCCGTTCGCAAGGCCTGCGGGTCGCTTCTTATCGAGCAGTTCGATGCCGATCCCAGCCCGATCGTTGACAATGAGTGCCAGGAGGGTCTGCCCGAAGGCATCTCGAACTTCGTTGCCGTTCCTATCGTGCTCAACGACAAATCGCGTGGGATGATCCTGACGATCAACAAGCTCGGGGCAGATTTCGACAGCTCCGAGGTCAAGCTGGTCGGTTCGATCAACGACCAGGTATCAATCTTCCTGGCCAACAGTCAGTTGTATGCCGATCTGCAGGAACTGCTGATGGGTGTGCTGCTGGCGTTGACCGAGGCGATCGATGCCAAGGACCCGTATACCTGCGGCCATTCCAGGCGGGTGGCCCTGATCTCCAAGAAGCTCGCCGAGATGAGCGGCTTTGAGGGCGTCGAAATCGAGCGTGTGTATCTCTCGGGCCTGCTCCACGACGTGGGCAAGATCGGCGTCCCCGAAAGCGTTCTTTGCAAGGCGGGGAAGCTGACGGACGAAGAATACGAGTCGATGAAATCGCACCCCCGGACGGGCGCGAAGATCCTCGGGGGGGTCCGCCAGCTCAGCACCGTCATTGACGGAGTGGTCGCCCACCACGAGCGGCCCGACGGCAGAGGATATCCCGAAGGCCTGATGGGCGACGAAATCCCCATGACCGGACTGATCGTGGGCATTGCCGACTCGTTCGACGCGATGACTTCCGACCGAACCTACCGGAAGGCGTTGCCCCTGGACGTCGTCCGGGAGGAGATCCAGAAGCATTCAGGCCAGCAGTTCGACCCGGACCTGGTCGAGAAACTGCTGGGCCTGGATCTCGAGGCCTTCCTGCAGGAAATCCGGCAGCCTTCCGAGACCGTCTTCCCCGCAGCTCTTCTCCAGGAGTGCTCACGATGAACGTCGCCGTCGAACACTATGGCCATTGCGTGATCCTGAACCTCAAGGGTGAACTCAGCGAGGACACCCTCGGTGCGCTCAAGCAGGATGTCGACACGCTGATCCAGGACGCAGACATCGAAGACATGATCTTTAACGTCGAAAACGTCCCGTTCATCGACAGTGTCTCCATGGAGTACCTCTGGGACGTACACGACCAGCTCAGCCAGCAGTCCCGGCAGATGGGACTGGTCGGCCCGGATGAGAACCTGCAGAAGATCATCGAGATCACCCGCATGGAGGGCGTATTCCGCGTCTTCCACGACGTGGGCGAGGTGCTCAAGGCGCTCCAGCCGTAGGAAAACAGAGGGAATGCTCGCATGATTACGACCCCCGAAAACAAGAACCCGCAGCTGGGCGAACTGCTGATCCAGCGGGGCGTGCTTACCGAAGACCAGCTGATTCAGGCACTGGACTTCCAGAAGAGCAACGACAACCGATTCCTCCTCGGCGAGGTCCTCCAGAAGCTTGGCTTCGCCACCGAAGAGCAGATCATGGAAGCCCTGGCGATCGGGTACAACGTGCCCTTCGCCCGGATCTCGCCACGAGTGGCCGATCCGAAGGTAATCGACAGCCTGCCAAGGGAATTCCTTGAACGCCACAATGTTCTGCCGCTGTTTCGGGTCCGCAATCGTCTGTCCCTGGCCGTCAGCGAACCGACAAACGTCTTCCTTCTGGAAGAAGTAGGCCGCATCACGGGCTGCGACGTTCTCGTCGTCTGCGCAACGCCGAAGGACATCCAGGCCACGCTGGACACCCACATGCCCTCGGCCAATGTCTTCGTGATCGACGACATCTTCGACGAGCAGGATGCCGGCGAACTCTCTCTTGTCGAAGACAGGATGGAGGACATCACAGATCTCGAAGCCGCGGCAGAAGGTTCGCCCGTGGTCAAGCTGGTCAACTATCTGATCTTCCACGCCGTCCGGGAGAACGCCTCCGACATCCACGTCGAGCCGGACGACAATTCGCTTCGTGTCCGGTATCGCGTGGACGGGGCGCTGTATGAACGAATCCGCCCGCCGTTCAAAATGCTTCCAGCCATCTCCAGCCGCATCAAGATCATGGCCGGGCTCGATATCGCCGAGAGACGTCTGCCACAGGATGGCGGCATCCACGTGCTGATGGACGGCCGGCCGATCGACCTGCGCGTTTCGACGATGCCGGGGCAGTTCGGCGAGAAAATCGTGATCCGAATCATCGACAACCGCAATGTGCTGGTGAACCTGGAGAAGCTCGGCTTCGGTTACGAAACGCTCAAGCAGTGGCGGCAGATCATTCGCACACCCAACGGCATTGTTCTGGTCACCGGTCCGACCGGAAGCGGCAAGAGCACGACGCTCTACAGCGTGCTGAAGGAACTCAATGACGAGGATATCAACATCTGCACGGTCGAGGACCCCGTCGAGTTCAATCTGCCTTGGGTCAACCAGTTCCAGGTAGCCGACAAGGTCGGCTTCACCTTTGCGGGCGCTCTGCGATCCCTGCTTCGCCAGGACCCGGACATCGTGATGGTCGGCGAGATTCGAGACGCCGAGACAGCCCGAATCGCCGTTCAGGCCGCGCTGACAGGCCACCTGGTGTTCAGCACCCTGCACACCAACGACGCGCCTGGAGCGATTTCCCGACTGATCAACATCGGCGTCGAACCGTACCTTGTCGCGGCGTCGGTACAGGCGGTGCTCGGCCAGCGGCTGGTCCGGAAGATCTGCACCCACTGCAAGGAGCCCTACGATCCCCCGGCCAACATCCGCAAGGCCGTGGAGAACGCTGCCGGCGAAGTCGAGCAGTTCTACCGCGGCATGGGCTGCGGCAAGTGCCGCAAGAGCGGTTTCTCCGGCCGGATCGGCATCTATGAACTCCTCGTCCCCGATGACACAATGCGGGACCGCATCACGGGCAGTCCGGACGTCAACGACATCCGTCGCTGGGCCCGGGAGAACGGTATGCTCAGCCTGCGCGACGATGGCATGGCCAAGGTCCGGGCCGGTTTGACCACCGTGGAAGAAGTCTTCCGCGTGACCCCGACCTAGCGAGCGAGGGACTGGTTCGTGTATTCCGTGGACGACATGTTCGAAGCCGTCGCGGAAACCGGCGCGTCGGATATCGCACTGGTTCCCGGGACCAAGCCCATGTGTTGGGTAGCCGGGAAGATGCAGCCACAGGAGAACGCCCCGGTGCTCTCGCACGAGGACCTGTTGGCCCTTGCCGAGTCGGTGACGGACGGCGAGCAGCGACAGCAACTGGAGCAGCGCGGCGACGTGAACCTGTCGGTCTCCCGCAACGATGCGGGGCGGCTTCGAATGAACATTCACAGCCAGCGGAACAGCTATGCGGTCACCGCGCGATTCATTCCGTACAGGATACCGCCGGCTGAGGAGCTGTCACTGCCGGAAGAAGTGGTGGCGCTGGCGGATGCTTCCAGCGGGTTGCTGCTGGTCACAGGCCGGGCGAGGTCAGGCAAGAGCACGACAATCGCTGCGATGGTGGATCGCATCAACCGTACCTCGTCACGGCACGTGGTGACGTTGGAAGATCCGATCGAGTTCGTGCATCGACATCAGCAGTCGCTCGTCGAGCAACGCGAGATTGGAAGGGACTGCCCGAACCTGACGGTAGGCCTGCAGGGCCTTTCGCGTCTGAGGCCCGACGTGGTCGTCGTGGGCGAAGTGCAGGACTGCTCGTCGATCCGGTCGCTTCTGGATATGGCCGAGACGGGGCACCTGGTCATCGCCGGCATGCCGACCGGAAGCATCGTCGAGACGATCGGGCGAATCGTGGACGCGTTCCCGGCCGATCAGCAGACGCAGGTGCGCATGCAACTGGCGACGACGGTGCACGGAATTGTGTCCCAGCAGCTGCTCCCGGCAAGTGGCGGGGGCATGGTACCGGCCCTGGAGTCTGCACGCATTACCCGGCCTGTCCGGCGTATGCTGCGGGACGATCGCATGGACCTGCTGGAAGGAATGGTCGCGTCCGGCTCGGGGCCGGAGATGACCTCCATGGACCAATCGCTGGAGAGGCTGGTTCGTGAGGGCAGGGCGGATATCGATGAGGCGCTCCGACGCGCCAGACGGCCGGACATGCTGGCAAGAAACACGGCTTAGCAGAAACCAGACAGGTGGACTGATGGTGCAACCTACAGAGCAACACGAATCGCGGACAGCTTCGTCGGGCAGGTGGGACCGGCCTGCCCAGGGTGGCTCGACGTCTCCAGCCCGGCGGGTTGGCGACCCTCAGCCGGAAGGGCAAAGACCTGCAGGGCCGCCCGTCGGCATCAAGAAGATCAAGCAGGACGAGATCATTTACTTCTCGACCCAGCTTGCCGTCATGGTCGACACGGGCGTGCCTCTCGCCGATGCCCTCGACGCGATCGCGAAAGAGACCGCCCACCTCGGGCTGCAGATGATGGTCCAGGAGATCGCCGAGGACGTCAAGGCCGGCGTGGACTTCTCTGCCGCCCTGGAGAAGCACCCCAAGCACTTTCCGAGGCTGTACATCGCCCTGATCAAGGCGTCGGAGGCCTCCGGTCGCATGGGCCAGATGCTCCAGCGGGTCAGCGAGTACATGGTGGAGGAACGCGACATCCGCAAGCAGGTCAAGGGGGCGATGGCGTACCCGATCGCGATGTTGGGATTCTGCCTGCTGGTGGTAGTCGGTCTGCTGGTCTTCGTTCTTCCGCAGTTCCGTGACATCTACGAGGGCAAGGGCGCAGTCCTGCCCGCCCCCACGCAATTCCTGCTGAGCCTCAGCGACGGCGTGATCGAATACTGGCCCCTGCTTGTGGGCGGGTTGGTTCTGGCGACCGCGGGCGCCTGGTATTATGTCCGCACCGAGCAGGGCAAACGAACGGTCGACCGCATCCGCATCTCTCTTCCGGTCATCGGGCCGATGTATCGCAAGGCCTACCTGTCGCGTTCTCTACGGACCATGTCGACGATGGTCGCCACCGGGGTCGGAATCCTGGACGGTCTGGCCATCACGGCCGAGGTAGCAGGCAACTACTACTACGCCTCGATCTGGACGCATCTGGCGCGTCGGGCCGAGGAAGGCCTGACTCTATCTGAGGGCCTGCGCGAATACAGCGACCTGGTCCCGCACGGCATTTCCCAGATGGTCTCCGCCGGAGAGCGGACCGGCCATCTGGATACCGTCATGGAACGGGTCGCGTCGTTTTGCGAAGACGACCTCAAGCAGTCGATCAAGACGATGACCAATTTCATCGAGCCGGTCATGATCGTGGTTATCGGCTCGATCATCGGCGGGATCGCCATCGCGCTGCTGCTGCCGATTTTCAACGCGTCGCAGATCATGTCGACATGATCGTTGCGGCGTTGGATCCGCCGTGCCCGGGCAGGTAGAATAGGCCCATGGTGGAGACGGACTACTATCGCATCCTGGATGTTCCGCGCGACGCGTCGCCCGAGGAAATCAAGGCAGGGTACCGGCGCGCGGTGAGGACCTGCCATCCCGACGTCTGCAACGACGCTGACGCCGAGAAACGCTTCCGCGAAGCGACCGGGGCATACGAAGTTCTCTCCGATCCCGACCAGCGCGAAATCTACGACCGACTCACGTCGCCTGCCGGTCCTGCACGCAGGCCTGCCGAAGACGATACCCCCCGGGAGACCGGCGGGATTTCCGATGGCGAGCAACCCGCCGGGCCGAAAACCTCCCGCGGAAAGAGCTTCCTGCGAATGAGCCTGGAGGAGATCCTGCAGTCTCTCCGCGGCGGGCAGGACGCGGAATCCCTCCCCAGATCGGGGCGGGACATCGAGTATCCCCTCACGATCGAGTTCCTCGAAGCCGCGATGGGCACGACGCGCAGCCTGCGCGTCGAGCAACCCGGAGACGACGGCCAGGAAACGGTTGAGACGCTGAAAGTTCGCATTCCCCCCGGCGTGAGAACCGGCCAGATCGTTCGAGTGCGAGGCCGGGGCGGAAAGGGCACGGAAACCTGCGGGGATCTGCGCATACGAGTGAGCGTACGGGAGCATCCGTACTTCCGGCGGGAGGGCAACGATCTGCATGTGGATATTCCCATCGGAATCGGGGAAGCGGTGCTCGGGGGTAAGGTCGACGTTCCGACTACCGAGGGCACCATGCAGGTCACGGTTCCTCCGGGCACGCCCAGCGGGCGCAAGCTTCGGCTGCGGGGCAGGGGAATCGCTCCGAAGGACAAGGCACCCGGCGATCTCTACGCCTGCATCGAGATCGTGCCCCCCAGAGCAGTTCCCGAACCCGCCCTTGAGAGCATCCGGAGATTCGTGGAACTCACGAACGAAGATCCTCGCGAGGAGTCACCATGGCGGTAGGTCGAGGCGGCAATCCCAGCCGACTGGGCTACGGCATCGCCGTGCTCATACTCGCTGCGCTGACCGGCGCGCTGGCAGGCGGGGTCTTCCTTGCCAGCCGGCTGGCATCGAACGGGGCTCCGGAAGATCGAGGCGTCTACGTCCGCCTCGCGTGGGTGTGCGTTGCCGCCCTGGGCATCACGCTTGTCCTGCTTGTCTGGACGCTTGCCCGCCTGGCGGGGCGAGCCGTCGGCAGCCGCCCCAGACCCGCACCCACCGAGTACATCAACGCCTGGAAGCTTTCCAGCCAGCGGATGCAACTGCCCGAGGATCCGGAGGACCACGACGAACTCGATGAGGACGACGAGGAACACTGAGGTCAGCGCTTGCGCAGAACCACTACCTCGTCGACGCCAATGGGAATCAGAATCTGCCTGCCCGGTCGAATAACCATGTCCTCATCCTGCATCGCTGCGATGTGAGGATACACCGGCAGCCACTGGGTCTCGGACGACCGCCACACGCTCCGTCGGCGAGCAGTGAGAACCCGGAGATTGGCCTCGTCGGCCTGGTTGGCCAGGCGAATCGGCTGGCCCGGCTGGTAGACGAACGAACGGTCCAGCACCAGCGAGGGCTGCCGGATCAGCCACGCGCTGGCTGCGAGCCCCGCCGCGACGATCACGACCACGCCCGATGCCCGGACTACGCTGCCTCCCGGCAGGAGCAGGCAACCGGCCAGACCCGCAGCCATCGCTGCGAGAATCCACAGCACGTGCCGCCGCAGCGCGCGGGGCCAGCGAGCGCGATCGAACTCGAATTGGCCCACCGCTCGCGCGTCGAGAAACCCGCGCGGCTGGATCGCATCGGCCGGCCAGGTGATCGTTGCCTCCGTGGCCTGAACCATCTCGCCGTCCGCATCCAGCAGCCGAACGCTCATCTCCTGCTCCAGCCAGATCGCCGGCAGGGGGACCTCGACCTCAGCGTTGCCCTCGGGTGCGATCGTGACCTGCATGCGAATGGCTGGGCCGCCGCGTTTCCAGCGGACCTCGACGGCTTCGACCGTTCGGGACGTGTCGTTGGTGACGCCCAGCCTGGCCGGCTGAAGACCGGCCTCGGGGTCTGCAGGGGACCCGGCGGGAGAAAGGGTCGCCCCGGCTCCGCCGGCTGCGCTGCAGCAGACCAGGGCGATAGCCCCGGCCAGGACCAGTCCGAGCCGGTTCACGGGTTCCACCTTCCCGCGCGATAATCCCGCACGAGCTTCCGGGCCCGCAGGACTTCCGCAACCGACCATGCCTGTGCGATACATCCCCGGGGGAAATGCGGCTCGTCGCCGTCGAAGATCTCCGAGATGCTCCCCAGGCCCGCGTGCTGCAGGTGGTCGGCGAAACCGGACAGCCAGTCCGTGGCCGTCTCGCAGGCCTGCTCCCGATTGCCCGCCGTTCGCAGGTGAGCTTCGATGAACGCCCCGATCAGCCAGGCCCAGACCGTGCCCTGGTGGTAGGCTCGGTCCCGGGACTCCCACGAGCCGCCATACCGCCTGCGGTAGCGCGGGTCGTCGGGAGAGATCGTCCGCAGCCCGACCGGGGTGAGAAGTTTATCGCGCACGACGTTCACCACGGCCTGCTGCTGTTCGGGCAACAAGGGGCTGTAGGGCAACGACACCGCGAAAATCTGGTTCGGACGCACCGTGCCATCGGGCTGGCCGTACGTAACGCAGTCGTACAGGCAGTTCATCGTCGGGTTCCAGAACGTTCTGCCGAACGCCCGCGCGATGAGAACGGCATCGTTGCTGTACTGATCAGCCAGGTCCGGGCTCACGCCCTCGCACCGCCTGGCCATGATCCAGTGGGCGGAGTTCCACATCGCGTTGATCTCGACAGCCTTTCCGTGGCGCGGCGTGATCGCTTCATGCCCGAGTTTCGCATCCATCCACGTAAGCTGGGTCTTCTCGGATCCGCCCGAAATCAAGCCGTCGGCATCGGCGAAGATGTCGAACTGCGTTCCCTGGCGGTAGGCGGTGAGAATCTCGTGGATCGCGGGCATGAGGGTCCTTGACCAGAAGTCCGCATCGTCGGTGGCCTGCATGTACCGCTCGGCTGCGATGATGAACCAGAGCGACGCGTCGAGGCTGTTGTAGTGCGCCGTCGGAGAGTAATCGTCGAATCGGTTCGGGACCATGCCATTGCGGATGTTCTCCGCGAAGGTACGGAAGACCTGCCTTGCCTGGTCGAAACGTCCGGTCGAAAGCAGCAGTCCGGGCAGGGCGATGAAGGTGTCGCGTCCCCAGTCGGCAAACCAGTGATACCCCGCGAGAATCGACGTGGACGTCGAGCCATCCTGAAAATCCCGTCGGACCAGGAACGCATCGGTCGCCGCAGCGAGTCGGCGGTCCGTCTCGTCGGCTTCGTCGTCCAGGCTGCAGGCGAGTTCAGCCAGCCGCTTCTCCCTCCGGGTGACGGTATCCTCGAAGTCGAGGTCCGATGCGTCATTGACCCCGGCAGTAATCTGCAGCGACTGCCCGTCTTCCAGGCGAATCTGCAGATGTCCGGGCGTGTAAAGGTCTTCGTGGCCGTCCTGGCCTCGGCCGAGGTCCGTCCGGTAGCGGAACCGTCGCCACCAGTCCGGGTGCGGCGTGAACTCGCAGCCCGGGGCGTGGATCGCAAGGCCGGGGATCTGGTCGCTGTTGCGGTCGCGAACGAGGACCGTCTCTCCGGAGGTCTCGAACGTCAGTTGCTGGGGGGCGTCGGCGTCGCGAAGGTGGTGGAAATCGCGAAGGGCTGTGAAGGGAGCAATCCGCAGCGTAGCCGCAGGTCCACGCAGGGTGTATCGCACGGCAAGGACGTTCCTGGTTTCGTGCAGGGCGAGTTGGCGGGTCAGTTCGACGTCGCCGACCTGGAAGACCCACGTCGGGGCTGGTCCGTCGCGGTATTCGAGCAGGTTTCGATAGCCCTGGGGGCTGAACGTGCCGTTGAACTCGTTGGTCGCCAGATCGGTGACGACCTGGCCGGTGATGAGCTGTTCCATCAGCGTCGAGAGCATCACAATGCGTCCGACCGGCGGACGGGTGGAAGCCACCAGCAGTCCATGGTATCGGCGTGTGTTGCACCCGATCACGCTGCAGGAAGCATAGGAGCCCAGGCGATTGGTCAGCAGGATCTCCCGTGACAGCAGCTCGTCGAGGTCGTGATCTCCGGGCCTGATCGTAATGGGCCCGGGCAGGCTGCACTGGGTATCGGCGGGCATGGGTTCTCCTTCCGGAGGTTCGGATCGCGCCATTCTAGCGCCGTTCCGTCGGGCAAATCGGCCTACGCGCGGGCGGCGCGGACGCGTCCCCTTACGTTATCGAGTATGTTCATGTAGTTGATGTACGCGTCGTAGGGCGACTCGTACGGGTTGAAGTACTTGTGCACGTCGCCGTCGGCGAACCACTTGGTGCACATGTAGTAGAAGTGATCGGATGTCAGCAGCTTCCGCCAGTCGTCGATGAGGACCTCGTCGCCGGAGTCGTTGACGATCTCAGCGAGAGAGTAGACGTCGTGCAGGGCGTTGGCCTGCATGGAGTTGCCCAGCCAGGCCGACAGGTCACGCTCGGTATCGGCCCAGGAGATCATGTGGGGCACGTCGACTTCTCCCACCGAGGGATACTGGTCGACGGCTTCGGAGACGGTGAGGAAATTGTTCTTCCCGCCCTCCATGACCTTATCGGGAAGCGCCCGCAGGAACTCGAAGATCCCGGTATCCGCCCATTGGTGCTCGCCGAACGTCTCGTAGTCCATGAACAGGTTGCAGACGTACCCGTTGCCGTTGATCTGGTCGACCCAGCCGGCGAACTTCTCGGTTGTCAGAGGCCACTCCTGCCACCCCCGGTTGGAGAACCGGAAGGCGATGTCGTCCGAAAGCCTGTAGTTCTTCAGGAGCATCTTCAGGTTGGCGCAGTTGGGTGGGTTGTAGATGAAGTTGGGGCTGCGGTAACCCAGGATATGATCTGCACCTTCCGAGAGGATGGCATCGAAGCCCATGTCCTCGACGGCCTTGGCGACGTCGTTGTTGTAAGTCAGCTCGGTGTTCCGGAAGATTCGGGGCCGCTGGCCGAACAGTTCTTCCATCAGCGCGCAGTGTTTCTCGGTCTGCTCGACGAACTCCTGGCGGTTGTATAGGAAAGCCAGCGAGTGGTAGTAGGTTTCGGCGATGAATTCCACGGCTCCGGTTTCGGCCAAGTGCTGGAAGATCTCCAGTACCTCCGGGGCCCACCGCTGGAACTGCTCGATGACCGTTCCCGTCAGCGCGTACGAGACACGAAATCGCCCCTCGTGGCGGTCGACGAGTTCGGAGATCAGCCGGGTCGCGGGGAGGTAGCATTTCTCCGTGACCTTCCGGCAGATCTGCTCGTTGCGATAGTGGTCGAAGTAGCTGGTGTCGCTGTCGAAGATGCTGTACCGACGAAGTCGGAACGGCTGGTGAACCTGGAAGTAGAAGACGACCGATGCCATGGCTTTCGAGAATGCTCCGTCGTTGTGTGGTTCGCGGCGGTGAACGATTCACCGCCGTCGCGAGTCCTTTCGTGTCGGCAGATCGGAACGACCGGCCCTGTGCTCCTTGTCTACTTCGACAGATCCGTGTAGATCTCTTTCAACTGAAGTGCCGAGTCTCGCCACGAAAGCTTGCGAAGCTCGATCTGTCCGTGTTGCCTGAGGGTCTTCTGCAGGGGCGGATGCCGCAGGACCGCGAGGACCTTGTTGGCGATCTCGTCGATGTCCCAGAAGTCGACCTTCAGCGCGTGGGTGAGCACTTCCGATACGCCCGATTGCTTCGAGATGATCACCGGTACGTTGTGCGACAGCGCCTCCAGCGGCGCGATGCCGAACGGCTCGGAGACGCTGGGCATCACGTATAGATCGGCCATCTGGAACACGCGGTCCACATCGTGGCCGCGCAGGAAGCCCGTGAACGTCACGTGCGAGCCGATCTTGAGATTGGCGCACATCTCGATGCAACGGCGGACCATGTCGCCACTGCCAGCCATGATGAATCGCACGTTGGGATACTTTTCCACGACGCGCTTGGCCGCCTGGAGGAAGTACTCCGGGCCCTTCTGCATGGTCACACGACCCAGGAACAGGACGATCTTCTCGTCCTGGCGGATCGGCGTGGTCAGCCAGTTCGGCGTGTCAGGCAGGTTCACGGCGTTGTAGACCACCGCGGTCTTTTCGGCAGGCACGCCGTAGCGGCTGACGGCGATCTGGCGGGTCAGGTGACTGACGCACACGACCCGGTCGGCTGTGTGCATGCCCATCCGCTCGATCTCGTAGACCTGCTGATTCACGTTGTCGCCCGAACGGTCGAACTCGGTGCTGTGGATGTGGACGACCAGAGGCTTGCCCGTCGCAGCGGCGACGGCTGCCCCGGCGGGGTAGGTCATCCAGTCGTGGGCGTGGATCGCATCGAACTCCTCCGCCCGCGCCAGCTCGACCGCCATCCGGGCGTATCGATAGACCTGGCTCATCAGGTCTCCGCCGTAGTTCATGCCCGCACCGGCGACGAAAGCCCCGCTGGCCGGGGACTGCAGAACCTGCGTGCCGCCTTCTCCGGTCAGGCCGGGAAGCTCGTCCGGCTCGGGCAGTCCAAGCTCGTGACGCTCCTCGGGGGTCAGAGTCAGCAGCACGTCCCGGAAGGTCTCCGGAGTCGCGTAGGGCTGGAGGACGGCCGGAACCTGGTGCAGTTCGACGCCCTCGGCGGGCGCATAGCGTCCGCCCGAAGTCCTGGGCGCACCGGGAGATTTCCAGGCAGTCTTCTTGCGTGCCTCGCCGACATCGGTCGGGCCTTTGAGCCGGACGTGGCTGTCCTGTTCTACGGGTACGGCGGTAGGGAGCACGAAACTGACTTCCACCCCGATGTCACTCAGCCCCCGGGTCAGGCCATAGCAGGCCGTTCCCAGGCCCCCGCTGATATGGGGTGGAAACTCCCAACCTAGCATGAAGATTCTCATTGCTTCTCCTGTGGGGTTTCCACGTTCGCTGCAACATGCGAAAACCTATCTTAGGCGACCCCCTTCGGCAGCGTAAAGACACAAATCCTTCTGCAGGAAAGCATTTCTCGCCTTCTGCTTGGGGTACCCCTGTCACTACTTTCTAGTCATCCCGCCGGTCGATTTCCATCGGTACTGCATGCAAAACGGGCGGAACGTCCGCCCGGCCGGATCAACCCTGCAATTGCCCGATCGCTTCCCGCAAGCTCGCGAAGCCCTGGTCCCGGAGGTACCGGGCGATCCCGTCGCGGATCGACACGATGCACGCCGGATCCACGAACAGCGCAGTGCCGATCGCCAGGCCTGTCGCCCCGGCAAGAATGAACTCCACCGCATCGCGGGCGTACTGGATTCCCCCCATGCCGATGATCGGAATCCCTGCAGGCTTTGCGACCTCGCTGTACACGCGATGGACCATGTGAACCGCGATCGGCCGGACCGCGGGCCCGGAGAGCCCGCCCGTCTTGTTGGCCAGAACGGGCCTGCGATTCTGGATGTCGATCACCATCGCCGTGAACGTGTTGATCAGGCTCAGCGCGTCGGCGCCGGCGTCGACGACCGCCCGCGCCACCGTCGTGATGTCCGAAACGTTCGGCGAGAGCTTCACGATCAGCGCCTTGCTCCGGCAGGCCTTGCGGGCCGCCTCGGTCACACGCGCCGCAGCGGCAGGCTCGACGCCGAACTGGATCCCGCCTTCCTTCACGTTCGGGCAGGAAATGTTCAACTCCACGCCGCCGACGATGTCGATGTCCTCCATCGCTTCGATGACAGCTATGTAATCCTCGATGGTCGTTCCGGCGACGTTGACGATCACCGGCAGGCCCAGCGTACGAAGCGGGGGGATCTTCTCGCGGACAAACGCATCCAGCCCGACGTTCGCCAGGCCGATCGCATTGAGCATGCCCGCCCGGGTCTCGACCACGCGGGGGTAGTCGTTGCCAAGCCTGGGCTCGCGCGAGATCGACTTGGTCACGAACGCTCCGAGCTTCCGGAGGTCGACGAAGTCGGCGTATTCCATGCCGTATCCGCACGTGCCGCTGGCGGTCATCAGTGGATTGGCGAGCTTCATGCCGGCGATCTCGACGGACAGGTCAACGTCCAGGCCGGCTGCGTTCGTGTTGGGCGTTTCCGGTGGCATGGGCGGAATTGTAGCGACTCGGCCTCCGGGGGGCAACGTGTCGCAGCATCGGCGACCGGCGCCGGCCGATCGGGTCAGGGCGCGAGCCGGCCGATGGCGGAGACGACCTCCCGCTCGTGGGTGTCGTCGAAGATGTCCACCTGTCCCAACGCCGTCGGCAGGACCATTCGCACGCGTCCGGCCTGGGCCTTCTTGTCGTGCTGCATGAGCTGCCAGAGCTGCCCCGCGTCCAGGTCTGGCCAGCGGGTCGCCAGGCTCAGGCCGGTCAGCACCGCCTCCAGCCTGTCGATGAGTTCGCCATCCACCAGGCCCCGGCTGATGGCAAGGTGAGTTTCCGCGACCATCCCCAGCGCCACGCCCTGGCCGTGGGTCATCGTGCCGAACCCCACCGCCGTCTCGATCGCGTGGCCGATGGTGTGTCCGAAATTCAGATGCGCCCGCACGCCGGATTCCCGTTCGTCCTCGGCCACCACGGCCGCCTTGATCGCCACGTTCTCGGCGATCAGCTCGGTCATCACGTCGGTATCGCAGTCGACGATTGCCTGGGCGTTGTGCTCAATGAAATCCAGCAGGTCCGGCTTGCGGATCAGCGCGTGCTTGACGCATTCGGCCAGGCCGCTGTGGATCTCCTCAGCCGGGAGGGTCCAGAGCGTCTCGACGTCGATCACCACGCCGGTGGGCTGGTGAAATGCACCGATGAGATTCTTGCCCCCCACATGATCGACGGCTGTCTTCCCGCCGACCGAGGCGTCCACGGCGGCAAGCAGCGTCGTGGGCACCTGCAACAGGCGCATGCCTCGAAGCGCCGTCGCGGCGACGAACCCGGCGACGTCTCCGACAACGCCCCCGCCCAGGGCGACCACGAGGCATTTGCGGTCGGCTGCGGGCGCGCCGCCCAGCAGGTCGTCCATGATCCGGCTGTACGTGTCGAGCGTCTTGTTCGCTTCGCCCGCAGGGAAGTCGATCCGTCGCTGGGGCACGTCCGCCGCGGCGATGGCCTGACTTGCTCTCTCCGCGTAGAGAGGCCCGACGTTGCTGTCCGTGATGACGACAACGCTGCTGACAGCCGGAAGCTGCGCAACGACAGCTCCCAGGCCTTCCAGCCCTCCGGCGCCGACGCGGACGTCGTACGACCGCTGGCCAAGCTCAACGCGAACCGTCTTCGATAGATTCGCCATCGTCGACAGGATGCTCCTTTCGATATTCCGCCACCGCCGAGAGCAGCTCAGGGTCCACCGGTTCCTCCCGGTCCATCACGCCGTCGCTCTCGGCCAGGGCCTCCCCGGCCGATTCCTCAAGCTCTTCCCGAAGGGCCCTGTACGCTGGCCGGTCCGACCGGCGAACGCCGGCCACATGCCTGCGAAGCAGGTAGAAGCCGATCAGCAGAACCAGCAGCAGGGCGGGGATGCCGATCTCGATGGCCTTGACCATCACCGGGGACAGATCCAGGCCGAGAAGGCTCCTGGTCCCGCCGGCCTGGCGTCCGCCCGAATCGGGAAACTGCCACGCCACCAACACCGGGAAACTCCCCAAATCGCCGTCGCGCGTTTCGGCGTTGTACACCTTGTAGAACAGCCCCACCACCGGCGTCTGCACGAGACGGTCATAGACCATCGTTCCGTCGGGCTTGGTCACGTCGGCGGGCCCGAACTGCTCGACCGGATCGACCACGCTGAAGACGGTCAGAGGCCTGTCTCCGGCCCCCTTGCCGGCCACGAAACCGTCGATCCGCCAGACAGGCCTCTCGGCCGGCCAGCTCGCCCCCGGGTAGATCCCCTCTCCGGGCATCAGCTTGCGAACGGTCAGCACGATGACCTCCAGGCGAACAGCCTGGCCGCGGTACAGCCAGGGGCGAGTCAGCAGTTTGGCGTAGGCAGGCTGCTCCATCGCCCGCAAGCGTCCGGTATCCACGGGCGACTGGGCGACGGCGAGTTCCAGCAGGGAATCCAACGCTGCGTCGTGCAGGCGCGTGGTGTAGTCGGTTACGTCCGTCAGCGCCTGCCTCTGCGGCTCGGACATCGCCACCGCTTCTGCCGACACGTTGCTCGCACCGGCAGGGCGTTTCGGACCGGTTCGTCCGTCGATATCCTCCTCGCTGGTCGAAATCGGCGGTGGGAGAGTGTTTGCGTCCGACTGCCCGAAAGCCGAGGCCGGCAGCAGGAGCAAAGCAATCCAGAGACAGGCGTAGAATCTCGTAGGCTTCATTTCGGGATTGTATCCCGTTTCACGGAACGGTGTCAAAACCAGTTGCCCGAAGTCCCGTCAAGGCTGAATCAACTGGGGAACCCACACCTTGCCGCTCCGGAGGTCTCCCAATTGTCGATCGACGGTCCGGAGGTTGCGGCGCGCCGGCTTGTATGCCGCGTCGGCCTGCAACGCAGCGACGAACTGCTCGCGCGCCCGCCGAAGGTCGCCCTCGCCGCCGGGGTCTCCGTCGTACAGGCGAACCGTCCCGCGGATCGCCAACGCCTTGCCGTATTGCGTCAGCGCAGGGGGGTGCCCCCCCTGGTGGTCCATCGTCGGCCCGATGGCCTCGACGGCCGCCTCGGGGAACCCCAGATGAAGCAACGTTACCCCCCCGAAATACCGCGCATACCAGGAAACCGGATCCTGCGATTCAAGCCGCCGGATCATCCCGGCCGTGTCGATCCGATTCCGGGTGATCGCCTGCCCGGCCGCCAGGTCCGCGTTGACGCCCTCCGTTCGCAGGAAAACCACGTATCGGGCATCCACATACACCAGCGTCCATGCGGGGTCCTGCACCAGCGTTCCCGCCAGCACGTGTCGGGGGGTCTCTGCTCGCAGGACGATGACCTCCACGCCCTGACCGTCGAGGAACTCGCTGAACTGCTCGACGCTGAGCAGCCCGAAGGAGTAGTCAAGCTGCCTCCGGACGACAGCCGGCGGCATGGCCCAGGTGTTGGTCAGCAGGGGCACGGGCGGGTGCGAATCCACCAGCCAGTGCAGGTTGGACGACGTGGAGAAATCCGTCCAGATCCGCCCGCCCGGTTCGTGCTGCCCGATCCACTCGGCGGGACCGACGGGCATGGAGACTTCAGACAGCCCCACCCCGAAGCGAAACGGCGAGCGGTCCATCGTGTAGAGTTTCTGGGTAACGGTTGCACCGGCCAGCGCTGCCGAGACAATCGCCAGAACCGCCCCCGCCGCCAGGCCGATCCGACACAGCCATCGCTCGCTGATCCGGCGTGCAGCTTCCTTGCCCATCGGCCAGAGCGTGTGCAGCGCGATCGGCACGGCCAGCAGTGTCGCCACCGAGATATTCCGCCGGGCGGACAGGCCCACCCCCGCCAGTGCCAGCAAGATTGCCACCGGCGCCCATCGGCGCCTGAGCAGCCCGCCTGCCGCCCCTGCGGCCATCAGGGCGAGGACAACCGAAAACGCCCACGTGGCCAGGAAGTGGTCGGCCCCGACGCGGGCGAAGGGCCCGTAGAGTTCGCCGATCTGTGCCCACGGATGCCCGTGTGGCGTCGAGGGGTCGCTGCCGGTGATGCCGTGTCTGCGGATGTACAGCAACGTCTGGACGGGCAAAATGGCGATCCGCCACGTCCACGGGTTCAGGAAACACCCAGCCGCCATTCCCCCGGCCGATGCGCCAAGCAGACGGACGTCACGGCGGAGACGAGCGAGGATCTCCTTCGCGCCGGGTCTGCTCCGCAGCCAGGCGACGCGCACAAGCCTGCCGGCCAGGAGGGCGACGGTCATCCCCAAGCCAAGAAGAAAGTAGCTGTGAACATTCACCAACACGACCTGGAGAACAACCAGCAGCACGGCCGCGCGACGGGTCATGGCCTTGGCAGGGTCCATCACCGGCAGCAGGACGATCAACTGCCCGGCGAGCAGGACCAGCCCCAGCACGCCCGGCCGCATCGCAAGCTGTGGGTACGCGGCCGCGGCCATGAGTACAAGCCCGCCTGCCTGCCAGAGAGGCGGCAGGCCGCTGCGCAGCATCGCCACCCAGAGCAGGGCGAACAACCCGCTGACGATCAGCCATCGGAGGACGGCGAGCCCGGCGACCCCGCCGATCTTCCAGAAGGCTGCGAATACCACCTGCGTCAGCCAGTTGGCGTTGGGGAAGCGATACCTGCCCCCTGCATCGTACCAGTTGCCGGGTCCGGGGGCGGGTCTTCCCGTCGGGGGCGCGTCGGGGCCGGGCAGCAGATAGATGACGCCCTCGTCGGTATCGACCGGTCTGCCCGCGGAAAGCGTCCGCAGGCCATACGTTACGTGATAGCCCACATCGGCCGCTGTGAAGGTTCGCACGCCCAGAAGCAAGCAGGCGACGCCGGCAAGGCCCAGAGCAATCCATCGCAGCTTCCGCTCGACCCGCTGGGCCTGGGTCGATGGGTCTTTCCTGGTGCGTGCATCCGATGCCATTGCGGTGCGGATTGTATCGACAGG
>CAZXSK010000001.1:14609-28261 GCA_964642855.1 uncultured Planctomycetaceae bacterium | reverse complement strand
CTGCTGGATGCGCGAACCGATTTCGGCTGGTCCGGTTGGTCCGTCCGGCAGAGCGGACAGTTCCAGACGCAACTGGAATATCACTTCGACGGCAGGCCCGAAGTTCAGCAGGCTCCGCTCGGACACCGCGTCACTCTCGACGGGCAGGATCTGTGGCAGTCTCCCGGCGACCCATACGTGCCCCTGCACCAAAGCCGGATCGTGCTGCCCCAGGGAACGACCGTCACCGACGTTGGCCTGTCTCTCGGCTCGGGCGAAGTGATCGGCAGCGGCGTATCCCTGATGGCCGCCAGTCAGCCCGTCCCGGTCGGCCAGGCCTTTGACGGAGAGTACGAACTGGTCGGCGAAGCCTTCCCCGGAGACCAGGCCGTTCGATGGGCGGTCGAGTACGTGCGGGGATACACGATTCTCGACCTCAGTCTGTTCCCGGTAAGCTACGCTGCCGGAGACGGTACGGTGAGTTTCTACCGCGATATCGACTTGACGCTGACGGCCGCCGAGGCAGGCGGCGAAGGCGTCGCTGCCTTCCGGAACGACCAGGGCGACCGGCAGTACGTAGCCGCACTGGTCGACAACGACTCGGCGCTGGACGAATACCAGACTACCTCGGGCGATACCGAGGCCCCGGCCGGCGTCGATGCCGAGTATCTCATCATTACCTCCGATGCGCTCGCCACGTCGATGCAGGCATTGGCCGATCACCGGGCTGCATTCGACGGCTACACCACGCAGGTCCTCACGCTCGGGACGATCGAGTCGACCTACTCGGGCCTGCGTCCCGACGGCGGGACCGACCTGCAGACCAGCATCCGCAACTGTATCATCGACTACTACACCAACCACGGCACGCAGTTCGTGGTCCTGGGCGGCGACAGCAACATCGTGCCCGACCGCAATACCCATGTCGAAACGGGCAGCTACAGCGATTCGTCCATGCCCACCGACCTGTACTACGCGGGGCTCGACGGGGATTGGGACGGAGACACAGCCGGCGACCCCGACGGGGAAGCCGCCGACGGCGTCTACGGCGAGGTGCTGTCTTACGCCGTCACCGAGGGCGACCTGTACCCCGAGGTGCACGTCGGGCGGATCCCGGTGCGAACCGCCCAGCAGGCGACCGACTACATCGATAAGGTCATCGACTACGACCTGAACCCGCCGATCGACCTGGCCGGGAAATTCCTGCTGGGCGGCAAGAAGCTCGGCGACAGCTACTCCGGAAGCGATCGCCCCAGCGACCTGCTCTACGACGGCCACGTGCAGTTCGAGGACGCCAGCCATTCGACCGTCAGCGACGCCGAAATGTGGCAGCGGCGAGCGTACCGCAATTACGTTCAGAACGACCGCGACTGGGACGGGCAGGTCGACAATAACGGCAGCTTCGCGGGCAAAGGCTGGCAGGCTGAGCAGCTCGGTATCGTCACCGATACGCTGACGTCGTGGGATGCCTCCTCGCCCGGCGATTACCGTATCGACGATGCGGGCCTTTCCGCCGCGTTCAACGAGGGCTGGAACTTCCTGATCTTCGACACCCATGGGGGCAAAACGGTCTGGGCGTCGGAGGGGACGTACTTCAACTCCGGCGACGCTTTGGCCCTGACCGGGATGACAAATTTCGTCTACACCGGTGCGTGCGATACCAACGCGTTCGACAAGACCGACAACGCCCTCAGCGAGGCATTCCTCCGCAGCGCAAGCGGCGGGGCACTGGCCTACATCGGCTCCAGCCGCTACGGGTGGTATTCGCCCGACTCCCCGCCGGCGAGCAACTACTCCACCGGCGGCACGAGCAGCAACTACCAGGCCCGCTGGCTGGAGCAGGTGTTCCTGGAGGGCAAGACGCTCCTCGGAGAGGCCTTCGACGGCCACAAGGAGTACTACGCGTCGTCGGCGAAGTCCAACGGCTCGGCCCGCTGGCTGCAGATGGGGCTGAACCTCATGGGCGACCCGGCGTTGCGGATCATCGGCGTCGAGCCCGTGGTCAGCATCGAAGCGGCTGACCCCTACGCCGCCGAGGGCAGCGATTCCGGCGAGATCGTCATCTCCCGCTCGGGCAACACGGCCGATGACCTGACGGTGCAGTACGCCCGCTCGGGATCGGCGACATACGGCAAGCATGACGACTACGAGACCTCTCCGGCCAGCGGCGAGACGGGCAGCATCACGATTCCGGCCGGTTCGTCTTCCGTGGCGATCACGGTCGACGTGGTGGATGACTCGCTCGTGGAGACCGACGAGACGGTAAGCTTCGCGCTGGTCGATGCGGACGGCTACATGGTGTCCTCGACCGACCCGACCGTGGTGACCGTTGTCGACAACGACAACGCCGATACCCCCACGGTTGAGATGGTCGCCCTGGACGACGCAGCGGCCGAGCAAGGCAGCGACCCGGCCACGCTGCGCATCTGGCGGACGGGCAGCGCGGCGGGCGACCTGACGGTGAGTTACTCCCTGGGCGGAACGGTTTCGGCGGGAGATTACAGCGAGACGCTCACCGGTTCGCTGGTGCTGCCGGCTGGCGTAGCCTCAACGGACGTCGTGATCACACCCGTCGACGACGTGCTGGTGGAGGGCGACGAGACGCTGACCGTCTCGCTGCAGGCGTCCGCAGCCTACACCATCGGCAGCGAGGCCAATGCAGCCGTCTCCTTCGCAGAGAACGAGTCGCCGCACGTGGTCAGCGTATCCGCAGCCGACGGTCAGGCGACGGAGAACCCAGCCGATCCGGGCGTGTTCCGCATCTCGCGAACCGGAGACACCAGCCTGGACCTGTCGGTGGAGTTTGCGGTGTCCGGCACGGCGACGGCGGGCAACGACTACGCGGCGGTCACGTCCCCGGTGACCATCCCGGCCGGCAGCGCGTCGGTCGACGTTCCGGTCGACCCGCTCGACGACAGCGAGTACGAATCGCCCGAGACGATCGTCCTGACCGTCCAGGAGGGCAGCGGGTACTACGAAGTCCGTGCCGATGCCTCGGCAACCGTCACGCTGGCCGATGACGACAACGCCGTGCCCGTCGTTTCGCTGCTTTCGCCGGCCGACGGGTTCGCCTGCGAAAGCGGAGACCTGGTGACGCTGCAGGCCTCGGCGACCGACGACTTCGGGATCGGGCGCGTGGAGTTCTACGCCGACGGAAACTTGATCGGGCAGGGCACCGACGACGGGAACGACGTGTACTCGCTCGACTGGGTCGGGCAGTACGGCTCGGTGTCGCTGACGGCGGTGGCGGTCGACACCCATGGCGCCACGACCGAAACCCCCGGACACGTCGTGACCGGTTCGGCCATTCCCGACGGCAGCGGCAGCGGGATCCTCCGGCAGTGGTGGACGGGCATCAGTGGGACGAATGTCGCGGACCTCACCGGCAGCGCAGCCTATCCTGACAGCCCCTCCGGCGAGGACATCCCGGCCGGGCCGGACGGCGTAATGGAGTACAACCCCGAAACATCCGTGGACAACTACGGCACGCGTTTGCGTGGCTGGTTCCTGGCTCCCAAGACCGGCGCGTACACGTTCTACGTCTGCTCGGACGACAGCAGCGAGCTGTGGCTGAGCACCTCGGCCAGCCCCGACGACGCCGCGTTGATCGCGTCGGTCAGCGGCTACGCCAGCTACGACCAGTGGGACAAGTTCGATTCGCAATCCTCCAGCGAAGTCCAGCTGCTCGCCGGCCAGCGGTACTACATCGATGCGCTGCACAAGGAAGGTAGCGGCGGCGATCACATCCAGGTCGGCGTGTCGCTGCCCGGCGGGCAACTGGAGCGGTCGATCCCGTATCACCGGCTGATGCCCTGGGTAGACTCTGCCGTGGTCGTCGACGCCGCAGAGATCTCGATCGACGAGGGGGGCGTGGCGCAGCTCGGCGTGAAACTCTCGGCCGATCCCGGCCAGGCCGTCGACATGACCGTCGCACGAACCAGCGGCGACGCCGACCTCTCGGTGACAGCCGGAGCTTCGCTCACGTTCGACTCGTCCAGCTGGGACACCTGGAAGTATGCGACTCTCGCAGCCGCCCAGGACGCCGACAGCACGCACGACTCGGCCGTGTTCGCCGCTTCGGCCACCGACTGGACCGCTGCAACAGTCACCGCGACGGAAATCGATGACGACGTCGTCGAGCCGCCGACGGTGCAGATCGACTCGCCGACCGTCTCGGGCGTCTACATGGCGGACACGGCTTCGATGCTTGTCCTGGAGGCGACGGTCAGCCTCGACGGCAGCGAAGCCGGGCTGACCCAGTCCTGGACGGTAGCCGCACAGCCGGCGGGCAGTACCGTGGTATTCGAAAACCCCGATGCAGCCGATACGGTGGCCAGCTTCAGCGACGCCGGCGAGTACACGCTTGTTCTCACCGGCGCCAACGGCGGCATGACGGCGTCGGAATCGCTGACCGTGACGATCGGCCAGCCTTCCTCCGGCGGCCCGGACCCGGACGTGCTCTGGTGGAAGTTCGACGAGACAGCCGGCACGCTCGCGGCGGACGCGACCGGCCAGGGACGCGACGGCGACGTCATCGACGCCACCTGGGCGACCGGCCAGCGTAACGGTGCGCTGAGCTTCGACGGCTCCCTGGATTACGTGCTCGACGACGACGGCGAGAACTACATCAACGGGCTCGACGCGTTCACGCTGACCACGTGGATCAAACCGGACCGCGCGGGCGTGGACATGGGCTGGCTGATCGCACGCGACCCCACCAACGGCGACGACGTGTTCGGCATTCGCTACGACCAGGTGGGCGCCTCGGGCGGGGCGAGCAGTTGCATCAAGGCGGGCATCACGACCACCGAGGGCGTTCACCAGATCGAAAGCTCCGCCAACATCCAGACCACCGACTGGCAGTTCGTCGCGCTGACCTGGTCGGCCGGGGGAAGCATGACACTCTACCTCGACGGCTCCGTGGCCGACGCGCTGACACACGACAGCGGGCCAATCGGCGGAACCATCACCGGGGCGACCAAGCTGCTGGTTGGCCGGCCTCCCAAGGGCGACGACTGGGACGGCCTGATCGACGACGTCCGGCTGTACGGCAGCGAACTGACCCCCGCCGAGATCCAGGCCATCTACGACGGGGCGCCCGCCAACGTAGCCGCACAGGTCTCTGCCGGGTCCAGCGGCGGGCTTGCGGGCAATCCGCTGGCGCTGGCCGGAACCGTCTCCGACGACGGCCAGGTCCTGCCCGTGACCACAGCCTGGCTGCTGGCCGACGGGCCCGCCGGGGCGACCTTCGACGACGCGACCTCCCTGGGCACCGGTGTCACTGTCGACCAGCCCGGCGGAACGTACACCTTCCGCCTGGTCGCCGATGACGGGCAGGTCAAGACCGCCTCGGACGTAACGGTCGACGTCGCGCCCGCCGGCGACCTGGATCTCGACGGCCAGTCGACGTTCCTGGAAGTCGCCCGGACGGTCGCACAGATCGGCAGGACCCCCGCGGCCTGGGCTGACGGCGACGCGTTCGGCGACGGCACGGTGGATGTCGCCGACGCCGACGCAGCCGTGCTGGCCTATCTCGATCAACGGAACCCCGCGCCCGCGACGGTAGCCGAGGAGGCAGGGGGGCCTGCGAGATCCCCCGAACCGACCCAGGGCGGCGAAGACATGGCCGGCCCGACGGGAGCGGTGAGATCCGGCGTTTCCCAACCCACCGCGGCCGAACGGTCGCTGCGGCGGGGAATCGACGGCCAGCGCCGGCGGAAGCCACGCACCCATCGGAGCGATTCCCGGCCGGAGCTTGCGAAGCTGCGTGCCGACGTGCCCGTAGCGGACGCCACGGGCGAGATGCGTGTCGATGCGATCCCCGGTTGGATGCCTGCCGATGATCCTGGTCGGCAGGGAAGGCTGCCGGCCGGCGACGCTGCTGTCGACGTGCTGGACCTGCTGGCCGTCAAGCTGAGGCTGCTGGACTGAGCAGGCGGGGTCAGGTCTTGCGAAGAAATCCGATGGTCGATTGCAGGATGCGGTCTCGCACCTGGTCGCCCGGGTCATCTGCCGTCTTCTGCTGGAGGTCCTGCAGGTTCGCCAGGCAGAACCGGCAGCCCAACTTGTTGACGTGGAACGCCACGTAGTCGTTCCATTCCTCCTCCAGCGTGCCCAGCAGGTGCGCGCCGATCGTGTTGCGCTTCGGGCAACTGGGGCGAAGATCCTCCCACACCTGGGTCAGCAGGGCTTCGCCTTCGGTGGCGAGCTGGCCGGAGAGTTCCCGCAACCCCCGGCTGCGAAGCTCGTGGTCGACCTTCTCTTTCAGCCGCTGGAGGCAGCGGTGCTTGATGGTGGCGACGGTTCCCGCCTCGACACCGGTGACCTCGGCGACCTCGCGGTTGGCCAGGTGCGCGTAGAATACCAGGTCGATCACCTTCACCTCGCGGAACTGCAACTGCTGCTTGTAGGTGTCGATCAGGTCGGTAACCGCCGCTGCGAGAGCTTCCCGCTGCAGGTCGCTCTGTTCGTCGCGACGGGCGTAGAAGCTCGCCGAGGGGTCGGCGCCGGCGAGATTGCCCATGCCCGAGCTGTCCTCGGCGGAGGGCGTGTGGTACACGTCTTCCAGCAGGCAGATGCTGCTGTTGCGTCCCCGGTACCAGTCGATGATCCGCCGGCGGAGAATCGTGAACAGGTAGGTTTCCAGGCTGGCTTCGCCGCGGAAATTCGGCAGGCCCCGCAGGAAGTTCACGAAGCAGTCCTGCAGAAGGTCTTCCGCCTCGGCGTGGCTTCCCCGCAGGCGGCTTCGCGCGAAGGCGAGCAGCCTGCCCCGGTAGCGGTCGACGAACTGCGACCACGCATCGGTGTCGCCCTGTCGGATCTGGTCCAGCAGGTAGCGGTCGCCTTGACTGAGTTCAGGCATCTGCTGCGGATCCCTTCTGCCTCGGTGTGCGGATTCACTGCACGTCTCCGCGCATCGTACAGCCAATCGCTCGGAGATTCGAGAGAGGATCCACCGGCCTGGCTCACAGTCCCGCCCGGGCAGGTCACACCGCCAGCAGGACCAGCACCGCCCCGCCGACAGCCAGTGCCACCGCTCCAATCCGCAACGACCACGTGTAGTAGCCTCTCGTGGCTGCGTTGAGCAGCAGGTATACCAGCAGCACGATGACCGATACTCCGCCGACGCTGCCGGCCGTCCACAACCAGCCTCGGGCGACGGAGTCCCGGCGGTGGGTAACCGTCGAGGCGATTTCGCTGAGGGCCAGGGGATCTTCGCGGACCAGCAGGCTGGTGCGGTACATCGTTGCGTACGGCCGGTCGATCTGTTGGGCAAACTCGTCGGAGATCATGCTCCCGGAGCGAAGTCGTCGCCCGAGCTCGGCCCGCACTTCCAACAAATCTGGCTGTCTCAGAGGCGAGCGGTAGTTGCGGTGCACAAGCTCCTGCACGGCCACCAGGGCCTGGGGCATAAGCCTGTTCGTGGCCTCTTGGAGAGCAGCCTCTCGAGCCTGCCGCCTGCTGCCGTACATCTCGATCGGATCAATCACGTGCCATTGATCCTTCGGATGCTCGCGCCGGAACGCGGGCAGGTCCACCAGCCAGTCTTTCCGCACGTAACGAGCCGAGGCGTCGATCCACCGGCCGTAGATCCGGCTGCGCAGTTCAACCAGGCCTTCCTCGGCATTGGGGTCGCCGGGGCAGAGCAGTTCGACGCTGAGCACCTCGCCGCCGTCCGGGCCGTCGGGCTTATCAAGGACATATGCATCGGCGAGGCGCGAATCGCGAACCGCCAACCCGGCCAGGTGCTTGAGCGATTCGGGTGCCTCACCGGAAACCACGACCTGGTCGTAGTCCGAGTTCGGGGCAATCTCGAACAGCCGGTCGGCGAACCGACGGGCGACGCCCTTGAGGGCTTGTTCCTGCGAGGGATACACGTCGGCAGGAAGGGCTGCGTGCTGCGTTATGTCACCCGGTACTTCGATATGCATCGGATCGGCGAGTTCGACGCTGGTAACGACCTCAGGGTTATCGCCAACCGTAATCGAAAACCAGCCAACGGCTGCAAGGACCAGAATCGCCAGCCCGCCGCCAAGGATACCCGCGACGATCCGTCCGGCCCGCCCTCCGAAGACGGCCAACAACACAAGGCCAAGGACGGTCATCACAACGACTGCGGCGATCACGATCAATGGCAGTATCATAACGCCTCCGGAGATCATGAGGCGGCCTCCGCTTCCGTAATGGGTTCGGGGTCACTTGAGCGGTCATCGGCGATCAGTTGCCGTTTCTCCGAAACCGGCCAGCAGAGCACCACCACCGACGCCAGCACGAGCACGCCGGCCAGAATCGCCGGTGCCAGTTCGATCTGCTGCAGCATGCCGTCGATGGCCACGCCGGCCTTGTCCAGGCGGATCAGTTCGGCGAACACCGGCCAATTGACGTCGCCGGTCGCCTCGCGCAGCGCCAGCGTGGCCGGAAGCAGCCCCAGCGCGCCCAACGGTACGCGAAGCATCGGCCCGAAGCCCGACCGCCGACGCCCCAGGATCAGCAGCAGCGACGCCAGCAGAAGCACGCCGACGGCAAGGAACTGTCCCAGGCGGTCGAGCAGCCCCGGCCAGCCTTCGTACTGCAGGGCGTTCTCGATCTCCGCCGCCACGGCAGGGTGAGGAAGGCCTGCAGAGAGAATGGCGGGCAGGTTCACCCCCACCGCCAGCATCACGAGAATGCCCGCGAACATCAGCAGCCCGCCGACCGAGCTGACGAACATCGCACCTACCGAAGGCCCGCGCTGGCCTTGCACCTCGATGGGGGAGGGTTGCCCGCCTTGATGGGGCGGTGGCGCCGTTGCGGTGGCCTGCAACTCGCTGCGGTCGGCCCAGACAACGAGAAGACGTCCCTGTCTGTCTCGGAAACGCCCTGTGAGCACGAGGATCATGTCCACGAGTTGCCCGATGCCGAACAGGCCTCCCGTGAAGAACCAGAGAATGCCCGTGACGATCTTGCCTGCGTAGAACCGGTGCAATCCGCCGAAGCCCATGAACCACCCCGCGCCCAGCGCCAGCGCCCACAGGCGCTTGCAGGGCGAGACGGTGATCTGCTGGGTGCGGTCCTGCTCAAGTTGCAGGGCCGCTTCGCGACGGCTGCGCGGGTCGATGCCCATCGGCGCGAACACCTGCGCCGCCAGGGCGGTTCCCGCCAGCACGCCGATGACCATGGCAAAGTCGCCGTCGGCCATCGCTGCAATGGCCAGGCCGATCGCTGCGATGCCCACCGCCGCGCCGAGCGAAACGCGTTCCTTCCGCTCGGGGGAGATCATCTTCTTCCAGTTCATCAGGAACAGGCCGATCGCGATGGCCAGCGTGGTTCCGGCGGCTGCGTTGCTGCCGGTGCGTGTCATCATCGCCAGGCCCGGAAGGGCTCCGCAAATGGCCGCCGCCCCGCCGACGCCGACCCGCCACATGTTCTTGGACTCACGCTCGATGTTCAGCCGCCTGCGGGCCAGGAGGGCAGCCAGCGTCGCCAGCGCGATCGACGCAAACGTCAGCGGAGCGCGGGACAGGAACCCGACCACTGAGGCCGTTCCATCCGGCCGGAGCAGGCCTACGCCCACGGCCACCAGTCCGGTGGTCATCAGCGCCAGCCAGGCGCGCTGCCGGCCGGTCATGGTGTCGATCCGGCGGGGTGTCGCAGCGCGTTGGACGACAGGAGCGGGCGTGGGAGTCGCCTGGGCGTTCTGCCCACCGGCTGCCTTGGCGTTGACCTTGGCATGGATGTTTTGCTTCAGTTCCTTCGCGCCGTCGCGGATGTCCTCTGCTGCCTGTCGGACCTTCTTGCGGAACTTGTCAGCGGGCAGTGGCGGAGGCGTGGAACCCGGCCGGGGCGGCGCGTCGGCGCCGGCGACCGAAGGCCCGACCGGGGGGGTGTCCTCGATTG
Organism: uncultured Planctomycetaceae bacterium; assembly: GCA_964642855.1. Classification (GTDB taxonomy): domain Bacteria; phylum Planctomycetota; class Phycisphaerae; order SM23-33; family SM23-33; genus CAZXSK01. Next base: position 18,406 of record CAZXSK010000001.1, on the reverse strand, counting down.
CCCGGGCGGCCTTGCCGGCTACGACCGTCAGGCACGTCGGCGAGAAGACCGACACGCTCTGGCGAACGTGGTCGGTGCCCAGGACGGCCTGGACCATTTCCTCGGCCGTGGTGAATCGCTTGTCCGGATCGCGGTGCATCGCTTTGGCGATGGCCGATGCGAACGGCTCGGGGATGCCCGAGAGGTCCGGCGTGCCGGAGACATGCTTGAGCAGCACCTCGCTGATGCTCGCGCCGCTGTAGGGCGGGTGGCCTTTGAGCATTTCGTAGAGCACCACGCCGAGGGCGTAGATATCGATCGTGTTGTCGTAGCGGCCTTCGCCGATCTCGGGGGCCATGTAATGCACCGTACCCACGGTAACGGTCTGTCCGCTGTGGTGGGTCGGTGACATCGCCTTGCTCAGGCCGTAGTCGCCGATCTTGACGTACCCGTCCTCGAAGAAGATGTTGCCCGGCTTCAGATCGCGGTGAACGATGCCCGCTTCGTGGAGATAGGTCAGGCCCTTGGCGATTTCCTGCAGGAAGTACGTGGCTTTCTGGGTGCCCAGACCCTCGGGCGATTCATCCAGCAGCTCGCGCAGCGACGGGCCGGTGACGTATTCCATGATCACGAAAGGCCGGCCTCGGTCGCTGTGGCGGATGTCGAAGATCGTCACCAGGTGCGGGTTCTTGAGGTTCATGCACTGGCGGACGCCGCGGAGTTCGATCTGCTCGTAGCCCTGGACGGCCTTGAGGGCGACCTGCCTGCCGCTGTCGGACAGGGCGTAGTAGACTTCGCCGAACCCGCCGCGCCCCAGGGCCCGCTGCACGGTATAGCCGTCCAATGGACGGTCGCCGTGCTGGTACTGAAACCCGCTGTGCTTTGGGTGTTCCATTCTGGCGTCCAGCTTATCCGATGCGCGTTGCATGGTCTATCTCAGGCTGGGGTCACCACAAGACCCGTCGGCCCGAGGCGGACGGGCACCCCGAGGGGCATCCCTGCCGACAGGTCGGCCGGCTTGTGGTTCACGGTAACCGGCGACTCGCTGCGGCAAAGCAGGCGTCCGTCCCGCACGTGCAGGACCGATTGCGGGCTCAAGTGCGACGTCCGGATGTGCGCACTCGACGACGAGCCGACGATCAGCTCGCGGTCCATCAGCAGCAGCCGACGGGCGTCGCTGCCGGGCAGCTTCGCGCCGGAGAGCTCCACGACTGCTGACGTCGAGGCTGCGTTCGGCAGGCGGAACTTCAGTCGGGTCCGGTCGGAAAGGGCGATCCGGTCCCCGTCGACCAGGAGTCTGTTCGTCGTCAGCTTGCCGTTGACGCGAACCGGGCCCTTGGATTCCAGCAGGTAGTCGCCTTCTTCCCGTCGGATGGTCACCGTCGGCAGCGACGCCTCGGCCAGCAGGCCCACGTCCGGGGCGTCGGGCGAGCTGATCGCCCCGATCGTTACCCGATGGTTCCGCAGAACCAGGTAGCTGCCCGCGCCGTCGACCTGCATCACCAGCCGCGTGGGCAGCGGCCCGCCTTCGGCGCGGCAGGCGGCGGCGGGCGATCGGGGCTCGGCCCCGGGCGGGTTGGCTTCGTTACGCAAGGGCACGGTCTCGTCGAGCATCTCGGTCGCGTCGTGTTCGTCGTCGTCGCGGAGCATGGCTACCGGCCCGGCCCGCAGCGCTTCGATCGCCTCGGCGGCTTGGCTGGCCGATGCGATCGCGCCCTTCACCCACGACGCGTCCGGGGCCATCGACTGCACCAGCCGCAGGATTTCTCGGGCCCGTTCAAGCCGGCCCCGGCGGATCCACTTCCACGCCCGGCGGCATTCCTGCAGGGCACGGGTGAGTGATTCGACCCGGGCGTTGCTCTCGGCGATGGGGGCCAGCTTCCGCAGGAGCGATTCGCTTCGGTCGAGACGGCCTTGGTGGAAGTCGCGTTCGGCTGCTTCGACTCCCGCGTCGATGACCCGGGCGGAGAGGTCGGCCACTTCCGGTGACGATCCGCGATGCGCCCGTGCAGCGGAGAGGTCGTCGACCGCAGCTGCGATGTCGCTTCGCTTCAGGGAGGCGTTGCATCGCTGGATGGCTTCGTCGGCTGCGGCGCGACGAACGGCTGCCTGCCGGCGGAGCGTCTCGCGGCGTTCGCCGGGCGAAGCGTCGTCGAGCATCTGCTCGCCGAGGGTCAGCCTGCCCTGTTCGATCTGCTCGCGGGCGACGGCTGCGACGTCGGCCCGGCGTCGGGCGGAGTCCTGTCGGGCGTCGCGCCCGGCCTGGATGTCTCGCTTGAGCGAGGCGACGTCGGGCAGGTTCCCGCCGAGGTCCTCGGCCTTGGCGGCGTCCTCGGCTGCCTGGATCCAGCGGCCTGCGCGGAGGTGCTCGCGGCCCCGGGCGACCAGTGCCCGCACCAGCCGGGTCAGCAGCTTCTGACCGGTCCGGTGGGTCTGCACGTCGGGGTCTCCCGCCAGATCGCAGGCTTCGTCCAGGCGTCCGTCGGCCAGGGCGACTTCGGCTTGTCTGATCTTGAGGATGCGCACCGGTCGTTCTCCAGGTGGCTGGAAGGAAGTCCAGTATACCCGATTCTTCGCAGAGCGTAAGGCGGGCGGGGCCCGTCCGGCAGACGGGCCCGCGTCGCGATCCGCAGGCCTACTTGCCGGGCAGGGCGATACCCTCGCCGGCGGCCACCTCGGTGGCTTCCGTCTCGCCGAAGTGCTCATCGATCTGCGTCAGCAGGTCGGCTTCCTCGACGAGGTCCACCTCGACGGGTCCTTCGACGAAGCGGCCTTCGTGGGCGAGCACGCGTTCGGCGACGTCCAGCCGCTTCTGGATCCGAGCGATGAGCTTCTCAGTGCGGGCGAGCTTGCTGTCATCGACCTGGATCTTCGAACCCACCGCCGCGGCCTGGACCATCCGGTGCTGGGCGACGAGCGATTCGATCTTGTCTTCCAGCAGCGCCTTTTGTGACTTGGCCCGGTCGAGCATCTGCATTGCGCCGGCCAGTGCCTTGCGTCGCGTCACCAGCAGTCGCTTCTTGCCTTCCAGGACCATCTCCGCCTCCTTGTACCGCTCGAAGCGGCGGGACAGATCGTCCTTGACCGTTTCGCGCGGGTACTGGGTGCCGGAAACGGTGTAGACCACCTGGCCTTCGCGAAGCATCCCCGAGAGCTTCGCGATGCCTTGCTTCTGGTCGGCCAGCGATTCTGCGGTCCGATGGATGTCCTTTTCGAGTTGGGCGATTTCCACCTCTTCCTTGGCGATCAGTTTGATGTTGGCGTGCATCTCGGGGACGATCTGCTCGAGCTGGTTGCGGGCCCGCTGAAGCTCGAACTCGATGGGCACGGAATCCTTCACGCTGCTGCGCAGTTGATGGTACGAGCCCTGCACATAGCTGACGAGGTCGCCGCCGAACAGCAGCCCGCCGATGGCAACGAATGCCACCGTCCCGATCGCTCCGTACTTGATTGCCTTGAGGATCATGATGAATCTCCTTGGTTATGACGTTGTCACGCGGCTTTCTGGTCGGTCCAACCGGCCGAACTTCGGCCTCATTGGGGCGGTCGGGTCGTCCGGCGAGCTATTGCGCGGAAAACGAGACTTTTCAACAAGAAACGGGCCGTGCAACGCGGACGCCCAGGCCGAGATTCTTTCGCGCCACTGCCGTGCTTCCGCCGGTCCTGAAATGCCGATTCGTCGCCATTGTCAAGGCCCACAACCTATAAGCATTGCCGTGTAAATGTGTTACCAATGTCCGGTTCGGCAGCGGCCGGCATCGGCGGGCAAGAGTCGGCCGTGGCCGGCAAGAGTCGGCAGCGGCGGTACACGGCCGGCA
>CAZXSK010000001.1:0-14509 GCA_964642855.1 uncultured Planctomycetaceae bacterium | reverse complement strand
CGGGTCGATTGTTCTCTGTTCGGTTGTCAAAGAGCAGGCGGGATCCGTTCGGGAATCTCCATTCCCGGACAGAGCCCCGAGGCGCACCTTCGGCGCCTCTACCTTCTCCCCTCGCGCCCCACAAATGTCGAAGCGATCCGTTCCGGAAGACCGGGCCGATCCGCGGCAACGCGCTGGATGCCCGGGAAGTTACAGAAAACCGATTTTTCCGCGAAGGTCCGGGCCTGCCCCGTGCCGGCGGCGCGCGCAAACGGCTCCGGAAGAGACGATGGCACCCCACGGGATCGAGAGGATCCGGGCGGACGATGGTTGCGGATGTGCAGTCGCCAGGCGGGGGGGAGGCGAGTTGGCGCCTGGTCCTTGAGGCCCCGATGGAACCCGGGGGCTATCGGCGAAGGCGGCGCCAAAGGTCGCGCGGCTTGGCGAGAAGCATTTCACGGAAGCGGACGATGGTGCTGTCGGCGCGGGTTGCGAGCACGACATTCCAAAACCAGCGGCCGACCTCGGAGGGAAAGGCCTGCTTGTCGATGCGTTTCGCGGGGATCTCGATGACCTTGTCGGGGTTGCGCAGCCCCCACTCGATGAACCTTTCGGTGTCGCGGAGAATGCGACGGCGATACTCCTCGAAGGTTTCGTACTGGTAACGCGACATCGGCAGATCCTCGTGCGGGCGACGTGTTGCCAACATGATAGCAGACCCGCCCGGGACACCCAAACGAAGTTTTGCCGCCGGGGCGGTCAGCCGAGGTGACGGCGCAGGTCGCCGACGATCTCGTCGATCCGCTGCATCTGCTCGGTTGTAAGCAACGACTGCTGCATGGCGGCGGCGTTCTCCTCGACCTGGCGGGCGTTTCGGAAGCCGGGGATCGGGATCGTCGCGTCGCTGCGGCTCCAGATCCACGCAAGGGCAGCCTGGGCAAGCGATCGGCCGTCCTCGGTGAGAACGGCTTTGAGTTCCTCCAGGCGTTCGAGGCGGGCGGCCAGTCGACCCTTCGAGAAGTCCCACTTGTGACGGACGTCGCTTTCGGGCAGTTCGGAGTCCTTGTCGAATTTGCCCGTCAGCAATCCCCGCCCGAGGGGGCTTCGTGCGATCGATGCGAGATTCTCCCGATGGCATAGCTGGAGGATCTCCTCGTTGCCCTCGAAGAGGTTCAGATCCTGCTGGATGGCGGTGCAGTGGGGGCCGGTGGCGAACAGCTCGGCCGCTTCGGTCGTGTCGGTACTCCAGCCGTAGGCGCGGATCTTGCCTTCGTCGACGAGTTGCTCGCAGGTGTCGAGTACGGGCCTGGCCTTGTCGATGGGATACTTCCAGATGTGGAACTGGTAGAGGTCGATGACGTCGGTCCGCAGGCGACGCAGGGAGTCTTCGCACGCCTTGCGGATGTAGCCTGGCTCGGCAGACTGGTCGAGCGCCTCGCCGCCTTCCTCGAACCGCTGGCCGAACTTGGTGGCGATGACGACGCGGTCGCGACGCCCCTCCAACGCCCGGCCGAGCACGTCCTCGCTGTGTCCGCAGCCGTACACGTCGGCCGTGTCGAAGAACGTCACGCCAAGCTCCACAGCGCGGTGGATGGCCTCGATGGACTCGTTGTCGTCGACCTTGCCCCAGCCGATGGGCTTGCCGTCGCGGTAGGCTTCGCCCCCGATGGCCCAGCAGCCCAGGCCCATGGGGGACACTTCGATTCCGCTGCGTCCGAGAACGCGCTGCTTTTTCACGATCAGTTCCTTTCGCGTGGGGGTCAGGCGTGGGCGAGGATGTCGTCGATGCGTTGCATCTGGTCCTCGGAGAGCGGGCCATGATCCATGGCGGCCGCATTCTCCTCGACCTGCTGGACGGTCTTGAACCCGGGAATGGGAACGGTGACACCGCTCCTGGCCCAGATCCATCCGAGAGCGGCCTGGGCGAGGGAGCGTCCGTCTTCGGTGAGAATCTCGCGGACCTGCTGGAGCATGTCCAGCCATCGGCCTTCCTGGCCTTCCTTGAGGTCCCACCACGGGCGGCGGACGTCATCGTCGGGGAAGGTGCTCTCGTGGGTGAACTTGCCCGTCAGCAGACCCTTGATCAGCGGCCCGCGGTTGATGGACGCGAGGTCCTTCGCTTCACAGAGGGCGAGGGTTTCCAGGTTGCCCTGGAAGAGGCTCAGCCGCTGCTGGATGGCCGTGCAGTACTCGCCTTCGGCGAAGACGGCCGCCCGCTGGGGGTCGTCGGTGCTCCAGCCGTAGTAGCGGATCTTGCCCTGCCTGACGAGGTCCTCGCAGGCCTCGCGGATCGGTTCGGCCTGGTCGGCCGGGTAGTTGCCCTGGTGGAACTGCAGCAGATCGATGACGTCGGTCTGCAGGCGGCGGAGGGAGCCTTCGCAGCTCTGGGCGATTTCTTCGGGTCCCGAGAGCGTGCCGCCGGTGACGCGGGACTCCTCGTCGAAGGTGTGCCAGAACTTGGTGGCGATCACGGCACGCTGTCGCCGGCCGTCCTGGGCCAGCGCCTTGCCGAGGACCTCTTCGCTGTGTCCGCAGCCGTAGCAGGCGGCGGTGTCGAAGAAGTTGATGCCCAGGTCCATCGCGCGATGGATGGAGCGGACGGATTCGTCGTCGTCGACCTTGCTCCAGCCGCACGGATTGCCCTGCTTGTTGGTGTAGGGGCCTCCGATGGCCCAACAGCCCAGGCCCAGTGCGGATACTTCGATGCCGGAACGTCCGAGCGTTCGTTTCATCATGAGGGTCTCCTTTCCCCTCCGGCACGTACCACTGTAGACAAACTGCCCGCGGGTTCAAGCGCCTGCCCGAAACAGGTTGAGCGGGAAGAGTGTCTTCCTCCCGCCGCGGTTTGCGTTATGATGCCCGGCTGAGGTGAGACGATGGATCGAGGCATGGTGTTTTTCGACGTCGACGGCACGCTGACCGACACGCCGGCTTCCTGGCGGATCGGGGCGCTGCGGTTGCTGGAACGCAATCGCCTGCATCTTGGCGATGTCGATGCCGACACGTGGTACGAAAGCTGGGCCGAGGCGGCGAGGCGGCATTTCGAGCGGTTCATGGGCGGGGAGATCAGCTTCGTCGATCAGGGCAGGGAGCGGATGCGCGAGATCTTCGAAGCGGCCGGTCTGGAGATTGCCGACGACGTCGCCGACCGCGAGCTGGCGACGTATCGGGCAGACTGTTACGCCCACATGCCCCTGTATGAGGAAGTGATCGAGGTGCTGGACCTGCTCTCGGACCGTCCGATCGGGGTGATAACCAACGGGCAGATCGACCAGCAGGTGCATAAACTTCGTCTTCACGGCCTGGAGGACCGATTCCAGCCGGTGGTGGTTTCCGAGATGGTGGGTGTGCCCAAGCCCGACTCGCGAGTCTTCGCGGAGGCGGCCAGGCGGGCGGGTGTGGCGGCTGAGCGTTGCCTCTACGTGGGCGACATGCTGGATGTCGATGCACGCGGCGCCCGGGACGCCGGAATGTTCGGCGTGTGGCTGAACCGAACCGGCCAGCCGGCCGATACGGACGGACTGACGGTGATATCGACGCTGCGGGAACTGCCCGGCGTCATCGAGCAATGGGAGCAAAGCCTGTGAGCGGCAAGAGCGACGAGCGATCGTACCTGATGACGAGCATTCAGCCGGCGACATGCTGGCAGGACGCGCTGCCGACCGGCAATGGCGAGGTCGGCGCGATGGTCTTCGGCGGCATCCGCGAGGAGCGGATCCTGCTGAACCACGAGGCGTTGTATTACCCGGCCGAGCGACCGGTGCTGCCCGACGTGTCGGGATACCTCGACGAGTTGCGGGACCTTCTGGCCGAGGAACGCTACCCCGAGGCGGGCGACCTGCTGCCCGAGAAGCTCAAGGAAGCGGGGTATGACTACAAGTCCCCGTCGCCGTATCATCCGGCGTTTGATATTGAGTTGGAAACCGCGACGCGCGGCGCATTCACGGACTACCGCCGGTCGGTGGACATGGCCACCGGCGAGGTCAGCGTGCAGTGGACGGACGAAGACGCGGACGTGGCGCGCCGCCTGATCGTGTCGCGTCCGGACGGGCTGGTGGCGCTGCACGTGAAGGCTTCGCAGAAGGGGCACCTGGACCTCAAGGTCCGTCTGACGCCCCACGGGGAGACGGTCCGGTACCCGGGGCAGGCTTCGGAGCGCAGACAGATTCCCGGAGCCGGGGCGCAGCTGACGTATCAGTCCAGCGCGACCGACGACGGGTGGCTGGACGTGGTGGGCAGGTATCCCAGCGGAGAGACTTTCGGCGGCGTGGCGCGAGTGACGGCCGTCGACGGCGTGGTGGACAGCCAGGCCGAGCGCGTCTGCGTGGAGGGCGCTACCGAGGTGCTGGTGCTGGTGAAGCTCTTCGCCTGGGAGAACGCGAGGGATGCGTGCCGCAGGCTGCAGCGTGAACTCTCGGAGGTGCAGGATGATTACGATACGATTTTCGCACGACACGCGGAGGGACATCGGGAGCTGTTCCTGCGATGTCGCCTGGACCTCGGCGGCGGCGACGACCGCGCCCTGCCGAACGAACGCCTGCTGCTGGACGGCTACAACGGGCAGGTATCGGCGGCGCTGCTGGAGCGGATGTTTGACTTCGGGAGGCATCTGCTGATCTGCTCGTCCTGGGGCGGGAGCTGGCCTGCGAACCTGCAGGGCGTCTGGAACGGAAGCTACGCGCCGATGTGGGCGTCTGACTTCCACAACAACGAGAACATCCAGATGAACTACTGGCAGGCGCTGCCAGGCAACCTGCCCGAATGCACCGAGGCGTACTTCGATTTCTACGAGCGATCGCTCGACGATTACCGGGAGAACGCGCGGAAGCTGTTCGGCTGCGACGGGATCGTAGCCGCCCACGCCCAGACGACCCACGGCCTGCAGCTTGCGATTCGGTTTGCCAACTGGACGGCCGGGGCGGGCTGGCTTGCCCAGCTGTTCTATGACTATTGGCTGTTCACGGGCGACGAGGCGTTCCTTCGCGACCGGGCCGTGCCGTTCATGCGGGAGGTGGCGCTGTTCTACGAGGACTTCTGCACGGAAGACGACGAGGGGATGGTTCACTTCGAGCCGTCGGTGTCGCCGGAGAACCACCCGGGCGGGCTCGAGGCCAGCAGCCTGGTGGTCGTGGATGCCACGATGGACTACGCCGTCGCGCGGGAACTGCTGGGCAATCTGCTGGATGCCTGCGAGCAGTTGGGCATCGAGGGCGAGGAGGTCGCGCGTTGGGAGGACCTGCTCGAGCGGATCCCCGAGTACCGTATCAACGACGACGACGCGATCGCCGAATGGATGCACCCGGACCTGGAGGACAACTACCACCACCGGCACCAGTCGCACCTGTACCCGCTGTTTCCCGGGCGCGAGATCACCGCCGAGAGCGACGAGGAACTGTTCGAGGCGATGCGCCTGGCCGTGGAGAAGCGGCTGGTGGTCGGCCTGGCGTCGCAGACGGGCTGGTCGCTGGCGCACATGGCGAACATTTACGCCCGCCTGGGCGAGGGTCCGCGGGCCCTGCAATGCCTGGAGCTGATGACCCGTTCGTGCGTGGGCGCAAACCTGCTGACCTACCACAACGACTGGCGAGGCCAGGGGCTCACGCTGAGTTGGGGTGGGGCGACTGCGTTCCAGATTGATGCGAACCTGGGCTTTGCCGCCGCGGTGCTGGAGATGCTCGTGTTTTCCGAGCCGGGTCTGGTATCGGTGCTGCCCGGCGTGCCGCGCAAATGGTCGCAGGGGAGCATTCGCGGCGTGCGCTGTCGGGGCTGCATTACCTGCGACCTGTCGTGGGATCTCGACGCGGGACGCATTGACGTGACGCTGACATCCGACGAGGACCAGGATGTGACCCTCAGCGTGCCCGGGCGAATTGTGAGCATCGAGTGCGGCCTCGAGGACGCGTCGATCGAGGCGTCGGATCTCGGGCAGGCGTACCGGGAGTTGTCGATTCCGGCGGGCAAGGCCTGTCGGCTCGGCATTTCGTTGTAGAACGCGTGCAGTGGGGCATGCCTCTACCCCCGGTGGGACGATGCCCCGGGTCTGGCGGGGAAAATATCGGATACCCGTTTGCCTTTCCTACCCCAGCCTGCGAATAATCAACAGGTGGAAGCGTTCGCTCGCTTTTCCTCTATGGGCCGATGCCTCGGGGTATCGGCTGCATTTCCGATTCCGTCGTGGACGTACCCGCCTTGTCGGATCCGGGGCGGGGTTCTCTGTGCAGGTTGTCGGCGTTTCGTGGACGTTCGCCCGGGCAGCCGCTGCGCGGCGCTTCGGTGCGAGGACAATCCGGACCCTGTATGAACTGGGCGGAGGAAGACTGGCGCAGTTCATCGATGACGACGGGCCTGTCATTCCCGAACCGGCTACGATCGGGTGCCTGACGCTGGCCGTGACGGGACTCGGAGGATACATCAGGAGACGAAGAACGAGGGGGACCTCGTAGCGGGCTGCGCGGGGACGCGCATCTCGCTCGCTCGATGGCGCGAGACGGCGGGACGGTTCCAGGGAAAACGTCCCGCCGCCCTCACGCCGACGGTCAGCCCGGCTTCGCCTGCTTCAGCACGCGCAGCTTCGGCGCTTCCAGCAGGCCGTGATCGACCAGGAGGTACTCGTCCGTCCATGCCCGATTGGAGGGCTCGAACTCGCCCGGACCTGTCCAGGGGCCCCAGGGCACGTGCAGCGGGCCAAGGATATTCTTCCGGCCGCCGAAGACGTCCACGAACACCTTCGTCCTGCCACCGGCCAGGAGGTGCGTGACCTCCGCCTCGTACGGAGGCCAGGGCAGCACGATGCTCTGCTCTCCGACGTGCACGACCGCAGCCGTGCAGGCCACCCCGGAGAGATCCAGCATCACGCGCCCGTCACCGGCCGGGCGGTCGACGTTCAGTTCGTAGCGGACCCCGCCCCCGTAATGGTCCAGCCCCTGGCCGACCCAGGAGCCCGCGCGGAGTTCGTCCGGGCGGGCGGTGATCGTCAGGTTCCCGGGCTTGCGCTCCAGGCCGTCCCGGACGGCGACTCCGAAGTCGCCCACCAGGTAGATGTCCTCGATTTCCATATCCGGGCGATACTGCAACTCCAGGGCGATCTCGTTGTCCCCCTCGACCAGCAGGGCGGTGATGTCCAGCGTGCGGATATCCTCGTCGACCCAGAACCCGTCGACGAGCATCACCTCGCTACCGTTGACCGTGATGACATAGTCCTCCGGATTCTCCAGGGCGAGTTTGCATGCAATCGGCAGGTCGGTGACGTGGAACGTCCAGCGAAGCCGGCAGGGGCCCCGCACCTCCCGATCGATGACCCCGGTCCCGTAGAGATACCAGGGCTGGTGCTTGCGTCCGCCCCGCGGATCGAGGCCGAAATGTTCGCGAATTGCCGCATCGGCCTTCAGGACGGGCATGGGGTCGGACTCCTGCCCTTGCCCGATCGTCAGGCGACAGTAGTCCATCGGGAAGGTATTGGGCTCCAGCAGCCGGATCGGCCAGGGGCCCTCGATCGCCTGGCTGGCGACCTGTTCGGCAGGCCCGGGGTGGGCGGTCGCCTCGGAATCGCCCACGCCCAAGGTCAGCAGAGCTGAACCCGTTACCGGAAGGTGCAGGTCAAACGTTACGTAGTCGCCCTCCTGGGTAGCGTCGACCTTCTCACGACGGCCGGTGAGCGCGTCCCAGAACATCACGGGCGTTCTTCCCTGGACGGTGACCTTCACGTCGTGGGCTTCCTGGCGGTCGTGAGAATCGATCAGCAACAACCGCCCGCCCTTGATCTCCCGGAGCATCGTCCAGCAGAAGGTCGCTTCGTCGCCGCCCTCGTCGGCTATCGAAACCCGCCGGCCGACCGCGTCGGTCGCCGCCCGGGCGAGGTCGGCGCCGGTGGGCTCCACGCGCCGCGCGTCGGCGATCCCGGCCAGCGGGTCGGCGCTGTCCTCCGCCAGCCGGCCGTCGACGTGCTTGGGGCCTTCGCCGCAGATCACGACGGCGTGGCCGGCCTGGGCGAACTCTTCGAGCATCGCCTGCGTCGAGGACCGCAGCGTCAGGCAGGGGGGGACGACCACGACACGATAGGTCATCTGCCCGACGGTGAGCCCGTCGCGACCGACCTGGGCGTTTTCATCCAGCAGCGATTCGTCGCCGAAGTCCCAGTCCACATGCAGCTCGGTCAGCGTGCGTGCGATTTCGGCCAGTGGCTCGTCGAGGTCCTTGATCGGCTCGCTATCGCCCGTGGGCGTCCAGAGACCCCACGCGCTTTCCACCGGATGGATCACCAACACGTCGCGGATCGGCGTGCCCTGGGTGAGCATGAGGTTCATCCGGCCGAAGTAGTCTTCCACCGGCCGATAGTGCTTCCACCACGGGCTGTGGTCGCGGATGCTGGCGGGGTAGTCGCGCTTGGCGCCGCCGGCGAGGGAGTAATGGCTCAGGTGGGGGCAGCGGAAGTTCACGCCGGCCGCCAGATGCCAGTCGCCCACGAACTTGTGACCTTCCAGGGGCCAGTCCCAGCCCGTGCAGCCATAGAGCTCGCTGAGGACGCGCTGCTTCCCGAGTTGGTCTGCCACCGAGGAGCATTGCTTGGCGGTGATGAGCTCCTCGTCCTGGTCGGTGAGGATATCGATGCCCGGCCACTGCATGTGACGATAGTGAGGCATGCACGCCCCGACGTGGGCGCCCTGGGAGGCCAGCGTTCCCTCGGCGAGCATGTGGCCGGTGAGCGCAAGATCATGCTTGTCACACCACTGGCCGATCTGCCGGCTGAACGCTTCGACGAACATCTCGGTGGTGGTGCGATGGAAGTCAGCCCGGACGCCGGAGAACGCCCCGTCGGCGTGGGGAATCAGCAGTTCGGGCAGGTGATCCCGCACGTCGTAGCCGCGACGGCTGATGAATTCGCGCGGCAGCTGCCCCGTCCAGCGGATGACCGGGTCGTCGGGCGTCCAGACCCAGGCGGGCAGGTGCATGTGGGGTTCGTCGGTGAAGATCGCGGGGATCAGGTCGCCGAAGTCCTTGCCGTAGCGGTCGGCATAGGCCTGGTGGGTCACGTGGATGAACTCGGCGACGGCGTCGGGGTTGAGCGTATCCAGGTAGCCGCCGTCGTTGTGCCACGGGTTGTCGGGCACGGTGAAAACGTCGAAACTGCGGATCGTTCTCCCGCCGGCGTCGTCGGGAACTTCGTCGATGCTCTCGTAGGAAACCAGCCTGCCGTCGCCGTCTAGTTCCATCGCGAACAGTCCGACGTGCTCGCCCACCTCCCGGCTGTGGTCGGGCGGCAGCATGGCCAGGAAGTGTGAGCGGAACTCGGTGTTCTCGCGCGTAACGGCGCCGCCTGCCGCCCCGCTCGGCCAGCGGTCCTCGTCGTAGAGATACGCCTTCATGCCCAGTTCGCGGGCCTTGTCAACGCAGGCGGAGATGCACTCGAACCATTCCTCCGAGAGGTAGGGAGTCTTCAGCCCGTATCGGCTGTGCATGAAGAAACCGCCCATACCCGCCCGGTGCATGCTCTCGATCTGTCGCTGGAGGCGGTCGGGGTCTAGTTTGCTGTTCCACGACCAGAAGGGGGCGCTGCGGTACTCCGCCGGCGGCTGGTCCCAGGCAGCGCGGACATCGTCGATGAAATTCATGGTCTTCCTTTCAGACTGGCCCATCCTGCGAACAGCACATTGTGCCCGTCGCGACGGGATCGTCAACCGGAAAGGTGCGGATTAAGGCACATCTTGCGGGTACCTGCTTTGCACAGTAGCATCCGGTCAGCCCCGCAAGACGGAGATCCCTTGTGACCGACGCCGCAAGACAACCCAGATTCTTCGTCCCGAATCTGCCCGAACCGGGGGCAGGGCGTGTCGAGATGGAACTGCCCCCCCTCGAAGCCCGGCACGCTGCCGGCGTGCTGCGTCTGCGAGCCGGCGACGCGGTCGAACTGACCGACGGGCGGGGACGCTCGGCTGAAGCGACCCTCGCAGAGGTCCGCAAACGCGCAGTCCGGGTGGCGATCGGTCATGTACGCCAGTGGCCACGCCCGCGACCGAGGATCCACGTAGCGCCGGCGATCGCCAAGGGCAAACGCCAGGACTGGATGCTCGAGAAACTCGCGGAGTTGGCGGTGGCTTCGATCCGCCCGGTGCGGTTCGAGCGGTCGGTAGCCGGCGAGGGGGCGTTCAGTGAAGGGAAGCGATCGCGGTGGATGACCCATCTGATTTCCGCGTGCAAACAGTCGGGGAGCAACTTCCTGCCCGAACTGGCCGATCCGCGCGAACTCGATGCGTTCCTTGCCGACGGGCTTCCCGAAGGAGCCCTGCTTGTCGGCGACCTGACGGAAGATGCGGTCGAGATCTCCGATGTGATCTCGCCCGTAGTGGAGGAAGTGACCGTCCTCGTCGGGCCCGAAGGTGGGTTCACCGAAGAAGAACGCCGGAAGATCGCAGCGGCGGGGTTTCACCCGGTGCGCCTGGGACCGGGCATTCTGCGGATCGAGACGGCAGCGGTGGCGCTGACGGCTGCGACGTGGTCGGTCGGCGGAAGTCGATGAGATGAAAGGATGAATTCGTACGATTCGTTCTTTCTCCGGCTGCGTTGGACAAGTAGAATCCGCGCCTGAGCAGTGGCGTCGCTGCGGGAACGACCTTCGAAAGGAGCAATGGAATGCCCCACGACCTGTTCGCCCACAATACGTACCTCGTTCGCAGGAAGATCTTCAAGTTCCTCGGAGGCGCGTTCCATGTCTACGATCCGAACGGCAACGTGGTGCTGTACTCGCGGCAGAAAGCCTTCAAGCTCAAGGAAGACATCCGCGTATTCACCGGCGAGGACATGACCCAGGAGGTCCTGTCGATCAAGGCACGCAACGTCGTGGATTTCTCGGCTGCCTACGACGTGGTCGACGCGTCGACAGGCGAGAAGGTCGGCGCGCTTCGTCGGAAGGGGTTCAGTTCCCTCGTGCGGGATTCATGGCAGCTGCTGGACGCCTCGGACAACCAGATCGGTCAGATCGTGGAAGATTCGCTGGGCATGGCGCTGCTGCGGCGCCTGCTGAGCAACCTGATCCCCCAGAAGTTCCACGCCGAGGTAGACGGCCAGACTGTCTGGACATTCAAGCAGAACTTCAATCCGTTCGTGCTGAAGGTCACGCTGGACTTCACGATGGACACGCAGAATCTGCTGGACCGTCGGCTGGGCCTGGCCGCTGCGGTCCTGCTGTGCGCCATCGAGGGAAGACAGAACTGACGACGGTCGACACCCGGGGTGCAGGGGCGTGACATCGTCCGGCCCCACATCGTCGAGCGTTGTACGAACGGCGTGGCCTCGCCGAGATGTATGAAATCCCTGCCGAAATCGCTCGCCTTTGCCGATGACAACAGCAGGAAGACCTGCGCAATGCCCGGCTCATCCACCGACATTCCGACGTTGAGTTTCATCGCCGCCGTCCGCGGCGACGGTCAGCAGTTGCGCGCCTGGTTTCGCAGGCTGCAGGTCGTGGTCGGAGATCTCGGCGTCAGCGGCGAGGTGGTTTTCGTGGTCGACGGAAGCTCTCCCGCCCTGGATGCCTGTCGCGAAATCTGCGATCAGACCGATTATGCCCGCATGATCCACCTGGGCTATCCGCTGGGTCCGACGGCGGCGACACTTGCCGGCCTCTCCGCTGCGCGAGGCCGGGCCGTCGCCTGCTGCGACACGTCCGGACGTGAGCCTCTCTGTCACCTGCCCGCGCTGGTCGCACGCTGGCGCGAAGGGTTCGAGGTCGCGATGCTCGCCAGACCCCAGGCTGCACCCGCACCGCCGCTGCAGAGGCTCGCCAGGCTGGCGGCCGGACTGGTCCGTGGCGTGCTGTCCCCCCGGCAAGGCGACCGCGGACTGGGGCTGATGGTCCTGGACCGCGCCGCAAGCGAGGTCCTGCGTACCGCCTCGATCCGTTCGGTGGACCGCACGGCGATCCGCCGGATGGGGTTCCGCGTGATCGACGTGCCGACGCGATCGGTCAATACCGACCGAACCGAACGCTGCTACCGGTCGGGCAAGCCCGTCGGCCCGCAGGCGACGCTCTCCTACTTGTTGCTCTCCGAGCCGTGGCGCATCGCGACACTCGCGGGGCTGGTCTTGATGGCCGGAACGCTTCTGCACGGCGTGCTGTCACTGTTGCTCTGGCCGGTGGGCTCCCTGTCCCTGGGCTGGTCGATCGGCGTCTGGTCGTTGTTCGTCGCCGTCTCCCTGCAGTTGCTGGTCATCGGGCGACTCGCCCGCAGCCTTGGCGACCTGCGCCAGCGCACCGCGGCCTGGCCAGCCGCGATCGTTCGCGAAACGGCCGGCTTCGGACGCCAGGCCCCCAGGCCCGACGCCGGCGGGAAAACCCCCGCTGTCATCCGCGAGGGCGACATCAAGATCTACACCTGAGCTTTCGCATGCGTTCGGCCTCCAGGATCCGCCGTGAATCCATTCTCCGCCGCGTTGTGCGCATTCGCCTCGGAAGCTATCATGGGTTCCTCAGCCTTCGGACAACTCGGTCATGAGCAAGAAGAAAGCAACCCGTCCCGTCGAGCACAAGCCGGTGGAGGTCCAGGACGACAGCCCGCGCGAGCCACAGCCGACTCGTGATCCGGCCGGGGGGTCGACACGCGCCCGCCCGTTGATTTTCGAGACCGCCTGGGAGGTCTGCCGGCAGGAGGGCGGGATCTACACGGTTCTGCGATCCAAGGCTCCGTTCATGGTGTCCCAGTGGGGCAGCCGGTATCACCTGCTCGGCCCGTTCGATGCCGAAACCAGCCCGCTGGAATTCGAGCAGACGCGCCTGTCAGGCCGCGTCGGCCGGGCCGTCAAGGCGCTTCGCAGCCGGGGCATCGACGCCCACTACGGCCGATGGCTGGTGACAGGCCAGCCCAGCACGGTGCTGCTGAACCCGCGCAGCGTCTGGGACCGGCTGCCCGAGATCAAGTACCTGTTGTGGGATCATCACGGCATCGCAACACCGCCGGACGATCCGCTGATCGACGGCGTGGTCGCATTCGGTTACCTGGTGGAGCAGTTCCTCCGGGAGCTGACAAGCCAGGACGACCTGCACGCACCCGTTTTGCTTCATGCCCATGAGTGGATGGGCGGATCGGCGATCCCGGAAATCCGGCGGAGTGGACTACCCGTGCGCATGGTGTTCACGACGCATGCGACCATGCTCGGGCGGTTCCTGGCTGCCAACGATCCCTGGTTCTACGACCACGTGCCGTTCGTGGACTGGCAGGCCGACGCGAGTCGGTTCCATATCGAGCCGCAGGTGCGCATCGAGCGTGCGGCGGCCCATTCGGCCCATCTGCTGACGACCGTCAGCGAGGTGACCTCGTACGAGTGCGAACACCTGCTGGGACGCAAGCCCGACCTGGTGACACCCAACGGCCTGAACATCGAGCGGTTCGTGGCGATGCATGAGTTCCAGAATCTCCACCGGGAATACAAGGAGCTCATCCAGAAATTCGTGATGGCGCAGTTCTTCCCGAGCTATACGTTCGACCTCGACAAGACGCTGTATTTCTTCTCGTCGGGGCGGTACGAATACCGCAACAAGGGCTTCGACATTACGCTGGAAGCGCTGGCGAGGCTCAACCTCATGCTCAAGCGGGAGGTGGTCGACCGGACGGTGGTGTTCTTCCTGGTCACGCGCCGCCCGGCGCGGAATATCAATCCTCACGTGTTGCAGCGCGTGGCGATGCTCGAAGAGCTCCGACGGAACATCGACTCGATGCGCGACCAGTTCGGCCACCGCCTGTTCAAGGCGACCGCCCGCGGAGCAGTACCCGACTACAACACTCTCGTGGACGACTACTGGAAACTCCGTCTCCAGCGGCTGCTGCACGCGTGGAACACGCCAAACCTGCCCCCCGTGGTCACCCACGACCTGCAGGAAGACGACGAGGTACTCCGGCAGCTGCGCTATCTTCGGCTGATCAACCTGCCCTCCGACCCGGTGAAGGTCGTCTACCACCCCGACTTCATCACGCCGGCCAGTCCGCTGTTCGGCATGGACTACGACCAGTTCGTGCGGGGCTGTCACATGGGCATTTTCCCCAGCTTCTACGAGCCGTGGGGGTATACGCCGCTGGAGAGCATCGCGCTGGGTCTGCCGGCCGTCACGAGCGACCTGTCGGGCTTCGGCACGCACGTGCAAGCATCGATCCCCGAACATGAGGAGATGGGCGTTTTCGTCACGCCGCGTCGCAGCGAGCCGTTCGAGCGATCCGCCCAGCGCCTCGCGGAGTGGCTGCTGGCGTTCTGCAAGCTCTCCCGGCGAGACCGCATCCGCCAGCGCAACCACGTGGAAAGCTGCTCCGATCGCTTCGACTGGCGACAGCTCGGGCGGGCGTACGTCGAGGCCTACACCCGGGCTGTCGATGTGGACTGACCGGAAGGCTGCCGAAATGCACACGCAGGCGCTCTGGGGGCTTGATCGAACGGGTGGCATGCGGTACAAGGAACCCGTCGCGAGAAGAGGTATTCGCGGCACCCCGAGCGCGCGTAGCTCAATTGGATAGAGCATCGGTCTTCGGAACCGAGGGTTGGGGGTTCG